>NZ_JBFAOX010000003.1:420357-557841 GCF_040675435.1 Actinoplanes sp. NPDC049598 | reverse complement strand
GCGCGGGCGCGGCGGGGCGGCGGCGGGGCGGCGGCGCGGGCAGGTCAGCGGCGGCGCTTGGTGGGGGCGGGGCGGCGGCGGGGCGGCGGCGCGGGCAGGTCAGCGGCGGCGCTTGGTGGGGGCGCCGAGCCAGTAGAGGACGCTGCCGATGGTCAGTGTGAGGGTGCCGCCGGCGAGGACGGCGAGGATGTTGTCGCCGGTGGCCGGTAGGGGCAGGACGCCGGGGAGCGGGAGCTTGTCGGGCTGGCCGACGGTGACGGTGATGGTGGCGGTGGCGATGTTGCCGTTCGCGTCGACGACCTCGTAGGTGAACGAGTCGACGCCGGCGAAGCCTGGGGCGGGGGTGTAGGTGACCGTGCCGTCGGCGTTGAGGACTGCGGTGCCGTGGGCGGGCTGGCCGATGGCGTGAACCTGCACCGGGCGGCCGTTCTTGTCGGTGGCGGGCAGGGGGATGCCGACGGGGCGGCCGGGCTCGGCGGCGGCCACGCGGTCGGGGACCAGCGGCTTGTACGGGGTGGCGGGCTCACCCGGCGTGGATGGGGAGCCGGGGGTAGGGCTGCCAGGCGAGCCCGAGGCGGGGTCGGACGGCAGGCCAGTGGGGGAGCTAGGCGGGCCGGTGGGAGAGCTGGACGGGGTGGCGGTCGAGGTCGGGCTCGGGGGCGAGGTCGGCGTGGTGGTGGTCGGGGCCGGGGCGGGGGTGGGTCTTCTGACGGTCACGGTGATGTGGGCGGTGGCCTGGTTGCCGGCGGGGTCCCGTACGGCGTAGGTGAAGGTCTCCGGCCCGGAGTAACCCGCCGCGGGCACGTACCGGATCTGACCGGAGGGCAGGATCGTGGCGGTGCCGCGCGTGGTCGGGCCGGTCGCCGCGACGGTGAGGGGCCGGCCCTCGGGGTCGGTGTCGTTGGCCAGCACGGCGATCTCCACCGGCGTGCGGTAGGAGGTCGTGGCCTCGTCGTCCACGGCCGTCGGGGGCCAGTCGACCGTGAGGGTCACCGTGGCGGTGTCGGTGCGGCCCCAGTCGTCGGTGAGCACGTAGGTGAAGGTGTCGGTGCCGGGTGAGTCGGCGTCCGCTCGGTAGGTCACCGTCCCGTCGGGGGCGAGCGCCGCCGTTCCCTCCGCAGCCGCGCCGACCGAGGACACGGCCAGCGGTTGGCCGGTGTTCGGGTCGTGGTCGTTGGCCAGCACGTTCAGCACGGTGTCGACCGCCGGCCGGACCGTGAAGCTGTCGTCCTCGGCGACCGGGGCGGCGTTGCGCACGGTGATGGTGACGGTGGCCGAGACGCTCAGCCGGCCGGTGTCCTCGATGGTGTAGGTGAAGGCGTCGATGCCGTAGAAGCCGCCGGCCGGCGTGTAGACGAGACCTCCCGAAGAAGGGGCCACCGTGCCGTGCGCGGCCGCGGTGAAGCCCACTAGGCGGAGCGCGTCCCCGTTGGGGTCCTCGTCGTTGGCGAGCACGTCGACAGTCACCGGGGTGTCCGTGTCGGTGGCGACCGACTCCGGCCGGGCGACCGGCGGCGAGTTGACCACCCCGACGGTCACGGTCGCGGTCGAGGTGTCCAGGCCGTCGCTGAGCGTGTAGTCGAAGGAGTCGGTGCCGTGGAAACCGGCGCCCGGCGTATAGATGATCTTGTGGGAGGAGACAACCGCCGTGCCGTTGTCCGGCGCCGCGCTCACCGTGAGGGTCAGCGGGGTGCCGTTGGGGTCCTCGTCGTCGTTGGCCAGCACGTCGATGGCCTGGGGCACGTTGGTCCGTACGGTCACCGAGTCGTCCCGGGCCACCGGCACCCCGTTCGCCACCGTGACCGTGACCTGGGCCGTGTCCGTGCCGCCGTGCCCGTCGCCGATCGTGTAGAGGAACGTGTCCGTTCCCGAGAAGCCCGGGTCCGGGGTGTAGATCAGTTCGCCCGCGACCGAGCCGTGCAGCGGATCGGTGGTGCCGGTGACCCTGAGCGTGTCGGCCGGGTTGGGGTCGGTGGCGTAGGTCAGCACGTCGATCGGCACGGCCGTGCCGTACGCCGTGGTCGCCGTCCGGTCGGCCGCGTGCGGCGGGGCGTTGCCGACGGTCACCCGCACCGTGGCGTTCGACGACAGATGCCCGTTGTCCTCGATGACGTAGCCGAACGTGGCGACCCCGGAGAAGCCCGGAGGTGGCCGGTAGCGGATGCCGCCCGGCTCGATGGTGGCCGTTCCCGTGCTGGGCGGGCCGGCCGAGGTGATCGTGATGGTGTCGCCGAGGTTGGGGTCGAGGTCGTTGGCGAGCACGTCGACCAGGACATCGGTGAGGTACGGGGTCTCGTCCAGGTCGTCCGCCGCGGTCGGGGCCGCGTTGTCCACGTCGACGTACACCTGACCGGTCGCCGCCGCCCCGTGCGGATCCTCGGCCGTGTAGGTGAAGGCGGCCCGGCCCGCGAACAGCGACGACGGCTCGAAGCTGACCAGGTCGCCGCTGCGGCTGACGGTGCCGGCCCAGGACGGCACGACCGTGCCCAGACCGGTGACGTGCAGCGTGTCGCCGGGGTTGGGGTCTGTGTCGTTGCCCAGCACGGCCAGCGTGACCGGCGTGCTGGGCGGGGTATTGGTGACGTCGGTGTTGGCCACCGGTGGCGCGTTGGCTGTGGTCACGGTGACCGTCCCGGTCGCGGTGCCGCCGTGTCCGTCCGAGACCTGGTACGGAAACGCGTCGGCCCCGGCCCATCCGTTGACGGGGGTGTAGCGGATCCTGCTGTCGGCCAGCACTACGGCGCTGCCGTGCGCGGGCTGACTGATGATGGCGACGGTGAGATTCGTGTCCTCGGGATCCGTGTCGTTGTCCCGGACCGCCACCGTGACCGGGGTGGCGTGGGCGGTGGTGGCCGTGTCCGGCACCGCGACCGGTGGCGAGTTCTGGCGCAGGGTCGCCGTGGCGGTGTCGTTGGCCGCCACGGTGTCCCGGCCGCTGCCGAAGACCCGGAGGGTGGCCGTCGTGCCCGAGATGGCCGAGGCCGGGATGCTGATCGTGGCCTGGCTGCCGCCGACGAGCTGGCCGGCCGAGCAGGTGACGACCTGGCCCGCGATCGTGCAGCCGGGCGGCGGCGTCCCGGGCGTGATCCCGGCCGGCAGGGTCAGCTCGGCCCGGGCGGCCGGCTCCAGGTCGGGGCCGAGGTTGCTGATCGTGGCGGTGTAGATGACCGCGTTCGGGGCCGACGCGCGCTGCACGTCGGCCGGGCTGACGGTCAGCGCGGCGGCGAGGTCGGCCCGGGGCTGTTTGACCGTGGTGGCCACGGTGCCGCCCACGGCGGCCACGTTCACGCTGGTGGTGCGCCCGGTGTAGGTGACGTTGACCAGGTTGGCGATGGCGTAGAGGGCCGGGGTGTCCAGGGCGACCCGGACGCGGAACGTGACGGTGGCCGTGCCTAGATACGGGATGCTGCCGAGGTCGAAGGTGACGACGCCGGCCGAGTAGGCGCCGCCGCTGACGTACGACGTGTAGGTGGGGATCGCGTCGGCCAGGCGTACGCCGTCGGCGGTGTCGCTGCCCTCGTTGCGGACGTCGATCCGGTATTCGATCTCGTCGCCCGGGAGCAGATCGCCCCCGTTGACGTCGGTCCCGGTCATCGTGGTGGTGATCTTCGGGGCGTACAGGTCGATGGCGACGGTGATGACGCCCGGGTAGTACGCGTCGCCGGTGGTCGACATGGTCAGCGTGGCCTGGGTGACGCCGTGCCCGAGTTTCCCGCTCGCGTCGAACTGGTCGATGTCGACGCCGAGCAGGTTGCGGTGGCCCGGGTCGCGGCCGCCGACGATCGCGCCGTCCTCGCTGACCGTGCTGTTGAAGGTGTTGTTGGGCTGATTCGCGGTGTCGCTCAGCACCTGTCCGTCGATCTTGAGGGTGTCGCCGGTCGTGCCCAGGTCGCCCTCGAAGGCGACCGCGCCCACCTCGGTGTGCACGACCCCGGTGTGCGGGGTCTCGAAGCCGGTGACCGGGATGTCCACGTCGTCGTCGGTGATCGAGCCGAAGCCGTCGTAGACGCGCAGGCTGCGCAGGGCCTCGGCCGCGTTGCCGTACGCGATGACGAGCGCCCACCCGGCGTACTGTCCGGTGCCGGTCCCGGACTGGATGTTGGCCACCGAGTACACGCCGTTGCCGGCCCCGGCGACCTGCGCGGTCACGTCGGCGAAGCCCTCGTACGCGGTGTTGGTGGTCGAGGTGTAGACATCGTCGGCGATTATCTGATTCCAGGCCGCGCCCGCGGGCGTTCGGAACCTGACCTTGTTCTTGTCATTGGGCGAAGGGGCGGGCAGGCCGCCGGCACCGAGGGCGGTGAGGCCGCCCCAGTAGAGGCCTGCGAAGAGCACCGTGCTGCCCGGTGGGAGGGTGACGGTCGAGCTGCTGTCGTTGAACGTCCCGAGCAGGTCGCCGTCGGTGTCGGTGTAGACCATCGGGTAGCCGTTGTTGTTGAGCGCGTTGCCGGTGACGCCGCTGCCGGTGCGGGCCGAGAGGCAACCCAGCGTGAGTGTCGGGCAGGTCATGTTCGAATTGCCGCGCAGCATGATCGCGCCGTTGGCGTTGACGTCGAACCGGCTGGTGAACGCGGTCGAGATCGCCGCGTCGGCGCGCCCGGTGACCAGTGTGGCCAGTGTGACGGCGACCGCGAGGAGAAGGGCCGCTACACGCACTTAGGCCACGCTAGGCGCGCGATGCGCCCAGCGTGGCCCGAATGCCTCAGGACATCCGGTGACGTCCCGGGCGGTGCCGGCCGGGGCCGTTGGTCTGGCCGGCCATCAGCAGGAACCCGCCGACCAGGACGATGAGGCCGCCCGCGCTGACCATCGAGATGATGTCCAGGCCGGTCTTCGGGAGCTTGTCGTCACCACCGCCGGCGGCCGCGGCGTTCACCGTGACCGTGACGATCGCGGTGGCCACGCCGCCGTGCCCGTCGCTGATCGTGTAGGTGAACGAGTCAACCCCGCCGGCGTAGCTCTCGTCCGGCGCGTAGGTGACCGAGCCGTCCTTGTTGAGCACCGCCGAGCCGTGCCGGGCCCGGCCGATCTTGGTGATGGTCAGCTTGTCCTGGTTGGCGTCCTTGTCGTTGACGAGCGGGTGGATGACCACCGAGTCGCCCGCGTTGATCGTGACCGCGTCGTTGCGGGCCACCGGCTTGGTGTCGACCCCGGCGACCGTGATGGTGATCGTGCCCGCGGCCTGGTTGCCCGCGGCGTCGGCGGCCTGGTAGGTGAAGCTGTCCGTGCCCGACCAGCCGGCCGCCGCCGTGTAGGTCACGGTGCCGTCCTGGTTGAGCTTGGCCGCGCCGTGCTTCGGGGCGCCGATCGAGAGCACGGTGATCGGGTCACCGGCCTCGTCCTTGGTCGGCATGACGATCCGGACCGGGGCGCCCGCCTTGGCGACGAGCTGCCGGTTCGGCACCACGGGAGGCGTGCCGACGATGATCGTCACGGTCGCGGTCGTCACGTTGCCGTCGCCGTCGGTGGCCGTGTAGTCGAACGTGGCGACGCCCGAGAACCCGGCCGGCGGGGTGTAGACGACCTTGGCGCCGCTGATCGTGGCCGTGCCGTGGTCGGGCGTGCTCACCTTGGTCAGGGCGAGCGAGCCGGCCGGGTCGAGGTCGTTGGCCAGCACCGCGACGGTCGCCTTCGCCTGGTAGGCGGTGGTGCGCCGGTCGGCCACCGCGACCGGGGAGCCGTCGCTGACCGTGATGGTGACGGTGGCCTGGGCGGTGCCGCCCTGGCCGTCGCTGATCGTGTAGGTGAAGGTGTCCTTACCGGTGTAGCCGGCCGCCGGCGTGTAGCGGATCCTGCCGTCGACGATGGTCGCGGCGCCGTGGGCCGGGGTGCCGGCCGCGGTCACGGTCAGCTTCTGGCCCGGGTTGACGTCGGTGTCGTTGGCCAGCACGTCCACGTCGACGTGGTGGCCGGTGAGCACGGCGGCGGCGTCGCCGGTGGCCACCGGGGCGGCGTTGCCCACGGTGACGGTCACCGTGCCGGTCGCGGTGCTGCCGGCGGCGTCCTTGATGACGTACGTGAAGGTGTCGGTGCCGATCCAGCCGGCGGCGGGCGTGTAGCGGATCTTGCCGTCGACGACGGTCGCGGTGCCGTGGGCCGGGGCCCCGGCCGAGACCAGGGTCAGCGCCGACGAGTTGGGGTCGGTGTCGTTGCCGGTGACCGCGATGTCCACGGCCTTCCCGGAGACGGTCGTGGCGGTGTCGGCCACCGCGACCGGGGCCGCGTCGATGGTCAGCGTGACCCGGGCCGTGTCGGTCTTGCCCAGGTCGTCGGTGAGCACGTAGGTGAACGTGTCGGTGCCGCTGGTCATCGCGTTCGGCCGGTAGGTGACCTTCCCGTCGGCGGTGATCGTGACGACGCCCTTGGCCGGCTGGGTCACCGAGGAGACGCTGAGCTTCTGACCGGTGTTCGGGTCGACGTCGTTGGCCAGCAGGTCCAGCGTCGTGGTGGCGCCGGGGTGCACGACGAACTGGTCGTCGACCGCGATCGGCGCGGCGTTGCGCACCGTGACCGTCACCAGGGCCGAGGCCGTCTTGCCGAAGGCATCGGTGATCGAGTAGGTGAAGGTGTCCGTGCCCTGGAAGCCCGGGGCCGGGGTGTACGCGATCGTGCCGTCCGCGCCCAGCACGGCCGTGCCGTGCGCCGGCGCCGTGACCGCGTCGAGCTGGATCTTGTCACCGTTCTCGTCGGAGTCGTTGTCCAGCGGGTGCACGGTCACGACGGTGTCGGTGTCGGTCGCGATGGCGTCGTCCAGCGCCGTCGGGGCGGTGTTGACCACACCGAGCGTGACCGTGGCCCCGGCCGTGCCGCCCTGGCCGTCGGTGATCGTGTAGTGGAACGAGTCGCCGCCGCGGTAGCCGGCGGCCGGCTTGTAGGTGACCTTGCCGTCGGCGCCGACGCCGACCGTGCCGTGCCCGGGCGCGACGTCGACCGTGACGGTCAGCGGGTCGCCGTTCGGGTCGGAGTCGTTGGCCAGCACGTCGATCACGGCCGTGGTGCCGGCCGGCACGGTGACCGACTCGGGCTTGGCCACCGGCACGCCGTTGGCCACGGTGACCTTGACGGTCGCGGTGGCGAAGCCGCCCTGGTCGTCCGTGATCGTGTAGTCGAAGGTGTCCTGGCCGGAGAAGCGCGGGTTCGGGGTGTAGGTCAGCTTGCCGTCGGCGCCGGCCACCACGGTGCCGCCGGCCGGCGTGGTGGTGCCGCTGACCCGCAGTTTGTCGGTGGTGTTGGGGTCCTTGGCGTCGGCCAGCACGTCGATGTCGACCGGGGCGCCGTACGGGGTGGTGACCGTCTCGTTCGCGGCCGTGGGCGCGGCGTTGGCCACGGTGACGGTGACTGTCCCGGTCACCTTGTCGGTGCCGTCGGTGACCTGGTAGGTGAAGGTGGCGTCGCCGGAGAAGCCGGCCGGCGCCTCGTAGACGACCTTGCCGCCGCTGATCGTGGCGGTGCCGTGGTCCGGCGTGCCCACCGAGTCCAGGGTCAGCGTCTCGCCGTTGGCGTCGGTGTCGTTGCCCACCACGTCGACGGTCACGGTCTTGCCGTACGCGACGTCGGCGTGATCCGGCACAGCCACCGGCTTGGTGTTGCCCACGGTGACGCTGATCTGCCCGGTGCTCTGCTCACCCAGGCTGTCCTCGACCGTGTAGGTGAAGGTCGCGGTGCCGTGGAAGGAGGCGGCCGGGACGTACGTGACGACGTCGCCCGCGCGCGTGACCGTGCCCGCCGCCGCCGGCGGCTGGGTGATCGCGGCGAGGTGGATCGGGTTGCCGTCCGGGTCGGAGTCGTTGGCCAGCGGCGAGATGTCGGCCTTGGTGCCGGCCGGGGTGGCGGCCACGTCGTCGTTGGCCACCGGGGCCGCGTTGGTGACGGTCAGGGCGACCGTGGCCGTGGCCGTGCCGCCGTCGGAGTCGGTCAGGAGGTAGCGCAGGGTGTCGGCGCCGACCCAGCCCGCGGCCGGCGTGTAGGTGATGCTGCCGTCGGCCGCGACGACCGCCGTGCCGTGGACCGGCGCGACGTCGAGCGTGACCTGGAGCGCGGCCTTCGCGTCCTCGGTGTCGGTGTCGTTGGCGAGCACGTCGATCGAGACCGGGTGGCCGTTGGCGGTGCTCGCCGTGTCGGCGACCGCCTTGGGGGCGGTGTTGACGGTGAGGGTGACGGTGGCGCTGTTGTTGGTGGAGACGGCGTCGAGACCGGTGCCCGAGACGTCGAGCGTGGCCACGGCCGAGCGGGCAGCGGTGCCGGCGACCGAGGCCGAGATGACCACGGTGGCCTGGCTGTTGGCCACGAGGGCGCCGACCGGGCAGGTGACGACCTGACCGGCGGCGGAACAGCCCGACGGCAGGGTGCCGGCGGTGACCCCGGCCGGCAGGGTCAGCGTCGCGGTGGCGGCCGGCTCCAGGTCGGTGCCCTTGTTGGCGACCACGGCGGTGTAGGTGACCGCGTTCGGCGCGGCCGCCTTCTGCACGGTGGTGGGGGAGACGGTCAGCGTCGCGGCCAGGTCGGCGTGCGGCTGCTGGACGACCATGGTGTCGGTGGCGGCCACGCCGCTGACGGCCATGCCGGTGAAGTTGGCCGTGAAGGCCGAGTTGGCCACGTCGGTGACCGCGTAGCCGGCCGGGGTGTCGTTGTCGACCTTGACCCGGAAGGTGACCCAGGTCGAGGCGCCGCCCGCGATCGAGCCGAGGTTCCAGGTGGGCGTGCCACCGCTCGGGTCGGCGACCGAGTTGCCCGCGACCGTCATCGAGCCGGGCACGTAGGTCGTGTGGGTCGGGATCGCGTTGCTGATGACAGTGTTGTCGGCGGTGTCGCTGCCGTTGTTCTTGACCTCGATCTTGTACTCGACCACGTCGCCGGGCAGCAGGTCGCCGGCGTTGGTGTCGGTGCCCTTGACCGTCGAGACCAGGTCGGGGGCGAACAGGTCGGTGGTGAAGGTGACCACGCCCGGGTAGAACGTCTCGCCGCCGGTGGTCAGCGTGAGCTGGGCCGTCTTGGCCTTGTTGGCCAGCATGCCGCTCGCGTCGAACTGGTCGATGTCGACGCCCATGAGGTTGCGGTTGCCCGGGTCGCGGTCGGCGTTGAGCAGCGTGCCGTTCTCGCTCTCGGTGCTGTTGAAGAAGTTGGTGGCCGGGTTGGCGGCGTCGCTGACCGACGTGCTGTTCAGCTGGAGGGTGTCGCCCTCGAGACCGAGGTCGCCCTCGTAGACGACCGTGCCGATCTTGGCGTTGACGGTGCCGTTGTCCGGCGTCTGGAAGCCGGTGACCGGGATGTTCACGCTGGTGTCGTTGCTGGTCACCACGCCGAAGCCGTCGAACACGCGCAGGCTGTGCATGGCCACGGTGGGGTTCTGGTACGCGATCACGAGCGACCAGCCGGCGTACCGGTCCTTGCCCGTTCCGGCCTGGATGTTGGCCACCGAGAAATCGCCGTCACCGGCCCCGGAGACCAGCGGTGTGACGTCGGCGAAGCCCTGGTAGGCCGAGTTCGTCGGGTTGGTGAAGACCTTGGTCGCGGTCACCGCCTGCCAGGCCGCGCCGGCCGGCGTGCGGAACAGGACCTTGTCCCGGTCGGCGGGTGTCGTGGCCGGGTTGCCGCTGTTGCCGGGGCTGGTGTCGGCGCCCCAGTACAGGCCGGCGAACAGCACCTTGCTGCCGCCGGAGGGCAGCGTGATCTTGGTGGTGCTGACGTTGAAGGTCGCCGGGTCGCTGTCCGCGTCGGCGTACGCCATGACGTAGTTGTTGTTGTTCAGCTCACCCTTGGTGGCGCCCGTCCCGGCCTGCGCGGCCGTGCAGGCCGTGGACACCGGGCAGAGCATGTTGGTGTTGCCCCGCAGCAGGATCGCGCCGTTCACGTTGGCCGAGAACCGGGCGGTGAAGCCGGTCGTGATCGCGGCGTCGGCCTTACCGCCGATCAACGTCACCGCGGCCGTCAGGGCCACGGCGACGACAACCACGAGAACCAGTGCTCGGTACGGCCTGGAACGCAGAACGGCTCGGTGCATGCGGGTCCCCGTCGTCATCCGGCGGCGTCGGACTCCTGCGGTCCGGCCTTAGATGAAGCTAGGAATTGCCAAGTGCGGTTCAGGTGCAGCGAGGAGCCAATTCAGGAGCGAGCGCTAACGTGGGACGGGTGCGCGATCCCTCCGTCTCTCGCTACACGGCCGGCCGGCTCTCACCGATCCGTCGCGTCGCCGATCTGCGGCGTCTGCGTGACGAGCAGTTCGACGTCCTCGTCGTCGGGGGCGGAGTCACCGGCGCCGGCGCCGCCCTGGACGCGGCCTCCCGCGGGCTCAAGGTGGCCCTGGTCGAGGCCCGCGACCTCGCGGCCGGCACGTCCAGCCGGTCCAGCAAGCTGATCCACGGCGGGCTGCGCTATCTCGAGCAGCTCGAGCTGCACCTGGTGCACGAGGCTCTGACCGAGCGTGGCCTGCTCTCCACCCGGCTCGCGCCGCACCTGGTCCGCCCGGTGCCGATCATGGTGCCGCTGCCGGCCGGCAACCCGGCGGCCCGGGTCGGGCGGCGGGCCTACTACGGGCTCGGCGTGGCCGCGTACGACGTCTTCGCCGGGCTTTTCGGCACCGGCCGGGGCATGCCGCTGCACCGGCATTTGACCCGCGACGGCGCCCGCCGCCTGTTCCCGAGCCTGCGGGCCGACACGATCAGCGGCGCCATCCGCTACTACGACGGCCAGGTGGACGACGCCCGCCTGGTGGTCACCCTGGCCCGTACGGCGGCCAGCCTGGGCGCGGCCGTGGTGACCAGCGCCCGGGTGGTCGGCTTCCTGCGCGAGGCCCGCGAGGTGGTCGGCGTGCGGGTCCGCGACCTGGAGGCGCCCGACGAGCCCGAGTTCGAGGTCCGGGCCCGGACGGTCGTCGCCGCCACCGGCGTGTGGAGCGACGACATGTCGCAGATGCTCAGCGACGTCGGCCTCCGCCCCGGCCTGCGGGTCCGCGCCTCCAAGGGCGTCCACCTGGTCGTGCCGCGCTCGGCCATCACCGGCGAGGCCGGCCTGATCCTGCGCACGCCGACCTCGGTGCTGTTCGTCATTCCGTGGGGCGGCCACTGGATCATCGGCACCACCGACACCGACTGGAAGCTCGACCGGTCCCACCCGGCCGCCTCGGCCCGGGACATCCGCTACATCCTCGACCAGGTCAACACGGTGCTCGACCGCCCGCTGACCACCGACGACATCGAGGGCGTGTACGCGGGTCTGCGCCCCCTGCTCTCCGGTGAGGCCGAGTCGACGTCGAAGCTGTCCCGCGAGCACGCGGTGATCGAGCCGATGCTCGGGTTGTTGCTCGTGGCCGGTGGCAAGTACACGACGTACCGGGTGATGGCGGCCGACGTCATCGACCGGGCGGTCCGCCGGCTCGGCGGGTCGGCCCGCGCGTCCTCGACGGCCGACCTTCCGCTGCTCGGGGCCGACGGTTACGCGGCCGCCTGGCGCGACCGGCACGACCTGGCCCGCCGCCACGGCGTGCCCGCCGGCGTGGTCGAGCACCTGCTGGAGCGGTACGGAACGCTGAGCATCCACCTGCTCGCCATGATGAAAGCCGACCCGCGGCTGGCCGTCCCGCTGCGTGGCGCCCCCGAGTATCTCGCCGTCGAGGTGGCCTACGCGGCCCTGGCCGAGGGCGCGCTGCACGTGGACGACGTGCTCACCCGCCGCACCCGCATCTCCATCGAGACCTCGCACCGCGGCACCGAGTCGGCCGAGCACGCGGCGCAGATCATGGGCGACGTGCTGGGCTGGGACAAGGCGGTCCGCGAGCGCGAGGCCGAGCACTACCTGGCCCGGGTGGCGGCCGAGCGGCAGTCGCAGACGATGCCCGACGACGCGACCGCCGACGCGGCCCGGGTCGGCTCGCCGGACGTGCGCGGCTTCGCCGCCGACCGCGGGGTCGACCTGCTCCAGATCGACCTTTGATCCTCGTCGACGAGCCGCTCTGGCCGGCCCGGGGGCGGCTCTGGTCACATCTGGTGAGCGACCTCTCGTACGAGGAGCTGCACGTGTTCGCCGAGATGCTGGGAGCGCCGCGCCGGGCCTTCGACCGGGATCACTACGACATCCCGGAGACGCGCTTCCGCAGCGCGGTCTGGCTCGGCGCGACGCTGCTGCCCTCACGCGAGCTGGCCGCGCGGTTGCGGACGGCCGGTCTGCGCCGGCCGAAGCACCTTATGCGTTGAGCTCCCGCTCGAGGTTGGCCCGGGCCCGGGCCTCCCACTGCTCGCGCAGCGGGGCCAACCGGTAGATCGACGGCAGCTCGAGCAGGGCCTTGAGGACCTGGGCCCGGCCGTCCTTGAACGCGTCGTCGCTCACGTGCGCGTACTCCCGGCGGATGGCCGCGGTGTACGCCGCGTACTGCTCGTCGTCGCCGGCCAGCACGGCCAGGTCGGCGTCGCAGAGCAGCTCGCCGTCCGGGTCGTCCTCCTCGGTGGCGTGCCCGGCGGTCAGCCCGACCAGCCGCGCCACCTCGGTCGCGGTCGCCTCGGGCACGCCCAGCGTCACCAGCAGGCCCTCGGCGAACTCGGCGCTGTCCCGCTCGTTGGCGTCACCCAGCGCCCGCGGGTCGTAGACGGCGTCGTGCATCCAGGCCGCCAGCCGCACCCGCTCCGGGTGAGCCGCCAGAGCGGCATGAAGGTCGATGACGTCCAGTACGGCCGTCAGGTGCGCCACGGTGTGATATTGCCGCTGCGGCTCGGACCAGCGGGTCAGCAGGTAGCCGCCGGCCGCGTCCAGGTCGTCGTCGGCCACCGTCGCCCCGGCCGCCCGCGCCGCCACCCGGAACCGTTCCACCAGATCTTCCACGCCGCCCATCCTGGCACGCCTGCCTGTAGGGCTTATCTGGTGGATCACGCGGGGCTGCGGCGTGGCCCAGGTCGCGCCTGATCCACCAGATAAGCCCTAAGGTCATGAAGGTGACGTCCAGCTTCTCCGGCCACCTGGCCAAGGCGGGTGACCGGTCGCGCACCGGCTTCCGGGCCGGTCTGCGCCGGGTCCGCGGCGGGCTGGCCCTCGCCGTGCAGGCCGGGGTGGCGGCCGGGCTCGCCTGGTTCGTCGCGCACGACCTGATCGGGCGGCCGGCGCCGTTCTTCGCGCCCATCGCCGCCGTCATCACGCTCGCCTCGTCGGTCGGCCAGCGCGTGAAACGCACCACCGAGCTGGTCCTCGGCGTGGCCATCGGGATCGGCATCGGGGACGCGCTGATCCTGCTGATCGGCAGCGGCCCGTGGCAGATCGGCCTGATCGTGGTGCTGGCCGTGCTCGTCGCGACCGCGGTCGGCGGCGGCACCCCGCTGGTCGTCCAGTCGGCCTCGTCGGCGGTGCTGGTGGCCACCCTGACCTCGAGCACCGGGCTGCCCTGGACCAGGTTCCTCGACGCGCTGGTGGGCGGCGGCATCGGGCTGATCGTGATGACGCTGCTGCTGCCGCTGAACCCGCTCAGCGTGGTCCGGCGGGCGGCCGACCCGGCGCTGCAGGCCCTGGCCGACGGGCTGCACCGGGTGGCGGCCGGCCTGAGCGAACGGGACCGGGACGAGGTACGCGACGCGCTGGCCGGGCTGCGGGCGGCCGAGGGGACGTTCGCGGCGTTCTCGGCGGCGGTGGCAGCGGCCCGGGAGAACGTGGCGTTCGCGCCGGCCCGGTGGCGCAACCGGGGCGCGCTGGCCCTCTACGTCGACGGGGCCGACCAGATCACCTACATGCTGCGCAACATCCGCGTGCTGAGCCGGCGGGTCGACACGGCGCTGGGCGACGACGAGACGATCCCGGACGTCCTGCCGGTCTCGGTGCGGCTGCTGGGCGACGCGGTCGAGCTGCTCAAGCAGGAGTGGGCCAAGGGCGTCGAACCGGTCGCGGCCCGGGAGCGGGCGCTGCGGGCGGCGACCGAGTGCGGACGAGCGTACGAGCAGGGTGTGGGCTTCTCCGGCGGCGTCATCGTGGCCCAGATCCGCACCGCCGCCACCGACCTGCTGCGGGCCAGCGGCGTCGACTACGCGGAAGCGCCCCGGCTGGTCCGCCGCGCCGTCGGCTGGCACCTGCGACCGCGCTCGGCCAAACGGCGTACACCCCGATCTTGATCGTCCTCGGGGCGGTCGTCCGTCGACCGGGTGACTACGCTGGCGGGCATGGCCGACGTTTCGCCGGGCGCCCCGGTGCCCCCCGACCTGCCCGTGGTGACCTCGGGTAAGCCCCGGACGGGCTGGCGACGCTGGCTGCCCATCGCCGGTGTCGTCGCGTTCCTGCTCGCCGGCGCGATCGGCCTGCTGCTCTACCTGGGCTTCAACATCGGTGTGACCAGCCTGCTGGTCGGTCTCGCGGCCGCCGTGCTGCCGGTGCCGCTGCTGGTCTCGGCCTTCCTCTGGCTCGACCGGTACGAGCCCGAGCCGATCCGCTACCTGGCCTTCTGCTTCGTCTGGGGCGCCGCGATCGCCACCTCGGTCGCCCTGTTCGTCAACACCGTGACGGCCAACCTGTTCGACAAGTGGGGCCTGCCCGAGGCGCTGGTCGCCGTGCTCGTGGCCCCCTTCATCGAGGAGTCGATGAAGGCGCTCGGCCCGTTCCTGCTCTTCTGGCGCCGCCGCGCCGAATGGTCCGGCATCACCGACGGCATCGTCTACATCGGGCTGTCCGCCCTCGGCTTCGCCATGGTCGAGAACATCCTCTACCTGGGCGGTCACGGCTACGCCTCCGGCGTCGAGCAGTACGGCCCGGCCACCGGCCTGCAGAACCTGTTCGCCATCTTCATCGTGCGGATCCTGTTCACCGGCTTCGCCCACCCGCTGTTCAGCTCGATGACCGGCATCGGCCTCGGCCTGGCGGCCCGCTCCGGCGACCGCCGGGTGCGCTGGCTGGCCCCCATCGCCGGCCTGCTCCTGGCGATGATCCTGCACGGCACGTTCAACCTGCTGCCCACGCTGTCGGTCAGCCTCACCCAGCCCCTGATCATGCTGTACGGGTATTTGGGCTTCATGGTGCCGTTCTTCTTCGCGGTCGTCGGCTTCGCCATCGCCCTGCGCAGCTGGGAAGGCCGGCTCACCGAGCGGGTGCTGCCCTTCTACGTCCGTACCGGCTGGTTCTCCCCGCCCGAGGTGGCCGCGCTCGGCAGCCTCGGCCGCCGCTACTCGGCCCGCCAGTGGGCCAAGCGGGTCGCCGGCGCCACCGGCCAGAAGGCGATGCGCAGCTTCCAGTTCACCGCCACCCAGCTGGCCCTGCTCCGCGACGGCATGCAGCGCGGCCTCGACCGCAAACCGGCCGAACTCCAGCGCGCCGCCGCCGAGGAACAACGCCTGCTCGCCGAGATCCTCGACTACCGCGCCGCCTTCACCGGCCGCGACCCGGCCACCCCGCAGGCCTTCTGGGACGGCCAGTCCTACCAGATCCGCTTTCCGGACGGCGTCACCCGCACCATCGCCCCACCCTCGGAGCCGGTGGTGCCGATCCCGATCGCCGCCCCTCAGCCGGTCTTCGCGCCGTCCTACCCGGGTTACGGCCCCCAGCCCGGCCTGCCCTACGGCGGTGGCTATGGTGCTCAGCCCGGCTACGGTGCTCAGCCTAGCTATGGGTCTCAGCCTGGCTATGGGTCCCAGCCGGGCTATGGCACCGCGCCGGGCTATGGGTCTCAGCCTGGCTATGGCGGCGGCCAGAGCGGCTACGGCACCCCACCGGGATACGGCAGCGGGCAGCCCTCCCATGGGACGCAGCCTGGTTACGGCTCTCAGCCGGCTTATGGCACTCAGCCCGGTTACGGTCAGCAGCCCACATCCGGTGCCCAACCCGCCTACGGGACGCAGCACCCGTATGGCACCCAGCCGTACTACGCTCCGCAGCCTGACGCCCAGCTCGCCCCATCCGGCCAGCCCGGTTCACCTAGTCAGCCTGCCGCATCCGGACAGCCCGATTCGTCCAGTCAGCCCGTCGCATCTGGCCGGCCTGAATCGCCTGACCCCCTTGGCGAGCCCGCTTCTTCCTCACCCCACCAGCCAGGCCATCCCACGTCGCCGGCCCACAACCCGCCGACTTCACCGCCGCCGGCAGTCCCCTCCGCGCCGAGCACGCCCTACAGCTACCCCAGCCCGCCCCCGTTCGCGCCCGTCCCCACCGAGCAGCCTCCGGCCCAAGAGCCTCCGGCCCAAGAGCCTTCGGCCGACAAGCCAGACCATTCACAGTCCTGAAGCGGACAGGTCAGCCCCAGCGCCAATGGTGAACCGCCGGGCCGGCTGACTCAGTCCTGCCCGCAGCCGACTGCCGAGCACAATTCCGTTTAGCCGACGGGTTGTCCACAATCGCGGCCTGTCCACAGGCCGCCCGGCTCTCGACAGCATGATCTTGGCCAGATGGGCGAAAATGGCATCGGGCGGTCCCCCTGGGTGGGCGGGCCGCGGGGTGGCTCGCGGACCGCGGGGTAGCTGGCGCACCGCGGGGTAGCTGGCGGGCTCTGGGTGGCTGCTCTGCGCGGTGGGTGCCTCTGGGCTGCTGCTCTACATGTGGGTGGCCTCTGGCTGGTAGCTCTGCGCGTGGGCCGCCTCTAGGTGGCAGCTCTGCGGTAGGTCGGCCTCCTGCGCGCTTGCCGGCCTGTCGGTGGGGCGGGCGGGTGTCAGGCGGGGTCCCGGGGCGTGCCGTCCCACTTCCAGGAGGTCTGGTGCTCCTGGCCGGGGAGGTCGGCGCGGCCGGTGGCCCACAGGAGGGTCTCCCAGGGGTCGGTGTCGGTGGGGGCCCAGGGGAACAACCGGCGCAGGGCGGCCGTGCACAGGTCGGCCGGGGGTGTCCAGGTCAGGTCGAGGCCCTGGGCGATGTCGTGGGTGTGGGTCAGGACCTCGACCACGGCCATGGCGGCGAAGCCGGAGGCGTTCGAGGGGCCGTAGCTGTGGAACGACATGCGGTCCGGTGGGACGGTGGCGACCACTGCCGACAGCAGGCCGGCGGAGGATTCGAGCACTTCGAGGAGGGCGCCCGCGCCCTCCTCGGGCTCGACGTAGAGGGTCAGGGCGGGGCCTTCGGGGCGGGGCTGCCGGTAGCCGAACTTCACCCACGTGGTGGTGGACGGGTGAGCCGGGGTCAGCTGGGCCGCGTAGCCGAAGTGGCAGTCGGCCAGGTGCTCGACCGTTTCCCAGCAGGTCCAGGTCAGGGTGCCGGCCGGGCGGCTCCAGTCGTGTTTGTCGGCGGGGGTCAGGGTGGTGATGGCCAGGGACACGGCGCGCGTTACATCGTCGGCTCTCATTGCCTGAGTTGTAGAGCGCGAGGGCCCGTACGGCCAAGCGATTTTAGGCGGCGCCCCCGGTGACCACGACCGCGTCGGGTGGGATCTCGGGGCGGCGGCGGGCCAGGCGGCGGATGCCGGTGTTGAGGACGGCGATCAGCGGGACCGCGATCAGGGCGCCGATGATGCCGGCCAGGACGACGCCCGAGGCGATGCCGATGATGACGGCCAGCGGGTGGATGGCGACCGCGCGACCCATGATCAGGGGCTGGAGGATGTGGCCCTCGACCTGCTGGACCAGGATGACGGCGCCGAGCACGATCAGGGCGATCACCCAGCCCTGGTCGACCAGGGCGACCAGCACGGCCACGGCGCCGGAGACGCTGGCCCCGACGATCGGGATGAAGGCGCCGAGGAAGACCAGCGCGGCCAGCGGGAACGGGAACGGGATGTCCAGCACGACCAGGGCGATGCCGATGCCGACGGCGTCGATGAAGGCGACCAGGACGGTGGCCCGCACGTAGGAGCCGAGCGTCGACCAGGACGCGTCGCCGGCGTCGGCCAGTGACCAGCGGGCGTTGACCGGGAAGAGCCGGACGATGAAGCGCCAGATCTTGCGGCCGTCGCGGAGGAAGAAGAACGTCGAGAACAGGACCAGCAGCATGCCGGTCAGCACCTCGAAGACGGTGGCCGCGGTGGAGATGCCGGTCGAGGTGAGCTGGGCCGTGTGCGCGTTGACCCAGGTCTGCGCGTTGTCGATGGCCCGGTTGACCTGGTCGTCGGAGAGGTGCAGGGGGCCCGTCTTGAGCCATTCCTGGATCTGCCGGACACCCTCGCTGGCGTTCCTGGTCAGCTCGGGCAGCCCGTTGACGAACTGGTTGATCACCAGGGTGAGGGTGCCCGCGACCGCGGCCAGGCCGCAGATCAGCACCAGGAACGTGGCCAGCGAGGCCGGCAGGGCGCGGCGCAGCAGGGCCACGGCCGGGGAGAGCAGCGCCGAGAGCAGCAGCGAGATCGACAGCGGGATGACGACCACGCTGATGACGCCGATGAAGCGCAGCAGCACCCAGCCGACCAGGCCGACCACGATCAGGCGCCAGCCCCAGGCGGCGGCGATGCGCAGCGAGTGCGGTACCTCGGCGTCGTCGCGGCTGTTGGTCGAGTAGTGCACGTCCTCCGGCTCGGGCGCCGGCGGCTCGAACTCGACCTCGGTGTCGGTCTCGGCGGTGTTGTCGTGGGCGCGCGCCTGGCGCACGGACTCACGGCCCGAGTCATAGGCCTTCCGGAGGTTGTCCCGGACACGCTCCAAGCGGCTCAACCGCCTACCCCCTCGCGATTGCTGTTCGCAACCACCACCGTAGTAGTCCGACGCAGCTAGATCCCCGCAGGCAGCACCGGCAAAACCAGGCGTACCGTCTGCATTCGTGAGCACCGACACCCGTACCGAGAGCGGATTGCCCATCCGCATGCTGCACGATCGCGTCCTCGTCCGCCAGGACGGGGGTGAGGGTGAGCGCCGTTCCTCCGCGGGCATCGTGATCCCGGCGACCGCTTCGGTGGGTCGCCGGCTGTCCTGGGCCACCGCGGTCGGGGTCGGGCCGAACGTGCGCTCGATAGTCGTCGGTGACCGTGTCCTGTTCGACCCTGATGACCGGTCCGAGGTCGAGCTGCACGGCAAGGGGTACGTGTTGTTGCGCGAGCGCGACGTGCACGCGGTGGCGGCCAGCCGGGTCGAGTCCGACGGCACCGGCCTGTACCTGTAAACAAAAGGGCTCCCCCGCTGGGGGGAGCCCTTTCTCGTGAAACCTAGGCGGGCGAGACGCTCAGGCCGACCTCGTTGACGCCGACCGTGGCGTCGACGACGACCTCGCCGTTGCCGCTGCGGGACAGGGCGCGCAGCGTCCACGAGCCGGGGGCGGCGAAGAAGCGGAACGAGCCCTCGGGCGAGGTGACGACCTCGGCCGTGAACTCGCCGGTGCCGTCGAGCAGCCGCACGTAGGCGCCGCCGACGGCGTCACCGCCGGCCGTGCTGACGACACCGGTGATGACCGTCTCGCGGGTCAGGTCGACGCCGGCCGGCAGCGGGGCCGACTGGTCGGGGGCGGCGCAGCCGGCCGCGGTGTCGGACGGTGAAGTCACGGTGATCACGCCTTTCCGGGCTCGTCGCCGAGGGCGATCGGGACGCCGATGAGTGAGCCGTACTCGGTCCAGGAGCCGTCGTAGTTCTTGACGTTCTGCTGGCCGAGCAGCTCCTTGAGCACGAACCAGGTGTGCGAGGAGCGCTCGCCGATGCGGCAGTAGGCGATGGTGTCCTTGCTGCCGTCGAGGCCGGCCTCACCGTAGATCTTGGCGAGCTCCTCGTCGGACTTGAAGGTGCCGTCCTCGTTGGCCGCCTTGCTCCACGGCACGCTGATCGCGGTCGGGATGTGGCCGCCGCGCTGCGACTGCTCCTGGGGCAGGTGGGCCGGGGCGAGCAGGCGGCCGGCGAACTCGTCGGGGCTGCGCACGTCGACCAGGTTCTTCACGCCGATGGCCTCGACGACCTCGTCGCGGAAGGCGCGGATCGACAGGTCGGGTGCCTGGGCCGTGTACGTGGTCTTCTCGCGGACCGGCACGTCCTTGGTGTACGGCCGGGCGTCGAGCTCCCACTTCTTGCGGCCGCCGTCGAGCAGCTTGACCTGGTCGTGGCCGTAGAGCTTGAAGTACCAGTACGCGTACGCGGCGAACCAGTTGTTGTTGCCGCCGTAGAGCACCACGACGTCGTCGTTGGAGATGCCGCGCTCGGAGAGGAGCGCGCCGAACTGCTCCTGGTTGACGAAGTCGCGGCGGACCGGGTCCTGCAGGTCCTTCTTCCAGTCGATCTTGATGGCGCCGGGGATGTGGCCGCCGTCGTAGGCGGTCGTGTCTTCGTCGACCTCGACGAAGACGATGCCCGGGGTGTCGAGGTTCTGCTCGGCCCAGTCGGCCGAGACGAGTGCGGTGTCGCGACTCATCGGTTCACTCCCTGTCGGTGGAGATGGGGGAGAGTCAGCGCACGGAGATCTTGTCGCACCGCGCGCGGGACCCAGTGGAGAAGAAAAAGGGATCTCGTGCTGTCGTGCGACGGCGCCACTGCCGATGAAACGAGCTACATCTTGCTCAGCACTAGTGGCTCCGTCAGAGGACGGAGCAACACAGGCAGGCGGCCACGCGGCACAGGTCGACCGCGCGCCTCTTGGTGAGCAAGGGGCTCATGAAAAGTGACCCTACCAGCGCTTCACGTGCCGGTAACAGCCTCGACCACCATCCGGGAACATAACCACAGTCACAGCCCGCCCGTGCTCAGTGACACGTTGGTGGCGCCGGCGGTGAAGCGCAGACCGTCGGCCTGCGGCTCGACCTTCTGCACCTTCAGGTTGAGCGGGAGCGCCGGGACCCGCAGGTCGACGCCCAGCTTCTGGACGTAGGAGGCGATGAGGTTCTTGACCAGCGGCACGTCCGGCAGGCCCTCGGCGGTCACGTCGGAGAAGCGGATCTGCACGGCGTCGTCCTTGACGGTCACCGTGGCCGCGCCCGAGACGTTGAAGGTCTGGCCCAGGGCCTGGACGGGCGCGGTGCCGACCAGCTTGCCGTTCTGCTCGGCCAGCTTCAGGCCGGGCTGATTGATCAGCTCGGCGACCTGGGCGTAGTCGATCGTGCCGGTGCCCGTGACCGCGCCCGCCACCACGTCGCCGTTGCCGGAGCGCAAGGTGTCGAGCGGGGCGTTCACGTCGGTCGCCCGGACATCCAGGAGATCGGTCTTGATCGTGCCGCCGTTGCCGGCCGGGCCGGAGAAGTTGGGCAGCTTGATGTGGATCTCCTGGTAGTTGCCGTCCAGGACCTGGGTCAGGAACGGCACGCCCTCGACCGTCACGTCGGGCTTCTCGCTGGTCGCCTTCTGCTGGGCGACCTGGTCGGCCACCCGGTCGCTGATCATGCGCTCGGCGTACGACGCGGCGACCCGGTCGGCGACCACGAGCAGCACGCCGATCAGGACGAGGAAGACGATGAGCGTGATCAGCAGACGGCGGCCGCGCCGTTTGCGGGGTCGCTGTTGCGTCCCGTACACCTCGGCCACCGGACCTCCTAGCGCTCTTCCGACGCGTTCGACGACGGAAAGGTACATGCCCCGTTCCACCGCGGCGCGAAACGGCTACCCGAGGTACCAGTGCGTCACCGCGTACGCCACCGGGGCGATCAGGGCGAAAGACCCCAGCGGACCCTGCATGTGCCGGGCGACCCAGAAGGTCGGCGCGTCGCCGGCCAGCCGGCGCCCGGCCTGCCCGAAGTTGACCGCCAGGTCGACCAGGTGGGCCGCCACCACCGAGATCAGGCCGATCACGGCGCCCTTGGCCGGGGTGAAGGGCAGCACCAGCACGCTGCCGAGGGCCGCCGCGGCCAGCGTGCCGAGCATCGCGCCCAGCACCACGCCGGCCGCGCCCCGCGGGACCTGGGCCGCGATGCGCGGCTTGGGCAGCACGGCGTCGGTGGCCCGGGCCACGACCAGGGCCACGCCGGCCGCGGTGACGCACATGGTCAGCGCCTGGGCGCCGGACTCCTGGCGGGTGAGCAGGATCGGGACCGCGTACGCGACCACGCCGCCGACGATGGCCAGGGTCGCCCGCCACGAGTCGCGGGCCCGGGCGCGGTCGCCGGCGCGGACGAACTGGCCCACGAACGCCACCACGAAACCCGCGAGCAGCACCCAGACGAGCGGGAGCAGCGCTGGTTCCGTACGGGTGACGGCCAGATAGTCGGCCACGAGCGCGACCACCGCGCTGACCCCGGCGGTGACGGCGGCCGCCGGCGGGCGCAGCGCCATGATCCAGGCGATCAGATAGAGAGCCTGGACGCCGAACAGGACGATCGCGTACGGAAGCCGGGCGTCCGGGGCCGAGGTCTGCGCCCCGAGGATCAGCCCGACCGCCAGGAGCCCGGCGAACCCGGCGATGGCCAGCGACAACTGTCGCCGGACGGGGACGACCTCGATCTCTTCGAACTCGTCGTCCTCGGTGGGCTCGGCCGGGTCGGTGTCGCCGGAGAGCGGCCGCTTGCCGCCGGAGCGCGCGATCTCACGCGACGCGTCGGCGTCCCAGGGGTCGTCCTGCGGCATGGAGGGGAACACGCAGCGATCGTGCCAGACCCGGGCCCGGCGCCCAATTCCCCGGCCCGTGTTAAAGCCCTGTTACAAACCCTCCTTGGGAGCGTTCACTACATCACTTGGACAAACGATCGAGGTGCTCGGGGCGATGGATCGGTTAAGGTAAGCCCCAGCCCACCCGTCGGTGACGCCGGGAAATGTAACGCCGATGAGTCACCCTGAGCGGCCTCGAGCCGCAAGGACGGAGGTGAGTGTGGAAATCCTTCTGTTGGTGACGGCACGGGCCGGCGAACCATCCGCCGTGCTGCCCGCGCTGGATCTGCTTCCCCACTCCGTACGGACCGCCCCCCGCGACGTTCGCACCCTGGTGTCGGGGCCGAGCCCCGACGCCGTCCTGGTCGACGCCCGATCCGAGCTCTCCGAGGCCCGCGCCACGTGCCGCATGCTGCATGCGACCGGCATCGGCGTCCCGCTGATGGCGGTCGTGACCGAGGCCGGCCTGATCGCGCTCAACGCCGACTGGGGCGTCGACGACGTCATCCTGGCCAGCGCCGGCCCGGCCGAGGTCGAGGCCCGGCTGCGGCTCGGGGTCGGCCGGCTGAGCAACGCGACCGCCGGCGCCGGTGGCTCGATCCGCGCGGGCGAGCTCAACATCGACCCCGACACGTACGCGGCGAAGCTCAAGGGCCGCCCGCTCGACCTCACGTACAAGGAGTTCGAGCTGCTCAAGTTCCTCGCCCAGCACCCGGGCCGGGTCTTCACCCGCGACCAGCTGCTGCGTGAGGTCTGGGGTTACGACTACTTCGGCGGCACCCGCACGGTCGACGTGCACGTGCGGCGCCTGCGGGCCAAGCTCGGCTCGGAGTACGAGTCGATGATCGGCACGGTCCGCCAGGTGGGCTACAAGTTCGTGACCCCGCCGTCGGGCCGCCAGCTGCCGGACAACGAGCCCGTCTCGCTGCCGGTCTGATCCGAGCATGACGGAGATCCGGTCCACGGACCGGCTGACAGCCGCGGAGGCGGCCGGCGTTCTCGCGCTGGCCGCGGCCGCGGAGACAGCCGACGGTGTCTACCCCCTGTCCGAGGATGTGGTTCTCCGTGCGCGCGGCGGGGGCGATCCCGCCACGCAACGGCACTACCTGGCTTACCAGGACAATGAGCTCGCCGGTTACGCGTTCGTCGAGGACGCGTCCGGCGAGCTTTTCGTTCACCCGGCCCACCGCCGCCGCGGCCACGGCACGGCGCTGCTGGCGGCGGCCGGTGACGGCCCGCTGCGGTTCTGGGCCCACGGCGACGAGGCCGGCGCGCGCGCCTTCGCCGAAAAGAGCGGTTTCGACCGTGTGCGCGTCCTGTGGCAGATGCGCCGCTCGCTGCTCGAGCCCCTGCCCGACGTGCCGCTGCCCGCGGGTGTGACCGTGCGCGGCTTCCGCCCCGGCGCCGACGAGGAGTCCTGGCTGGCGGTCAACGCCCGCGCGTTCGCCCACCACCCCGAGCAGGGCCGCTGGACCCTCGACGACCTGTTGCTGCGCGAGGGCGAGCCGTGGTTCGACCCGGCCGGCTTCCTGCTCGCCGTGGACATCGAGGACACGCTGCTCGGCTACCACTGGACCAAGGTCCACTCGGCCTCCGGCGACGATCCGGCGCTGGGCGAGATCTACGTGCTCGGCATCGACCCGAGCGGGCACCGGCGGGGCCTGGGGGCCGCGCTGAGCGTGGCCGGCCTGCGGCATCTGGCCGCCCAGGGGCTCACCGTGTCGAATCTTTACGTGGACGAGTCGAACGCCGCCGCGGTTGCTCTGTACCGCCGTCTGGGCTTCGAGATCTACAAGACGGACGTGAGTTACCAGCGTCACTGACGCCCCGTCCCACGTGTCACGAACAAGACAAGGTCGCATCTCGGGGCGGTAACTGTCGCCCCGGTATATCCGACAATTCCGTCTCTGGTCACTCAGTTCACGGAACGGACAACTCGCCCTCAGGCGAAGGCCATTTTCAGGCGTGGACCTGTTCACCGCCAGTTCACCAATGGCCAGGTAACCGGCTACCTCCCCTGCTTAGTTTTCGTGGTGTGCCGGTGCGACGCGCCGGTGTGCACCCCACCCTGAGAGGGAAAACTGTGAAGTTCCAGCGGTCCGGTTACATCGCCGGCATTGCTCTGACTGCGACGCTCGCGCTTACGGCGTGCGGCTCGGACAACAACGAGCCGTCGAGTGACAGCGGCGCTTCGGCTGCTGCCGGCAACTGTGTTGCGGGCAGCCTGACGGCCCAGGGGTCCTCGGCGCAGAAGAACGCCATGGACGAGTGGATCAAGACCTACCAGTCGCAGTGCGCGGACGCCAAGGTCGACTACCAGGCGACCGCCTCGGGCGCCGGCATCCAGGCCTTCATCGCGGGCACGGCCGACTTCGCCGGCTCCGACTCGGCCCTCAAGGAGGAGGAGCAGCCGCAGGCCGACGCCAAGTGCGCCGGTGGCGCCGCCCTCAACCTGCCGATGGTCGTCGGCCCGATCTCGGTCGTCTACAACGTGGACGGCGTCGACGGTCTGCAGCTCGACGCGCCGACCCTCGCCAAGATCTTCGACAGCAAGATCACCAAGTGGAACGACCCGGCGATCGCCGCCCAGAACTCGGGCGCCAAGCTGCCGGACACCACGATCACCGCCGTGCACCGCTCGGACGAGTCGGGCACGACCGACAACTTCACCAAGTACCTGAGCAAGGCCGCCGAGAAGGACTGGACCTACGGCAACGCCAAGGCCTGGAAGGCCAAGGGCGGCACCGGTGCGGCCAAGTCGGACGGTGTGGCCAGCGCGGTCAAGAGCACCGCGGGCGCCATCTCCTACGTCGAGCTCTCCTACGCGGAGAACAGCGACCTGCAGAAGGCCAAGATCAAGAACGGCGCGGGCGAGTACACCGAGCTGACCGGCGCCAGCGCCGGCAAGGGCATCGAGGGCGCCAAGATCACCGGCACCGGCAACGACCTCAAGCTCAGCATCGACTACAACGCCACCACCGCCGGCGCGTACCCGATCGTTCTCGTCACCTACGAGATCGTCTGCAGCAAGGGCAGCGCCAAGGCCGCCTCGCTGAAGAACTTCTTCGCCTACACCTCCAGCACCGGTGGCCAGAACGCCCTGGGCGAGCTCGGCTACGCGCCGCTGCCGGAGACCATCCGGGCCAAGGTCGAGACCGCCGTCGCCTCGATCGCCTGACCGTCACCAGATAGTCAAATCCCTCCGAGACGACAGCGAGCGAGCAGATGGGTGACTACCCCTCCCGCTCGGAGAACGCCACCGCCGGCGACCTGGGTGTGACAGCAAAGCACACCCGGGCCGCCGGCTCCGGCGTATCCCCGAGCAGCTACGAAGAACCCCCGTTCGGCGGCGGTGGCGCCCTCCCCAAGAAGAAGCGCTTCTCAATGGAGAGCGGCTTCCGGGGCCTGTCCGTGGGCGCGGGCGCGATGGTGCTGGTCATCATCGTGGCCATCGCGGTCTTCCTGATCTCCAAGGCCGCGCCGGCCATCAGCGCCGACAAAGAGAACTTCCTGAGCTTCAAGCAGTGGTTCCCGAACGAGACGCAGCCCCGGTTCGGTATCGCGGCGCTGGCCTACGGCACCGTGCTGACCTCGGTGATCGCCCTGCTCGTGGCGGTGCCCATCGCCCTGGGCATCGCGCTGTTCCTCTCGCACTACGCGCCCAAGCGGCTGGCCACGCCGCTGGGCTTCGTGATCGACCTGCTGGCCGCCGTGCCCAGTGTCGTCTTCGGCCTGTGGGGCCGCGACGTCTTCATGGAGCCGGTCCGCAACTTCTCCGAGTGGCTCAACAAGTACTTCAGCTGGATCCCGATCTTCGGCGGGGACGGCCCGTTCGGCCGCTCCGTCCTGCTCGGCAGCCTGGTGCTGGCGATCATGGTGCTGCCGATCGTCAC
Source organism: Actinoplanes sp. NPDC049598 (assembly GCF_040675435.1). Taxonomy (NCBI): domain Bacteria; kingdom Bacillati; phylum Actinomycetota; class Actinomycetes; order Micromonosporales; family Micromonosporaceae; genus Actinoplanes; species Actinoplanes sp. NPDC049598. The sequence continues at coordinate 531,596 of NZ_JBFAOX010000003.1, read as the reverse complement.
CTCGCTCTCCCGCGAGGTCTTCCTGCAGACCCCGAGCATGAACGAGGAGGCCGCCCTCGCCCTGGGCGCCACCAAGTGGGAGATGGTCCGCACCGCGGTCCTGCCCTACGGCAAGCCCGGCGTCATCGCCTCCGTGATGCTCGGCCTCGGCCGCGCCCTGGGCGAGACGATCGCCCTGGCCCTGACCCTCGGTGTGGTCTTCAACATCTCGGCCAACATCATCGAGAACGGCGGCAACTCGATCGCCGCCAACATCGCCAACGCCTTCGGCGAGGCCAACGAGACCGGCCGCGGCGCCCTGATCGCCTCCGGCCTGGTGCTCTTCGCGATCACCCTCGTGGTCAACATGGCCGCCCGGGCGATCATCTACCGTCGGCGCGAGTTCCGGGACAGTGCGGCATGACCCTTCTGCAGAACGAGGCGTCCGACGTCGTCATGACGCCGGACAACATCCGGACCCGGAAGCTGCCGCTGCTGTACAACATCGGCATCGCGGTGGCCGCCCTCGCGATCGCCGCGGCGATCGTGTTCCCCACCGGCATCGGCAACTGGGTGCTCGTCGCCGTCCTCGGCGTCGTGTTCTACCTGATCGGTCTTCAGGTGGTGGCCGGCCGCATCGAGGGCAGCCGCGCCGCGCGCAACCGCATGTGGCAGGCGGCCATCTACTGCGCCTGCGTGCTGGCCATCCTGCCGCTCGCCTCGGTGGTGTGGACGCTGGTCTCCAAGGGCGTGTCCCGTCTGGACGGCAACTTCTTCAGCACCTCGATGAACAACATCGGCGCCCGGGACCCCGAGGGGGGCGCCTACCACGCCATCATCGGCACCCTGGAGCAGGTCGGCATCGCGGCCCTGATCGCCGTGCCGCTCGGCGTGCTCGGCGCGATCTACCTGGTCGAGTACGGCCGGGGCAAGTTCGCCACCACGGTCCGCTTCTTCGTCGACGTCATGACGGGCATCCCGTCCATCGTGGCCGGTCTGTTCGTCCTGTCGTTCTGGGTGCTGATCGTCAGCCCCTGGTTCAACAACGGGACGCCGCGATTCTCGGGCTTCGCCGCCTCGCTGGCGCTGACCGTGCTGATGCTGCCGACGATCGTCCGGTCCACCGAGGAGATGCTGCGGCTGGTGCCCGGCCCGCTGCGCGAGGGCGCCTACGCCCTCGGCGTGCCGCAGTGGAAGACGATCGTCAAGGTCGTCCTGCCGACCGCCCTGCCCGGCATCGTCACCGGCGTGATGCTCTCGATCGCCCGCGCGGCCGGCGAGACGGCCCCGGTGCTGCTGGTCGCGGGCGGCGCCGCCGCGATCAACTTCGACCCGTTCGCGGGTGGTCAGCAGTCGCTGTCGCTCTTCGTCTACCAGCAGGCCGCCGACGCCTCCCGCTACGCGCCGGCGCGGGCCTGGACCGCCGCCCTGACGCTGGTCGCTCTCGTACTCGTCCTGACGATCGCGGCGAAGCTGCTCGCCCGCCGCTCCAGTCTCCGATAAGAGGTATCCCCCATGGCCAAGCGCATCGAGGCGAGCAACGTCAGCTCGTACTACGGCAACTTCAAGGCGATCGACAGCATCTCGATGACCGTCGAGCCCAAGACGATCACCGCCCTGATCGGGCCGTCGGGCTGCGGCAAGTCGACGTTCCTGCGGTCCATCAACCGCATGCACGAGGTGCTGCCGAACGCCCGCATCGAGGGCCGGCTCACCATCGACGACCAGAACATCTACGACCCGGACGTGGACGTCACCGCGGTCCGCCGGCTGATCGGCATGGTCTTCCAGCGCCCCAACCCGTTCCCGACCATGTCGATCTACGAGAACGTGGTCGCCGGGCTCAAGCTCAACGGCGTCAAGAAGAAGTCCGTGCTGGACGACGCGGCCGAGCAGTCGCTCAAGTCGGCCAACCTCTGGAACGAGGTCAAGGACCGGCTCAACCGGCCCGGGGCCGGCCTCTCCGGCGGCCAGCAGCAGCGTCTCTGCATCGCCCGCACCATCGCGGTGGAGCCCCAGGTCGTGCTGATGGACGAGCCGTGCTCGGCCCTCGACCCGATCTCGACGCTGGCCATCGAGGACCTGATGTTCAAGCTGAAGGACCGCTTCACGATCATCATCGTCACGCACAACATGCAGCAGGCGGCCCGGGTCAGCGACAAGACCGGCTTCTTCTCGATCGACAAGACGGGCGACCCCGGCCGCCTGATCGAGTACGACGACACGCAGAAGATCTTCAGCAACCCGTCGGAGAAGAAGACCGAGGACTACATCACCGGCCGCTTCGGCTGAGTCTTTCCGTATGAAGCGAAGGCGCCCTGCTGCTCAAGGAATGTGCAGCAGGGCGCCGCCGTCTTCGGTGAACTCCACGCGAGGCCGGACCGGGATGGCGGCGTTGCGGCGACTCGCGGCCGCGACGACTTCGGCAATCCGGCCGTACGGGCGTAAAGAGCTCACGGTCGAGCGCGTCGGCGGGAGCATGGCCAGGCCGTCGGCGGCCGCCGGGCTGACCCACGTGGTGCCGTCGCTCTCCCCGGAGACGTCCCGGGCCGTCTGCCCCTCCGGCAACAGAGCCACGAAGAACCAGGTGTCGAACCGCTTCGGCTCGAACTCCGGGGTGATCCAGCGGGCCCACGGGAGCAGCAGATCGTCACGCAGGCGCAGCCCGTGCCGGCCCAGCAGCTCGGTCAACGTCAGCTCGCGCGCCGCCAGGGCCGCCCGCTCAGCCTCCCAGGCGCCGGCGCCCACGTCGCCGACCGTGCGGCCGGGCTGCCCGGCCGGTCCGGCCAGCAGAACGCCGGCCTCCTCGAACAGCTCACGGGCGGCGGCGCCGACGACCGCCCGGGCCCGCTCGCCGGGCACGCCGAGCAGCTCCGACCAGTCGTCCCGAATCGTCTCCGGGCGGTCCGACGGATCCACGCCGCCGCCCGGGAACGCGTAGAGGCCGCCGAAGGACATCGTCGTGGCGCGCTTCAACGCGTACAGCTCGAAGGAACCGCCCGAAGGGCGCAGAAGCACGACGGTGGCGGCGTCGCGGACGGGAGCGGGAGTGCCGCGGAACTCGCGCGCCCTCTTGACCATGGCCGGGGGAAGGCTGAACGGTGTCGAGTCGGTCACCATTCGATCCTCACACCGGAAGGGGTCCGAAGGATAGCGTAAGGATCATGACCGCACAGAAGGTTCGCTGGGGCATCCTGGGCCCCGGCGGGATCGCCGCCACGTTCGCCGCCGACCTGCCGCTCGTGCCCGGGGCCGAGCTCGCCGCCGTCGGATCGCGCTCGGCGGAGACCGCCACCGCGTTCGCCGAGCGGTACGGCTTCGCCCGCGCCCACGGCTCGTACGCCGACCTCGCCGCCGACCCCGACGTCGACGTCGTCTACATCGCCACCCCGCACGCCTTCCACGCCGAGGCGGCGCTGCTCTGCATCGAGGCCGGCAAGCACGTCCTGGTCGAGAAGCCGATCACGCTCGACCTGCTGACCGCGGCCGAGGTGATCCAGGCGGCCCGGGAGAAGGGCGTCTTCCTCATGGAGGCCATGTGGATGCGCCTCAACCCGGCCATCCGCAAGATCAGCGAACTGGTGGAGGAGGGCGCGATCGGCTGGGTCAGCGCCATCCACGCCGACTTCGGCCTGCAGGGGCCGTTCGACGCCGAGCACCGGCTGCGCAACCCCAAGCTGGGCGGCGGCGCCCTGCTCGACCTCGGCGTCTACCCGATCAACCTGGTCCACCTGATCCTCGGCGCGCCGGCCTCGGTGCAGGCGTGGGCCCACCTGACCCCCGAGCGGGTCGACGAGAACACCGGCGTGCTGCTCGGTTACGAGCCGGGCGCGGTCGCCGCCATCACCTGCAGCATCAACGGCGAGAGCCGCAACAACGCGACGATCACCGGCACCGAGGGCCGGATCGAGCTGCCCTCCGGCTTCTTCGTGCCGCGCTCGTTCGTGCTGCACCGTGCGGGCCAAGCCCCGGAGACCTTCGACTTCCCCTTCGAGGGCAGCGGCTACCAGTTCGAGGCGGCCGAGGTCCAGCGCGCCCTCCTGGCCGGCGAGCCGGAAAGCCCCCTCATGCCCCACGCCACCACGCTGGAGGTCATGACCCTCCTGGACACCATCCGCGACCAGATCGGCGTCGTTTACTGAAGGATGCTCATCGGCTCTGTGGACGCGCGGGGGCAGGCCGTCGCGGTGCTGACTCCCGGGTGTCCCAGCGCGTGCTGGCCAACTGCCGCTCGGTCAAAGTGAGCAGGTCGAACACCTCCCGAGCGAGATAGGCAGTCGTTCCCCGATCCACTGCCTTCCGGCTGAGAATGCGGGCGCCGGCCAATTCCTCCAGGGCCGCTCGCGCGGCCGGGGCGGACACGTCCAGCAGCCGCTGTACCGACTGGGGTGTCGTGACTGGGACTTCGGGAAGCAGGGGCAGCAGTCGCATCGCAGCCGAGTTGGTCCGAGGCTGTCGCGTCGCGCCGCCGTCGAACCGATGAGCCAGATAACTTTCAATCCATTGCCGGCGAAGATCGGCGAGCTGGGTAACAAACTGTTGAGCTTGCTCGACTGCTACCTCCACAGCGCGCAGGAATGTCTGCAGCCATGTACTCACACCAACGGCGGCCTCCGCGCCGTCAGCCGCCCCGATATAGCGGTAGGCGGTCAGCCCGGCGACATACTCCTCCGATCTGGTGAGCAGCACGAGGCTGACCGGTAGAACAGCGGCGCGGGTGAGCCCTCGTCGCGTCAGAACGGTATGGATCAAGGCCCGGCCGACCCGCCCGTTACCGTCGGCAAAGGGGTGGATCGTCTCGAACTGGGCGTGCACCAAGGCGGCTTGGACGAGCGGAGCGTGGATGGCGCCGCTCAGATAGTTGGCTAGGTCCTCGACCAGACCGGTGACCTCCTCGGGCGGCGGAGGGACGAAATCTGCCTGCAAGGGGTGCCAGTCACTGCCGCCGATCCAGTTTTGTTTGTCTCTGAGCCCCTGCTGAGGATGGTCGGGGAGCAGTGCCCGGTGAAGATCGCAGAAGTTCTCCGGCCCGATGAGGTCGTATGAGGCCAGATCGCCCGCCGCTTGCCGCAGAGTGACGATGTTGTTGGCGACCAGGCGTGCGTTCTCGTTGAAGCCGGCGATCGGCGCATCTTCTGTGGTGGCCAGTTCGGCCAGAGCCACCTGCTGCGCGGAGACCTGTAGTCCCTCGATCCGGGAGGACGCGATCGCCTCGTAGCGCAGGAGGAAGCGTGCCAGGCTTTCAAGACCCGTCGACCCCGGTGCGTCGGCGAGCCCACGAACGGCCGTCTCGACCCGGGCGGCCGTCTGCGCCAACTCGAGGCCAACTACTACCGGCCGGGTCACCAACCTGTCCGGGATGTAGGTCGCGTAGTGGCCGCCCTGCCTGTCGCGGCGGGCCGGCGCGTCCCAGGACCGGTCCCAGCGGGCCTCACGAAGCTCGGCCATAGTCCTTATCCTCTCGCTGGAGGCTGGTCTGAGAAAGGATAGCCCTTAAACTTTCTTTGTTGAGGGGTCTGAGCAAGGTTAAGAGTTATCGGCTTTACGTCAGCGGATCGTTAGCCGGCTATTGGGTTGTGCTGCGGCAAGATCGTTAGCTGGCTATCCTTCGATGGTGAAGAGCGTCGAGGTCATGCGCGTCAATTCGGCGCTGAACAGGATGAGTCAGCTGTATCGGGTGGCCAAGGCCAGGCGGCTCGGGGAGCTGGGGCTGCACCCGGGACAGGATGTGCTGCTCTGGAATCTGGCGCAGGAGCCGGACGGGATGACCGTGACCGAGCTGGCGGCGCGGCTCGGGGTGGAGCCGCCGACCGCGACGCGGAGTCTGGCCCGGTTGGGGGCCGGCGGGTGGTTCCGGCGGGAGCCGGTGCCGGGGGACCGGCGGCAGGTGCGGATCGTGATCACCGAGGCCGGGCTGAAGCTGGTGCCGCGGATCGAGGACGCCTGGAACGACCTGGCCGACCAGATCATCGGGTCGGCCACGGTGGCCGAGCGGGCGATCGTGCTGAGCGCCCTGGAGCGGGCCAACGACCGGCTCCGGGCGGATCTCGGCGAGGACGCCGACGGTTAGCCGGGCAACGGCCGGCCCGCCCGGTGGATGACCTCGGCGGTCAGCCGAACAGCGGGCGTACGGCCAGGTAGATGCCGCAGGCGATCAGGCCGGCGGCCGGGAACGTGGTCACCCAGGCGACGACGATGTTGCCGGCCACGTTCCAGCGGACCGCGTTCAGTCGCTTGGTGGCGCCCACGCCCATGATCGCCGAGGTGATCGTGTGGGTGGTCGAGATGGGGGCGTGCAGGACGTACGCGTTGAAGAAGAGGACCGAGCTGGCCACCGTCTCGGCGGCGAAACCCTCGGCCGGGCCGAGGTCGATGATCTTGCGACCGAGGGTACGGATGATCCGCCAGCCCCCGGAGTACGTGCCCAGGGCCAGCATCGTCGCCGTGGTGATGTAGACCCACCAGGGGATGTGCGTCGCGCTGGACTGGAAGCCACCCGTGTAGAGGGCCAGCACCACGATGCCCATGGTCTTGGCCGCGTCCTGGATGCCGTGCCCGATCGACATGGCGGCCGCGGAGAGGGTCTGCGCGACCCGGAAGCCGCGGTGGAGCCGGCCCGGGTTGCCGCGCCGGAAGATCCACATGATGGCGATCATCACGATGAAGCCGAGGACGAAGCCGACGACCGGCGACGCGACCATCGGGATGAGCACCTTCTGGACGATGTTGCCCCACTGCACGATGCCGTCGCTGGCCAGCAGCGTCGCCCCGACCAGGCCGCCGAACAGGGCGTGGGAGGAGCTGGAGGGCAGGCCGAACCACCAGGTGATCAGGTTCCAGGCGACCGCGCCGACCACCCCGGCGAAGACCACGCCGAGGCTGGGCACCCCGATCGGCAGCTTGACCAGGCCCTCGCCGACGGTCTTGGCCACCTCGCCGCCGAGGTGGGCGCCGATGAAGTTGCCGATCGCGGCCATGGCCAGGGCGATCCGCGGGGTCAGGGCGCGGGTGCTGATGCTGGTCGCGATCGCGTTCGCGGCGTCGTGGAAGCCGTTGGTGTAATCGAACGCCATCGCGGCGATGATGACCGCCAGGACGGCGATGAGCTCGGGCGACAAGGTCTAGGACTCCTTGACCGCAATGGTCTCGACGGTGTTGGCCACGTGCTCGAAGGCGTCGCAGGCGGCCTCGAGCTCGTCGGCCACCTCCTTCATCTTCAGGACGGTCAGCGCGTCGTACTCGCCGGAGAAGAGCCGGACCAGCAGCATCCGGTAGGAGCGGTCGCCCTCGTTCTCGAGGCGGTTGATCTCGATCCAGTACTCGTCGAGGCCCTTCATGGCCCGCAGCTTGGGCATCGCGTCAGCGGTGATCTTGGCCTGCTGGTCGAGGACGTCGACCAGCTCGTGCATCTCCCGCGGAAGCGAGGGCAGCTCCGTGAGCCCGTACAGGTAGAGGAGGTTGCCGACCGCCTCGAGGTGGTCCATCACGTCGTCGAGCTGGGAGCCGAGCGAGTAGATGTCCTCGCGGTCGAACGGCGTGATGAAGGTGGAGTTGATCTTCTTGTAGAGATCGTGGGTGATCTGGTCGCTGTCGTGCTCGACGTCGGTGAGCCGGTCGCTGACCGACTGCACGTCGACACCGGGCAAAGCCAGCTCGTTGAGCAGCTCGGTGCCCTTGACGAGGTTGGCGGCCGCCTTCGTGAAGAGCTCGTAGAAAGCTCCCTCGACGGGACGGAATGAAAACTTCACGGGGCGACCTCGATCGGCAAGCTGGGGATGGATCTCCAGGAATGCTAAGGCCTCCCGTGGTTTACCTTTCGTTCGCCTGTTAAACGGGTGTGCCGGAACGACGTGGGGCGGTGGGCCGGGGGGAGGTGCGCCGGACGGCGCGGGTCGGCAGCGGCTCCCGCGCCACCCACCGGCTGACCGGGTGACGGCGCAGGTGCCGGGCGAGTCCGCGCTGGTCGGTGTCGGCGATGACGTCCACGCCGGCCTCGCCGAGCTCGGTCCAGACGGCCCGGCGGGCGGAGCGGGACCCGTCGGGCAGACCGGAGATCCGGACCGTACGCCCGTCCTCGTGGGCCGACCGGACCAGCGCGTGCAGCAGGTGGCGCTCCTCGGCGGAGATCGGCTCGCAGCCGTCCCAGCCGAACCGGCGGCCCCAGGGCTCACTGATCATCGGGACCAGCCCGGCCGGCGCCGCCCGGGAGCCGATGTCGTCGAACGTGCCCTCGGCGAACGCGTACCGCACCTGGTCCGCGGCGAGCAGCTCCCGCACGTCGACGATGCCGGTGATCGAGACGGTGACCGCCCCCGGGGCCAGCTCGCCCTGGTCGTAGTGGCTGAGCAGGGCGGAGTGGTCCCGCAGCTGCTGATCGAGCATGCGGTACGCGTGCAGCAGCGCCGCCGCGTCGCGGTTGGCCCCGGTGAACTCGACGACCAGGCGGAACGGCACCTGCTGCTGAGGCGCGAGCCGGCCGCCGTGGGCGCGGATCCGCGCGAAGAGCGGCGAGAGCACGAGCCGGCGCAGCGTACGCCCGGGCTGGGGCGCTCCGGGGCCGAGGAAGAGCTCCCCGTGCGGTCCGGGGGTGACCGGCACCGTGAGACCGCCCAGGCCGTGCCGGAGCACGACCGGCAGCGGGTCGAGGTCGGCCGGGCGGGCGATCGCGTGACCGGCGGCCTGGTACGGGCCGGGCCGGCGGGCCAGCGCCACGGCCGTGACCGCCCCGGCCACGGCCGCGACCCCGGCGAGGCCACTCGCGATCGTCACGGCGTCGTTCACAGCACACCATCCTGTACTGGCTCAAAATCAGCATTAGTCCGAAATGCGCATTTTCACTGTGTCACATGTGCTACCTCTCGCCGGGCAATCTCGCGCAGAATTCCCCCATGCCGCCCGTCGAGGAGTTCGAGACCCACCGCCCGCACCTGTTCGCGGTGGCCTACCGGATGCTCGGCAGCGCCGCCGAGGCCCAGGACGTGGTGCAGGAAGCGTGGCTGCGCTACTCCAAGAACGCGGATGAGGGCATCCGCGACTTGCGCGGCTGGCTCACCACCGTGACCGGGCGGCTCTGCCTCGACGTGCTCAAGTCGGCCCGGGTCGCCCGCGAGGCCTATCCGGGTCAGTGGCTGCCCGAGCTCTTCGTCGACCCCGACGGCGACCCGGCCGGACAGGCCGAGCGGCGCGACCAGGTCGGCCTGGCCCTGCTCGTGGTGCTCGAGCGGCTGACCCCCGAGCAGCGGGTCGCCCTCGTGCTGCACGACGCGTTCGCGGTTCCGTACGGCGAAGTGGCCAAGGTCCTCGGCAGCAGCGAGGAGGCCGCCCGGCAGCACGCCTCGCGCGGGCGGCGGGCCGTGGCCGAGGGGCAGGTACGGCACACCAGCGACCCGGCCGAGCAACGACGCGTGCTGGCCGCCTTCCTCGAGGCGGTCGACGGCGGAGACGTCCGCGACCTGGTCGCCGTGCTGGCCCCCGACGTGGTGTCGATCAGCGACGGCGGCGGCTGGTTCAACACGGCCCGGCGCCCGGTCGTCGGGGCCGACCACGTGGCCCGCTTCTTCCTGGGCATCCTCAACGGCAAGCGGCTCGGCGCCGACGCCACCTTCGTGCCGGCGATGGTCAACGGGATGCCCGGGGTCTACGCCTTCGGCCACTACGCCGACGGGCGGCCGATGCGGGCCGCCCTCGGGCTCACCGTCTCCGACGGCCGCATCACCGGCATGTTCCAGCAGCTGAACCCCACGAAGCTGTTAGTCAGCGACCTTCTGTAGGTATTTGTGGAAGTGGGTGGCGAAGGGCTCGGTGCCGTCGCCCAGCGCCACCAGCAGCTTGTCGGCGGCCGCGCGGGCCTCCCGGACGAGATCATCGGGGTAGCCGAACAGGGCGCGGTGCTCGTCGAACTCGTCCTCGTCGCGCAGCTCGACCACGCCGGTCGAACGCCGGCGCACCACGTCGAGGTCGAGGTCGACGATGTGCACGGTGTCGCCCTCCCACCGCGCCGGCGTGGTGATGTCGCAGTAGACCTCGCTGGTCCGCGGGGGCGGGTTGAACATCCCCGTCCACCAGGCATGATGAGGGATGAGCAGGACGAACGGGATCTGCTCGACGCTCGGCCGGCCGTGGTAGACCGACGACGTGCCCCGGGTGACGCCCACCCAGACACCGAGGTCGTCCTCGTCGAACACGCGGGCCGGATAGTCCCGGTGGGCCGAACCGTCGTACTTCGTGTAGACGACCCGGACCGTCTCGTTCGGCATGCGAGAACCCTAACGGTGGTCGGCTTCTGTCGGTGGTGGCGGGTACCGTCTGCGCGTGCCCGCAGCGACGAAGAAGAAAGCCACCGCCGAGCAACTGCTTGCCGCCGCCGTCGGAGCGGTCCCCGGCGGAGCCGCCCGCCCCGGCCAGCAGGCCATGGTCGCGGCCATCGACAAGGCCATACGGGACCGGGAGCACCTGCTCGTGCAGGCCGGCACCGGCACCGGCAAGAGCCTGGCCTACCTGACCCCGTCGCTGCTGGTGGACGGGCCCGTGGTGATCTCCACCGCCACCCTGGCCCTGCAGAACCAGCTCGTCGAGCACGACCTGCCCCGGCTGGCGGCCGCCGTCGAGCCGGTGCTCGGCCGCAAGCCCACCTTCGCCGTGCTCAAGGGCCGCCACCACTACCTGTGCGTCGCCAAGATGGAGCACGCCGACGAGGAGGCGCCGACCGACACGCTGTTCGACGACGCGCCGCCGCAGCGGGCCACCCAGTGGCTGGGCGAGGCGGGCCGGCTCGGCAAACAGATCCAGCGCCTGCAGGCCTGGGCCGAGAAGACGAAGACCGGCGACCGCGACGAGCTCGACCCCGGCGTCGACGACACCGCCTGGCGTCAGGTCTCGATGCCGGCCCGCGACTGCGTCGGCGCCGCCAAATGCCCGTACGGCGCGGAGTGCTTCGCCGAGGCGTCCCGGGCCCGGGCCCGCGAGGCCGACATCGTGGTCACCAACCACAGCCTGCTCGCGGTCGACATGCTGGCCGAACGCCACATCGTCCCGCCGCACAAACTGCTCGTCATCGACGAGGCGCACGAGCTGGCCGACCGGGTCTCGGCCGCCTCCCAGGCCGAGCTGACACCCGACGCGGTCGAGCGCTCGGCCCGCCGGGCCCGCACCCTGATCCCGCCCGCGGTCGCCGAGTCGCTGGCCGAGGCGGCCGACGCGCTCACCGTCGGCCTGGCCGACGTCCCGGCCGGCCGGATCACGAACGGCCTGCCCCAGCCGCTCCGGCACGCCCTCACGCTGCTCGACGCGGCCACCCGGGCCGCGCTCACCGCGATCGGCGAGGTCAAGTCCGACGACTCCGACCCGGTCCGCAAGCAGCAGGCCAAGGCGGCCTTCGACGACCTCGGCGACACCACCGAGCGGCTGCTGGCCGAGGACGCGTTCGACGTGGCCTGGGTCGAGAAATCCGACATGGGCTCCGGCCGCCGCGCCCTCGTCGTGGCCCCGCTGTCCGTGGCCGGCACGCTCTCCCAGGGGCTGTACTCGGACCGTACGGTCGTCGCCACCTCGGCCACCCTGACGCTCGGCGGCCGCTTCGACACGGTCGCCCGCTCGCTGGGGCTGCCGGTCGCGGCGTCCGCTCCCGCCGAGAGCGCCTCGGGCGACGGCTGGACCTCACTCGACGTCGGCTCACCCTTCGACTACCCCAAACAGGGCATCCTGTACGTGGCGGCGCACCTGCCCCGGCCCCAGATGTCCGGCCTGCCCGACGCGGCCGGCGAGGAGCTGCTCAAGCTGGTCGAGGCGCTCGGCGGCCGTACGCTCGGGTTGTTCTCCTCCCGCAAGGCGGCCACCCAGGCCGCCGAGCTGCTGCGCGCCCGCACCGACCTGCCGATCCTGCTCCAGGGCGAGGAGTCGCTGCCGATCCTCGTCCGCAAGTTCCGCGAGCAGAAGGAGAGCTGCCTGTTCGGCGTGATGTCGCTCTGGCAGGGCGTCGACGTGCCGGGCGACGCCTGCCAGCTCGTGGTGATCGACCGGCTGCCGTTCCCGCGCCCCGACGAGCCGCTGGCCGCCGCCCGCTCGGCCGCGGTCGACGCCAACGGCGGCTCCGGCTTCGCCTCGGTCAGCGTGCCGATCGCGGCCGTCCGGCTGGCCCAGGGCGTCGGCCGCCTCATCCGGGCCACCGGCGACAAGGGCGTGGTCGCGGTCCTCGACTCCCGCCTCGAGACGGCCCGCGGCTACGGCGCCTTCCTGCGCAAGTCGCTGCCCCCCTTCTGGTACACGACCCGCACCGACGTCGCCGTCGGCGCCCTGCAGAGGCTGGCCAAACAATGATCCACATCGCCTGCACCTTCGTCGTCGACGCCACCGGCGCCCTCCTGCTGCAGCTGCGCGACGACAAGGCGCCCTACCACCCGAACGTCTGGGGCCTGCCCGGCGGCTCCGTCGAAGAGGGCGAGACCCCGGCCGAGGCGGCGGCGCGGGAGCTGTGGGAGGAGGCGTCGATCCGGCCGTCGGCGCCGGTGCGGCTCTTCGCCCGCCAGGAGCTGCCGGACGAGGGCCGGGTGAAGAACTACTTCTACGCCCCGACCGCCGCCACCCAGGCCGACGTGGTGCTCGGCGAGGGGGCAGCGATGATCTTCGTCCCGGCCGCGCAGGTGCCCGGCCGCCCGTTCACGCCGGGCACGGCCGAGATGGTCGACCGCTTCCTGGCCTCACCGGAATACGCGGCGCTCCACCCATGACCGACCTGCCGCCGCCGGCCTCCGGCTCCCCGCCCGGCGCTGGCTCTCCGCCGGGCGCTGGCTCTCCGCCGGGCGCTGGCTCTCCGCCGGGCGCTGGCTCTCCGCCGGGCGCTGGCTCTCCGCCGGGCGCTGGCTCCCCGCCTGGCGGGGGCTCCGCGCTGCCCGACGCCGGTCCCGGCATCCCGCCGGCCGCGCCGGGCTCTCGGCCGGCCGGGTCGGGGTTCCCGGCGGCGACGGCGCCGGCCGGGTCCGGGTTTCCGCCGGCTGAGCCGGTGCGGCGGCGGTGGTGGCTGATCGGGCTGGTCGGGGTGTGGATCGTGGTGGTCGCGGTGCTGGCGGTCTGGTCGGTCGGGCACGAGCGGGCGAGCGTGCCCGAGCAGCGGGACATCGCCCACGCCGTCCCGGATCTCCAGCGTGCGGCCGGGACTTTGCTGGCGGCCGCCGACGGGCCGGGCCGGGCGGTGGTTCTGGGCGAGTTGGAGCTGGCCGACGGCTGCCGGGTCACCCCGGTCCGCGACGGCGTGGCCGGCGCCCGCGACGTCACCGTCTACGTGCCGCAGGGCGAGATGCGCACCGCGATGGAGCAGATCCGCAACGCCCTGCCCAAGGCCTTCGAGACGGAGCTGGGTGAAGGCCGCGGCGGCACGCGACTGTCGTTCCACGCCGACGCCGGCAACTTCATCGCCGTCGACGGCGTCGCCGAATCGACCGCCCAGGTGCTGACCTTGCGCCTGACCACCGGTTGCCGCCCGCACTCGGACGACCTCGACCGCTCGGATCCCGCCGCCGCCCCGGCCCCGGCGATCTTCCAACGGGCTGTCGACGCGCTCGGCCGCGGCGACACTCCGGAGACCTTCGCCGCTCCCTGTCCGGATAAATCCGTCACGGCGACCTACGTCGCGGCGGGGGTGCCAATGGCCAAGGATTTGGCGACGGCGCTGGCCACGGTCAGCAACGGCGCCGAGGTCATCCGAGCCGACAAATCGGTCCGGGCCTACCGGTTCGGCGAGGACTCGCTTGTCGTGGTGCCCGACGGCAACGACGGGAAGCTGCTGCGCATCAGCGTCACCACCGGCTGCGCCTAGTAGACGAGGGCCTGGGCGCCTTCTTGCATGATCTCTTCCACGAAGACGGCGGCGCCGGCGATGCGGATGCCGGGTAGGACGTCGGCGGGGGTGATGTCGCGGCGGGCGGCGCACTGGGTGCAGAGGGTGATCTTGCCGCTGGCCAGCAGCAGGTCGATCAGGTCGGGCAGGGGGGCGGCGTGCGGCAGTTCGAATTCCGCCGCCTTGCCGGGCAGGGCGAACCAGGCCGACTCGCCGGTCAGCCAGAACGACACGTCCACCCCGGACGCGGCGGCCGTGCTCGCCACGGTGAAAGCCTGCGAACAGCGCTCGGGGGCGTCGGCCCCGGCGGTTGCCTTGACGACCAGCAAGCGTGCCATGAGCGCCAGCATAGGATGGGCCGGTCATGGTTACGGAAATCGGGTTCGTGAGTCTGCTGGTCGCCGGTCTGGGCGGCCTGGCCGGTGGTTTCGGCTATTTGGCGATGCGTGTTGCTAGGGGGCGTTGGTGAGCGAAAATCCGTTGGGCCCACCCCCTTGGCTGAACGCCCCGCCCGTCGAGAGGTATCCCTATGAGGACACCCACGACCTGCGGTCCGGCCCTGATCTGCATCCGGCGCTGCTGGGCCTGCTGCCGTTCATCGGCCTGTGGCGTGGTCGCGGGCAGGGCGGCTTCCCGCAGGAGGAGGATTACGACTTCGCCCAGGAGGTGCGGATCAGCCACGACGGCCGTCCGTTCCTGCGCTGGGAGTCGCGGGCGTGGCTGCTCGACGATGACTCGAAGCCGGCTGGTGAGTGGATCGTCGAGTCGGGCTTCTGGCGGCCGGTGCTCAACGAGGGCCGGGCCACCGACGAGATGGAAGCCACGATGATCACGGCTGACGGCGTGGCCGAGCTTTACGTCGGCAAGGTCATCGGCACGACTCGCCTCGAGATGGAGGCGGACGCGGTGGCGTACGTCCCGTCGGGTCTGCATGTGACCGGTGGGCAGCGGTTGTTCGGCATCGTCGACGCGGCGCTGCTCTACGCGCACGAGCAAGCGGTGGACGACAGCGGCCTGCGCCCGCACATGTCGGCGCGACTGCTGCGCATCGGCGGCTGAGGAAGCGGCGCCAGAAGCGGCTGAGAAAGCGGCTAAGAGAGCGAGGCGGCGGGGGCGTAATCTCGTAGCGTGTCCGCCACTTCGCTAGCCGCCATGCTCCGGGAACGAGGCCTGCGGCTCACCCCGCAGCGCCAGCTCATTCTGGAGGCGGTGCACGAGCTCGGTCACGCCACACCCGAGCAGGTGCACAACCACGTGCGTGAGCGGGCCGCCGGCGTCAACATCACCACCGTCTACCGGACGCTTGAGCTGCTGGAAGAGCTTGGGCTGGTCAACCACACGCACCTGTCGCACGGGTCGCCGACCTACCACACGGCGGGTGAGGATCAGCACGTTCACCTGGTCTGCCGTGGATGCGGGTCGATTTCTGAGGTAGACCCGTCGGTGATGGAGCCGGTCACCGATCGGCTGCTCGCCGAGCGGGATTTCCGGGTCGATGTCGGCCACGTCTCGCTCTTCGGGGTGTGTGGGGACTGCAAGGAGCTGTGAGATGACCGTGGTGATGGCCGAGGATCTCGACCCCACGTCCGCCGATGCCGGCGTGCCGGTGCACTACGGCGACCCGATGCGCGAGCAGCGCACCCTGGCCACCGCCGTGGGCCTGGTCGACCGCTCGAACCGTGACGTGATCGCTGTGCCGGGCGAGGAGCGCGCCTCCTGGCTGCACACGCTGACAACTCAGCACTTGTCGGATCTGTCGGCCGGGCAAGGCAGCGAGCTGCTCGTGCTCTCGCCCAATGGGCACGTGGAGCAGCACGCCTTTGTCACCGAGGACGGGACAACCGCCTGGCTCGACACGGAGCCGGGCGCGGGTACGGGCCTGCTGAAGTACCTGGAGATGATGCGGTTCTTCACCCGTGTCGAGCCTCGTGATGCCAAATCGGAAGTGTCCGTCCTGTCGCTCGTGGGCCCCGGCGCGGCCGATCTCTTTCCGGGGCTGGCGGCTCCGAGGGTCGCGGCCGTCCCGGGCGCGAAATTCGCTGCGGGCGAGGTGCCCGGCCACGCCACCAGCGTCTACGCGGTCGCCGAATACGAGGGCGGCCTGGCCCGCCGCGTACCCCTCGGGGTTGATCTTCTGGTGCCGCGGGAAGCGAAGACCGCGGTGATCGAGAAGCTCGGGGTGCCGCTGGCCGGCCTCTGGGCCTACGAGGCGATCCGGGTCGAGCACCGCATCCCGCGGCTGGGCTGGGAGACCGACCACCGGACCATCCCGGCCGAGGCCGACCTCGTCGCCGCCGCCGTCCACCTCGACAAGGGCTGCTACCGCGGCCAGGAGACGGTGGCCCGGGTGCACCACCTGGGCCGTCCGCCGCGCCGCCTGGCGCTGCTGCACTTCGACGGCGTCGCCACCGACCAGCCCCCGGCCCAGGGCACGCCGGTGGTCCTCGGCGACCGCGAGGTCGGCTTCGTCGGCACCGCGGTCCGCCACCACGAGCTGGGCCTGATCGCCCTGGCCGTGCTCAAGCGCAACGTCGCCGACGACGCCGAGCTCAAGGTGGGGGAGTCCGCCGTCGCGATCGATCCCGCCTGAGGCAGGATCGGTGCCATGACCGGTACCGTGATCACCGTCGCTCCGACCGGCGCCGAGAGCAGCAAGGCAGCCGTACCCGCGCTGCCCGTGACCCTCGACGAGCTCGTGGCGACCGCCAAGGAGTGCGAGGCGCTGGGCGCCTCGATCATCCACGTGCACATCCGTGACGACCGCGCCGAGCCGACCCTCGATCAGGGCCGGTTGCGGGCGACCGTGGCGGCCCTGCGCGACTCGACCGACCTGATCGTCCAGCTCTCCTCGGGCGGGGCCGTGACCGACCCGGAGTCCGACCGGCTGGCCGTGCTCGACGCCGGGCCCGAGATGGCCTCGTGCACGATGGGCACGGTCAACTTCGGCGACGGCGTCTTCCTCAACCGCTGGGATTTCATCGTCGACCTGCACACCCGCATGCAGGAGCGGGGCATCGTGCCCGAGTACGAGATCTTCGACCTGGGCCAGCTCACCACGCTGCAGCGCTTGCTCAGTCAGCACGGCCTGCCGTTCGGCGGTCACGTGCATGTCGATCTGGTGATGGGTGTCCCGGGCGGCATGCCGGGCACGCTGGCCGCGCTGGCCGCCTGCGAGCAGGCCATCCGCGATCTTCCGGCGGGCACCACGTTCTCGGCCACCGGCATCGGCCGTACGGCCATCCCGGTCATCCTGGCCTCGCTCTCGGCCGGGGGTCACCTGCGGGTGGGGATGGAGGACACCGTGACGTACGCCAAGGGGCGCCCCGTGGAGTCGAACATGCAGCTCGTGGCCCGGGCGGCCGGGTTCGCCCAGCTGGCCCAGCGCCCCCCGCTGACGACGGCCGAGACCCGCACCCTGCTAGGAGTCCCCGTCCGATGATCATCGCTGAGGTGGTGCGCTCGGGGTTCGTCGAGAGTGTGCACCACGGATCGGTCGCCGTCCTCGGTGGCGAGAGCCGCGGCGACGTGACCAGCCCGATCTTTCCCCGTTCGTCCAACAAGCCGATGCAGACCGTCGGCATGCTGCGGGCCGGCCTGGTCCCGCGCGACGGCGCCGACCTGGCCCTGATCAGCGGCAGTCATTTCGGTGAGCCGTTCCACGCCCGCCGGGTCCGGGAGATCCTGGCCGGCGCCGGTCTGACCGTCGACGCGCTGCGCTGCCCCGCGTCGCTGCCGCTGGCCGAGAAGGACCGGGACGCCTGGCTGCGCCAGGGTGGTGGCCCCGAGCGCGTGCTGATGAACTGCTCCGGCAAGCATTCCGGCATGCTGGCGACCTGCGTGGCCAACGACTGGCCGCTGGAGACGTACCTGGACCCGAAGCATCCGCTGCAGGTGGCGATCGCCGAGGCAGTGGCCGATCTGACCGGCGAGACCGTCGCCGCGACCGGGGTGGACGGCTGCGGCGCGCCCGTGCTGGCGGTGTCGCTGACCGGGCTCGCCCGCGCGTTCCAGCGGCTGGTGGAGGGTTCGCCCGGGAGTTTCGAGCGCCGGGTGGCCGATGAGATGCGGGCCCACCCGGAGCTGGTCGCCGGCACCGGGGCCGATGACACCGTGCTGATGGGCGCGGTGCCGGGCCTGCTGGCCAAGGGTGGCGCCGAGGGT
This sequence comes from Actinoplanes sp. NPDC049598, assembly GCF_040675435.1. Lineage (NCBI taxonomy): Bacteria > Bacillati > Actinomycetota > Actinomycetes > Micromonosporales > Micromonosporaceae > Actinoplanes > Actinoplanes sp. NPDC049598. The sequence continues at coordinate 513,625 of NZ_JBFAOX010000003.1, read as the reverse complement.
GTGGTGGCGGCCGCCGTGCCGGGTGTGGGCGCGGTCGCGATCAAGGTCGACGACGGCGGCATGCGGGCGCGGACGCCGGTCCTGATCGACGAGCTGCGCCGGCTCGGCGTCGCGGTCCCGATGATCGAGGAGCTGGTGCTGGGCGGCGGGGAACCGGTGGGAGAAGTCCGCTCAGTGAGGTGAGACACGCTAGCTATTGTTAGCGTTTTGCTTGCAATAGCTAGCACTCCGCGCTAGCTTCGAATGCGTGGCCGCACCCAAGGACCTGCCCCAGGACATCGGTGGTTTCATCCGCGACATGCGGCAGACCGCCAAGATTTCGCTCCGCCAGCTCGCCGACAAGGCGGGCGTGAGCAATCCGTACCTGAGCCAGATCGAGCGCGGCCTGCGCAAGCCCAGTGCCGAGGTGCTGCAGCAGATCGCCAGCGCGCTGCGGGTTTCGACACCCGCGATGTACCTGCGCGCCGGCCTGCTGGACAGCGAGGGCCAGCAAGGGGTGCTGGCCGCGATCGCGGCCGATCCCGAGCTGACGATCGCGCAGAAGCAGTCGCTGTCACAGATCTACGAGACGTTCCGTAACGAGAATCTGCGCAACCAGCCGGCCGAAGAGACCCCTCCGACCGTCGAGGAGACGACATGACCGAGCAGACCAAGACCCGCTTCCCCGCCCCCATCTACGCCGCCGCCGGCGCCGGTGACCTCGCCTACCAGCAGCTGCGCAAGCTGCCGGCCGTGGTCAACGAGCTGAGCGAGCGCGCCGCCGCCTCGCTGCGCGTCTACAACGAGCAGGCCGGCACCAAGGCCGCCGAGCTGCGCGACAAGGCCGCCACCACCGACTTCGACGCCCTGCGGGGCAACGCGGCCAGCGTGGCCACCTCCTTCGCCCAGATCGCCCAGGACCGCGCCCTCGCGGCGTACACCGCCCTGGTCGCCCGCGGCGAGCGGGTCGTCGGCAGCGGTGTCGTCGAGGCCGCCGACGTGGTCAACGCCGACATCGAGACCACCGAGGAGCCCAAGGTCCTCGAGGCCGCCGAGGCCACCAAGGAGGTCGCGTCCGCTCCGGCCACGCCGAAGCCGCGCAAGCGCGCCCCCAAGACCGACTCGGCCAAGTAAAGCGACACGACATGATCAGCGGGGCTCGGCAGCAGCCGGGCCCCGCGGCATAGACTTCTCCTCATGGCCTATTCCGCGCCGCTCTTCTACGACGACGTCGTCGTCTACCTCAACCTGCTCGTCCTGATCCTTTCGCTGGTCGTCCAGGCGGTCGCGCTGATCCACTGCCTCACTCAGCGCGGTGACGGTTTCCAGGCCATCGGCACCCTGCCCAAGGGCGCGTGGGCGGCCATCCTGGCCGTCTGCATCGTGCTGACCCTGCTGCTCAGCGGCCCGGTCGGCATCTTCAGCCTGATCGGCATCGCCGCCGCCCTGATCTACCTGCTGGACGTGCGCCCCGGCCTCAAGGACCTGTCGGACGGCAAAGGTTTCTGGTGAGGCGGTTCGGCCCGCCCCCGCCCGACGGCGGGCCCCGCGTGTTGCGCGCCGATTCCACGGGCCCTCGTTCCGGGCGGCCCACGCTGCCCGGTCCGCCCACCGAGATCGTGTCAACCCCCTCGGGCGTACGCCTGGAGATGCTGACCACCGGCGTCGGTGACCCGGTGACCGTGTTCGGGCACGGGCTGGGCGGTGACATCTCGGGCACCCGCCCGCTGGGCAGCGCGGTCGCCGGCCGCCGGGTCTTCTTCCACTTCCGTGGCCACGGGCGGTCCGAGGCGCCGGCCGGCCCGTGGAGCTTCGGCGACCTGGCGAACGACCTGCGCTCGGTGGCCGACCTGTCCGGCGCGACCCGCGCGCTCGGGGTCAGCATGGGCGCGGCCGCGCTGTGCCGGCTGCTGAGCGAGACCCCCGACCGGTTCGAGCGGGTGGTGCTCTACCTGCCGGCGTCGCTCGACGGCACCCGTCCGGTGGTGGCCGAGGAGCGGGTGGAGCGCCTGCTGGCCGCCGTGGAGTCGGGCGAGGCGGCGTCGATCGCGGCGGCCGCCGAGACCGAGCTGCCCCCGTCGGTTCGCAACACGCCGACCGGCTGGTCCTATCTACGCCAGCGGGTCGAGCAGTTGCAGCGCGACGGCCTGGCCGCCGAGCTGACGACGCTGTGGCACGCGCCCGCGGTCGCCGACCCCTCGACCCTGCGGAAGTTCACCGGCCGGGCCCTGGTGATCGGCTGCCAGGGCGACGAGGTGCACCCGGTGGCCTGGGCCTCGCAGGTGGCGGAGCTGCTTCCGGACGCTGAGCTGCACGTCTACGACCGGCCCGCCGTGCTCTGGACCAATCGCCGCGAGCTGCGTGAGCGCATCTCGCACTTCCTCAACGCATAGAAAAGGGCCCCTTCCGCGCTCAGCTGTTGAGGGTGATCTGACGCCAGGTCAGGTCGCTCCAGTTGCCGACCTTGTCGGCCGCCTGGTACTGCGGCTCGATGATCCAGCCCTTGGTCAGGCCCTTGACCGGGACCGACCAGGTGCCGGCGGCGGAGACGGCCGACATGCCCCAGACGCTCTCCGGCACGTTGTCCAAGCTCTGACCGGTGTAGCGGACCCAGGTCTTGGCGCCGAAGTTGTAGTAGTACTCGACGCCCGCGGTGTTGTACTTCCACAGCCAGACCGCGGCGAGGTCCGCCCCCGACTGGCTGTCGTGGGCCGTGCCGCGGATCGTCGCCCACGAGGCCGCCTTGTTCGGGCTGCCCGGGTAGGTCAGCGCGACCGTCGGGGCCGTCCCGTCGGTCAGCACCGACAGGGGCGGCGAGGCCACCGGCTGCGACTTGCCCTGGGCGTTCTTCAGAGTGGTCTGCGGCGTCCAGGTGCCCGGCCCGTACCAGTGCTCGGCCGTGGTCGAGGTGCCCTGGCGCAGCAGCGTCTTGGTGTTGTCGCCCCAGCTGGTCCAGGTGGCGGTCGACCTGGCCGGGATGTTGCTGGCGTTCCAGGTGGCCAGGTTCTGATAGGAGCCGTACGTCCAGACCGTGGACTTGCTCCACCGGTACGTGCCGAACTCCTCGGTCACCGCGACTGTGGCGCCGGCGCTGAAGGTGCCCGGGCCGGACGCCTCGCCGTCGCTCAGGAGCACCTCGACCGTGGACTCGCCGAGGCGGGTGTAGGAGTGCTTCCAGGTGGTCTCGCCGGCCGCCGCGACCGTCGTGGCGCCGTCGCCCCACTTGATCGTGCGGGTGATCAGGCCGGGCTCGACGTCGTCGTCGGCGAGGTCGGTCTGGGTCAGCGTCACGGTCTGCCCGGGCCAGATGCCGGTGCTGTCGAGGGTGTAGGTGCCGGTGGGTGCGGCGCCCGCGGCGAACGCGGGGGTGGCCACCCCGACGAGGCCGGCGGCAAGTGTCAAAGATAGGAGAGATGCGAGCTTCATGAGGACCCCCGTGGGTGGTGCTCTCCCTTCTCGACAGAGGGGAGCCAGCGGACAGTACCGGCGGTGCCCGGTATTGATCAACCCCGTTCTGCTCGTTGGGCCGTAACCTTTCGCTGCCATCGGGCTGTTGTTCAGACCGTGCGGTTATCCCCCAAATCACTTTTTTTCGGACTCGTGGCGCTGGGTCTGCCGATCGCGGTGACGGTCGGATGGTCCCTGGCCGCCCCGGCCAAGCACCCGGCGGCGATCGGCGTCCCCGGCGGTGAAGGCGCCCTCGGCTCGGCCCCCAAGCCCGAGCAGACCACGCCGATGACCCCGGTCCGGTATTCGCCCCGGCCCGGCCGCCCGGCGCCGGTCACGGCCTCGTCCTCGGTCACCCCGGCCGCCGTCCCCACGGCCACGGTGACCGCGGTGCCGAGCGCGACCACCGCCGCCGTACCCACATCGGCCCCGCCGCCGGTCGTGTCGTCGGAGCCGGAGCTCCCGCCGCTGGACCAGCCCCCGGTCCCGACCCCGACCGAGATCACCTCGATCCCGATCCCACCGATCGAGTCGGGTGATCCAAGCGCCATCCCCAGCGAAAGCACGCCGACGCCGTAACCGGCGGGGCTGGGCCGCAGGTCATAGACTCCCGGGTCGTGAACGTTGACGCGGGTAAACCGCTCGGAGCGGCCCGACGCTTCCTGATCGGGGCCGGGCTGCTCGCCCGGGGGCTCGGCATCCTGCTGCGCCGCCCCCGGCTGCTGCTGCTCGGCCTGATCCCGGCGGTGATCGCGGGCGCGCTCTACGCCACCGCGCTCTTCTTCCTGATCGACTTCCTGCCCGAGCTGTCCGACGCGGTCACCTGGTTCGCCGACGACTGGGGCGAGACGTGGGGCGACCTGGTGCAGGTGCTCGCCGGGGCCGGCCTGCTCGGCGTGTCGGTGCTGCTCGGCGTGCTCAGCTTCACGGCGGTCACCCTGCTCATCGGCGACCCGTTCTACGAGCGCATCTCCGGGCTGGTCGAGGACCAGTTCGGCGGCGTGCCGGACGAGGTCGAGGTCGGCTTCTGGCCGTCGCTGGGCCGCAGCCTGGTCGACTCGCTGCGCCTGATCGGACTGTCCATCCTGGTCGGCATCCCCCTGTTCCTGCTCGGCTTCGTCCCGTTGGTGGGCCAGACTGTCATCCCGGTCCTGGGCGGCGCCGTCGGCGGCTGGCTCCTGGCCGTCGAACTCACCGGCGTCCCCTTCCAGCGCCGCGGCCGGCGGCTGCGCCACCGCCGAGCCGTCCTCAAACAGAACAAGGCCCTGGCCCTCGGCTTCGGCGTCGCCGTCTTCTGCTGCTTCCTCATCCCCCTCGGCGCCGTCCTCCTGATGCCCGCCGCCATCGCCGGCGCCACCCTCCTGTCGCGCGAGGTCCTGGGCCACCCCACCACCTCAAGCCGACTCGCGGACCACCAGCTCAGTCGATAGGCCGCCGCGCCCAACAGGCCGACCTCATCGCGTCCTCAGGCCGCTGATCAGATCCGCGGCCAATAATGATGTTGAAAGCGCGACCGTTTCCGGCTGTCCGAGTCCCTCTTCGGCGCGTCTCCATACGTTCGGCGATCTTGTAGGTCTTCGTCACGAGGAGTGCAGCCGGGCCGGCAACTCGTGCTTCGAACGATCGGCCATCCACCGGGTCAAGAGCCTTGATGATCTCGGTGGTGTTGTCGACGACGGTCGCCTCGAGACCGCGAGCTCGCCGCATAGCGCGCTTGCTGTGCGGCGGCGCGCGCTCCCCGAGCGGTAGGACCACCGGCTCCGGCGAGACCCTCGGGGACCATCAAATCAACGGGTATGCCCGAGGCGTTCACCACGATCCGGGCTGGCGGTGAACGGGATCCGGCATGAAACCAGCAGCCTCCATCGCGGCCTCCACTCGAGGATCATCGCCAAGCGACCGAGGATCAATAGCGAGATCGCGAGAGTAGATCGACTTCAGCGGCGCCATAGTTGTTCATTTGCCCTCATCCATTCGAGGAGTTCTTCCGCCTCCTGCGGGCTGCGACCGGGCCCAGTCATGAGGCGACAGCAACCTGAGCCGGCGCGGCGATCTGAATGCCGATCGAGTTGGCCGTGCTCCTGACGAACGGAACGTCGATCTTCGGCTCGGCCAGCATCACGTTCGCCCCGGCTTCCGCCGGCCGCAGTCCCCACTCCTCAGCGATCGCCTCGACGTCGCGTACGTAGACCATCGCGGCCCGGGCTGGGGCGTAAGAAGCCCATTCGGCCGCCGCGACAGTCCCGGTGAACGCATACTTCGACGGTTCTGTCCCAGCGGCACGTTCTGTCAGGTTGTCCAGTCCTCGTGGTGCTATCCAGCGACTCACTTGGCTGTTGCTGACGAAGCCATAGTCCTCGCTCCACCGGCGCAGCACCCTGTCCCAACGCGGGATGACGATCGATCCACGATCCGTGCGTTCCGCCAGCTCCTCCCTTTCCAGGAAATCGACGACTCGGTATCCAGCACCCGTGGATACGTTCGCCAAGCGCACCAACTCCCGGATCGTCCAGTTGTCTGAGAAGTCAGCGATCGCTCGGACGATCTTCGCGGCTGGAGCTCCTTTGAGGGTGTCTCGCGGCCGGCCGGGTCCACGCCATGGGTCTCCATCAGTCCCATGATGAGCAACGTGCAGTCCGGGCGACGACATCTCTATGTGGACATTGCTCGTCACATCCACGAAGGACAGCCCTCGGTCGATCAATCGGGTCCGAAACTGGGGTGAGAGATAGCGGGCGGTTACCAAGCCCTGGCCATTGCCCACCTTCGCCACGTACTTCGAAAGCTGACTTGCGATGCCCTCGATGTCCCGGCTTTCGACCGCACGCTTGGCCTCGATGGCCAGGGTGGCGGAGCGACCGTCAGGGGCGGTGACGACATAGAGCTTGTCGGCGCCCACGTCGGTCACAACTTCGGCCGCTGCTTGATCCAGAGACCAACTCTTGGGGAGAAGCTCCCTCAGGAGCGCCAAGGCGCGACGTACCACTTCACCCTCGGTCTCGGGCGGGGGTAGATCGGTGAACTTTGCCGCGATGTTCATAAACCAGCTTCGTCCGCTGACAGCGGAAACAAATCTTTTCCGAACGCCGAGGTATTCTTCGCGGCTCGGACCGACGTGGTGCGCCGGCGATCAGTGATACATAAAATCTTCTCGTTCCGCTGGCGCGGAACAACGTGATAACCCGAACGAGAGACGCGCGGCTAAGCCGACTCGCGGACCACCAGCTCAGTCGGTAGGACGACGGCGTCGGGGAGGGCGGTGTCGCCGTTGATGAGGCCCAGGAGCTGGCGGGCCATGGTGCGGCCCATGTCGGCTATGGGCTGGCGGACGGTGGTCAGGGGCGGGTCGCTGTAGCGGCTGATCTCGAAGTCGTCGAAGCCGATCACGGCGACGTCCTCGGGGACGCGGCGGCCGGCCTGGCGGAGGGCGGCCAGGGCGCCGTGGGCCATCATGTCCGAGGCGGCGAAGACCGCGTCCAGGGCCGGGTCGGCGTCCACAAGGGAGCGCATCGCGGTCAGGCCCGACTCGCGGGTGAAGTCGCCCAGGGCGACCCGCTGGGGCAGGCCGGCCTCCTCCAGGGTGGCGCGGTAACCGGCCAGCCGGTCGATGCCGGCCACCATGTCCTGGGGGCCGGCGATGGTGGCGATCCGCTTGCGCCCGTGGGTGACCAGGTGACGTACGGCCGCGGCGACCCCGCCGAAATGGTCGACGTCCACATAGGGCACGGGAGGGCCGCCGATGGGGCGGCCGCTGCAGATGACCGGGATGCCGAGGCGGACGAGGGCGCCCGGCAGGGGGTCGGCGCCGTGCATGGAGGCGAACATGACGCCGTCGACGTGACCGGCCACGGCGTACCGTTCGACGCGGTCGTGGCTCTTGGCCGAGCCGGCCATCATCAGCACGAGCTGTTTGTCGGCGGCCTCCAGCTCGACCCCGGCCCCACGGATGATGGCTGGGAAGAACAGGTCGTCGGAGAAGACCCGGTTCGCCGTCTCCGGCAGGATCAGCGCGATCGACTCGGTGCGCTGGGTGACGAGGCTGCGGGCGGCCTGGTTCGGTACGTAACCGAGCTCATCGACGGCCCGGTTGACCGCCTCCTGGATTCGGGCGGCCACCGAGGTGGATCCGTTGACGACGCGGGAGACGGTCGCCCGGGACACCCCGGCGCGGCGCGCCACTGCTTCCAGGGTCGGCCGCTCCCGCGTCACCACCAAAGGTCACCCTTCGTCAGAACCCGGCGCCGCGATGCCGTTGCGCCGGATCACCTCCCTGTACCACTTCGCGCTGTCCTTGAGGGTCCGCTGCTGGGTCGCGTAGTCGACGTGCACGACCCCGAAACGCTTGCGGTAGCCCTCGGCCCACTCGAAGTTGTCCATCAGCGACCAGACGAAGTAACCGCGCAGATCGACGCCGGCCGCCAGGGCATCATGGCAGGCCCGCAGGTGGCCGTCGAGGTACTCGACGCGCCGGGTGTCGTGCACCTCGCCGTCGGCCGACGGTCCCTCGGGGTACGCGGCGCCGTTCTCGGTGATCATCAGCGGGGTGCCCGGGTAGTCCTCGTGGATCCGCTTGAGGTGGGCGGTCAGGCTGGCCGGCTCGATGAGCCAGTTCATGTCGGTGACCGGGCCGTTCGGCTCGCGGTAGGCGATGCCCTCGCTGCCCGGCTGGTCGAGCGCGGCCGGCGTTCCGGGCTTCGCGGAGACGTACGCCGGCTGGTAGAAGTTGATCCCCAGCACGTCGATCGGCGCGTTGATCGTCTCGAGGTCGCCGTCCCTGATGATCGACGACGGGTCGACGAACTGCGAGATGTGCTCGAGCACGTCCGCCGGGTACTCGCCCTTGAGCAGCGGGTCGTAGAAGATCCGGTTGGAGAGCCCGTCGATGATCCGGGCGGCCTCGCGGTCGGCCGCGTTCTGCGGGTCGACCGGGAAGACGACGGCCGGGTTGAGCGTGATGCTGACGCTGCGGGCGCCGGCCGAGCGCAGCGCCCGGGCGGCCAGGCCGTGGCCGAGCAGCAGGTGGTGCACCGCGGTGAGGGCGGCCGCCGGCTCCTGTCGGCCCGGCGCGTGCACGCCGCTGCCGTAGCCGAGGTAGGCCGAGCACCACGGCTCGTTGAGCGTGGTCCAGGTGCCGACCCGGTCGCCCAGCCGGGCGTACATGATCTGGGCGTAGTCGGCGAAGGCCTCCGCGGTCTCACGGTTGGGCCAGCCGCCGCGGTCCTCGAGGGTCTGCGGCAGGTCCCAGTGGTAGAGGGTGACCACCGGGTCGATGCCCTTGCCGAGCAGCTCGTCGGTGAGGCGGTCGTAGAAGTCGAGGCCGCGGGTGTTGACCGGGCCGGAGCCGTCGGGCTGGATGCGCGGCCAGGCGATGGAGAACCGGTACGACTTCAGGCCGAGGTCCGCCATCATCGCCACGTCCTCGACGTAGCGGTGGTAGTGGTCGCAGGCGACGTCGCCGGTGTGCCCGCGGTAGACGCGGCCGGGCGTGCGGCTGAAGGTGTCCCAGATGGACGGGCCGCGACCGTCCTCCCGGGCCGCGCCCTCGATCTGGTACGACGCCGTGGCGGCGCCCCAGATGAAACCGTCGGGGAAAGTTGCCCCGGCGAGGGCCGGCTGCGCCGACGTGGAGGTGACGGTGGCCGTCATACGTTCTCCGCTTCCTGGGTGGCTTACGCGAAATCCGAACTTAACCGGTTCATCATAGGGACGGAACCGGTCCCGGGGTTGTCCGTAAGTCGAATGTAAGCGTCAGCCGGCTTGCAGGGCGGCGATCAGCCTAGGGTCTCCGGTGACGACGAGGTGGTCCGTGCGCTGGCGTCCCATCAGCACCAGCAGCAGGTCACTGGCGGTGCCGGTGGCCTGAGCGCGGGCGTGATGGTCGTCGTCGTCGAGGATCGTGCTGGTGTCGAGCAGCGCCACACCCATGCCGCGCAACCGGACGAACCACTCATGTCCGGCATCGTTGGCCACCAACTGGACCACGCCGCGCAGGTCGGTCGGGCCGGTCCGGCGGCCGGCCGGCAGCCAGGTGTCGAGCACCTCGCCGATGCCGTCGGCGGCCAGCTTGGTCTCGATCGGGGTGGCCCGGCCGGCCGCGGCCTCCGCGTCCCAGCGGCGCAGGGAGATCTCGTGGGCCGTGCGCCGGTGCCAGAAGCCGGCCGTCTTGGCCTGGGGCGCCCAGTTCCACGCGGGGACGTCGGCCTCGAGCGCGTCGAGCGTCTCGATGGTGCCGGTGAGCTCGCGGCGCAGGCCGTCGAGCTGGGTCTCCCAGTCGGGGCGGGGCGGGAGCGGCAGCTCCTCGGGCCGGGTGGTGACGCCGCGGGGCGTGTAGTCGCGGACGAAGCGCAGGAAGGAGGTGACCTGCTCGACCAGGTCGCCCGCCGCCTCGGGCCCGGCCTGGGCCACGGCGTCCTGCAGCGCCGGGCTGTCGGCCCGCAGAGCAGCGAGCCAGAAGTCCTTCGTCGCGTGCAGCCTGTTCATCGCGTTGCTCTCCGCTCCACCGGACCGCCGATGAGATGCCGAAATCGTTGAGCCTAGGGTTGGACTCGTGCAGAACGTTAGCGCCGCACCGCAAACCGACCTGTCGGCGTACACGACGCTACGCCTCGGCGGGCCGCCCGGCATCCTCGCGGTCGCCACCGAAACGGACCAATTGGTTGATACGGTGCGTAATGCCACGTCGGAGGGGCGACAGATCCTCCTCCTGGCGGGTGGCAGCAACGTGGTCATCGGCGACGAGGGCTTCCCCGGCTCCGTCGTGCTCATCCGCACGCGCGGGATCCGCGAGATCGAGCCCGCCACGCTGCGGGTCGCCGCGGGGGAGCCCTGGGACGACTTCGTTCAGTACGCCGTGACGAACGGTTACTCGGGCGTCGAGTGCCTCTCGGGCATCCCGGGCTCGGCCGGCGCCACGCCGATTCAGAACGTCGGCGCGTACGGCGCGGAGGTCGCCCACACGATCGTGGCCGTGCACGTGTACGACCGGGAGACCGACACCGTCCGCGAGATGACCCCGGAGGAGTGCGGCTTCGCGTACCGGGCCAGCGTCTTCAAGCACAACGACCGGTTCGTGGTCCTGGAGGTCGACTTCCGGCTGGCCCGCTCCGGCGACTCGGCCCCGATCCGCTACGCCGAGCTGGCCCGCAACCTGGGTGTCGAGGCGGGTGACCGGGTGCCGCTGCAGCAGGCCCGCGACACCGTGCTGAAACTGCGGGCCGGCAAGGGCATGGTGCTGGACGCCGACGACCGGGACACGTGGTCGGTCGGCTCCTTCTTCACCAACCCGGTGGTCAGCGCGCACGAGTGGGAGGCGCTCGGCCTCGACGCGCCGCACTGGCCCGGCGAGGACGGCCGCGTGAAGATCCCGGCGGCCTGGCTGATCGAGCACGCCGGCTTCCCGAAGGGTTTCGGCGGCGACGGCGTGGCCATCTCGGCCAAGCACACCCTGGCCCTGACCAACCGCGGCACCGGCACGACGGCCAAGCTGCTCGACCTGGCCCGCACGGTCCGCGACGGGGTGCGGGACCGCTTCGGCGTCGAGCTGCACCCAGAGCCGGTGCTGATCAATTGTGAAATCTAGACAGCCCTAGCCGGTCAAGGGTGGCGGCGGGGTGGTTGGACGGGATCAGTCCCAGCCGAAGACCTGGGTGTAGTAGGGCACGCCGTTGGCGCCGTAGGCGACGCCGGTGCCGATCGAGTGGGCGCCGCAGTTGAGCATGTTCGCGCGGTGGCGGGGGCTGGCCATCCAGGCCCCGACCACCTCGCTCGCGGTCCGGTAGCCCCAGGCGATGTTCTCCCCGGACGGTTGCTCGTAGCCGGCCTCGTGCGAGCGCCGGACGAAGTTGGTCCCGTCGTTCCAGACGTGGCTGAACCGGCCGGTCCGGGCCATGTAGAGGCTCTGCCGGACCGAGGCGACGATCAGCTCCCGGTCGACGACGAGCTGGCCGCACCCGTTGGCCGACCTCTGCTGGTTGGTCATCGTGACGACCTGGGACATGAGGACCGCCGGGTTGACCGCGCCGGGCTGGACGACCGTGCCGAACCGGACGGCCGAGCCGACCTCCACCACGGTGAGGGGCGGGACCGTGCCGGACGGGCCGCCGGTGCCCGCGTACGCGGATGTCGCGCCTGTAAGTAGTAGAGCCGGAACAGCGGCGAGCAGGAAAAGGCGTCGCAGCACGGTAGCCCCCAATCCCCAATTCGCGGGCCGGGTCGGCCCATCTAGGCCTATCGCAGCGGTTAATTGGTCTTACGTCCCTTATTTGCCGGAAACCGGAATCCGCGGACGGGAAAGTGTCAGGCTGAGGGGATGGGTTTCGGCGGGACGGCCGGGGGCCTCTCGGTCGATCCGGGCGGACCGCGCCCCGGCGGTCGATTAGCTCGCTAAACTGTGACTGTCCGTAAATAGGCCGTGACATCACGCTATCGTGGGTTTGCGCGGTTGATTCCGAAGCCGGCGGTCGTGCGAGCGACGCCGAGCGGGACCTCTGCGAAAAAGGCAACGAGCCACCGGACGCCGATCCCGGCGCCCCGGCGGACGGTCGTGCCCGGACGAAGAGCACGAGCGAGGGGTGGGGGCAGGGTGAGCACAGCATGAGTCGCCTTCTCGTGGTCGAGGACGATCCGGACATCGCTCTTGCCCTGCGGCTGCTTTTTAGCCGTGCGGGTTACGAGGTCGCGCATGCCGGCGACGGGCGTACCGGTCTCAAGGAGGCGTACGCCGAGCACCCCGACCTGGTGGTCCTCGACGTCGGCCTGCCTGAGATGGACGGCTGGCAGGTGCTGGAGCGGCTCCGCGACGTCTCCGACGTCCCGGTGCTGGTGCTCACCGCGCACGGCCAGGAGGCGGAGAAGGTCCGCGGCCTGCGCGGCGGCGCCGACGACTACCTGACCAAGCCGTTCGCCAACAACGAGCTGCTGGCCCGGGTCGAGGCGTTGCTGCGCCGCTCGTCGAGCGGTCAGAACCAGTGGGCCAGCCAGGTCTACGACGACGGGCTGGTACACCTCGACCCGACCAAGCGCCGGGTCTACGTCAAGGGTGACGAGAAGCGCCTGACGCCGACCGAGTTCCGGCTGCTGAACGCCCTCGTCCGGCACGCCGGCGCCGTGCTCAGCCCGAACCAGCTGCTGACGCAGGCGTGGGACGACCCCACCGGCATCGGTCAGGAGCGGGTCAAGTTCGCCGTTCTGCGGCTGCGCCGCAAGCTCGGGTGGTCCGATCCCGACGATTCACCCATCGAATCCGTTCGCGGATTCGGCTACCGCTACCGCCGTCCGGGCGGAGAGGGCTGAAATTTCCCATTCGGTCGACCTCCGGGTGTCCTCAGATGACGCGATCGATCGTCGATGAGGGCTGTGGGAAGGCGAGCAGGAGGTAGTAAGCGTGGAAGACCTTGGTGAGATCGTCGGCGAATTCCTCATGGAGAGCCACGAGAACCTGGACCAGATCGACCGTGACCTGGTGGATCTGGAGCAGGAGCCCAACTCCCGTGATCTGATCTCCCGGATTTTCCGGGCGATCCACACGATCAAGGGCACCAGTGGCTTCCTGGCCTTCACCCGGCTGGAGACCCTCGCCCACGCGGGCGAGTCGCTGCTCTCCAAGCTGCGGGACGGCGTCATGCCGGTCACCCCGGCCACGATCACCACGTTGCTGGCCACGATCGACGGCGTGCGCTCGATCCTCGCGTCGATCGAGGAGCACAACGTCGAGGGCGACGTCGACATCGAGTCGATCATCGCGCAGGTCCATGCGCAGATGAACGCCGGCGGGGAGGCCGCTGCCGCTCCGGCCGAGCCCGCGGGTGAGGCCGAGACCGAAGCGGAGGAGACGCCCGAGCCGATCGCGGAGGTCCGCCCGGCGCCGGAACCGGTGGAGAACCAGCGCAAGCCGGTGGGCGAGATCCTGGTCGAGTCGGGCGCGGCCCAGCCGGCCGACGTCAGCTCCGCGCTCCAGCAGCAGATCGAGGGCGACGAGCGCAAGCTCGGCACGATCCTGCTCGACGAGGGCAAGGCGCAGCCGGCCGCGGTCAACGAGGCGCTGCAGCAGCAGGCCCCCAAGCGCAGCATCGCCGACAGCGCCATCCGCGTCGACGTCGACCTGCTCGACACCCTGATGAACATGGTCGGCGAGCTCGTGCTCGCCCGTAACCAGCTCGTCCGCGGCGTCATGGAGATCGGCGACGCCACGCTCGTGCGCAGCGCCCAGCGGCTCGGCATGATCACCAGTGAGCTGCAAGAGGGCATCATGAAGACCCGCATGCAGCCCATCGAGCACATCTGGTCGAAGCTGCCCCGGGTCGTCCGCGACCTGAGCAACTCGCTCGGCAAGAAGGTCGAGCTGGTCATGGAGGGCAAGGAGACCGAGCTCGACCGGAGCCTGCTCGAGGCGGTCAAGGACCCGCTGACCCACCTGGTGCGCAACGCGGTCGACCACGGCATCGAGGACCCGGAGCGCCGGGCCGCCTCCGGCAAGGGCCCCGAGGGCACGCTGACCCTGCGCGCCTACCACGAGGGTGGGCACGTGGCGGTCGAGGTGGCCGACGACGGCGCCGGCCTGAACGTGGAGCGGATCGCCCAGAAGGCCGTGGAGAACGGCCTGCTGCGGGCCGAGCAGATCCCCAACATGGACAAGCGCGACATCATGGCGATGGTGTTCCAGCCCGGCTTCTCCACCGCGGCCAAGGTCACCAACGTCTCCGGCCGCGGCGTCGGCATGGACGTGGTCAAGACCAACATCGAGAACATCGGCGGCGCGGTCAGCGTCGACTCGACGCCCGGTGAGGGCACCGTCTGGCGGCTCACCATCCCGCTGACGCTCGCCATCATCCAGGCCCTGACCGTCGACTGCGGCGACCAGCGGTACGTGGTGCCGCAGGTGGCGGTGCTCGAGCTGGTCTTCATCGACGGGCAGTCCACCAAGATCGAGTACGCCTCGGGCGCACCCGTCTACCGGCTGCGCGGCAAACTGCTCCCGCTGGTGCGCCTGGACAAGGCGCTCGGCTTCGAGGTGGCCGGCGACCAGGGTGTCTACATCATGGTCCTGCAGGCCGACGGCCGCCGGTTCGGCCTGGTCGTCGACCGGGTCCTGAACACCGAGGAGGTCGTGGTCAAGGCCCTCAACAGCCGGCTCAAGGACATCGGGCTGTACGCCGGCGCGACCATCCTCGGCGACGGCAAGGTGGGCCTGATCCTCGACGTCTCGTCGCTGGCCCGGCGCAGCCACCTGGCCGCCGACGCCGAGCGCAAGGGCATGGACTCGTCGTCGCGGGCCGCGGGCGCGGGCGGCACCGGCGAGCGCCTGCTGGTCACCGCGGTGGGCGAGCGGCGGGTGGCGATCCCGCTGGACACGGTCACCCGGCTCGAGGAGTTCCCGCGGGACCGCATCGAGCACGCCGGCTCGCGGGAGGTGGTCCAGTACCGCGGGCAGATCCTGCCCCTGGTGCGGCTGTCGCACCTGCTCGGCGCGTACGGCGAGGAGCCGGACGGCGACACGGTGTCGGTGGTCGTCTACAGCGAGGGCGGCCGCAGCGTCGCCCTGGTGGTGGACCGGATCGTCGACATCGCCGAGAACTCGACCACGGCCCGCCGGGACGCGGAGGAGGACGGCCTCGTCGGCACCGCGGTGATCCAGCAGCGGGTGACCGAGCTGCTCGACGTCCGCCGCGCGATCCTCGCCGCCGACCCGAACTTCTACACCGACCTGGAGAACGACGAGATGCTGGTGGAGGCCTGAGATGGCGAGCCGACAGTTCGCCACGTTCGAGGTGGCCGATCAGCTCTTCGGCGTCGAGGTGCACACGGTGCAGGAGGTGCTCTCGTACAACGAGTACACCCCGGTGCCGCTGGCGCCGGCGGCGGTGGGCGGCTTGTTCAACCTCCGCGGCCAGGTGATCGCCGCGGTGGACCTGCGGGTCCAGCTCGGCATGGCCCGCAAGGCGCTGCAGGGCCCGGTCATGAACGTGATCCTGCGCGGCGACGGTGAGCCGGTCAGCCTGGTCGTCGACAAGATCGGCGAGGTGGTCGACCTCGACGAGGCGACGTTCGAGCCGCCGCCGGACACGCTCAGCGGGCCGACCCGGGAGCTGGTGGTGGGCACGTTCAAGCTGGACGGCCGCCTGATGCTGGCCCTGGACGTCAACCAGGCCGTCGACACGCACCGCGCCACCACCTGATGTACAGCCTCGTCAGCGCCCCGGTGCTCGGCTTCGACCTGACCCGCCTCAGTGGCGGGTCGGCGACGGCCGAGGTGCTGCTGCGCGGACTACGGCTGAGCGCCGCCGACCTGCCGGTGCTGGCCGAGCGCCTGCCCGACGAGGGCACGCGCGGTCTGCTCTGGGTCGAGGTGGAGAGCGCGGCCCACCGGATGCCGTCGCTCAAGGGCATGTCGAAGGACGACCCGGCCGGCAGCCTGGCGCTGGTCGAGCGGGCGCCCATCGGCTCGGTGGACGCGCTGCTGACCTGCATCCGGTACGACGTGATGGCCTGGACGTGGACCGGCGCCGGCCGCGACGCCACGCAGACCGAGACCGCCGCGGCGGCGACCGGGCTGATCTGCGACGCGGCCGTGGCCAGTTACCTCCGCGAGGTGCTGGACTCGGACACCCGGCGCCGGCTCGGCGCGGGCTGGGTGGCGGCGATGCGCCGCCTCCCCACCGGCGCGCCGATCGACCTCGGGCCCCATCACTACACGGTCTCGGCGCTGCTCGACCGGTTGCGGTCGCTGCGCTCGACGGATCTCAGCCGCCTGGTGGCCTCGGCGGAGGACGCCCGGCGCAACGCCGGCGGATGGTCGCCGGCCGTGCATTCCGCCTCCTGGGCGGCGTATCTCTCGGATCGGGTCCGCACCGCCGCCGCGGCGCAGATGCTGTTGGTACAGGCCGTCGACACGGCCGCGATCCCGTTGGCCGACCGGGCCGGCGGGGTGTGGAACATGCTCAGCGGCGCGGTGCAGGCGCTGGTGGTGCGGGATCTTCTGGACACTTCCACCGCCCATCGTCTCCTCGCACCCGTGGTCGCCGCTCTCGGTCCCGCGTGGCTCGGGTGAAGGGGGGTGGTCCGGTGATTTCGGTCCTCGTCGTGGACGACTCGGTGGTGGTCCGCCGGCTGATCGTGGACGCGCTCGGCGGTGCGGAGAACATCGAGGTCGTCGGGACGGCTTCGAACGGGCAACTGGCCCAAGCCAAGATCGATCAGCTCAAGCCCGATGTGATCACCATGGACATCGAGATGCCGCAGATGGACGGCATCACGGCGGTCCGGGAGCTGCGCAAGCGCCACAAGCACATCCCCGTGATCATGTTCAGCACGCTGTCCGCCTCGGGCGCGACGGCCACGCTGGAGGCGCTCTCGGCCGGCGCCACCGACTACGTCACCAAGCCCAGCAACGTGGGCTCGGTCAGTGAGTCGATCGCCGCCGTACGCGGGGAGCTCGTGCCCAAGATCTACGCGCTGGCCGGCAAGCGCCGCCCCGGCACCGCGCCCGCGGGCCCGGCGACCCGCCCCGGCCCGGCCGGCCCGGCCACCGCGGCCCGCCCGATGGCCCGGCCCGGCACGGCGCCGCCCCGGGCCGGACTACCGCCGTCGGGACCGGGCCGCCCTGGCGCGGCCCCGCCCGGCGCCGCCCCGGCCCGCCCGGTCAAGCGGACGGGACCGGGTGGCCGGATCGACATCCTGGCGATCGGCTCCTCCACCGGCGGACCGGACGCGCTGACCAAGGTGCTGCAGGGTCTGCCCGCGGACTTCCCGGTGCCGATCGTGGTCACCCAGCACATGCCGCCCGTCTTCACCAAGATGTTCGCCGAGCGGCTGGACCGCAGCACCCCGCTGCGGGTGGTCGAGGCGACCGACGGGATGGAGTTGACCCCCGGGTGGGCCTACATCGCGCCGGGCGACAACCACCTGGTGTTCCACCGCCGGGGCACCGCCACGCTGACCCAGCTCAGCGGCGCGCCGCCGGAGAACTCCTGCCGCCCGGCCGTGGACGTGATGTTCCGGTCGGTGGCGGCCCTCTATGGCGCTTCGGCGTACGCGACCGTGCTGACAGGAATGGGACACGATGGACGAGGTGGTGCGAAAGTGCTGAGAGACGCGGGCGCCGAGGTGCTGGCGCAGGACGAGGCCACCTCAGTGGTGTGGGGTATGCCCGGCGCGGTCGTCGGGGCCGGCCTGGCGGACGAGGTCCTGCCGCTCGACCGGATCTCGGCCCACCTGGTCAGCCGCATCAAGAGCGGCCGGTCGGCGGCGGTGGCCCGATGACTCTCTCGCAGGCCGAATTCACCTTCGTCGCGCAACTGGTGCGGCGGGAGGCCTCGATCGTGCTCGCCCCGGGCAAGGAGTACCTGGTCGAGGCCCGGCTCATCCCGGTCGCCCGGGCCGTCGGGGCGCCGAACGTCAACGAGTTCCTCGCCGACCTGCAGCGCCGCCCCAACCCGCAGAATCAGCGCAAGATCATCGACGCCCTGACCACGAACGAGACGTCGTGGTTCCGGGATCGCGAGCCGTTCATGGCGCTGACCGACGTGGTCCTGCCCGAGCTGGTCAAGTCGCGCTCGGCCACCCGCAAGATCCGGATCTGGTCGGCCGCCAGCTCGAGCGGCCAGGAGGCGTACAGCCTGGCCATCACCCTGCAGGAGAACCTCCCGCCGGGCTGGTCCTACGAGATCGTCGGCACCGACATCTCGACCGAGATGGTCAAGCGGGCCGAGACCGGCGAGTACAGCCAGGTCGAGGTGAACCGCGGCCTGCCGGCGCAGCAGCTCGTGCAGTACTTCGAGCGGGCCGGCGCGCACTGGCGGATCAGTCAGCAGCTGCGCCGCAACGTGTCGTTCAAGCTGATGAACCTGACCACGCCGTTCCCGGCCATGCAGCCCTTCGACGTGATCTTCCTGCGGAACGTCCTGATCTATTTCGACGTGGCCACCAAGCGCAACGTGCTGCAGAACATGGCCAAGGTGCTGCGGCCCGACGGCTGGCTCTTCCTGGGGGCGGCCGAGACCACGATCGGGATCGACGACAACTACGAGCGGGTGGCCGCCGGCCGCACGTCCGCCTACCGAGCACGTACCGGAGCGCCCGCGGGCGCCGCGAGAAGGGGATGAAGCCGCGATGCGCGCCATGGTGATCGACGACTCCCGCGCGATGCGCATGATCCTCAAGCGCATTGTCTCGAAGCTCGACTTCGAGGCTCTGGAGGCAGGCGACGGCAAGGAGGCTCTCGACCTGCTGGAAACCCTCGATCAGGTGCCGGAACTGGCCCTCATCGACTGGAACATGCCCAACATGAACGGGCTCGAGTTCGTCACGAAAGTCCGGGCTGATCCGCGTCTGCGCGAGATGACGCTGGTCATGGTCACCACCGAGAGCGAACAGAGCCAGATCGTACGGGCGCTCGCCGCGGGCGCCCACGAGTACGTGATCAAGCCCTTCACCGAGGGCGCAATGATCGAAAAGCTGGCCCTGCTGGGCCTCGTCCCGACCGGAGCGAATTCATGAGCGTCGAAGTCGAGGTCAATGAGAACGACCTCGCCGAGATGGTGGAGCAGGTGTGGGAGTCGTACCTGGATCCGGAGGGCATCAGCCCCCTGATCCCGACGTACGACGAGAACCAGCCCTCCGAGGTGCACTCCTCGGTCTCCATCACCGGATCCTGGACCGGGCACATCGTCTACGCGTCCTCCACGTCGGCCGCCCGCCGGGCCGCCGCCGCCTTCCTCGCCATGGAGATGGACGAGGTCAGCGAGGAGGACGTGTCCGATGTGCTCGGTGAGCTCGCCAACATCGTTGGCGGCAACGTGAAGGCCATGCTGCCGCCGGGGGCGTTGCTGTCCCTGCCGCAGGTGGTTCTCGCGCCCGAATCGACCGCTCGCTTTCCCAACACCCAGCGCATCAGTGGCGTCTACGGGGTCTGGGACGGCGAACCGGTGTCCATTTCCATGTGGCAGAGCCGCGGCGACAACAAGGAGGGCGCGGAATGAAGATTCTCATCGCTGATGACAGTCGGGTGATGCGGCAGATCGTGGTCCGCACACTGCGCCAGGCCGGCTTCGGCGACCATGAGCTGATCGAGGCCGCGGACGGCAAGCAGGCCTTCGAGATGACCAAGTCGGAGAACCCGGATCTGGTCCTCTCGGACTGGAACATGCCCGAGATGACAGGTATCGAGGTGCTGCGGCAACTCCGCGCGGCCGGCAACGACGTCAAGTTCGGTTTCGTGACGTCGGAGAGCACGCCTGAGATGAAAGATCAGGCCGACGCCGCCGGTGCGCTTTTTTTCATCGTGAAGCCGTTCTCGGCTGAGCGATTCGATGAGGTCTTCGCTCCTATTTTGGGATGATTACGACATGTCTGATGTCTCCGTTCTTCCAGGCACCCTGGCCGTCCGCAACCTCTTCGAGGACCTGCTCGGCCGGGAAGTGACCGTCAGCCCCGGCGACCCGCTCTCCGCGGATGAGGTCAACACCTCGACGATCGCCATCTTCACGGACAACGCACAGCAGATCTACGGCGTGCTCGGCATGGATCTCACCCTGTCGGCCAACGCCGGCGCCGCCCTCGGCCTCCTGCCGGCCGGCGCCGCCGAGGACAGCATCGACGAGAAGAAGCTCTTCCCGAATCTCGCCGAGAACGTCTTCGAGCTGTGCAACGTGCTGACCAGCCTCCTCAACCGCGAGGGCGGCCCGCACATCAAGATGTACCAGGTGATCTACCCCGGCGATCCGCTGCCGGCCGACGCCCGCGCCCACCTGATGGCGCTCGGGCGCCGGGTCGACCTCATGGTCGAGGTGAACCGGTACGGAAAGGGAAAGTTCAGCCTTTCTCTCGCGCCGTGACCGGACGTACGACAAACGACGCGGGGCCGCTCTTCAGCGGCCTCGCGTTTTTTCGTGGCTAAGCATTTCCGCCGACCTGTCGAAGCGTAGTTCGAGCTAGCTATAAGGACAGGAGTGCGTGATGACCTCACCGACTTCCGGATCCACGGGACCGTCCGGCACCTTCGCCGCATCGGCCGCCGCCGCCGCGGCGGCCGCGGCCAAGGCGGACACCCCGGAGAAGCCCAAGTCGCTCGGCGACAAAGACACCTTCCTCAAACTGCTGGTGGCCCAGCTGAAGTACCAGGACCCCAGCAAGCCGGCCGACTCGACCCAGTTCCTGGCCCAGACCGCCCAGTTCACCCAGGTCGAGAAGCTCGGCGAGGTCGCCGACATGCTCAAGGCCCAGCAGCTCGTCGGGGCCAGCTCCCTGGTCGGCAAGACGGTCACCTACCTCGACGAGTCGGGGGCTCAGGCGACCGGGGTCATATCGGCCGCGAAGCTCAACGGCGGCAGCGAACCGACGCTCCGGGTCGGGAACACGGAAGTGCAGCTGTCCAAGGTCATGGAAGTCCAGACGCAGGGAGCAGCCGCTCCCCCGGCCGCCGCACCGGCACCAGCAGCGGCGCCGGCTCCCGCTCCGGCGCCGGCTCCGAAGCCGGCGGCCAAGGACGAGACCTCAGAGACACCCAAGCCGTAATTCCTCTCCACCGCGAAGGATCTATTCATGCTGCGCTCTCTTTACTCGGGCATCAGTGGTCTGCACGCCCACCAGATGATGATGGACGTGACCGGTAACAACATCGCCAACGTCAACACCGTCGGTTACAAGGCCAGCTCGGTGCAGTTCCAGGACACGCTCAGCCAGATGGTCGGCGCGGCCGGCGCCCCGCAGGACGGCATGGCCGGTACCAACCCGGCCCAGGTCGGCCTGGGTGTCCGCAACGCCGGCATCACCTCGAACTTCAGCCAGGGATCGGCCCAGGCGACCGGCAAGGCCGGCGACATGATGATCCAGGGCGACGGCTTCTTCATGACCCGCCGTGGCCAGGAGGAGCTCTACACCCGGGCCGGCTCGTTCTTCTTCGACGCCAACGGCATGCTCTCGACCGCCACCGGTGATCCGGTGCAGGGCTGGACGGCCGAGGACGGCGTGGTCAACACCGCGGCCAAGCCGGGCGACATCAAGATGCCGCTGGGCCAGAGCATCGAGCCCAAGCCGACCAGCACGGTCGAGATCAAGGGCAACCTCACCTTCGACGTGCCGGAGGACGTCACGGACGTCTCGACGATCCCGCCCATCGAGATCCCGTTCAAGGCGTTCGACAAGTTCGGCAACCCGGTCAGCCTGTCGGCCTACTTCACGCGAACCTCCGACGCCGGGGTCAACCCGAGCACGTACGACGTGAAGATGGGCAAGTCGGGCGACTTCGCCAACGCCAAGGACATGGCCACCCCGGCCGGCACCCTGACGTTCGAGGACGGCAAGCCGACTACCAAGTCACTGGAGTTCTCGGGTCTCTCGGATCTCGACCCCAACCTCAGCGACACCATGACCGTCGACGGCTCCGACCTCACCATGTACCACGGCCTGACCGAGGCCCGGGTCTCCGACTCCAACGGCAACGCGGCCGGCACGCTGGCCTCGCTGTCGTACACGGTGTCGGACACCGGCCAGATCATCGGCGCCTTCAGCAACGGCCAGAAGAAGATCCTCGGCCAGGTCGCCCTGGCCACCTTCAAGAACGTCAACGGTCTCGAGAAGACCGGTGACTCGATGTACCGCGCGACCGTGAACTCCGGCCTGGCCCAGGTCGGCACGCCCACCAGCTCCGGCCTCGGCCAGGTGATCAGCGGCGCGGTCGAGATGTCGAACGTCGACCTGGCTCAGGAGTTCACCAACCTGGTCATCGCCCAGCGCGGTTTCCAGGCGAACTCCCGCGTCATCACGACCTCCGACGAGCTCCTCCAGGAGCTCGTCAGCATGAAGCGCTAGTAGTTCCGCAGCAGTCCGGCCGGCGGCCGGGACAGGCACTTGAGTGCCTGTCCCGGCCGCTCTGTCTATCCGATCGGCTGCACCCGAACAGCGACTGGATGGATCTCATCGGCAACCGTCAGGTGGCCGAAGTACCAGGTGAAGGGCCACGGAGGGTCCTACAGCCCAGGACCACACCACCACCCAAGGACGGATGATCGTGATCCTCGTAACCCGCATCAACGGTGCCGTGTTCGCCCTCAACCCGGACCTGATCGAGCGCGCCGAGTGCACGCCCGACACGGTCATCACCTTGGTCGACGGCACCAAGTACGTCATCGCCGAGTCCGTACCCGAGTTCATCGATTCAGTGCGCCACTACCGCGCCTCGCTGATCTCCCAAGCTTCCCGCCTCGAGGCCCAGCCCGCGGCCGCCGCCATCCCGTCTGACGACGACCACGACGCCCAGGTGCTCACGCTGCACCGGAAGGACCGCTGAACATGGATATCTCAACGATCGTCGGTGTAGTTGTTGCCTTCATCATCATCTTCACGGTGCAGATCCTGGAGGGCGGTTCACCGGCCTCCATCATCCTGATCCCCTCGATGCTCCTGGTGTTCGGTGGAGCGCTCATGGCCGGTATGGCCGGCGGTGTCCTCAAGGACACGACGGGCATCGGCAAGAGCCTCCAGAAGGCCTTCCTGGCCAAGGTCGTCCCGCCCACGCAGCTGGTCGACAGCATCGTCAAGCTGGCCGAGCGGGCCCGCCGTGAGGGCCTGCTGGCCCTCGAGGACGCGGTCAAGACGGTCGAGCACCCCTTCCTCAAGCGCGGTCTGCAGCTCGCCATCGACGGCACCGACCCGGAGGAGCTGCACGACGTCCTGCACGCCGAGATCGCGGCCAAGAAGAAGGCCGACAAGGCCGGCAAGAAGCTCTTCGAGAACATGGGCGGTTACGCCCCGACGATCGGCATCATCGGTACGGTCATGGGCCTCGTGCACGTGCTCGAGAACCTGAACCAGCCCGAGACGCTCGGTCACTCGATCTCCGCCGCGTTCGTCGCCACCCTCTGGGGTGTGCTGAGCGCCAACGTGCTCTGGCTGCCGCTCGCCGCTCGTCTCGACCGCCTCAGCGGCATCGAGGCCGAGGAGATGGAGCTGGTCGTCGACGGTGTCCTGGCCATTCAGGCCGGCTCCAACCCGCGCCTCGTGGCGCAGAAGCTCCGCAGCCTCCTCCCGCCGGACGAGGCCAAGAAGGCCGAGGCGGCCGCTAACACCAAGAAGGCGGCGTAACCCATGAGCTCAGGCGGCAAGCGCAAGCAGCGTCACGAGGAGCACGAGGAGCACGTCAACCACGAGCGCTGGCTCGTCTCGTACGCCGACATGCTGACCCTGCTGTTCGTTCTCTTCGTGGTCCTGTACTCGATGAGTGACGTCAACATGAAGAAGTTCGCCGAGCTGGCGTCGGGCCTCTCGTCCGGCTTCGGTGCGCAGAGCGCCGCCTTCTCCGGCCAGACCTCGACGCTGGACGGCGCCGGTCAGAGCACCGAGGTCGTGGCGATCTCGCCGGGGGCCAACCCGGGCGACGGCAAGGCCGGCTCGTCCAACCTGACGGCCAAGCAGCAGGAGGCGGTCAAGGCGGCGATGGCCGCGGAGGACCGCGCCAAGGCTTCCAAGAACGCTCAGGCCGCGACCAAGGAGGCCGAGAACCTCAAGAAGATCGAGAACAAGATCTCGGACGTGCTCGCCGCGCAGAAGCTGCTCGGCTCGGTCAAGTTCACCATCGACCGGCGTGGCCTGGTGGTCACGGTGCTCACCAACGACGTGGTCTTCGCCGGCAACAAGGCGGACCTGCGGCCCGGTGGCAAGAAGATCCTGGACGCGATCGCCCCGACCCTGAAGAACCTGCCCAACAACATCGAGGTCGACGGCAACACCAACCAGCTCAAGGTGCAGACGTCGTACTACCCGAGCGGCTGGGAGCTCTCCGCGGCTCGTGCCTCGACGACGGTGCGCTACTTCGTCAACAAGGGCATCGCCAAGACCCGCATGACGGCCGTCGGCAACTCCGACACCAAGCCGCTGATCGACCCGTCCGACCCGCGCTCGATCACCATGAACCGCCGTGTCGACATCGTCGTCCTGACCACGCTCACCGCCGACCAGGCCGCGCTCCTGCCGGCCGCCTCCGGCGCCGACAGCAAGTTGCATTCCGGTCAGACCTCGGCCCAGGCCGCCAAGGCCGCTCAGCAATCCAGCAGCACGACCGAAACCACCACTGAGTCCAGCACCACCAGCGCACACAACTGAGGGGGAGTTCCGATATGAGCACCGAGCAGACGCCGGCCGCCGAGGCGCCGAAGAAGTCCAAGAAGATGCTGATGATCATCGTGCTCGCCGCGGTGGTGCTGCTGGGCGGAGGTGGCGGGGCGTTCTTCATGCTGAAGGGCGACAGCGCCGAGGCCGCCGCCCCCGAGAAGGGCGCGGTCACCGCGATCGACGAGGCGCTGACGATCAACCTGGCCGACGGCCACTACCTCAAGCTGGCGTTCTCCCTGCAGCAGACGGCGGACGCGGCCGAGGCGGTCGACACCAGCGAGGCCATCGAGCTGGCGATCGACGAGTACACCGGCAAGAAGGTCGCCGAGCTGGAGACCGAGAAGGGCCGCGAGGCCATCAAGGAGGAGCTGCTCGCGAAGATCGTGAAGGCTTACACGGTCGACAAGACGCAGGAAGTCATGGGCATCTACTACACGCAGTTCGTGACGCAGTAAGACTTCCCCTTCGGGCGGGTTCACTTCGGTGGACCCGCCCGATCGGCGTTTCCGGGGACGAAACGGCGCTCCGGCTCAGCCGTTCCGGAAACGAGCCGATGGGGACAACGTGACCACAGCTGCACGCTCCCCGGGCAGGATGTCGCGTCGTGGGCAGGGCGCCGGGCCGGCCCCGTACGACTTTCGCCGTCCCATCAAGCTCTCTCGCGAGCACGTCCGCACGCTGCAGATGTCCTTCGAGACCTACGCCCGAAGTTGCGGAACCCTGCTGACCACCCGGCTGCGCGCCGTGAGCAGCGTCAGCCTCGTGTCGATCGAGCAACTCAACTACGACGAGTACGTCGCCTCGCTGAACAACCCCACGGTGATCGCGGTGGTGGCCCTCGACCCGCTGCCCGGCCTGGCCCTGATGGAGATGTCCACCTCGGCCGCTATGACCGCTATCGATCACATGCTGGGCGGCCCTGGCGGCCCCCAGCCGGAGCGGCCGCTGACCGAGGTCGAGATGCCGCTGCTGCGCGGGCTGCTGGAGCGGATGCTCGGCGAGCTGCGCTACGGCTTCGAGAACCTGGTCTCCATCTCGCCCAAGCTCAAGGACATCGAGTACAACGCCCAGTTCCTGCGCACCCATCAGCCGGGCGACGCCTGTGTGATCGCCACCTTCGACATGAAGATCGGTGCCGAGGAGTGCCTGGCCAGCATCTGCCTGCCGTTCAACACGATCCTGCCGGTGCTCTCGCGCACCGAGACGGTGGTGCTCAGCGATGCCGAGCGGGCGACCAAGGACATGGCACTGCGCAACATCACGGCCGGGCTGTCGGCGGCCCCGCTCGATGTGGCAATCCGATTTCAGCCCATCCGGATGCGTACCGATGACATCGTGGACCTACGCCCGGGTGACGTCGTCCCGTTGGGCCACGCGACCAGCCGGCCGCTCGACGTGACCGTCAACGAGACCGTTTTCGCCCATGCAGTACCCGGTAACCAGGGGGCTCGGCTCGCCGTCCTCGTGGTGCCGACCCCCAAGGAGTCCTCGCCCAAGGAGTCTGGCCGCCCATGACCGCGCCCACCATCACCGCGCCGCAGCTGGCGCTCGCCCGGACGGCCGCCGAGGCCGCGCTCGCCGTCCTGCCCACCAGCCGCCCGCTGGCCGTCGCCGAACCGATCACCGCCTCCCCGGACATCCTGTCCGAGGGGCAGGCGGTGACCGCGCGGTTCAGCGGCGCCGCCACCGGCGAGGTGGTCGTGGTGGTCGGGCAGGACCTGGCGGACGCGCTCAAACAGAGCCCGATCGGCGAGCTCGACCTGACCGCCGCCGTCCGGCCCGCGCTCGAGGCCGCGGCCCGCGCCTTCGGCCCGGTAGTGCTCGATCCGGGAACGGTCATGGAGCCCGGCGTGGCGCTCAGCGCGCTCGCCACCAAGGACGACGCCGTCGCGGTGCCGCTGGTCGAGGGCCCGGAGATCCGGGCCGTCCTGGCCCTCTCGCTGACGCCCTGGCCCACCGACGACCTGGGCGCCGCCGCCGGGGGCGGGGTGGCCCGCCGCGAGACGGCCGCGGCGTCGATGGCGATCCGCGGCGGCCTGGACATGCTCCACGATGTCGAGATGGAGGTCTCGGCCGAGCTCGGCCGGACCCGGATGAGCGTGCGCGAGCTGCTCTCGCTCACCCCGGGGGCGATCGTCGAGCTCGACCGGGCCGCCGGCAGCCCGGCCGACCTGCTGGTCAACGGCCGGCTGATCGCCCGGGGCGAAGTGGTCGTGGTGGACGAGAACTTCGGCATCCGGATCACCGAGATCGTCGCTCCCGGCACCGAACGGGAGTAGG
Organism: Actinoplanes sp. NPDC049598; assembly: GCF_040675435.1. NCBI lineage: Bacteria > Bacillati > Actinomycetota > Actinomycetes > Micromonosporales > Micromonosporaceae > Actinoplanes > Actinoplanes sp. NPDC049598. Next base: position 486,817 of record NZ_JBFAOX010000003.1, on the reverse strand, counting down.
GCCTTGTTGGAGCTCGCCCTGCGGATCGGCTTCACGCTCTTCGTCATCATGGGCATGATGTGGCTGCTGGCGCGCCTGATCCGCCGGCCGCTGGGGCGTGGGCACGGTGCGCTCGTCGTGCTCAACCGGCAGCAGCTGACCCGCAGCGCGGCGGTCGCCGTGGTCCGGGTGGCCGACCGGGCGATGATCCTCGGCGTCACCGACCAGCACATCAGCCTGCTCGGCGAGGCCGACGTGGAGGACTTCGAGAAGCACCCGCACGAGCACCGCGACCACCTGTCGGTCGGCTCCGACCTGATCGCCGACGAGCTGCCGGGCCGGCACCCCGCGGCCGGCCCCAACGGCCGGCTGGACGGCTCGATCCTGTCTCCCAAGACCTGGTCGCAGACCATGGGCTTCCTGCGCGATCGGACGACCCGGCGATGATGCGGCGCGCGCTTCTTCTCATCCTCGCGGGTCTCGGCCTCGCGCTCGTCCTGCTGCCCGGACCGGCGGCGGCCGAGCCCGGCGCCGGGCCGTCCGGGCCGGGGGAGCGCGCCGCCACGACGACGGTGGTCGCGCTGCCCGAGCGGGCGCCGGCCCCACCGACCCCACCGGCCCGGCCCGGTCAGTCGAACATCAACGTCAACATCAACGGCACCAACCCGGACGGCAGCCGGCCCGCCTCGTCGCTGGTCATCATGCTGGGCCTCACGGTCCTGTCGGTCGCGCCGGCCCTGCTGCTGCTCTGCACCTGCTTCACCAAGATCTTCATGGTCCTCGGCATCACCCGCAACGCGCTCGGCCTGACCTCCATGCCGCCCAACCAGGTGATCGCCGGCCTGGCCCTGTTCATCAGCCTGTTCATCATGGGACCGACCGTCTCGGCCATGAACCAGCAGGGCGTACAGCCCTATCTGAAGGGCGACAAGACGCAGTCGCAGGCCTTCACCGACGGCGTCAAGCCGCTGCGGGACTTCATGTGGCGCACCACCCGCGAGGAGGAGCTGGGCCTGCTGGTCAAGCTCTCCGGCCAGGATCAGCCCCGCAACAAGGACGACGTCGAGCTGACCACGCTGATCCCGGCCTTCGTCCTCTCCGAGCTGCGCCAGGCCTTCATCATCGGCTTCGTCATCTTCATCCCGTTCCTGCTGATCGACATGGTCGTCTCGGCGTCCCTGATGTCGCTCGGCATGATGATGCTGCCACCGGTGACCATTTCTTTACCCTTCAAGCTTTTGCTGTTCGTGCTGGTCAACGGCTGGGGGCTGATTCTCACCGCGCTCGTGGCGTCGTACAAATGAACTTCGACGTCCCGACCGCCGACCTGATGGCCATCCTGCTCGGCGCGGCCCGCACCGGCGCCTGGCTGATGATCTCGCCGCCGTTCAACTCGCGGCTCATCCCAGGCACGGTCAAGGCGCTGCTCTCGGTCGGGCTCACCCTGCCGCTCGCGCCCTACCTGCGCGGCACGGTGCCGTCACTGGAGACGTCCGACATCCTGTTCAGCGTGGCCCTGCAGATCTTCGTCGGGGCCGGCCTCGGCTTCATCACCGCCCTGCTCTTCGCCGCCCTGCAGGCCGCCGGCGACCTGCTCGACCTGTTCGGCGGCTTCACCCTGGCCATGGGTTACGACCCGCTCTCGCAGAACCAGAGCTCGGTCTTCGGCAAGTTCTACAACCTCGTCGCGGTCACCCTGCTCTTCGTCAGCGACGGCCATCAGATGGTGCTCCGCGGCTTCCTCCAGTCGTTCCGGACCATCCCGCTCGACGTCACGTTCTCGCTCGGCACCTTCAGCCAGGTGATCCTCAAGGGGATCGGTGACATGTTCGTCTCGGCCATCCAGATCGCCGGCCCGCTGGTGGCCGTGCTGTTCCTCACCGACTGCGCGTTCGGCCTGCTCAACCGGGTCGCCCCGGCCCTCAACGCGTTCCAGCTGGGGTTCCCGGCCAAGATCTTCGCGGTTCTTCTGCTGTCCGGCATCGCGATCACCGCCCTGCCCGGGGTGCTCGACAAGGTGGTGGAGCGCGCGGTGAGCGCCGTGCTCCAGCTCTCCGGCGGCTGAAGGGGGGTGTGCCATGTCGGGGGAGAAGACCGAACAGCCGACACCGCAGAAACTCAAGAAGGCCAAGCGTGAGGGCCAGATCGGCCGCACCCAGGACCTCGGCGCCTGGTTCGGCATGCTGGCGGCCAGCATCATGATCCCGCGCACCATGGAAGCGGCGATGAAGCACGCCGAAGAGGTCATGGTGCAGGTTCCCGACGTGATCGCCGACCCCGAGCCGGCCCAGGCGCTGGCCATCCTCAAGGAGGCCATGTTCGGAGCCGGCTGGGCCGTGCTCCCGCTGGCCATGACGATGATGGCGGTCGGCGTGGCCGCGGCCGGCGCCCAGGGCGGCATCCGGGTCGCCACCAAGCTGTTCATCCCGAAGTTCAACCGGCTCAACCCGCTGCCCGGCATCAAGCGGATGTTCGGGCCCCAGGCCCTCTGGGAGGGCATCAAGGCCCTGGTCAAGACGTCCGTGCTGGCCGGCGTGCTCTACACCACGACCAAGGGCGTCATCCCGGTGCTCATGACGGCCGGGCAGCTGCCGCTCACCTCGCTGATCGGTGAGGTCGTGGACGCCGTCCTCGGCCTGATCCGGGCCGCCTCGGTGGCCGGCATCGTGATGGCCGCCGCCGACTACTTCGTGGTCCGCCGCCGCACCAACAAGCAGTTGCGGATGACGAAGGAGGAGGTCAAGCAGGAGTACAAGAACAGCGAGGGCGACCCGCTGATCAAGGCGCAGATCCGGGCCCGGCAGATGGCGATGGCCCGCAACCGCCAGATGGCCGACGTGCCGACGGCCGACGTGGTGCTGGTCAACCCGACCCACGTGGCGGTGGCGCTGAAGTACGAGCCGCAGAAGGGCGCGCCCCGGGTGGTGGCCAAGGGCCAGGGGCCGCTCGCTCTCAAGATCCGCGAACTGGCCACCGAGCACCGGGTGCCGATGGTTCAGGACGTCCCGCTGGCCCGGGCCTTGTACGGCGGCACCGAGGTCGGGGCCGAGATCCCGGCCGACTTCTTCGGCTCGGTGGCCAAGGTGCTGGCGATGGTGATGAGCCTGAAGTCGAAGGGGTCGGCGGCAGGCCTGCACCGCAGCCCTAATTCCACCTCAACCGCCGCATAACGAAAAATACGGAGATTTCCTCACATCGGCCACGCTGACGCGAGAAGATCGCCTGGTACCGCCAAGGCGACGGCGACCACTTCGGGAAGGTGCCGTGAAGAACCGCAACCTCAGCAAACTTGTCGTACCCCTCGGGGTCATCGGCATCATCCTCATGATGGTCGTGCCGATGCCGACCTTCCTGCTGGACACGCTGCTGGCGGTCAACATCACGGCGGCCCTGCTGATCCTGCTGACCAGCATGTTCGTCGAGAAGCCGCTGGACTTCTCGGTCTTCCCGGCGCTGCTGCTGGTGGCCACGCTGTTCCGGCTCGCGCTCAACATCAGCGCCACCCGGCTCGTGCTGCGCGACGGCGACGCCGGCAAGGTGATCCACGCCTTCGGCAGCTTCGTCGTCGGTGGCAACCTGGTCATCGGCCTGGTGATCTTCCTGATCCTGGTCATCGTGCAGATGGTCGTGGTCACCAAGGGCGCCGAGCGGGTGGCCGAGGTCGGCGCCCGCTTCACCCTCGACGCCATGCCGGGCAAGCAGATGGCGATCGACGCCGACCTCAACGCCGGCCTGATCGACGAGGACCAGGCCAAGAAGCGCCGGGCCGAGGTCGGGGCCGAGGCCGAGTTCTACGGCGCGATGGACGGTGGCTCCAAGTTCGTCAAGGGCGACGCCATCGCCGCCATCATCATCACGCTGATCAACCTGGTCGGCGGCTTCGCCATCGGCGTCGCCCAGCAGGGCATGTCGCCCGGCGACGCGATGAACCACTACAGCCTGCTGAGCATCGGCGACGGCCTGGTCTCGCAGATCCCGGCCCTGCTGCTCTCGGTGGCCACCGGTCTGATCGTGACCCGCTCGGCCACCTCGGGCGACATGGGCTCCAGCGTCACCGCCCAGCTCAGTCAGAACAAGCTCGCCCTGCGCATCGGCGGCGGCGCCGCGCTGGCCCTCTGCGTCATCCCGGGCCTGCCCAAGCTGCCCTTCCTGGTGGTCGGCGTGGCCGTCCTGGTCTTCGCCCAGCGGATCAAGGACCCGGTGCCGGAGGCCGAGGTGGCCGCGGCCGAGGCGGTCGAGCTGCCCCCGGCCGACTCTCCGGAGCAGCTGCTGGGCGAGATGCGGGTCGACCCGCTCGAGCTGGCGCTCTCGCCCGACCTGGTCGACCTGGTCGACGCCAGCAGCGGGGACCTGCTCGACCGCGTACGGGCCCTGCGGCGCAAGATGGCGATGGAGCTCGGCGTGATCATGCCGCCGGTCCGCACCCGCGACGACCTCGACCTGCCGCTCTCCTCCTACGCGATCCGGATCTCGGGCGTCGACGCCGGCACCGGCGAGGCGCCGCCCGGCACCGTGCTGGCCATCGGCGACGGCCTGCAGGGCCTCCCCGGCCGGGCCGGAGTGGAGCCGGTCTTCGGCCTGCCCGGCAAGTGGGTGCCCTCCGAGCTGCACTACCAGGCCGAGCTCTCCGGGGCGACGGTCGTCGACCGGGCCAGCGTGATCATCACGCACCTGGCCGAGGTGGTCCGGAGCAACGCGAGCCGCCTGCTCGGCCGCGAGGACGTCCGCGCCCTGACCGAGATGGTCAAGCGCACCCACCCCGTGGTGGTGGAGGAGCTGACCCCCGGCATCCTCAGCCTCGGCCAGATCCAGAAGGTGCTGCAGGCCCTGCTCGACGAGGGCGTGCCCATCCGCGACCTGGTCCGCATCTTCGAAGCGCTCTCCCTTCGAGCGAAGGTCACCGTCGACCCCGACAGCCTGGTCGAGGCGGCCCGGGCCGCGCTGGGCCCGGCGATCGCCGCCCAGTACGCGACCGGCGGCCGGCTCACGGTGATCACGCTCGACCCCATGCTCGAGCAACAACTGCTCGAATCGCTGCGGCCCAGCGAGACGGGCGCCTTCATGGCGATCGACGGCATGCGTGCCGAGGCGATCGTCACCGAGGCGGCCCGGCTCGCCGAGACCGCGGAACAGCAGGGACTGGCCCCGGTGCTGGCCTGCTCGCCACAGCTGCGGCTGCCACTGATGCGGCTACTGCGCGCCGGCTCCCGCCGGGTGCAGGTGCTGTCGTACGGCGAAATCTCTGGTTCCACAGCACAGATCGAGACGATAGGGGTGGTGAACGGTGCCTACGCGGGTGCTGCTTGAGGGACCGGCCATCGAGCCGTTGCTGGCTCAGGTGCGCGATGAGTACGGCTCCCGTGTCCGGATCATCTCAGCCGACAAGGTCCGCAGTGGCGGCGTCGGCGGCTTCTTCGCGAAGCAGCATTACGAGCTTTCCGTGGAAGTGCCGGACGGGAACGAGGACGGGAACGACATGCCACAGCGAACCAAGACGGCCGACAACGGCCAGCACAGCCTGGAACGGCTCCTGGAGCGGGCCGAGTCGCAGGACCGGATGGACGAGCCGGCCCGGCCGGCGTTCGGCACGGCCACGCCGCGCTCGGTGACCCCGGCGTCGTTCGCCGCGGCCCGCCCGAAGCCACCGGCGGCCGAGACCGGCTTCGGCGCCGACGAGGGCCGGCACGCGGCCATCGGCGACACCGGCGCCGCCTTCGCCGAGCTGATGGCCGGGCTCGACGCCACCGGCGGCACGGCCACCGAGCGGTCGCGGCCCAAGCCCCCACCGGCTCCGGAGACGCCGACGGTCCGGCCGTTCCGCCCGGCCGCGGCCACCGAGCCGGCGGTCAACGTGCCCAAGGCCCCGCAGGCCTTCCAGCCGCCGCCCGTGCAGAACATCCAGCCGCAGTCACCGGCCCACGCGCCGATGCCGGAGCCGGTCGCACCGGCCCCGGAGCCCGTCGCCGCCGCGGCGGTGCCGCCGGTCGCCGCACCCGTGAACGCGCCGGTGTCACCGGCCGCGCACGCCCGGCACTTCGCCGAGCACATCGGCGGCCTGGCCATCGGCGAGGTCGAGGTCGACGAGACGCCGGCCCCGGTCCCCGAGCCGGAGCCCGAGACGTACGGGTTTCGGCAGGTCACCCCGGTCTCGGCGGTGCCCGCGGCGACCGAGCCGCCGTCGGCCTCGGAGCAGGTGGTCAGCAACCTCGTCTCGGTCGGCATGCCGGAGACGATGGCCCGGCAGATCACCGGCACCGACACGTACGCCGGCGTGCTCAGCGTCCTGGCCGCCCGCCCGTCCGCGCCGGGCATCCCGGACGGCCCGGGCGAGATCCTGGTCCTGGCCGGCGACATCAACATCGCCGTGCCGATCGCCCGCCAGCTCCTCGAGAACATCGACGTGCCGGAGAACCACCTGCTGCTCGCCGCGCCGTCCACGGCCGGCACCGGACTGCACTCGTCGCGGCTGATCTCGACCGCCGAGGCGGCCGAGACCCGGGCCGAGAAGCTCCACCAGGCCGAGCAGTCGTGGGTCGTCGTGCTGGACGCGCCGGTCGGTGGCACCGACCCGCTCTGGGTCAACGAGATGTGCGACGCCATCGGGGCCACCGCGCTCTGGGCGGTCGTCGACGCCACCCGCAAGACCGCCGACACCGGCCGCCACCTGCGCACGCTGGGTGAGGTCGAGGCGCTGGTGGTGCACGGCGTCGAGCTGACCGCGGACCCGGGCTCGGTGCTCGGGCTGGACCTGCCGATCTACTCGCTGGACGGCAAGCCGGCCACGCCGCACGCCTGGGCGGCCATGCTCTGCGCGCGGATCGCCTCCGACGTGGCGCCGGTCGCGGCCGCGCCCCGCCGGGTCACCCGATCGGTCCGCCAGTCGTGATCCGCCCGTCGGTCCTGCTCTTCGCGCTGCTGATCAGCGCGCCGGCGCTGTACCGATACGTGCTCGACCAGGTCGACATCACCCAGGTGCTGATCCGTTTCCTCATCGCCGTGCCGATCGCCGCCCTGCTGCTGGCCGGGCTGCGGTTCGTCACGGCCGGCTATGGCCGCAAGGACGAGGAGAAGGGCACCCCGGTGACGCCGACGCCGATGGAGGGCCAGGCCGAGAAGCCCGCCTGAGTGACCGGCGACCACAAAGGACCGGCGGCCCACAGCCGCCGGTCCTTTCGCCGTCCCTCAAGCCTGAATGTCGATGCGGTTGTCGCCCGGGACCGCCCGCCGGATCGCGGGGGCGGGCTCGGTCGGCAGCGCGGTCTCGGCCCGTTCACCGCGCCCGGCGCCCGGGAAGCTCGCCGCGAACTGCTGCCGCGCCTGCTCCTGCTGCTGGTTGCCCTGCCGCAGGTCGAGCGTCGTGTTGCGGAACCCGGCGTCGCTGAGCTCGCGCCGCAGGTCGTCCATCGCGTTGCGGAGCGCCTCGTTGCCCGCGTCCGTGCCCCCGGAGAGCTGCACGGTGATGTCGCCGTTGCGGATCTCGGCCACCACCTGGACCGGGCCGAGGTCGACCGGGTGCAGGTGCACGGTCAGCCGGTGCACGCCGTCGGCGTCCAGCTTGAGCGGCACGATTCGCATCGCGAGCTGGGCCGCGGGTGGGCTCGGGAGCTGACCGGCCGGCGGTGGCGGCGCGGCGGGAGCCGTCGGGGCGGCCGGTGCGGCGGCCTGGGGACCGGAGACCCCGGCCAGACCGGCCTGCCCGAGCACACCCGCGTTGGCGGCGCCGTCGGGTGCCACCCCCGGCGCCGCGGCCGGGTTGACCGGGTTCGCGGTGGGCGCGGTGGCGGCCGTCGCATCCGGCGGAGTGGCCTGGTCGGCGGCCGGCGCCGGTGCGGCCGGCGGTCCTGCGGCCTCGGTGGTGGTCGCGGTGGCGGGGGCGGTTCCGGCTTGATCCGGTACGCCCGTGAGCGCCGCCCCGGTGGCATCGGCGGGGGTGGTCGCGGCCGGGGCCGGGGCCGTCCCCGCGGTGGCGGTGGGCGTGGCGGCCGGACCGGCGGGGGCGGTGAGACCGGCGGCGGCGACGGCCGCGCCCGGGTCACCGAGCCGGCCCGATCCGTCGGGCGCGGTGGCCGGCGTCATCACAGCGACACCGCTGTCGGCGAGCTGCGTGGCGAGTTCGGCCGGAATGGGTGTGCCGGCCTGACCGGCGGCGCCGGCCGGTACGCCGGTGCCGAGACCCAGAGCCGAGCGGCCGGTGGCCGCCTGCACCGCCGCGGCCTGCGCCTCGGGATTGAGGTGGGCGCCCGTCGCGGGCAGGCCGCTGCCGCCCGCCGCGGTGGCGGCGGTCGCCGGCCCGCCGGCGAGCGCGACCCCGCCGATCGCCGGGTCCTGACCGCCCTGGGCGGGAGTGGCGGCCTGCTGGCCGGGCTGAGCGGCCGGCGTGGTGGGGGCCGGGGCCGTGATGGCGGCGGCCAGGGCGCCGGCCTGGGCCAGAGCCATCCCGCCGGGTGCGGAAGTCGTTGCCGTCGCCATATCCTCCGGGGCGGTCGAGGTGGGGCCCGGCGTCGTCTCGCCCTCCGCCGCATCGGCCCCCTCGGGGTCGGCGTCGCCGGCCCGCTTGGATCCGCCGCGCGTGCCCTCGACCGGCCGGCCGTCCGCCCGCGGATCATCGGCCCGCTCGGTGCCCCGGGGCCGGTCGTCGTCGCGATCGGTGGCGCGGCGGTCGTCCCCTCGGTCCGTCCGCTCGGCTCGGTCTGAACGGTCGGCTCGCTCTGAACGGTCGGCTCGCTCCGTGCGATCCGGCCGCTGCATGCGATCCGGCCCCTCCGAGCGATCCGGTCGCTCCGAGCGATCCGCCCGCCGGTCGGTGGTCTCGCGGCGGTCGGCGGTCGCCCGCCGGTCGGCCGCCGAGCGGTCGGCGTCGGCCCGGTTGAAGCGGGCCCGGTCCGCGGCCTCGCGCTGCAGCACGCTGCGCCCCGCGTCGGCCCGCTGGTCGGCGGCCCGCTCGCCGGCCAACCGCTGATCGGCCCGTTGCTGGTCGGCCCGGCGTTGATCGTCCCGGCCCTGGGCGGCCCGGCGGCCGTCCTCCACACCCGGGCGGGTCAACTCGGCCGACAGCGCGGAGTCGAACTCGTCACCGCCCTCGCCGCGCTTGGCGCCCGGCCGGCGGCCGATGTCGGCCACCGACGCGCGGTCGGCTCCGGTGACGGAATTCGGGCTCTTCATGAGACTCTCCTCGCCTCTGCCTCAGCCGCCCAGCGAGGCCAGGGCCTTCTGGACCTTCGGGACGTACGCCTGGGTCTCCGAGAACGGCGGAATGCCGCCGTACTTGTGCACCGCCCCGCCACCCGCGTTGTAGGCGGCCAGGGCGAGCGGCAGGGACTTGAACTCCCGCAGATTGCGGGCCAGCAGCTTGGCGGCGCCGTTGATGGCCTGCTCCGGGTCGAAGGCGTCCTTCACTCCCAGGCCCTTGGCCGTGGTCGGCATGATCTGCATCAGGCCCTGGGCGCCGACCTTGCTGACCGCATTCGGGTTGTACCCCGACTCGACCTTGGCCACCGCCGCTAGCAGCTTGGGCGAGACCCCGTACCGGTTGCCGGCCTGCACGAACAGATCCGCGTAGGGCACACCGGTGAGCGAGCCGCTGCCCCGCAGACTCGCCGGGCGGATCGCGGCGGCGGCGTTCTGCGCGGCCACCGCCCCCGAATCGGCGGTCTCCGAGACGACGCGGCGGATGTGGGTCGGCTTCTCGTACACGCTCTGGATCTTGACTTGATCGCCCGGCTTCGGCGCTGCGATCATCTTGTTGTCGCCGACGTAGATCGCCACGTGGTCGACCGGGGAGTCGAAGGCCAGAATGTCGCCCGGCTTGGCCGAGGCCAGGTTCGGCACCGCCTCACCCACCTTGGCCTGCTGGTACGACAGGCGCGGGACTTTGATGCCCATGTCGCCGAAGGCCCGCTGCACCAGCGACGAGCAGTCCAGGCCCTTGTCCGGGTCGGTGCTGCCGAAGACGTACGGCGTGCCCAGGTACTTCTTGGCCGCGTCGACCACCGACTGCCCGGTCGCGGCGTTGCTCGCGCGCAGAGTGGAACCGCCGGTGGTGGCGGTGGCGAGCGCCGAGGCGAACGTGGTGCCCTGGGCGGCCGTGGTCACCGTGCCGTTGGCGGCCGTGCCGGTGGTGCCGGGGGCCGAACTGACCGGGGTCAGGCCGAGCTGGCCCTGAAGCTCCTGGATGCGGTTGAGCACCCCGGCGACGCCCCTCACGCCTCGCTCCCGCCACCCCGGGCGGCGTTGCGCGCCTTGCTCGTCATCGCCAACTCGTCCAGGTTGGCCTGGTCCTTGCGCAGGTCGTGGGCGCGGACCAGCTCGGCGTGCCGCTCGGCCATCATCTCCACCGCGCGGCGGCGCTTGGCGGCGTCGGCCAGCACGGCCATGCGCTCGCGCTCCAGCTCCTCGGCCTCGGCCACCATCCGCTGCGCCCCCATGAGCGAGGCGGCCAGCGACTGGCGGGCCACGATCGAGGCGACGATCGAGCGGGCGGTGCCCTCGGTCGGCGCCTCCGCCCCGACCAGATCGAGGTGGCGGCGCTTGACCAGAGCCTGCGCATCACGGATCTCGGCCCGCGACTGGTTCACGGCGCCCCGGGCGACATCCTCCTGCGCCTTGCGGGCACGCAGAACGGGCGAGAGTCGAAAGAATCGGTTCAAAGTCGCCTCCCTGGCACACGGGCGGGTAGCGCCCTCACTACACCGGTCGGCCCGCCCACCGTTTCGCTGAGCCCCTGCACCCGACTCGCAACCGTGGCAGGCACGCCGTTTCGTCGTGCCGTCGCACCCGTCCGCCGGCACCCGGCTTGCAACCGTAGATCCCGCCGGGCCTCCGGCCTCGCGTTATCCACAGACCCTCCCGTTGTCCACAGGCCGCCGGCGGCGGCCCACGAAGTTCGCAAGGATGGCCTCGTTGGGTGCGGCCCCGTTGGAAGCCGTATTCAAGGGAACGTTGCGCCACCCCTGCCTGCAGGAGGTTGACAATGGTCGAGGACATTGCGGATGGCCCGGTGCCGGGTGATGCCGCGTACGGCGAAGAGAGCCCGTTACAGACAGCGACGCAAGCAGCGCCACGATGCCGCATGGGCGGCAGAGCCGGCCGCTGGAGCCGCCCGTTCAGCGCGGAATCTGTCACAGAACGAGCGGGTCATGATCGCCGACTGGCTCCTGGCCGGGGTGTCGCAGGCCGTCATCGCCGGCGAGCTGGGCCGGCCCCGGTGCACCGCAGCAGATCAGCCGCCGGCCTGAAATCACCGGAAGGTGGTCGCCTGCCTCGGGCGGCCGCGGCGGTCACGTTGCGGCGGCTTGGATGAGGGCGTGCAGCTGGGCCCAGGCCTGTTCGGCGGTTACGCGTTCGTCCAGGCCCTGGCGGAGGAAGGCGTTGATGTGGGGCCAGATGGCGGTGGCGCGGTCGGCGTCCGGGTTGGTGCCGGGCACGTAGGCGCCGATCTCGACCAGTTCGCGGATGTCGCGGTGGGCGGCCATGAGACGGCGGAGCTCGGTCGCGTCGGATTTCTGCTGGGGGGTGGTGATTTTGTTGGCGACGCGGGAGATCGAGTCGAGGGCCTGGATGCTGGGGAAGTGGCCGGCGGTGGCGAGCTTGCGGTCGAGGACGATGTGGCCGTCGAGGATCGAGCGGGCGGCGTCGGCGATGGGCTCGTTGTGGTCGTCGCCTTCGACGAGGACGGTGTAGAGGCCGGTGATGCTGCCCCGGGCGCCGGGCCCGGCCCGTTCGAGCAGCGAGGCCAGCATCGCGAAGACCGACGGGGGATATCCGCGGGTGGCCGGCGGCTCGCCGACGGAGAGACCGACCTCGCGCTGGGCCATGGCCGCTCGGGTCACGCTGTCCATCATCAGCAGGACGTCGGCGCCCTCGTCGCGGTAGTACTCGGCGATCCGGGTGGCCACCGCGCCGGCCCGCAGCCGTACGAGCGGTGGCGTGTCCGAGGTCGCGATCACCACGACCGACCGGGCCAGGCCCTCCGGTCCGAGGTCGTGCTCGATGAACTCGCGGACCTCGCGGCCGCGCTCACCGACCAGGGCGACCACGTTGAGCTGGGCCGACGTGCCTCGCGTGATCATGCTCATCAGGGTCGACTTGCCGACGCCGGAGCCGGCGAAGATGCCGATGCGCTGGCCGCGGCCGCACGGCACGAGCGTGTCCAGGACCCGTACGCCCAGGGGCATGGGCGCGTCGACCAGCTGGCGCTCCATCGCCGAGGGGGGCGCCGCGTCGATGCTGACGAGTTGTCCGCGCAGCGGCGGGCCGCCGTCCATCGGGCGGCCCAGCCCGTCCAGGATCCGGCCTTGCAGGTCGGGGCCGACCGCGACGCGCAGCGGGCCGCCGGTGCTGAGCACGGGGGTGCCTGTGCCGAGACCGGCGATCGGTCCCAGCGGCAAGCAGGACAGCTTCTCGCCGTCGAGCGCGGCGACCTCGGCGAAGATCGCGTCCGGCCCTTCGCCCATCTGGACGAGGTCGCCGACCCGGGCGTCGATGCCGGCCACGGTGACCCGCAGGCCGACCGCGCCGACCACCTTGCCGCGGGTGAGCGGCCGGGCCGCCTCGAGCGCCGCGCCCAGGCGGTGCCGGAAGACGTCGGTCATGGTGCCTCCTCTAGATGCGGAGCGCTTCCCGGGCGCGGTCGACGGCGGCGGCGATCGTCGCGTCGACGGAGCCCATGCCGGTCTCGGCGACCGCGTCCCCGGGGCGCAGCCCGCTGTCGGCCCGCAGGCTCACGCTGCGCCCCTCGTACTCGAAGTCGGCCGCGCCGTCGCCGACCAGGGTCTGGTAGTCGTCCGGGTGCAGGCTCACCACCAGCCGGCCGGCCTCGGGCGCGGCGGCCATGGCCCGGCGCAGCGCGTCCATGCCGCGGCCCTCGGGGTCGCTCACGACCCGGCCCACGATCGCCTCGGCCAGTTCGAAGGCGTGCGCGAGCAGCACCTCCTGGAGCTCGGCGAAGGTCGGCATGAGCTGGTTCTCGAGGTCGGTGACGGCCCGGCCGAGCGCGTTCACGGCCTGGGCCAGGGCGGTCGCCCGGCGCTGCTCGTAGGCTTGCGCGCTGGCCTGGGCCCGGGCCGTCATGGCCTCGGCCTCGGCGGCCGCCTCGCGCTGGCCCTGGGCCCAGCCCTCGGCGTACCCGGCGGTGCGGGCCTGCTGCTTGGCCCGCTCGATGGCCTCGCTGTCGGCCGGCAGCCCGGTGCGCAGGTCGACCGAGAAGCGGGCGGCCGCGGCCGAGTCGGCCATCGAGCCCCGCAGGACGGGGCGGCCCTCAGGCGATGAGCTCATCGGCCTCGCCGCCGCGCTGAACCTCGATCTGACCGGAGTCCTCGAGCGAGCGGATGACCGACACGATCTTGGCCTGGGCCTCCTCGACCATCTTGACCTTGACCGGGCCGAGCAGGTCGATCTCCTCGAGCAGGTTCTCGCGGCCGCGTTCGGACAGGTTCTTGGTGACCTTCTCGCGGACCGTCTCGGGCACGCCCTTGAGGGCCGTGGCCAGGTCGGCCGGCTCCACCTGGCGCAGCACCAGCTGGATGGCGCGGTCCTCGAGGTTGACGATGTCCTCGAACATGAACATCCGGCGCCGGATCTCCTCGGCCAGCTCGGGGCTGCGGGCGTCCAGGGCCTCCAGGATGAGCCGCTCGGTCGTGCGGTCGGCCCGGTTGATGATGTCGACCAGCGGCTGCAGGCCGCCGACGGTGGAGAGCTCGTCCGGCTGGAGCACGGTCGACAGCTTGCGCTGCAGGGCCTGCTCGACCTGGCGGATGATTTCCGGAGAGGTACGGTCCATGACCGCGATCCGGTGCGCGACCTCGGTCTGCACCTCCAGCGAGAGACCGGCCAGGATCGACGAGGCGAGCGCCGAGGGGATGTGCGCGAGCACCAGCGCGATCGTCTGCGGGTGCTCGTACTGCACGTACGAGAGCAGCTGCCGGGGGTCGGCGTGGCTGAGGAAGTTGAAGGGGATGTCGTTCATCGAGGCTTCGAGGCGATCCAGTATCAACGCGGCGCGCTCCTTGCCCAGCGAGGCCTCGAGCAGCTCGCGGGCGTAGTCCATGCCGCCCGACCCGGCGTACCGGGTGGTGGCCATGGCGTAGAACTCGTCCATCACGTCGTCGACCTGGGTCGGGTCGAGCTTGCCGAGCCGAGCGATCTCGGCCGAGATCATCTCGACCTCTTTCTCGGACATCTGGGCCATGATCTGTGCGGATTGTTCCTTGCCGAACTGGACCAGCATTATGGCGGCCTTGCGCACGCCCGTCATCGACATGGTGGTGAGCGCCGGTGTGGGTGTGGTCAACGCGTACTCCCTCGGGGCGTCGGCAGAAAAAGCGGCGGCCGGCGTTCACCGACCGCCGCTGAAAGGCGTCAGTGCGTCGCGTCCGCGGCCAGCCAGCCGCGGAGAAGCACCGCCATCTCGTCAGGTTGATCCTTGACCATCTGCTCGATCTCCCGCTGGCGTTCCTCGCGAGCCTGCACGTTCGTGTCGTCCATGGCGGTTCCCGCCTCCAGCATCTGAGCGGGGATGGCCTGGTTGAGCTCGGCGAGGCGCTGGGCCTCCAGCGCGGCCTGCATGTCCTCCAGGTGCTTGCGCTCCTCAGGGGTGAGCCCGCGGCGCTTCTTGCTCTTGCGGCTGAACCGCCAGGCCAGGAAGAGCAGGGCCACGACGATCGCGCCGAGCGCCCCGGTCTTGATCAGCGACATCTGCTTGGCGTCCTGCGCGGCCGTGGTCGAGGCGCTCAGGGCGTTCTGCGCGGCCTGGGCGGCGCTGGTGTCGAACGGCATGGCGCTGACCGCGATGGTGTCGCCGCGGGTGGCGTCGATGCCGGCGGCCGCGCTGACCAGCTGCTGCACCTGGGCCGGGTCGACGCTGGTGGCGACGCTGCTGTCCAGCAGGACGGCCACGTTGAGCTTGCTGATGCTGCCCGGAGCGCTCTTGCGGGTCTCCTGGGTCTCGTTGATCGCGTTGTTCTTGACCGCCGTGCTGTTCTCGTACTGCCCGGCGTCGCTGCCGCTGCCCCCGGTGGTGCAGCCCGGTCCGGCGACGTTGTCCGGGCCGAGGACGCCGCCGGCGCAGTTCTGCTGCCCGTTGTAGGCCTCACGGCTGTTGCTCTCGGAGAGCGCCGGCACCGACGGGTCGGCGTTGTAGGTCTTGGACTGCGTCTGGGTCTGGTCGAAGTCGAGCTCGGCCGTGGTCGTCACGACGGCGTGCCCGGGACCGACCACGCTCTCCACGAGTTTCTGCAGGGAGCTGTTCATCCGGTTCTGGAAGGCGACGGTCTGGGCCTCGGTGCCGCTGTCACCGCCGGTGCCGATGGCCGCACCGCCACCGGTCGAGAGGATCTTGCCGTCGGCGCCGGCCACGGTGATCTGGGTCGGGTCGAGGCCCTCGACGCTGGACGCCACGAGGTGCACGATCGATTGCACCTGGTCGCTGCTCAGCGGCTGGGTCGAGCTCGACGCGACCAGCACGGAGGCGGTCGGCACGTCCTGGTTGTCGGCGAAGACGTCCTTCTGCGGGATGACCAGGTGCACGGTGGCCGCCTCGACACCCTCGATCGACTTGATCGTGGTGGAGAGCTCACCCTCCAGCGCCCGCTGGTAGTTCGTCTTCTGCATGAAGTCGCTGGTGGTGATGCCCTGCTCGTCGAGCAGGGCGTAGCCGGTGCCGGCGTCGCCGGGCAGCCCCTCGCTGCTCAGCGACAGCCGCAACTCGTTGACCTGGTCCTGCGGCACGAGCACGGTCTGGCCGTCGTTGGCCAGCTCGTACTTGGTGCCGGACTTCTGCAGCGATTCGACGATCGCGCTGGCGTCCTTGTTCGACAGGTTGTTGAAGAGGATCGAGTAGTTCGGCTTCGACGCCCACGTGGCGAAGAAGTACGCACCGACGATGAGCGCGATGACTGCCGCGATCGTGACGGCCTTCTGTCCCGGGGTGAAGGACCGGAACGTGTCCGTGACGCGGCGAACCGGAGCGGGAAGGCGGTCGGTCATGTCAGGCCTGCATCCTCATGATCTCTTGGAACGCTTCCACGGCCTTGTTCCGCACGGCCAGCGTCAGCTGCAGCCCGAGCTGCGCCTCGTTGGCGGCCATGGTGTACTGCGCCGGGTCCTGCAGCTCGCCGGTGGCGGCCTTGGTCGCGAGGTCGGCCGCGTTGTTCTGGCTGGCCTGCACGCTCTCCAGGCCGCGGGAGAGCATGCTGGCGAAGCTCTCGTTGGGGCCCTGGGCCTCGGCCGAGCGGGTGGTGCCGGCGGCCAGCGACTCGGCGCCGCTGATGCCGTTGACCGCGTCGAGACCGGCGACGCTGGTGAAGCCCCCGATCGGGTTGATCGCGGAAGTCATGGCCTACCTCACTTCCCCAGGTTGATCGCCGCTTGGTAGGAGTCCTTGGCCCGGTCCACCACGGACAGGTTGGCCTGGTAGGCGCGCTGCGCCATCATCATCTGGGCCATCTGCGAGCCGAGGTCGATGTCCGGCTTGCGGACGTAGCCCTGCGCGTCGGCGAGCGGGTTGTCCGGCTCGTGCACGAGGACGCCCTCGGCGCTGCCGAACTGCACCCCGCCGACCTGGGCGCCGTTGCCGTCCTGGGCCTCCTGGGCCACGACGTAGCGCGCCTGGAACGCGTTCTCCGAGGTCCGGCTGACGTTGTTCATGTTCGCGATGTTGTCCGACACCGCGTCCAGCCATTTGCGGTAGACGGTGACGCCGGTGCCGGCGACACCGAGGGCGTTGAAGGTGCTCATGATCAGGCTCCCTTGATGGCGTCGCGCAGCATCGAGTACTTGGTGTCCAGCGCCCGCATGGTCAGCTGGTAGCGCATGGTCGTGTCGATGTGGGAGAGGGTCTCCTCATCGAGGTTGACGTTGCTGCCGTTGAGCCGGGTCGGCTCGAGCGAGTTCTGCGTGCTCGGCGCGACACCCAGCGGTGACATGCCCTTGGCGACTGCGCTGCGCAGCGCATCTTCGAATTCGACCTTACGGGCCCGGTAGCCGGGGGTCTCGATGTTCGCGATGTTGTTGGCGATGGCGCTCTGCCGCTGCGCGAGGCCCGCGACCGCGACCTTCAGGGAATTCGTGGAGACGTCGTCGAACACAGCAGCTCCTTGGTGGGTGTTCAAGGTGCCGTTCCGTGGCGGTCCGGGGAGCAATCCGTTGCTCGTACCATGCAGTTCGGCCTGACCGGCGATCCGCTGAGCGCGAAACGGTTGCTGACTGGTTGCACGCAAAAACGTCCCGGGAACCCCGCATAGGGGGTCCCGGGACGCTCGTGGGCAAAACTCTGCGTTTTTACATGGCCCGATCGACGTAGACCGGGCGTTTGACCGCCTCGCCGGTCTCGATCCGGGCCGTCACGGCGATCTGCTGACGGTTGGCGGTCAGCCGCCGGGCGATCTCCTGAGCGGCCTTGAGCTGCCTGGTCAGGATCTCGTCGGCCCGCGGCTTGAGCTCCAGGGGCAGCGCGCCGAGCTCGGTCGGCGGCTTCCACAGGCTGGCCGGTGCGGTCTCGGCGTGGCGGTGCTCGTCGTCGAGCATCGCCTCGACCGCGGCCACGTCGAGCTCCAGCTCGTCGAGGGCCGCGCTCCAGGCGCCCGCCCAGCCCTCAGGCTTCTCGGCGACGCTCAAGGCTCAGCCCGTGACCGCCGAGGCGGCGGCCTCTCGCCAGGCGTCGCGCAGCGGCTCCAGGAAGCCCCGTACGGCCGCGACCCGGCCGGCGTCCTTGGCGATGTTCGCCCCGATCAGCTCGGTCAGCACGTAGCCGTAGAGGTTGGCCAGGCCGGGCGCGCCCGACCAGGCCTCGACGTCGAGGCTGACCTGCAGCTCGATCACGATCTCCTGGGCGTGGGTGATCTTCTCGTGGGCGACCTCGAGCTCGCCGGCCCCCAGCGCCTCCTCGCCCTGCATGAGGTCGAGGATGAGACGGTCGTAGAGCATCATCAGCAGCTTGGCGGGCGAGGCGGTGTTGATCGAGTCCTGCAGGTAGCGGTCACGCAGATTCGGCTGGGGCATGATTCTCCTCGGTCAGGCGCGAATGGGTCAGAGGCCGGAGAGCTGCCCGGCGAGCCAGGTCGACTGCTGCTTCATCTTGCCGAGGGACACCTCGAGGTCGGAGTACGTCTTCTGGAGCGAGGCCTTGCGCGCCTCCAGGCGGAGGTCCCAGTTCTCGATCTGGCTGGTGAGGCTGTCGATCTCGTTCTTACGGCCGGTGACGATCTGGGTGACGTTCTTGGTCTGGTCGACCGACATCTCCCGCATCTGGTCGCCGAAGGCGATGGCCGCGGCCTGGAACTGCTGCGGGTTCTCGTCGTAGTTGGCCTTGAACTTCGTCGGGTCGAACTTGAGCTGGCCGGTCTTGTCGAGCTCGATGCCGAGCTTCGACAGCGAGATGTTGAGCGTCTTGTCGACGCCCGGGTTGGTGGTCTCGTTGTAGACCGGGTTGTCGTAGGAGATACCGAGGCTGATCTTGCTGAGGAACGCCTGTGACATGTTGCGGACCATGAAGTCGCCGGTGAGCGGCGAGCCCTTCTTGGTCGCGGGGTCGTACGCCGTCTGGGTCTTGATCTCGCCGAGCGTGCCGTTGACCGCGTCGACCAGGGCCTGCATCTTGGCCGACATGCCGCTGATGTCGGAGTCGGCGCTGATCGTGACGTCGGATTCCAGCTTCGACACGGTGATCGAGACGCCCGGCATCAGCGTGGTGAAGGTGTTGGTCTTGCTGGTGACGCTGTAACCGCCGTCGACCCCGTCGCCGCCACCGATGTCGAGCCGGGCGTCCTTGGCCTCGGCGACCTGGGTCAGGTCGGTGCCCTCGAGCCCGCTGTCCACGCTGAAGGACGCGTCGGAACCGGTCTTGGTGCCGCTGAGCTGCAGGATGTTGGTGTCGCTGCCGGTGGTGACCAGGACGGCCTTGACGCCGATGCCGGCCGCGTTGATCGAGTTGGCGACGCCCTGGGCGGTCTTGTCCTCGCCGAGGGTGACCGTGCGGGCCTCGCCGCCGACCGTGAACTCGAGCGTGGCGGCCTCGGTGAGGTTGCCGTCCTTGGCCACCTTGGCCGTGTTGATCTGATTGCCGGCCAGGCTGCCCACCGTGAAGATGGTCGTGCCGGAAGCCGTGTTGGTGCCGCCCGTGGCGGTCGCCGTGACCGTGGTCGAGCTCGAGGTCGGCTTGACCGCGCGCCAGGTGGCGAGCTTGCCGACGTCCTCGGCCGCGCTCTTGAGGGCGGCGAGCTTGGCGTTGACCGACTGGTAGGAGGTGACCGCGGTCTGCGCCGTGGACACCTTGCTCTTGAGCCGGTTCTGAGGCTGGGCCTCGACCTGCATGAGCGAGGAGATCACGGACGAGGTGCTGAGGCCACTGACGAGGCCGTCAACCGAGGTGGACACGGGCGCCTGCCTTTCGGTGCGGAAAGAGCCTTGAAACGAAGTGGGGGAGCCGGCATGTTCCGCCGGTCTCCCCCACCTATTCGGTCACGCGGCCGGGAGATTCAGCTCCCGACGGTGGCAATTCGGTTAGCGCAGCAGCGAGAGAACGTTCTGCGCCGACTGGTTGGCCTGCGACAGCATCGACGTGCCGGCCTGGGTGAGGATCTGCGAACGGGTGAAGGAGACCATCTCCTGGGCCATGTCGGTGTCACGGATACGCGACTCCGACGCGGACAGGTTCTCCACCGCCACGTTCAGGTTGTTGATGGTGTGCTCGAAGCGGTTCTGGACCGCACCGAGCGAGGCCCGGCTGTCGGAGACCGACTGGATCGCCTTGTCGATCACGTCGATGGCCGCGTCCGGGTCCTTGGTCAGGTCGAGCACGCCGGTGCCGAGCGACTCCGAGTCGACCGCGCCGATGTTGATGTTGATGCTCTCGGTGCGGTTCGCGCCGACCTGGAACTTGCCGGTGTTTCCGCCCTCGACGGTCTCCATGGCGGTCGAGACGCCCATCGGGGCGCCGGTGGCGGTGAAGTCGCCGGCGCCGCTCAACGAGAAGGTCGTCATGGCCTCGGTGGTGCCGCCGTTGTCGGCCATCTTGGTCTTGGCCGACATGGAGACCTCGGTGCCCTGGAAGCCGTTGGCCTTCAGCGCGGCCGACATCTTCTCATTGACCGCGGCCGCGATGTCCTGGCCGGTCGTGGCGTTCTTCAGGTCCTCGGCCGTGACCGTGACGGTGATCGCCGACGGGTTGCCGCCGGTGCCGTCCAGCGTCTTGCCGGCGACCTTGTCCAGCGTGAACGTCATGTCGGTGCCGTCTTTGACGGCCTTGATGGCGTCCGCGATGTCGCTCGCGCTCTGTGCCGTCGCGCCGGCGGTGTCGGTCTTGGTGGTCGCGCCGAAGGCACCGCCGAGCAGCTTCGACTTGCCGAACGAGGTGGTCTCGCCGATCCGGTCGAGCTCGGCGTTCAGCTGCTGCATCTCCTTGTTCGAGGCCTTGGCGGCCTCGGAGTCGGTGGCGCCCGAGTTGGCCGTCTGCACCGACAGGTCACGCATGCGCTGCAGGATCGAGGTGACCTCGTTCAGCGAGCCCTCAGCGGTCTGGGCGACGCTGACGCCGTCCTGGGTGTTGCGGACGGCGACCTTGAGACCGCCGATCTGCGAGCGCAGGCCCTCGGAGATCGAGAGACCGGCCGCGTCGTCGGCCGCCCGGTTGATCCGGAAACCGCTGGACAACTTCTCCAGCGACTTCGACATCTGGCTGTCGGTGACCGACAGGTTCCGGTAGGCGTTCTGAGCGGCGATGTTCTGATTGATACGAAGACCCATGAGTGGTTCCTCCCTGAGGGGTCTCTGTGCCGGCCCGTCCTTGAGCCGAGGCGTACGCCATTCCGTTCGGCGCTGCGCCGACGGTTCATGAGCAGTCTGCGAGATTTCTTCGCCCTTTTCCGGCGAACCCGAAGAAAGTGGGCGGCCGGAGGAAATGGCCCGATCGGGGGAAATCCCTCAGCGGAGTCGGGGACGTGCCGACCTGTCCGAATGAGCGGGCTCGTCAGCAGGACGTGCCCGGCCCGAGGCGAGACGGAGGTCCAGGGGTGAGTCTGACCGACCTGGCCAGCGTCCTGTGGCGGTCACGTGAGCTGCTCGAGATGCTGTTGTTCAAGCTTGAGGAGGAGCAGCTGCTCCTCGCGGCCAACCGGTCCCGCTGGCTGAGCCACGCCACCCGGGAGGTCGAGGTGGTCCTCGACCAGATCCGGCAGACCGAGGTCATCCGGGCCGCCTACGCCCAGGACTGCGCCGTCGAGCTGGGCCTGCCGGCCGAGGCCTCGCTCGGTGAGCTCGCCGACGCCGCCCCCGAGCCCTGGGGCGACCTGCTGCACCAGCACCGCAAGGCTTTTCTGCTGCTGACCTCCGAGATCAGCGCCCTCGCCGACGTGAACCGGGATCTGCTGACGGCCGGTCAGCGGGCGGCCCGCGAAACCATGCTCGCGTTCACCGAATCTGTGGAAACGTACGGACCGCAGGGGCAGACCGTTTCGGGCGGCGTGCGCCGCTCCAGCCTGGTTGATGAGGCAATCTGATGGCTAGTACCTTCGGCGGTTTGAACACGGCGCTCACCTCGCTCTACGCGCAGCGCCGCGGCCTGGACGTCACGGGCCAGAACATCGCGAATCAGAACACCGAGGGCTACACGCGGCAGAAGGTCCGCATGCAGTCCCAGACCGGCAGCCTGAACCCGGGCGTCTATGCCACGACGACCCAGGTCGGCAACGGCGTCACTGTCTCGTCGGTGGAGCGCGGCCGCAACGCGTACCTCGAGGAGCGCGGGCGCACCGAGCACGCCAACTCCGCGTACCTGTCGACCCAGAAGACGTCGTACGCGCAGATCGAGAGTGTGCTGGCCGAGCCGAGCGACACCGCGCTGCAGGCGCGCATGCACGACATGTGGGACGCCTGGAACGACGTGGCCAACAACTGGCAGGACCCGTCGACCCGGTCGGCGCTGATCGAGCGCAGCCAGACCGTGGCCACCACCCTCAACGACACCCACGCGTCGCTGGACAACCAGTTCACCGCCAACCGGACCCAGGCCCAGGCGTTCGTCAGCCAGGTCAACAACCTGGCGACCTCGATCGCCGACATGAACCAGCAGATCGTGGTGGCGCACTCGGCCGGCCTCGAGGCCAACGAGCTGATGGACCAGCGCGATGTGCAGATCATGCAGCTGTCCGAGTTGACCGGGGCGACCACGCAGAGCAAGACGAACGGCGCGGTCAACGTCTACCTCGGCACGGCCCCGCTGGTCAGCGATTTCTCGACGCGCACAGTGGAGCTGACCGGCCCGCCCTCGCTCGCCGCGTGGACCGCCGACACCCCCGTCGCTCTCAAGTGGAACGACACCGACATGCCCGTGACCACCGGTGGTCAGATGGGCGCGATGCTCGACACGATGAACAACATCATCCCGACCATCTCGGGCCAGCTCGACGACGTGGCCGCCTCGCTCGCCAAGAACGTCAACGACGCGGTCATGGCCGGCTATGACATCAACGGCGACGAGGGGACCGCGTTCTTCCAGGGCACCACCGCCGGCGAGATCAAGGTGCTGGTCACCACGCCCGACAAGGTGGCGTTCTCGGCCGGCAACCCCAAGAACCTCGACCCCGAGCTGGCCGCGCTGGATCACGGCGTGGCCGACTCACTGTCCGAGATGGGCACGTCGTCGACCGGGCCGGACGCGACCTACCAGACCATGATCGGGCAACTCGGCGTGGCCTCGCAGGCGTCCGCGCGGCGCAGCGACATCCAGGACGCGGTCACCGACCAGGTGGACACCACGCGCGAGGCCGAGTCGGGGGTCAACCTCGACGAGGAGATGACCAACATGCTGACCTTCCAGCGCGGTTACGAGGCCGCCTCCCGCGTGCTGACCACCATCGACTCGATGCTCGACCAGCTGATCAACCGCACCGGCCTGGTCGGCCGCTGATCAGCGGTGAGTCTCCAGTGAGGAGGGCAGCATGACGATTCCCAGCAGGGTCACCGACAGCAGCATGTCCCACCGGATGCTCGGTGACCTGCAGCGCAACATGGCCCGCGGGCAGAAGCTGCAGGCTCAGATCTCCAGCGGCAAGGTGCTCAGCAAGCCGTCCGACTCGCCGACCGGCACGGTCACCTCGCTGCAGCTGCGCGGCGAGCTGCGCGCCACCCAGCAGTACACGCGCAACGCCGACGACGGGGTGGGCTGGCTCGGCACGATCCAGGACAAGCTCGGCGCGGCCTCGAGTCAGATCATCCGGGTCCGCGACCTGACGGTGCAGGGCCTGAACGCGGCCTCCACCGACGACGGCAGCCGCGGGGCGCTCAAGGCCGAGATCGACAACATCCGGCAGTCGCTGATCGGCGAGGCCAACACCAAGTACATGGGCCGGCCGGTCTTCGGTGGCACCACCCCGGGCGACACGGCCTTCGACGACACCGGCAAGTACGTCGGCAACACCGCGGAGACCACCCGTACGGTCGGCCCCAACGCCCGGGTCCGTATCGAGGCCAACGGCGTCGACGCGTTCGGCGCCAACGACAGCGACACTCAGCTCTTCAAGGTACTGAGTGACATTTCCACGGCTTTGGACGACAACGACCACGCGGCGCTGGACGATGCGCTGGGTCGACTCGATTCGGCCCACGATTTACTAAAGTCCACCCTTTCGGACGTTGGCGCCCGATATAATCGGATTACGCAGATGAAGCAGTCAGCAGACGACCATCTGCTGTCCGTGACGTCGCAGCTGTCCGATATCGAGGATGTCGACCTGCCCAAGGCGATCATGGAATTGCAGATCCAGCAGACCTCGTATCAGGCCGCCCTGGCCGCCTCGGCCAAGGTGATCCAGCCCTCGCTCATCGATTTCCTGAGGTGACCATGAGTACTCGCACCGCGCACCGACCGATTGAGGCCTCCATGACCGACGCGTCCATGGGCCTGCCGACCATCACCATGGCGGTGCCCATGCCGGGCTTCCCGGCCCACCGGGAGTTCGTCCTGGTGCGGCTGAACGAAGACGGGCTGCTCTACGCGTTCACGTCCATCGAGGACCCGGAGCTGCGCTTCCTCGTCGCGCCGCCGGAGCCCTTCTTCCCGGACTACGCGCCGGAGATCGAGAAGGAGGTCTTCGCGGCCCTGAACAGCAAGGACCCGGACCGCCTGCTCCTGCTGACCGTCATCACGGCCGGCCAGGACGAGACCACGGCGAACCTGCTGGCGCCGATCGTGGTCGACCGGGACAGCATGCGGGCCATGCAGGTCGTGCTGAGCGGCTCCGGTCTCCCGGTCCGCGCGATCATGAACCGGGCCTACTGAACCGTCACGGGCGCGGTCGCGGTCCCCGCGGCCGCGCCGTCTCGCGATGCTGTCCGTCCACGGATGGAGGAGGGCACCGACGATGCTCGTACTGACCCGGCGCGCCGGGGAAAGCGTGATGATCGGCGACGACGTCATCATCACGGTGCTCGAGGCGCGCGGCGACGTGATCCGGCTGGGCATCCAGGCTCCGCGTGACGTGCAGGTGCATCGCGAAGAGGTGTACCGGGAGCTGCGGGCGGCCAACCAGGAGGCCGCGTCGCCCACGGAGGACGAGGTCCAAGCGGTCTCGAAGTTGCTGCAGACGCCGGACACGCCGGCCTGAGCGTGTCCGGCGCCCCCGCGCTCTTGGTAAGAGAGTGCGGGGCGGACGTTGCCGGCCGCGTCTCCGCGCGAGTGCAGAACAGTTGCCAAGGGAGATGCGATGTCGCGACTCGCCCAGCTGGGGATCGCCAAGCGACTGGCGTTGATCGTGGTGGTCGGGGCCGTCATGCTGGCCGCCCTGGCGTCGATCTCGCTGGCCGGGCAGAGCCGGCTCGCCGACCAGGCCGATCTGGTGTCGCGGCTGCAGTCCGGGCAGGCCGCGCTGAACCATCTCGACACCCGGCAGAGCGAGCTCAAGGTGGACGCCTACCGCTCCGCCCTGGGCCAGGACGTCACCCAGGACGTGCTCGACGACGTGCAGTCGTCCACCGACGCGGCCGACGCGGTGGTGGCCGCGAACCTGCCCGGCGACCTGGCGGCCACGTTCGCCGACGACCGGCCCGACTTCGTCGACTTCAGCTCCTTCATCACCGAGTTCACGACCGCGGCCAAGGCCGGCGCCGGCTCGGTGGCCTCGCGCCTGGGCGAGATCTCGGAGCGCAACAACAAGACCGACGACGAGCTCGGCGCCCTGTCGGACCGGGTCACCGCGGCCGTGGCGGCCGAACAGGCCGACATGGCCAAGACGGTTCGCAGCACCCGGACGCTGTCGCTGGTGGTCGCGATCGCCGGCCTGATCCTGCTGGTGGCGCTCGCGATCCCGCTGGCCCGTTCGATCCTGGTGCCGGTGCGCACGCTGGGGGCGGTGATCGACGCGCTGGCCCGGGGCGACCTGACCGGGCGCAGCGGCATCACCAGTCGCGACGAGCTCGGCCGGATGGCCGCCGGCTTGGACGGGGCGATCGAGTCGATGCGGACCTCCATGCAGACCATCGGCCAGGACGCCGACGCGCTGGCCGCGGCCGCGGGGCAGCTCTCCGTGGTGGCGGCGCGGATCTCCGAGGCGGCCGAGAACACCGACCGGCAGTCGCAGGCGGCCTCGGCCGAGGCCGAGGAGATCTCGCGCAACGTGCAGTCGGTCGCCGCCGGCTCGGAGCAGATGGGCCTGGCCATCCGGGAGATCTCCCGCAACACCAGCGAGTCGGCCCAGATCGCCTCGGTCGCGGTCTCCGAGGCGGCCCGCGCCACCGACACCGTCCGCCAGCTCGGTGACTCCTCGGCCGAGATCGGCAACGTGATCAAGCTGATCACCTCGATCGCCGAGCAGACCAACCTGCTCGCGCTCAACGCCACCATCGAGGCGGCCCGCGCCGGGGAGGCCGGCAAGGGCTTCGCCGTGGTCGCCAGCGAGGTCAAGGACCTGGCCCAGGAGACCGCCCGGGCGACCGAGGACATCGGCTCCCGGGTCGCGGCCATCCAGCAGGACACCAGCGGCGCGGTCGAGGTCATCTCGCGCATCTCCGAGGTGATCGCGCAGATCAACGAGTTCCAGACGACGATCGCCTCGGCCGTCGAGGAGCAGACCGCGACCACGGGCGAGATGAGCCGCAGCATCGCCGAGGTGGCCAACGGCTCGGCCCGCATCGCGCACAACATCTCCGACGTCTCCGCCGCCAGCGCCGAGTCGGTGCGCGGCGTCGAGCAGACCCGGCAGGCCTCGGGCGACGTCTCCCGCACCGCCGACGAGCTGCGCGACCTGGTCGGGACCTTCCGGCTGTGAGCACGCGCACCCGGACCGCACCAGCGGCACACCGGGGTTGACAACATCGCTCCCGCACTCTCGACGTCAGATGGGAAGAACCCCCGTCGGCCGATCCAGTCCGGGAGAGAACGTGACCGCAGAGCGGGAATCAGTCATCGGGGGCGTACGCGCCGTCGACGCGCTGGATCTGACGACGGACGCGCATGTGCACACCGGCTTCGCGGCCGGGCGGGACAGCGTCGGTGTCGTGGTGTCCGCGGCCGACCGGGCCGGGCTCACCGGGATCACGTTCGCCGACCAGGCCGGCCCGGACACCACGTGGCTGCCGGCCTACGCCGACGCGATCGCCCGGGCCCGCCGCCGGACCGATCTCACCCTGCGCGTCGCGGCCGAGGTCGAGGTCGTACGCCCCGACGGCTGGCTGGCCCTGCCGGCCGACCTCAGTCACGTCGACGCCGTGTCGGTCGCCGTCTCCGGTCTGCCGCTGGAGCGCGGCGTGCTCGGCCCCCGTGAGGTCCGGGCCCTGATCTCCGGCGGCGAGATGACCGCCGAGCAGGTGGCCGAGAGCCTGGTCGCCGCGACGATCCTCGGCCTGCGGCGGGCCTGCCGGTACGCCCCGACCCAGCTGGCCCGGCCGCTGCGCCTGCTCACCGAGGTCGGCCTGGACGACGCCGTGCTCTGTTCGGACCTGATCGGCGCGCTGGCCGCGGCCTGCCGGGAGACCGGCACGCTGGTCGAGATCAGCGAGGCCTGGCGCAGCCCGTCCGGCCGGATCGTGGCCATGCTGCGTGCGGCGGAGGTGGCGATGGTGCCCGCGAGTGACGCCCGGTACGCGGCCGAGGTGGGCCGGTGGCAGTACGTGCGCCGGGTCTGAACGAAACCCGGATCGTCCGGTAGCCCCATACGTACGCTCAGTGATGCCGATAGTCGGCACGCGCAGGTATGGGGGTATGCGATGAGCATGGTTCAGCAGGCCATCGAGGTGAGTGCACCGTTGCACACGGTGTACGAGCAACTCGCCACGTTCGAGAACTACCCACGGTTCATGAGCGGCGTCCGGGAGGTCACCCCCCTCGGCGCCGATCAGACCCACTGGATCATGGATGTCGAGGGGAAGACCCGCGAGTTCGACGCCCAGATCACCGAGCGCCGGATGGACGAGCGCGTCTCGTGGTCGACGATGGAGGGCCCGCTGCTCGCCGAGACCCTCACGCTGCGCCCGCTGGGCGAGACCAAGACCCAGGTGGTCGCGCAGCTCGAGGCCGACATCGCGTTCCTCATGCCGAACGACCGGCACGGCCAGCAGTCGCTCACCCGCCGGCTCCGCGACGACCTGACCGCCTTCAAGGGCCTGGTGGAGAGCGGTGAGCTCGGCGGCGCCAGCACGAAGCGGCTCGCGCCCTCACCGGCCGCGGTCGCCGCCCGGGCCCGCCACCGCCCGCCGCACCCCGGCGCGGGCTGGGGCACCAGCGCGGCCGAGCGCAGCAACGCCAGCCGCATCGACCTTCCGCATCACGGTGGCCTGGCGGCCAACGCCGGCACCAATGTGGACATCACCTCGGCGCCCGGCATCCGCAGCGCCCACGACCTCGACGACGTGCTGCCCCCGGGGCGCCGGATCGCCAAGTCGGGCCCGATCAGCGGCTCGGCCGGCTCGGCCCGGATGGGCGGGCGCACCCCGCAGAAGGACGCGTGGGGCGACGGCATGATCAACGAAGAGGACCGGGGCAGCGCCCACGACCTCTGACGGGCCTCTCAGACGGGGGCGAGCTCGAAGGCGACGACGAGCCTCGCCCCCTGCGGCACGGCATGCTCGTACCGGACCGATCCGCCGTTCGCCTCGGCCAGGTGCCGGACGATGAACAGGCCCAGGCCGGCGCCGCGCATGAAGCGCCCGAAGAGGTTCGGCAGCAGTTCGTCGGCGATGCCCGGGCCGTTGTCGCGCACGGTCACTTCCACGGTCTCGCCGTGGCGCTCGGCGCTGAGCTCGATCGGCGGCGACCCGTACGCCACCGCGTTGTTGACCAGGTTCTGCAGCACGGCCGTGACGTGACCACGGTCGGCCAGCGCCGACAGCCCGTCGTCGATCGTGACCCGGACGTCGTGCGGGCCGGCCGACGAGGCCGCGGCCACCGTCTCGGCCACCTCGCGCAGCGGGACGGGCGCGCGCCGCGCGGTGACCGAGCCCATGTCGAGCCGGAACAGCAGCTGCAGGTCGTTCATCATCTTGATCAGACGCTGCGTGTTCTTGTCGATCTTCGTGGCGAGCTCGAGCCGGATGTCGTCCGGCAGGTCGTCCCAGTCGGCCTTGAGCAGCTCGGCCAGACTGGCGATGGAGCTGATCGGCTGGGCCACGTCGTGGGTGAGCATGGAGGTCAGGTCGTTCTTGAAGGTGAGCGCCGCCTCCAGGCGGGCGTTGGCCTCGCGCAGCATCGTGTTGCCCTGCTCGAGCTCGGCCGCGTGCTCGGTGAACCTCTCCGCGGAGTGCTTGCGGTCGGGGACGCCGACGGGGCCGGCCGCGACTCCCGCGCGCTCAGCGAGCTCGCCGGCCGACCGCCGCTGGTGGCGTCGAAGCGCCGTGAGCAGGGCCGCGGCGCCGAAGACGGCGACCGCGGCCCCGGCACCCCCGGCGGTCAGCCGGGACAGCCTGCCCACATCATGCGCCGCACTCTGCACCCGGTCCCCTCAAGGATATGAGGAAACGAGCATAACGCGGCGAATGCCTATAAAGCGGTTACTTTCCCGCCCACTCGAAGCCCTGCTCCAGGACGATCCGCTCACCCACGCGGCTGATGTCCTCGTGGTGGCGGTTCGCGTGGTGACCGCAGAAGGCCAGCTCGCCGCCGGTGGTCAGGGTGACCGTCAGACGGGCGGCCGCGCTGCACCGGTCACAGCGGTCGGTCAGCGAATCGACGGTAACGATCTCGGGCGACAGCAGGCTGGACATATCGCTCTCCTTGCTCGGTGGCGGTGTGTAGCGGTACTCCGGGTAGATCGGCCCTCCGCCGCACGGGTTTAGCTCTTCTCTTCGATCTTCCAGGCGGTGAGGGCCGCTGCGGAGGCGTTACAACCCACGTGCAACTTTGCGGGTCCCGTAGGGCTCATCGGTTCCCCGCAACCTTTCCCTCAGTCGCCTTCGGCATGCCTTTCTCCCCGGTGAAGTGGCCGAAGCAACTGAGAGGACGAACCTTTGCGCATCGCCACGACGCTCACCGGCGCCGCCGTCGCGCTCGCCACCGCCCTTCTTCCGGGAACGGCGGTCGCCGCCGGCACCACCGCCACCTGGGGCCTCGACCGCATCGACCAGCGCACCCTGCCGCTGTCGTCGTCGTACGCCGCGCCCGCGGCGGCCGGCGTCACCGTCTACGTGGTCGACACCGGCATCCGCACCTCCCATCGCGAGTTCGGTGGGCGGGCCACCGACGGCTACGGCGACGACGGCGACTGCAACGGCCACGGCACCCACGTGGCGAGCACCATCGGGGGCGCCACCCTGGGCGTCGCCAAGGACGTCAAGCTCGTGGGCGTACGGGTCCTCGACTGCAAGGGCAACGGTTCCTACAAGTCGATCATCGCCGGGATCGACTGGGTCGCCCGGCAGACGGCCCGCCCGGCCGTGGCCAATCTCAGTCTCGGCGGCACCACCAGCAAGGCGCTCGACGACGCGGTCGACCGGGCCGTGGCCAAGGGCATCACCGTGGTGGTGGCGGCGGGCAACGACAACCGCAATGCCTGTACGCAATCACCCGCGCGCACCCCGTCCGCCATCACCGTGGGCGCGACCGACCGGAACGACACCCGATGGTCGTCGTCGAACTACGGCTCCTGCGTCGACATCTTCGCCCCCGGTGTCCGGATCGAGGGCGCCTCGACCGCGTCCAACACCGCGACCAAGCAGATGAACGGCACCTCGATGGCGAGCCCGCACGTGGCCGGGGCGGCCGCGCTCGTGCTCGCCGCCCACCCCTCGTACACCCCGGCCCAGGTCCGCGACGAGCTGGTGGCCCAGGCCGCGACCGGCACGATCCGCAATCCGGGCCCGGGCACGCCCAACCGGATGCTCTACACCGGCTACCTCGCCCGATGAACCCGGTGAAAGGGCCTCAGTCGCTGAAAGGCCGGACCGTGCAACTTCGCGCGGATAGCGTGAATCCCGGCTCGGTTCGTTAGTCACAGGAGGACCCATGTCGCAGGCGCCCGAAACCGATACGCGACCCACAGTCCTGGTCGTCGACGACGAGGAGGACCTCCGCGACATCATGCGGCGCATGCTGGAACGGCGTGGCTTCGACACCCTGATCGCCGGCGACTCGACGCAGGCCATCGAGGCCTGCCGGCAGCATCCGGGCGACATCGACATCCTGATCACCGACCTCGGCCTGCCCGGCGTCTCCGGCGGCGAGCTGTCCCGCTCGGCCACCGAGCTGCGCCCGGAGATGCGGGTCGTCTACATCTCCGGCCTGCCCAAGGAGATCGCCGTGGCCGACGGCCTGATCGCCGAGGACGCCCTGCTGGTGAAGAAGCCCTTCAGCAGCGAGGCCCTGGTCGAGACGTTGCGCTCCGTGCTCTGACCCGTCCCCGAGAGCGCCGCCGTCCCCAAGGACGGCGGCGCTTTTCTTTCATCCGGTTTCTTTCATCCGGGCCAGGGCAGGGTGAGCTCGCCCAGGCGCCAGCGGGCCGGGCCGTGCTGGACCGGCCAGCCCTCGTCACGCAGCCGGCGGACGGTGGCCAGCCAGCGCTGGCGGGGGCCGAACGGGGTGGCCTCGGTCTCCCAGGCCCGCCCGAGGGCACGCAGCAGCTCGTGCACCGGCCGCCCCGGGACGTTGTGGTGGATCAGGGCCTTGGGCAACCGCTCAGCGAAAGTCGCGGGGTGATCCAGATCGGACAGGCGGGCCGAAAGCGTGAGAGTGGCCGGCACCCCGTCCTCGACCACGGCCCAGGTGGCTATCCGGCCCAGCTCGTCGCAGGTGCCCTCGATCAGGACGGCGCCGGTCGCGGTCATTTGACGCCAGGCGGCGGCCACCTCGTCCTCGGCGTACTGGCGGAGCACGTTGAAGGCCCGCACGACGACCGGGCGCAGGCCGGCGAGCTCGAAACCGCCGCGGCGGAACTCGAGCAGCGGGGGCGCCGCGTGCGGCTGCGCGGCTACGACGCGTACCGGATCGATCTCGAGACCGACCACCGTGACGTCCGCCCGGACCGCCGCCGCCAGGCGGCTCCGAAGCTCGACCGCGGTGACCGGCGTGGCGCCGTAGCCCAGATCGATGACCAGGGGCTGCGGCGCGTTCCGGAGCAGGTCGCCGCAGCGGAAGGCGATGAAGTTGTCGACGCGGCGCAGCCGGTTGGGATTGGTCGTCCCCCGGGTGATCGCGCCGACCGGTCGCTGAGCCATCTTTGGCATGCCCTCCTGGCCCTACGCCCCTTCGTCCGCTCCGGTGCAGTCGGTCATGCCGGCAACTTCCTACTTCTCCCGGTGGACCTTGTGCTGGGCGGCCTGGGCGATCGGCCGGACCACGATGCGGTCGAGGTTGACGTGGTGCGGGCGGGTCGCGGCGAAGGCGATGATGTCGGCGATGTCCTCGGCGACCAGGGGCTCCTTGACACCCTCGTAGATCGCGTCGGCCTTGGCCCGGTCGCCGCCGAACCGCTTGAGCGAGAACTCGTCGGTGCGGACCATGCCCGGGTCGACCTCGATGACGCGGACCGGCTTGCCCGACAGCTCCAGCCGCAGCGTGCCGACCAGGGCGGTCTGGGCGTGCTTGGCCGCCGTGTACCCGCCGCCGCCCTCGTAGACCGTGAAGGCCGCGGTCGAACCGACCGTCACGATCGTCCCGGCGCCGCTGCGCTCCAGGGCGGGCAGCAGCGCCTTGGTCATCCGCAACGAGCCGAGCACGTTCACGTCGTACATCCACTGCCAGTCGTCGACCGCGCCGGCCGCCACCGGGTCGAGCCCGGCCGCCCCGCCCGCGTTGTTGACCAGCAGCGTGACCGGGCCGCCGAGCCCGGCCACCGTGGCCGCCAGGGCCGCCACCGACTCGTCCGAGGTGACGTCGCACGCGACCGCCGTCGCGGCCGGGCCGATCTCCTTGACCAGCTCCTCGAGCCGCTCGGCGCGCCGGGCCGCCGCCACGACGTGGAACCCCTCCGTGGCGAGACGGCGGGCGGTCGCCGCCCCGATGCCGCTGGACGCGCCCGTGACCACTGCGATGTTCTGCATGCCCCCCATCCTTCCCGATGAGATGGGTCACCCCCGGTGGGCTGCATAGTGGTTCGGCCCACGACGGCGGGGAAGATTAATGACTGCGCAACAATCCCCGCGCTTCTGTCGGACACTGGAGGACCAACCGTGGCAGAATGGCCGACCCCGCGGCGCATCGCCACCCTCTCGGTGCACACCTCCCCCCTCGAACAGCCGGGCACCGGCGACGCGGGCGGCATGAACGTGTACATCGTCGAGGTCGCCAAGCGCCTCGCCCGGCGCGGCGTCGAGGTGGAGATCTTCACCCGGGCCACCCGCAGCGACCTGCCGCCCTGCGTCGAGATGGCCCCCGGCGTGCTGGTCCGGCACGTCACCGCCGGCCCGTACGAAGGCCTGGAGAAAGAGGAGCTGCCGGCCCAGCTCTGCGCCTTCACCAACGGGGTGCTGCGGGCCGAGGCCGCGCGCCCGCCGGGCCACTACGACCTGATCCACTCGCACTACTGGCTCTCCGGGCAGGTCGGCTGGCTCGCCCGCGAACGCTGGGGCGTGCCGCACGTGCACACCGCGCACACCCTGGCCAAGGTCAAGAACAGGCTGATCGCGGCCGGCGACCGCCCCGAGCCGCGGGCCCGGGTGATCGGCGAGGAACAGGTGATCGCCGAGTCCGACCGGCTCGTCGCCAACACCCGGTTCGAGGCCCGCGACCTCGTCGCCTACTACGACGCCGACCCGGCCCGGACCACGGTCGTACAGCCGGGGGTCGACCTTGAACGGTTCCGCCCCGGCCCGGTGGACCGGGCCCGTTTCGATCTGCCCACCCACGGCAAGATCATTTCCTTCGTCGGCCGGATCCAGCCGCTCAAGGCGCCCGACGTGCTGATCTCGGCGCTGGGCGCGATGCGCTCCGAGGACGTCACCGTGGTGATCTGCGGCGGGCCCAGCGGCACCGGGCTCGACCGGCCGACCTCGCTGATCGAGCTGGCGGCCTCCCTCGGCGTCAGCGACTCGGTCCGTTTTCTGCCGCCGCAGAACGGCGACGGCCTGGCCGCCCTCTACCGGGCGTCGGACGTGGTGGCGGTGCCGTCCTACAACGAGTCGTTCGGGCTGGTCGCCCTCGAGGCCCAGGCGTGCGGTACGCCCGTGGTCGCGGCCGCGGTCGGCGGCCTGGTCACCGCCGTTCGCGACGGGGTCAGCGGCGTGCTGGTCGACGGGCACGACCCGGCGGACTGGGCCCGGGTGCTGGACGACCTGCTCGACGCGCCGCGGCGCCGCAAACTGCTCTCGGCGGGCGCGGTCGCGCACGCGTCCGACTTCTCCTGGGACCGTACGGCGGAAGGCCTGATCCGGGTCTACCGTGAGGCCGTCACGGAGCACCGCGAGCTGATCCGACAACGCCTGGAGGCGTACGCATGGTGACCGCCCTGATCGAGAAGGCGCTGTCCGAACGGGAGCTCGAGTGGGAGGCCACCGGCCCCGGCTCGTACGTGGTGACGCTGCCCGGCACCCACAAACTCAAGACCGCCTGCAACCTGATCGTCGGCGAGCACGCGCTGCGCGTCGAGGCGTTCGTGATGCGCCGGCCGGACGAGCGCCACGAGGAGTTGTGGGCGTGGATGCTGCGCCGCAACGCCCGGATGTTCGGGGTGGCGTTCTCCATCGACGCGGTGGGCGACGTCTATCTCACCGGACGGGTGTCCCTCAAAGGCCTGGACGAGGACGAGTTGGACCGGCTGCTCGGCTCGGTGCTGACCTATTCGGACGAATCCTTCGACACGATGCTGGAGATCGGCTTCGGCTCGTCGATCCGCCGCGAATGGGAGTGGCGCGTCAAGCGCGGCGAGTCCCTGGCCAATCTGCAGGCGTTCAAACACCTCGCTCCCTCGGAGGACTCCTGACCTTCGCCGGTGTCGGCATGGATCGTCCGGGTACTGAAAGAGACGATCGGACAACGCCGATGTAATGGTGAGGTGAACCGGGCATGGCCAACGACACTCCGAATACGCCGGGCGTCAGCGAAAGCAAGATCGCGCGGATGAAAGCGGACGACCTGCGCCGCGAGCTGAAGAAACGCGGTGTCAAGAACACCGACGAGCTGAAGAAGCCGGAGCTCGTCAAGAAGATGGTCAAGGCGTCGCTCCGGGAAACCAAGAAGAATCCGACGAGCCGCAACGACACTCCGAACACACCGGAGGTCAGCGAGTCGAAGATCGCCCGAATGAAGGCCGACGACCTGCGCCGGGAGCTGAAGAAGCACGGCGTGAAGAAGACGGACGAGCTGAAGAAGCCCGAGCTGGTCAAGAAGCTGGTCAAGGCCCTGACGTCTTCTTCGGATGGCAAGCGCACGGCGTCTTCTTCGGATGGCAAGCGCACGGCGTCGTCGGGTGGCAAAGGCACGGCGTCGTCGGGTGGCAAGCGCACGGGCAAGAAGGCGTCGAAGTCCCTCGACTACTCGCAGGAGATCAAGTCGACCAGCGACAAGCCGGAACGCGCCGGCCGCTCCCTCGTCACCACCGACCACGAGGTGATCCGCCAGTGGGCCAAGGCCCGCAAGGCCGTCCCGTCCACCGTCGCCGGCACCCAGCACGACGGCCACCTGGGCGTGCTGCGCTTCGACTTCCCCGGCTACGACGAGAGCGACCGCCTCGTCGAGGTCAGCTGGGCCGAGTGGTTCGAGGCCTTCGACAAGCGCCGGCTCAACTTCATCTACCAGCAGCAGCTGACCAGTGGCAAGCGAAGCAACTTCTTCCGGCTGGAGAACCCGGACGAGTGACCGGCCCCGCCATTGGGCTGTTCAGCGGGACTTATGTGGGATTGGTCATCCGCCGATCGGCCAAAAGTCGGTGACTGTGACGGTCCAGACAGATGGCAGACAGCCAAGTGGCTTGTAAGCCTTGACCGGCCCAACTAGCGTAATCAATGGACGCCGGACCGTTAGTTCGGGGAACTGGTTGACCGGAGACGGTCACCGCGGCCGGCGTTTGGGGACGGGTGGCATATGCCGTTGGGGGACGGCGCGACCCGAGACCGGCGGTTAGTGCGGGCGACGCCTATGGGGATGGGCGTCGTCCGCCGCCGCCGGTGCAACAGCTCTCGACTTTTTCTCGCGGCCACTGCGGCTGTACGCAGTCACGCCCGCGCTCACCGTGGCGCACCCTGGTCCTTGCTCAGCGTGCTGACCGCGGCTTGCCCAGCCAGGCCCGCGCTCACCGTGGCGCACCCTGGTCCTTGCTCAGCGTGCTGACCGCGGCTTGCCCAGCCAGGCCCGCGCTCCATGTGCTGCCAGCGATCTCGCCTGCCCCCGGCCCGCGCTCCGCCGGGTGCCCATAACCTTGCCCGCCCCGGCTCGCGAGGGCGCCGCCCGGAAGCTTGGGCAACTCGAGACGAGGGCGCTGCCCTGGGCTCAAGCGAGGCGACTCGAGGCGAGGGCGCTATCCCGGGCTCAGGCAGCTCAAGGCGAGGGCGCTGCCTCGGGCTTAGGCGACTCGAGGCGAGGGCGCTGCCTGGGGCTCAGGCAGCTCAAGGCGAGGGCACTGCCTCGGGCTCAGGGGACTCGAGGCGAGGGTGCTGCCCCGGGCTCAGGCAGCTCGAAGCGAGGGCGCTGCTCGAATCTCGGGCGACTCGAGATCCGCGGCCGAGGCCTTCTCAGGGGGCGGGGACTGTCTGCTCGGTCTCCGAGCGGAGGGCGGCGACGCGGCGTTCGCGGGCGGGGCCGGCTAGCAGGTGCAGGGCGGCTGCGGTGGCGCCCAGGGCGCCGACGATGAGCCAGTGGGCGTCGCCCAGGTATTGCAGGCCGGCGCCGCCGAGGGCGGGGGCCAGGAACGAGGCGGCGGGGAAGGCCAGGAAGAACACCGACTGGTAGCGGCCGCGCAGCTCCAGCGGGGCCAGCTCCGAGTTGATCTCGGCGTTGGGTGGGGCGGCCAGCATGCTGCCGATCGTCCAGATGACGGCGGCCGCGAGGTAGAGCGGCAGCTGGTCGGCTAGGGCCAGCACGGCGAAGCCGTTGCCGTTGACCAGCAGCGCGACGGCCAGGACGCGGTCCTTGCGGTGGCCGTCGATGACCTTGGGCACGAAGAGCTGGCCGGCCACGATGAGGGCGGCGCCCAGGGCGACCACGACGCCGTAGGCCGAAGGGCTCAGGTCGTCGGCCTGCATCGCCAGCGGCACGATCGTGCTGGCCTGCGTATAGATCAGCGCCTGCAGCAGCGTCAACCCGACGAAGACCAAGAAGATCCTGTCCGTCAGCACTGCACCAAGCCCTCGCGGCCCAGTCTTCCCGCCCGGCCGCGAAGGCAAGTCCGGCCGCGAGAGCAAGTCCGGCCGCGAAGGCAAGTCCGGCCGCGAAGGTCCGTCCGGCCGCGAAGGCAAGTCCGGCCGCGAAGGTCCGTCCGGGCGGGAGCCGCCCGCGCCGTAAGCATTGGGCTGCCCGATCGGGCCGGCGGAGACGGCGCGGCGGGGCAGAGTCTCGGGGATCTTCCAGGCGATCAGCAGGGCGGTGGCCAGGGTGCTGGCGGCATCGATCAGGAAGAGGCCGACGTAGCTCCACGTGGCCAGCACGCCGGCGATCAGTGAGGCGCCCGCCATGCCCAGGTTGAAGGCCCAGAACTGCAGGTTGAAGGCGCGGGAGCGGCGTTCGGCGGGGACCACGTCGATGATGGCGGCGACGAAGGCGGGCTGGGGCATCGACTGGAACAGGCCGAGCAGCAGGCACAGGGCGGCGATCACGGCCAGGTCGGCGCTGAGGGCCAGGCCGGCCAGCGTCGCCACGACGACGAAGTGGGACAGCAGCAGGGTGCGGCGGCGGCCCCAGCGGTCGGTCAGGACGCCGCCGGTCAGGGTGCCGAGGATGCCGCCGATGCCGTAGGTGCCGACGATCAGCCCGGCCTGCGCGGTGCCGGCGCCGCGCTGGGCGGTCAGGTAGAGCGAGAGGAACAGGACGGCGAAGCCGCCGACCCGGTTGATCAGGATGCCGGTCCAGAGATACCAGTAGGTCGCCGGGAGCCCGCCCGCCGTGTCCCGTAGCCAGCTCCGCACAGTACCCCCGGGTAGGCAACCTTCTTAACAGTTGAAGGCTAGCGCCGGGCGGTCTCCTCGGCCACCGGGGGTGGGATGTCGGCCGCGGGCTCGGCCTCGGCCGGCGGCAGGTTCGTCAGGGCCGAGGTGGCGGCGACGGACGGCGCGGTCGCGGCGGCGCCCGCCATGGCCTCGATGCGGCGACGCCGGCTGGGACCGGCCAGCAGGTGGCCCACGGCGACCAGGGCGCACACGACGAAACAGCCGAGCCACAGCGCCGCGTCGCCCAGATGCTCCTGCGTGTAGCCGCCCAGGATCGGGGCCAGGGCGGTGCCGGCCGACCACATCAGTGAGTTCAGCCCCTGGTAGCGGCCGCGCAGCGCGGAGGGGGAGAGGCCGGCCACCGTCGCCGCGTTGGACGGGGACTGCAGCATCTCGCCGAGCGTCCAGATCACCACGGTCAGCGCGAAGAACCAGGTCGCGTCGGCGAAGGCGGTCAGCCCGAAGCCGACCCCGACGATCAGCGAGGCCACGGCCAGCACCCGGGCGCTGTCGTGATTGCCGATCAGCTTGGGGATGAACAGCTGCCCGAGCACGATCAGCACGCCGTTCACCGCGATGACCCCGCCGTACGTCGCCGCCGAGAGCCCGTCGGAGGTCATCGCGATCGGCAGCGTCGACAGGTGCTGCATCATCACGACGATGCCGCCGAGCGAGATGAGCAGGTAGCTGACGAAGACCCGGTCGCGCAGGACCGTGCCCATGCCGCCGCCCGAGCGGGTCTGCCGCTTGGCGGCGGAGCGGGCGGGCCGGGTCTCCTTGACGAAGATCAGGAAGACCGTCGCGGTGATCAGGGTGCTGGCCGCGTCGACGATGAACAGCAGCAGGTAATCGGCCTTGGCGGCCAGGCCGGCGCCGACCGAGGAGAGCGCGAAGCCCAGGTTGATGGCCCAATAGTTCAGGCTGTACGCCCGTACGCGATCCTTCTCCGGCACGACGTCGACCAGCATGGCCGAGAACGCCGGCCGCACCGCCTCGCTGAAGAACCCCAGCAGGAACGTCGTGGCCAGGATCTGGCCGTACTCGTGGGCGAAGCCGAGGGCGAGCATCAGCGCCGCCGCCGTGAACTGGGCGGTCAGCATCGTCGGCCGGCGGCCCCACCGGTCGGCCAGGACCCCGCCCGCGGTCGTGCCGAGGGCGCCGCCCACCCCGTACAGCCCGATGACCAGACCGGCCTGGCTCTGGGAGAAGCCCCGATCGGCGGTCAGGTAGATCGCCAGGAAGATCACCACGAACGAGCCGAGGCGGTTGATCAGCGTGCCGGTCCAGAGCAACCAGAACTGCCGCGGTAGACCGCCGATGGCCTGGTTGTACCAGTTCCGCACGCCGCACCCCGTCCGAGTGGTAAGTAGTGATCAAGCTCCATTCCCTTACAACCTAGGTGGCCGCGCAACTCGGTTTCCATGTGGTGGTCGCCACTGACGGGTCCGCGCCCGGCCAAAACCGGCCTGCGGCAGGATGGAGGTCATGACAGGGACTTTGGTGCTGCTGCGACACGGCAACAGCGAGTGGAACGCCAAGAACCTCTTCACCGGCTGGGTCGACGTCGACCTGGACGCCAAGGGTGAGGACGAGGCCCGCCGCGGTGGCGAGCTGCTCAAGGCCCAGGGCGTGCTGCCGGACGTGGTGCACACCAGCGTTCTGCGCCGCGCCATCCGGACCAGCGAGATCGCGCTGCACATCACCGACCGCCACTGGATCCCGGTGAAGCGCTCCTGGCGGCTCAACGAGCGCCACTACGGCGCTCTGCAGGGCAAGGACAAGAAGCAGACCCTCGAGGCGTACGGCGAGGAGCAGTTCATGCTCTGGCGCCGGTCGTACGACGTGCCGCCGCCGCCGATCGAGGCCGGCTCCGAGTTCGCCCAGTTCGACGACCCGCGGTACGCGCTGCTGCCGCCGGAGGCCCTGCCCAAGGCCGAGTGCCTCAAGGACGTCCTGGTCCGCGCGCTGCCGTACTGGTACGACGAGGTCGTCCCCGACCTGCGGGCCGGCAAGACCGTGCTGGTCGCCGCGCACGGCAACTCGCTGCGGGCCATCGTCAAGCACCTCGACGACATCTCCGACGAGGCGATCGCCAAGCTGAACATCCCGACCGGGATCCCGCTGCGCTACGACCTCGACGACAACCTGCGCCCGATCACCAAGGGCGGCACCTACCTCGACCCCGAGGCGGCCAAGGAAGCGGCGGCCGCAGTCGCCAACCAGGGCCGGTAAACAGCAAACGGCCGGGACGCCCCCGTGGCGTCCCGGCCGTCAGCCCCTTTCAGGCGAGCGCAACCGCTCAGCTCTGATCGGCCACCTGCTCTCCCGTGATCAGGTAGACCAGCTGCGCGCCGACGTTCACCGCGTGGTCGGCGTAGCGCTCGTAGAACCGGCCCAGCAGGGCGCCGTCGATGGCGGTCTCGGCGCCGTACGGCCAGTCGTCGGCGAGCATGATGCGGAACAGCTCACGCTCCTGCTCGTCGATCTTGTCGTCGTCCTTCTCGAGGCCCCGGGCCAGCTCGGCGTCGGGGTTGGCCAGCAGCTTGGCGATCTCCTCGGCCATCTCGTCGGCCACCTCGGCCATCCGCTTGAAGACCGGGCGCAGCTCGGCCGGGACGGCCGGCGACGGGTGACGGCGCTGGGCCGTCTTGGCCACGTGCTCGGCCAGGTCGCCCATCCGCTCGATGTCGGCCGAGATGTGCAGGGCGGTGATGACCATCCGCAGGTCGGAGGCGACCGGCGCCTGGCGGGCGATCGTGTCGGCCACCTTCGTCTCGACCTGGCTGTAGATCGCGTCGATCTCGGCGTCGCGCTCGATGACCGACTCGGCGGCCTTGAGGTCGGCGGTGAGCAGCGCGGTGGTCGCGTTCCGCAGCGCGGTCCGCACCCCTTCTGCCATGGTCACCAGCAGGCGGGTGACCTCGTTGAGATCGGCCTGGAACTCCTCGCGCATGTTGTCTCGTCCCCAGGGGCTCGCGGTCGCCCCGAAACAGGGCGCGACCTTGGTTGTCGTCCAGGCTAGGCGCGGCCAGCAGCGGTCACGTGAACGGCGATGAACGACGCCGGGCGCAGTGGTGAACATTATTCGACACGCGCCCGCTTTGTCCGGATCGCCCTAGGGTCCAGGTAAACAATGACCCTACGATCGCAGCGTGGACCTGGTGTACGGCATTCTCCTGACCCTCGTCGCGCTGGCCGCCGGCGTGGCGGCGGGAGTCTATTTCGCCCGCAGGTCGCCCAAGCCGGACGTCACCGACTCCCGGCAGCATGAGGGAGGACGTGCCATCGACAGCGAGACCGGCAAGCACGGCATGAAGGGGCTCGGCCGCAAGAGCCTCGACTCGCTGCGCGTCGGCGTGGTGGTCCTCGACGCCGAGGATCACCCGGTCCTGGTCAACCCGGCCGCCCGGGCGATGGGCCTGCTCCGCTCGGGCGGGGCGCCGGGCACCATCGCCGCCCATCCCATCCTGCGCACCCTGGCCGGCCAGGTGCGGCGTACGGGCGTACGGCGGGAAGTGGAACTTGATCTGCCCCGAGGGCGAGCCGGAGGGGCCGAGGCGCCGCTGGGGTTGCACCTGAGGGCGGTGGCGCTCAACTCGACGCATGTGGCGGTCGAGGCGGCCGATGTCACCGAGTCGCATCGGCTGGCGCGGGTCCGCCGCGACTTCGTGGCCAACGTGAGTCACGAGCTCAAGACCCCGATCGGCGCGCTCCAGCTGCTGGCCGAGGCCCTGCTGGACGCGACCGAGCTGCCGGCGGCCGAGGCCGTCTCGGGCGACGAGCAGAACGAGGACCTGCTGGCCGCCCGCCGGTTCGCCGAGCGGATCCACCACGAGTCGGCCCGGATGGGCCGCCTGGTCAACGAGCTGCTCGAGCTGACCCGGCTGCAGGGCGCGGAGCCGCTGCCGACCCCGGAACCGGTCGCGCTCGACTGGGTCATCGCCGAGGTGGTCGACCGCACCCGCACCACCGCGTCGGCCAAGAACATCGAGGTCGTCTACTCCGGTCCCAAGGGAGCTACCGTTTACGGCAGCGACAGTCAGGTGGCGACCGCGGTGACCAACCTCGTGGAGAACGCGATCGCGTACTCCGGTGATGACACGAAGGTCGAGCTCACTCTGCGTCAGGATGACGACTGGGTCGAGATCGACGTCGCGGACCAGGGCATCGGCATCGCCCCGCACGACGTCGACCGGATCTTCGAACGGTTCTACCGAGCCGATCAGGCCAGGTCCCGCTCGACCGGCGGCACCGGTCTGGGCCTGGCCATCGTCAAGCACATCGCCACCAACCACGGCGGCCGGGTCGACGTGACCAGCAGCCTGGGCGACGGCTCGACGTTCACC
Source organism: Actinoplanes sp. NPDC049598 (assembly GCF_040675435.1). Taxonomy (NCBI): domain Bacteria; kingdom Bacillati; phylum Actinomycetota; class Actinomycetes; order Micromonosporales; family Micromonosporaceae; genus Actinoplanes; species Actinoplanes sp. NPDC049598. Next base: position 445,007 of record NZ_JBFAOX010000003.1, on the reverse strand, counting down.
CTGCGCCTACCGGCGCGTCCCCCGGAAGCCCCTCTGCCGTTACCGACGGCGATTGAGATCGAATCCGGTGCGGGCGGACGATGAGTCTCGCCAGCCGGAAGATGGAAGGAACCACATTGGCCCGCGTGCTCGTGGTCGAGGATGAGGAGTCGTTCTCCGACGCCCTGTCGTACATGCTGCGCAAGGAGGGCTTCGAGGTCTCGGTCGCCCCGACCGGAACCTCGGCTCTGACGCAGTTCGACCGGACCGGTGCCGACATCGTGCTGCTCGACCTCATGCTTCCGGAGATGTCCGGCACCGAGGTCTGCCGTCAGCTGCGTCAGCGCTCGGCCGTCCCGATCATCATGGTCACCGCCCGGGACAGCGAGATCGACAAGGTCGTCGGTCTCGAGATCGGCGCCGACGACTACGTGACCAAGCCGTACTCCCCGCGTGAGCTCGTCGCCCGGATCCGGGCCGTGCTCCGCCGCCAGGGCACCGAGGCGGCCGAGGTCTCCACCCCGACGCTGGCCGCCGGCCCGGTCCGGATGGACGTCGAGCGGCACGTCGTCACGGTCGACGGCAGCGGCGTGCAGCTTCCGCTCAAGGAGTTCGAGCTGCTCGAGCTGCTGCTGCGCAATGCCGGCCGGGTGCTCACCCGCGGCCAGCTGATCGACCGGGTCTGGGGCGCCGACTACGTCGGCGACACCAAGACCCTCGATGTCCACGTGAAGCGGCTGCGCTCCAAGGTGGAGCCCGAGCCGTCCGCCCCGCGCTACATCGTCACGGTGCGCGGCCTCGGCTACAAATTCGAGCCCTGACCCCTCCAACCACCCCACCGCCGCCCTTGAGCGGCCTGAAGGCGGTTACAGGCTCTCGGGAGGCGCGGCGGGCTCACGTCCGCCGCGCTTCCTCGGCGCCCCGGCCTTGACGGTGGCCGGGTGCACCGCGGTCAGGCCCTTGGCCAGCCGGTCCGCGCAGAGCTCGGCCAGCTTGTCGTACGCGGCCTGACCGACCAGGGCGATCAGCTCCGGGGCGTACGAGACGTACATCGGCTCGGTGCCGACGTGCGCGTCCGGCGACGAGGTGCACCACCAGTCGAGGTCGTGCCCGCCCGGCCCCCAGCCGCGCCGGTCGAACTCGGTGAGCGTGGACTGCAGCACCTTCGTACCGTCCGGCCGCTTGATCCAGTCCTGCTCGCGGCGCACCGGCAGCTGCCAGCAGACGTCGGGCTTGTAGGTCAGCGGATGGACGCCGTCGCGCAGCGCCTGGGCGTGCAGCGCGCAGCCGCCACCACCGGCGAAGTCGGCGTCGTTGAGGAAGACACACGGGCCGTCCTGGGCCTGGACCGCCGTGCGGCGGGCCGGCTTGGCCCCGTCGATCGTGTCCATCTCGGTGTAGTTCTTGAAGCCGCGACGGTAGTGCTGCCAGTTCTCCGGGGTGAGCTTGGCCGCGGCCGCCTTCACCCTGTTCTCGTCGTCGGCGTCGGTGAAGAAGGCGCCGTGCGAACAGCAGCCGTCCTGCGCGCGCCCGGCCACGATGCCGTGGCAGGCCGAGCCGAACACACATGTCCATCTCGACAGCAACCAGGTCAGATCGGCCCGGACCAGGTGCTTGTCGTCATCGGGGTCGAGAAACTCGATCCACTCGCGAGGAAAGTCGAGGTCGACCTCGGCGGCTCGGGCGGCTGCCGCAGCGTCGAGGACGATGCGGATCTGTTGACGGCGGCTCACCCGGCTCAGCGTACGCGCGCGGGGGACCGCCACCGTGTCGCCGCCCGGTATGGCCGTATATACCCGCTAGAGGAGAGGGCGTACGCGACGAACGGGTCTACGCTTGATGACGTGAGTTCCCGCGTTCCCGTGCTCTTGTCCAGCTCGTCGGTCTTCCCCGAGCCGACCGCGGCCGCGTTCGAGCTGGCCGCCACGACCGGCTACGACGGCCTCGAGGTCATGGTCTGGACCGACCGCGTCAGCCAGGACGCCGGCGCGCTGAAGGGCCTGGCCGATCACTACAACGTCCCGGTGCTCTCGGTGCACGCCCCGTGTCTGCTGGTGACCCAGCGGGTCTGGAGCACCGACCCCTGGGAGAGGCTGAGCCGCGCCGCCCAGCTGGCCGAGACGCTCGGCGCCCCCACGGTCGTCGTGCACCCGCCGTTCAGCTGGCAGCGCGACTACGCCAAGAACTTCGCGGCCGGCCTCGCCAAGATCCAGGCCCGGCACCCCGACCTCGACTTCGCCATCGAGAACATGTTCCCGGTCAAGATGGCCGGCCGCTGGTTCGTTCCGTACACACCCGGCTGGGACCCGACCGAGACCGGCTTCGACGCCTACACGCTCGACCTGTCGCACTGCGCCGCGTCCCGCATCAACTCGCTGGCCATGGCCGACAAGATGGGGGCCGGTCTCAAGCACGTGCACCTCGGCGACGGCACCGGTGAGGGCCGCGACGAGCACCTGGTGCCCGGCCGCGGCAATCAGCCCTGCGCCGAGCTGCTGCGCTCGCTGTCGGCCCGCGGTTTCACCGGCTCGGTCGCGCTGGAGGTGTCGACGCGCAAGGCGCCGAGCCGCGCCGCCCGCGAGGCCGACCTGCGCGAGTCGCTGGAGTTCGCCCGCCGCCACCTCGCCCCTGCCGACTCGGCCACACCCGCGATCACCAGGGCCTGAACCGCCACGGCAATCGCCTGTCATCTCAGCGGTTACAAGGCGATTGCCTCGCGGAGCGAAGCGGAGCCAGCCAGCTCAGCCCTCTTGCGGGCGCGGTGGGCGGCCACGTGGGAGCGGGTGGCGCAGCGCTCGGAGCAGAAGCGGCGGCAGTTGTTCGACGACGTGTCGAGGTAGACGTTGCCGCAGCGCTCGTCGGCGCAGATGCCGAAGCGGGCGCTGCCGTACTCGCACAGCCACACCGACAGGCCCCAGGCGGCGCCGGCGAGGTACTCCGAGCTGACCGACGAGCCGCGGCTGGTCACGTGCATGTGCCAGTCGCCGGCGTCGTGCCCGGAGATGCGCGGCTGCACGGGAAAGACCTCGAGCAGCGAGTTGAGCTCGGTGACGGCCTCGGCGTCGCGGCCGGACGTGCCGTACTCGAAGACGTCGCGCAGGCGCTTCTGGGCGCGGCGGAAGACGGCGACGTCCTTCTCGGCCACCTCCTCGCGCATCCAGCCCTGATCGTCGGTGAACAGGGCCCGCAGCGCGGCGAGATCACTCACCTCGGCGTTGACGAGGTCAACGGCGGTTCGGGCGTACGCATCGAAGTCCACCCGACAACGGTAGCCGCACCGGCCGCCGACCAACACGGACGAAGGGCCCACTTGTCCCCCGTGCGCGCGGGCCGCTCCCGCGACCGCGGGTGGCCCGGGCGATACGCTCGGGACATGCTCCGCTCCCTGTTCCTGGCCGCCGCCGGATCGGACCGCCTCGGGCGCCTCGCGGCCGCCGTCCCCGTCAGCAAGAAGGTCGCCGGGCGCTACGTCGCCGGTGACGGCGTCGACGACGCGGTCCGGGCCGGCCGGTCCCTGGCCGACGACGGGCTCGGGGTGATCTTCGATCATCTGACGGAGGAGACCCGGAGCGCGGAGCAGGCGGTCGCGGTCCGCGACGAGTACCGCGATCTGCTCGGCCGGCTCAAGGCGGCCGGGTTGACGCCGGGGGCCGAGGTGAGCCTGAAACTGTCGGCGCTGGGGCTCGGGCTCGACGAGCGGCTCGCCTACGAGCACGCCCTGGCCGTCTGCGCGGCCGCGGCCGAGGCGGGCACGACCGTGACCCTGGACGCCGAGGATCACAGCACCACCGACGCCACTTTGGAGATCCTGGCCGAGCTGCGCAAGGACCACCCGGCGACCGGGGCGGTGCTGCAGGCGTACCTGAGGCGCACCGAGGGTGACTGCCGCGAGCTCGCCACGGCCGGCTCGCGGGTGCGGCTGTGCAAGGGCGCCTACGCGGAGCCGGAGTCGGTGGCCTTCCAGTCTCCGCTCGACATCGACAAGTCGTTCGTCCGCTGTCTGAACATCCTGATGTCGGGCGAGGGCTACCCGATGGTGGCGACCCACGATCCGCGGCTGATCGCGATCGCCGAGGACCGCGCCCGCTGGTTCGACCGCACTGGCGAGGAGTACGAGTTCCAGCTCCTCTACGGCGTGCGCCCGGAGGAGCAGGCCCGGCTGGCCGCCGCGGGCAACGTCGTGCGGGCCTACGTCCCGTACGGCCCGTACTGGTACGGCTATGTCATGCGCCGGCTCGCCTTCGGCCGGGCCTTCGGCGGACGGTAGACAGGCTGTCCGTCCCAAAAGCAACAATACGGTCGTAAACGGCTCAGAACCAGCGTGTCAGCCTTGACTTTTTCCGGCCTTTTTCACGGAACGCATCGCGTTGGTCACAGCCGTATCGATACCGTTCTGATGACACGCACGTTCTCCGCCGCGTCGCAACCCTTCGCCCTCGCCGCGGCCCGTGCCTGCGAAAGGATCGGTGCGACGAGATGACGGGTCCAGCCCAGACCGAGGAACGGCTCTCGGAGGTGCGGTTCCTGACCGTGGCCGAGGTGGCCTCTCTGATGAGGGTCTCCAAGATGACGGTCTATCGGTTGGTGCACGGCGGTGACCTCACCGCCGTCCGGGTCGGCCGGTCCTTCCGGGTGCCCGAGCACGCCGTGCACGAGTACCTGCGCGGCGCTTTCTCCCAGACGGCCTAGGGCCGTTTTGGCCCGGCCCCGGCCGGGCTTGTACGCTGGTGCGGTTGGCTCCGGGCTGCTCGCGCGCCTGGGCCCCCGTTCAGCTCGGATGCGGGACGTGCCACCGCGCACGCGCCGGTCCGATCCACCAGTTTCGAGAGGCATGTCGTATGGGCTCCGTGGTCAAGAAGCGCCGCAAGCGTATGGCGAAGAAGAAGCACCGCAAGCTGCTGCGTAAGACCCGCGTCCAGCGTCGCCGTCTGGGCAAGTGACGGCGGGCCGGGGTCTCTTCCCGGCCTTCCCGTCGCTTGCCGCAGGCATCGCACCCGTACGCATCGGAAGGTGCGCCTGACGTGACCTCTCCGCCCAGCGTCGTCGTGGTCACCGGAGTCAGCCGATTCCTCGGCGCCCGGGTGGCCGCTCGCCTCGCCGCAGATCCCCGGGTCGACCGTGTCGTCGGCCTGGATCCGCACGACCCGCCGGCCGCCCTGCGCGACCTCATGACGGATGTCGAGCTGATCCGGGCCGATGCCCGCGCGGCCTCGGGCGCCATCGCCGAGCTGGGGGCCGAGGCTCTCGTGCACCTGGCGGTGACCAGCGCGCCCGACTCGCAGCACGGCGGCCGGGCGGCGATGAAAGAGCAGAACGTCATCGGCACGATGCAGCTGCTCGCCGCCGCCCAGGGCGCGTCCCGGCTGCGCAAGCTCGTGGTGCGCTCGTCCACGGCCGCCTACGGCGCGTCGTTCCGCGACCCCGCGGTCTTCACCGAGGACACCGAGCCCCGGGCGGTCCCGCGGGGCTCGTTCGCCCGCGACATCCTCGACATCGAGGGCTACGTGCGGGGTTTCCGCCGTCGCCGGCCCGAGGTGGCGGCCACCGTGCTGCGTTTCGCGCCGTTCATCAGCTCGACCGCCGACACGACGCTGACCCGCTACTTCTCGCAGCCGCTGGTGCCGACCGTGTTCGGCCGTGACGCCCGGCTGCAGTTCGTGCACGTCGACGACGCCCTCGAGATCCTGCACCGTTCGGTGATCGAGGATCACCCGGGCACGTACAACGTGGCCGGGGCCGGCGTGCTGGCGCTGTCGCAGGCCGTCCGCCGGGCCGGGCGCATCTCGCTGCCGCTGCCCGAGGGCACCCTCTCCACCTTCGCCGGGCTGGCCCGCAACGTCGGGATCGGCCAGATCGGCTTCGATCAGATCGACCTGTTCGTGCACGGCCGGGTCGTGGACACCACGCGGCTGGTCGGCGAGTTCGGCTTCACGCCGCGGAGCACGGCCGAGGCGTTCGACGACTTCATCCGGGGCCACGCGGGCGGCTCGCTCACCGACGACCGGCTGGCCGCGGCCGAGCAGGCCATCCTCGACGGCATCCGGCGGGTTCGCGGGGGCGCCGAGGCCGCCGCGGTGACCGGCGGGAGCGAGCTGTGAGCCAGGACGAGTTCCGCGACATGCTGCCCGGCAACGCCGACTTCGTCCTGCCCCGGCCGGCCGAGCCGGTGCGGGTCAACGGCCGCCGGCCCATCCCGGAGGAGCCGGTGAACAACGGGCATGCCGAGCCGGCTGTCCCACCGGCCGAGCCGCCCGCCACCTTGGACGTCTGGGATCAGCGGGTGGCCGGCGGGCTGGCCTTCCTGCGCCGGCGGCTGGCCGGGACGTACGAAGTGGACGAGTTCGGCTTCGACCCCGAGCTCACCGATGCCGTCTTCCACCCGCTGCTGCGGGTGCTCTACCACGACTGGTTCCGCACCGAGGTCTTCGGCATCGACAACGTGCCCGACACGGGCGGCGGCCTGGTGGTGGCCAACCACTCCGGCACCCTCGCGCTCGACGCGCTGATGCTGTCGGTGGCGATCCGTGACCAGCACCCCCGCGAGCGGCACCTGCGCCTGCTCGGGGCCGACCTGGTGTTCCGCATGCCGGTGGTGAGCGAGCTGGCCCGCAAGTCGGGCGTGACCGTGGCCTGCAACCCGGACGCGGAGCGCCTGATGAGCACGGGCGAGCTGGTCGGCGTCTTCCCCGAGGGCTTCAAGGGCATCGGCAAGCGCTTCGCCGACCGGTACAAGCTGCAGCGCTTCGGCCGGGGCGGGTTCGTCTCGGCGGCGCTGCGCACGGGCACCCCGATCGTGCCGGTGGCGATCGTCGGCGCCGAGGAGATCTACCCGATCCTGGCCGACATCAAGCCGCTGGCCCGGCTGCTCGGCGTTCCGTACTTCCCGGTCACGCCGACCTTCCCCTGGCTGGGGCCGCTGGGCCTGGTGCCGCTGCCGAGCAAGTGGATGATCCAGGTCTGCCCGCCGATCCCGACCGCGCATCTGACCGAGCTGGCCGACGACCCGATGGTCGTCTACAACCTGGCCGACCAGGTGCGCGAGACGATCCAGGCGACGCTGTTCGAACTCCTGGAGAAGCGGCCCGATCCGTTCGCCCGCTGATCGCACGGAAACGGCCGTTGAGCGACAGCTAGGCCGTTCGTGGGCGGAATTGGCCTATAATGACAGTGAGGGGCGGTCCGGTAACTCCCGGCAACCGCCCCTCGCCATGTCCTCTTCCGCGTGCTACCCGCCGAAGATGCCGTCCAGCAGGCCGCCCAGCGGGCCCTTCTCCTTGGTCTCGCCGGTGTCGCCGTCGGTGGTGTCGCTGGTGCCGGCACCCGGGTCGAGCAGCGGCGTCTCCGACGGCACCGGCGTGCCGCCGAGCGGCAGCTCCGGGGTCGTCGACGGAGCGACCTGACCGGTCACCCCACCCTTGGTCCTACCGGTGCCGGCCGTGGTGCCCGGCTTGGCCGCCGGGTCCTCGGCCGGGTCGGACTGCTGCGGCTTGACCTTGGCGTCCTTGCCCGGCTTGGACGTCGTCTTGCTGCTCGGCCCGGTGGACGGGCGCGACGTGGTGGCCGGCTCGTCATCGGCGCAGCCGCGCAGCTTGGGGCCGAGCGTGTCCGCGCCGTTGGGCGTGACCGGCGTGCACTTCAGGCCGGCCCGCAGGTCGGCCGAGCGCTTGCTCACCGACTCGAGCAGCGAGAGCGAGCTGGTGGCCCGTTCCCGGTTGCTCGCGTTGAGGTGGTCGAGCTTCGGGGTCAGCACGCCGCGCTGCCGCTCGACGAAACCGTCGATCGTGGCCAGCGGCTTGCTGTCGCGGTTGGCCACGACCGCCGTGGTGAGCTGCTTGACGCCCTTGCGGGTGTCGGCGTCCATGTCGTCGAGCACACCGGCGAACCCGGTGTCGCCGGCCTTCATCGCGGCCGCCTCGGCGAGCCGGTTGCGGGCGAAGTCCAGGGACAGCTGTCCCCGGCTGACGTCCGAGCCGGCCATGGCCAGCTGGGCGCGTTCGGTCGAGCGCTTGACCCCGTACAGGGCGTCGCCCGGTGATGCGTTCTCGCTTGCCGCGGAGATCCCGGAGACCGCCATCGCGCCGGCGGCGACGCCGATCACGATCGCGCCGCGCGCCCGGATGCGCCGGCCGTGCCCCAGCAGGCCGGTCCGGGCCGTCGACACGGACCCGGAGGCGGGCTCCTTCTCGACTGCGGTGGCGGTCCGGCCGATGCCGTCCCGCTCGGCGGTGGCCACCAGCATGGCGCGCAGGCCGGAGCGGAACTCGGAGTCCACCCGGACCCCGGGCCGTGCGCCGGACAGGCTGTTGCCGATGGCGACCAGCTCGGCGAGCTGCTCATCGGCCTGACCGCGACTGTGATGCCGGCGGCCGCCGGTGTTCTCGTCGAGAAGCTCCGCGAAGCGCTCGGCGCTCCGCCGGTCCAGGAAGTCGAACTTCACCGCGGGCACCTCCCCTCGCTCGTGAGTGTCTCGTCGGCGACGTCGCCGACGGTCGCGACGAAATCGGGGGCTTCGAGGGCCGCCCGGGGTCGCACTCGGACAAACGCGCGACACGCGTCCCCGGTTACGGGGACGAGCGCCCGGCATCGGGTATTGGAGGTGGCCCCCGTCATACCTGGAAGCCTTCCGGCAGGAGGCGGGCCAAAGCTCGTACGGCGCGGTACTGCAGGGCCTTGATGGCGCCTTCGTTCTTGCCCATGGTCTGCGCGGTCTCGGCCACCGAGAAGCCTTGCAGGAAGCGCAGCACGATGCACTCCTGCTGCTCCGGGTTGAGCTGCTTGACCGCGGTGAGCAGGGCGACGTTGGTGATGTGGTCGACCACGGCCGACTCCGGGCTGCCCTCGGGCCCGCGGTCCTCCCGGTCGGCGTCGAGCACGTCGCCGGTGGTGACCTCGAGCCGGTACCGGCCCGACTTGAAGTGGTCGGCGACCAGGTTGCGGGCGATGGTGACCAGCCAGGCCCCGAGGTCGCGGCCCTGCCAGGTGAAGCTGCCGATGCGCTTGAGGGCGCGCAGGAACGTGTCCGAGGTGAGGTCCTCGGCGAGCTGGCGGTTGCCGACCCGGAAGTAGACGAAGCGGAAGACGGTGTCGACGTACCGGTCGTAGATCAGCCCGAACGCCTCGGCCTCGCCGGCCTGGGCCCGCTCGACCAGCGCCCACACCTCGGCCGCGGCGTCGCCCGGATCGGGCCGGGCCGGGTATTTCGGCTGCTGCGAGGGCTCGGTCGGCGGGCTGGTGGTGCTCTGCGCGGGCACCACGACGGTCTGCTCGCCGGGCGCGGCGTCCGGCAGCTGGCTGCGCTGGCCGGCGGTCGGCTGCGGCGGGGGCATGCCGGGCCGGCCGGGCACGGCCACCCGCCCGCCACCGGCGACCGGCTTGGTGTTGCCGCTGGGCGACGTCCACTGGCCGGGCGACTCGTTGACGTGGGGGCGGTTGCGGGTCCGCTTGGGGCCGTCGCCCCGGATCGCGTTGACCACCATGTCGTTGACGGAGCGGCGCAGGACGGTCAGGCCGTCGGTGAATGCGAGGTTCGGATCCCCGGCGTACGCATGAGTCACTGCGCCTCCTTCACCTTCACCCGGCGGGCCTGCTGAGACTGCTCATCCGTCCCGCCAGACAGGGATGGGCAGTAGTGGCGTGCTTTTTGTGGCACAGCGGCCTCCTCGGGATGAGGGGTGATCACTCATAGCAAAAGGGGTGGGGTGGCCTAAAACGTCAGACCGACCTCACCCAGGGCTGTGGAGTCCGTTACACAGACGCGAAGTATCACGGACCCCGGACACGCGGAGTCGCACACCGTGTGCGCTGCGCGAAAAGTGTACGAAGTGGCGCAGAGGCGACACAAGGAACGTCTGCCACCATGGCCGACACGGGTCGGCGCGCGACGGACAACTTGTCCGGCGCACACGTCCGTGGCGGTTTGTGCCAGACTCGTGCCTCGTGGACGAAGCAGCCCGCGACCCGGTCGCCCGGGCCGCCGCGCGCCGGCCCGGCGGCCTGGCCCTGATCACCAACGACGCCGCTCTGACCTGGGCCGAAGTCCACGCACGGGTGGACGAGACCGCGCGGGACATAGCCGCCCGGACCGCGCCCGGCGACCGCGTCGCCATCGTGCTCGGCACCTCGATCGCGTTCGCGACGACGTATTTCGGGGTCTTGCGGGCCGGGCGGGTGGCGGTGCCGATCAACCCCGCCTACACGGCCGGCGAGCGTCAGTTCGCGATCGAGGACTCCGGCGCCACCCTCGTGATCGCGGCGGCGGGTGACGTGCGGACGGGCGTACAGGCGCAGTTGCCCTTGATCAAAGCGGACGATCTCGCGGTGCTGCTCTACACGTCGGGGACGAGCGGGCGGCCCAAGGGCGCCATGCTGACGCACGCGGCCCTGGCCGCCAACCACGACCAGCTCGACGCGATCGACCCCGCGGTGATCGGCCCGGACGACGTGGTGCTGCTCGCCGTGCCGCTGTTCCACGCCTACGGGCTGAACACCGGTCTCGGCTCGGTCGCCCACCACGCGGCCACGGGGGTGCTGATCGACCGGTTCGATCCGGCGGCCTCGCTCCAGACGATCGCGGACCGCGCGGTCACCGTCGTCGTCGGTGTCCCCGGGATGTACGCGGCGTGGTCGCAGCAGCCCAGCGCGGGCATCGCCATGCGCTCCGTGCGGACGGCCGTGTGCGGCGCCGCGCCGCTGCCGCCGGACGACGCGGCCCGCTTCGGCGCCGCCACCGGCAAGAGCGTCCTGATCGGCTACGGGCTGACCGAGACGGCCCCGGTGCTGACCACCACCGCCGTCAGCGACCGCGGCAAGCCGGGCTCGATCGGGCGGCCCCTGCCCGGTGTCTCGCTGCTGCTGCGCTCGGCCGCCGGGCAGGTGCTGTGGCGCGACGGCACCCCGTCTCCGGACGAGGATCTGGCCGAGTTGGACCTGTCGGTGGAGGACTCGGCCGGCACCGACCCCGGCGAGATCGTCGTGCGCGGGGCCAACCTGTTCTCCGGCTACTGGCCGGACGGGCGGGGCGGCCCGGACGCCGACGGGTGGTGGGCCACCGGCGACGTGGCGTACGCCGACGGCGACGGCGACCTGCACCTGGTCGACCGCGTGGACGAGCTGATCCTGGTCCAGGGCTTCAACGTCTACCCGGCCGAGGTCGAGCGGGTGCTCGGCGGCCATCCCGGGGTGGCCGAGTCGGCCGTGGTCGGTGTGCCCGACGCGGAGACCGGCCAGCGGCCGCACGCGTACGTCGTGGCCGCCCTGGACCCGCCGCCCACCCCGGCTGAGCTGCAAGTCTTTTGTGCCGGGCACCTGGCCCGGTTCAAGGTGCCGTCGATCGAGCTGGTGCGTGAGCTTCCCCACTCGGCGACGGGCAAGGTACGCAAGAGGGAGTTGTCATCGTGAGCCGAGTGACCCTGATCAGCCGGGACGGCTGTCACCTGTGCGAGGTCGCGGAGACCGCGCTCGACCGGATCATCCCTGGTCAGTGGAGCCGGGTCGACGTCGAGTCGTCGATCGAGCTCGAGCGGGACTACGGCGACCGGGTGCCGGTGGTGCTGCTGGACGGGGCCGAGCACGGCTACTGGAAGGTCGAGGAGGACCGGCTGCTGCGCGATTTGGCCAGGCGGCCGGGGGAGCCGCGCCTGTAGTTTGTCTGCCGTGACGCGCAAGCACCTGGTCTGGGACTGGAACGGCACCCTGCTCGACGATCTGTCGCTGGTGGTCTCGTCGACCAACACGGCCTTCGCCGCGGTCGGCGGGCGCGAGGTCGACGCCGACGAGCACCGGTCCCGGTTCCGCCGCCCGGTGGCCGAGTTCTACGCCGAGATCCTCGAGCGCGCGGTCGACCAGGAGGAGTTCCAGGAGCTCGACCGGATCTTCCACGACGCGTACCGCCTGGGTCTGACGAACATGACCCTGGCCGCCGACGCCGCCGAGGCGCTCCGGTCCTGGCCCGGCACCCAGTCGCTGCTGTCCATGTGGTTCCACACCGAGCTCGTGCCGGCCGTCGAGACGTACGGGCTGACCGGCGTCTTCACCCGGGTCGACGGACTGCGGACCGAGATCGGCGGTCACCTCAAGGCCGGTCATCTGGCCGAGCACCTGGCCGAGCTGGGACTGACCGGGGCGGACGTGGTGCTGATCGGCGACTCGCTCGACGACGCGGCAGCGGCCGATGCGGTCGGCGGGGTTTCGGTGCTCTACACCGGGGGATTCACCGATCCCGTCCGATTGCGGGCATCCGGTCGCCCGGTGGCGGACACTTTGGTGGAGGCTGTCGAGATCGCCCGGACGCTGGCATAATCACTTAGCACCTAGATGGATCTTTGTCCAGCCATCCGATCAAGATCGCGATTTGTGCACGCCTTCACAAGCGCCTACTCTTTGACTCGAAGAGCCCCGCTAGCACAGCCGGTTCAACCAGGCGTTCGTGGGTTCCCCGCAGGTTCGCAAACCTCGTCGGCACGGAGTCAGATGAGTCAGCAGCGTCACGGAAGCACGCCCGGGCATCGCCCCGGCGACGGTGCCGCCCAGGCCTTCCCGGAGTTGCCGGAGGCGACCATCGCGCGCCTTCCCGAGTACCTTCGCGCCCTGCACAACCTGGGCGAGGCCGGCGCGGACACCGTGTCCAGCGAGGGTCTCGCGGCCGCGGCCGGCGTCAACTCGGCCAAGCTCCGCAAGGACCTCTCCCACCTCGGGTCGTACGGCACCCGCGGCGTCGGCTACGACGTCACCCTGCTCATCGAGCAGATCGAGTACGTTCTCGGCCTCGACCAGCGCCGCGCGGTCTGCCTGGTCGGCCTGGGTAATCTCGGTCACGCGCTGGCCGGTTACGACGGCTTCGCCAGCCGCGGCTTCAAGATCGTCGCGCTCTTCGACGCCGACGAGTCCAAGGTCGGCGAGCGCATCCACGGCCTGCCGGTGCGGCACATCTCCGATCTGGGCCGGGTCGCGGTCGAGGAGAAGATCGCCATCGGCGTGATCTCCACCCCGCCCGGCGCCGCCCAGGCCGTGGCCGACGTGCTGGTCGACGCGGGCGTCACCAGCATCCTGAACTTCGCTCCCTGCGTGCTCTCGGTGCCCGCGAACGTCGACGTGCGCAAGGTCGACCTCGCCATCGAGCTGCAGATTCTCTCATTCCACGAGCACCGCAAGGCATCGCTGACCGCGCTGCCGGGCGGCCGGTCCGCCGCGACGGCGGGCAATCAGGAGGCGGTCGGGTCGTGAATCTCCTCAGCGTCGGTGCGTCCTATCGCACCGCCGATGTCGCCACGCTGGAACGCCTCGCCATCCCCGACTCGTCGGTGCCGGGCCTGCTGCAGAAGCTCGTCGCCCAGCCGTACGTCGGGGAGGCGGTCGTCCTCTCCACCTGCAACCGGGTGGAGATCTACGCGGCGGTCACCACCTTCCACGGTGGTCTCGGTGACATCTGCAACGTGCTCGCCGAGGTCTCCGGCATCCCGGCGACCGAGCTCGCCGGGCATCTCTACGTGCACTACGACGAGGCCGCGGTCCAGCACTCGTTCAAGGTCTCGGCCGGACTCGACTCCATGGTCGTGGGCGAGTCGCAGATCCTCGGGCAGCTGCGCGACGCGTACCACGTGGCCACCGAGTCCGACTCGGCCGGCCGCCTGCTCCACGAGCTCATGCAGCAGGCCCTGCGGGTCGGCAAGCGGGCCCACGCCGAGACCGGCATCGACCGGGCCGGGCAGAGCGTCGTCACCGCCGCCCTCGAGGTCGCGGAGAGTCACCTGGGCGCCCTCGAAGGCAAGAAGGCACTCGTGGTCGGGGCCGGCGCGATGGGCGCGCTCTCGGTCGCCACGCTGACCCGGGCCGGGGTCGGCCCGCTGCGGATCACCAACCGCAGCGCCGAGCGGGCCGACCGGCTGGCCGAGGCGTACGGCGCCGTGGCCGTGCCCTTCGGCGAGCTGGACCAGGCCCTGAGCGAGGCCGAGCTGGTCATCACGGCCACCGCGGCCACCGAGCCGGTGCTCACCCGCGAACGGCTCCAGGCGGCGGCGCCGCTGATCGTGCTCGACCTGGCCGTGCCGCGCGACGTCGCCCCCGACGCCTACGGCGTGCCCGGCGTCGAGATCATCGACATCGACAGCCTCGCCTCCTCCCGCCGCTCGGCCCCGGCCGCGGCCGAGACGGCGGCGGTCGAGCAGATCGTCGCGAGCGAGGTTGATCACTTTCTCGGCTGGCTGCGCGGGGCGGAGATCGCCCCGACGGTGGCCGCGCTGCGTACCCGGGCCGAGGACGTGGTCAGCGCCGAGATGCGCAAGCTGTGGGGGCGTCGCCCCGACTTCACGGAGGAGCAGCGGGGCGATATTTCCCGTACGCTGCACCGGGTTGTTCAGCAGCTGCTGCACTCACCGACCGTGCGCGTGCGCCAGCTGGCCGCCGAGCCCGGCGGCGATCAGTACGCGGCCCTGCTGCGCGAGCTGTTCGACCTGGACGTGCCGCACGCCACGCAGGCCGATGCGGTGCCGGAGATCGGAGGAAAAGCGTGAGTACCCCGCTGCGCCTCGGCACACGAGGCAGCGCGCTGGCGCTCGCCCAGTCCCAGCAGACCGCGGACGCGCTGACCGCGGCCACCGGCCGCCCGGTCGAGCTTGTGCGCATCGTCACTTCGGGTGACCGCTCGTCGGCCCCGGTCGCCCAGCTCGGCGTGGGCGTCTTCGTCTCCGCGCTGCGGGACGCGCTGCTCGCCGGCGAGATCGATTTCGCCGTGCACTCCTACAAGGACCTGCCCACGGGCGAGCACGCCGGCCTGCACATCGCGGCCGTGCCCCCGCGCGAGGACCCGCGCGACGTTCTGATCACCAAGGGCAACCGTACCCTGGCCGAGCTCCCGCCGGGGGCTCTCGTCGGAACCGGCGCGGTGCGCCGAATCGCGCAACTGCATGCTTTGGGCCTAGAGTTGCAGGTCACGCCGATCCGCGGGAACATCGACAGCCGGATCGCCCGGGTTCACGGACCCGAGGCCGACCTGGACGCGATCGTGATCGCGCGAGCCGGCGTGGCTCGCATCGGCCGCACGGCCGAGATCAGCGAGACGCTCGACCCGATGCTCATGCTGCCGGCCCCCGCCCAGGGCGCGCTGGCGGTGGAGTGCCGGGCCGACGACGCCGATCTGGTCGAGCTGCTGGCCGCGCTCGACCACGCACCGTCCCGGGCCGCCGTCGTGGCGGAGCGGGCGATGCTGGCCACGCTCGAGGCCGGGTGCTCGGCTCCGGTCGCGGCACATGCCGAGCTCGCCGAGGGCGAGAACGGCGACGAGATTTACCTGCGCGGTGCGGTGATCAGCCCGGATGGGGTTCGAGCCATCCGGCTGTCGCGCACCGGAACGCCCGCCGACGCGGCGGAGATCGGCAAGGCGCTCGCCGCCGATCTCCTCGACAACGGCGCCGATACCCTGATGGGGAGCACAGAATGACCACCCGCACCGCCCGCAAGCCAGCCGGACGCATCGCGTTCGTCGGCGCCGGACCCGGCGACCCCGAGCTGCTGACTCGCCGCGCCCACGCCGCGCTCACCGAAGCCGACCAGGTGGTCTACGACCGAGGCGTGCCCGAGTCGCTGCTGACCGCGATCCGCGCCGAGGCCAAGGACGACGCCCAGTTCAGCCCGGCCGAGGGCGCGCCCGGCGACGTCGCCAAGGTGCTGCTCTCCGCGGCCAAGTCCGGCCTCGCGGCCGTCCACCTCGTCTCCGGCGACCCGTTCGGCCACGAAGCCGTGGTCAAGGAGGTGCAGGCGGTCGCCCGCACCGCGGTGCACTTCGAGGTCGTGCCGGGTCTCGGCCAGGCCGAGGGCGTCGCCACGTACGCCGGTGTCCCGCTGCCCGGCGTCCGCGTCACCGCCGACGTCGACGACGTCAGCACCCTCGACTTCGACGCCCTGTCCGCGGCCGCCCTCAAGGGCTCGTTCGCGGTGGCCGTCGACGCCGGTGACCTCGCGGCCGTCCGCGACGGCCTGCTCGCCTCGGGCGTCGAGCCCGGCACCACGGTCGCGGTGACCGGCGACGGCACCGGCGAGACCCAGTACACGACGACGTCCACGGTCGACAGCTTCGTGGCGGCGGCCCTCGGCTTCACCGGCCGGGTCGTGCTCACGGTCGGCGGCGACGTCGCCGAGCGCGACGCCATGAGCTGGTGGGAGAACCGCCCGCTGTACGGCTGGAAGGTGCTCGTACCGCGGACCAAGGAGCAGGCGGGCGCGATGAGCGCGCGGCTGCGGGCCTACGGCGCCATCCCGTGCGAGGTGCCGACCATCGCGGTCGAGCCCCCGCGCACCCCGGCCCAGATGGAGCGCGCGGTCAAGGGCCTGGTCGACGGCCGGTACGCCTGGGTCGTGTTCACCTCGGTCAACGCGGTCCGCGCGGTCTGGGAGAAATTCGACGAGCACGGCCTCGACGCCCGCCACTTCGGCGGCGTGAAGATCGCCTGCATCGGTGAGGCCACGGCCGACGCCGTCCGCGACTTCGGCATCCAGCCCGAGCTCGTGCCCGCGGGCGACCAGTCCAGCGAGGGCCTGCTGGCCGAGTTCTCGCCGCACGACGAGATCCTCGACCCGGTCGGCCGGGTGCTGCTGCCGCGGGCCGACATCGCCACCGAGACGCTGGCCGCCGGCCTGATCGAGCGGGGCTGGGAGGTGGACGACGTCACCGCGTACCGCACGGTGCGCGCCGCGCCGCCGCCGGCCGAGATCCGCGACGCGATCAAGTCGGGCGGCTTCGACGCGGTGCTGTTCACCTCGTCCTCGACCGTCCGCAACCTGGTCGGCATCGCCGGCAAGCCGCACGCCCGCACGGTCGTCGCGGTGATCGGCCCGAAGACCGCCGAGACGGCCACCGAGTTCGGCCTGCGCGTCGACGTCCAGCCCCAGCACGCCTCCGTGCCGGACCTGGTCGAGGCGCTCGCGTCGTACGCGGTGGAGCTGCGCGAGAAGCTGGCCGCGATGCCGGCCAAGCAGCGCCGTGGCTCGAAGGTCCAGGGACCCACAGCCCTTCGCTTCCGCTAAGGATTTTTCCGATGTCGTACCCCGAGGTTCGTCCCCGCCGCCTGCGCCGCTCGCCGGCCATGCGGCGGCTCGTGGAGGAGACCCGGCTCTCGCCGGCCGAGCTGGTCCTGCCCCTCTTCCTGAAAGAGGGGCTGACCGAGCCCCGCGCGATCAGCTCGCTGCCCGGCGTGGTCCAGCATTCGCGGGAGTCGCTGCGCAAGGCCGCCCACGAGGCGGTCTCGGCCGGTGTCGGTGGCCTGATGCTGTTCGGCGTCCCCACCAACCAGCACAAGGACGAGACCGGCTCGGCCGGCCTCGACCCGGACGGCATCCTCAACGTCGGCATCCGCGACCTGATCTCCGAGGTCGGCGACTCCACCGTCGTGATGGGCGACCTGTGCCTGGACGAGTTCACCTCGCACGGCCACTGTGGGGTGCTGGCCGCCGACGGTTCGGTCGACAACGACGCCACGCTGCCCCTTTACGCCCAGATGGCCGTGGCCCAGGCGGACGCCGGCGTCCACATGGTCGGGCCGTCCGGGATGATGGACGGGCAGATCGGCGTCATTCGCTCCGCCTTGGACAAGGCGGGCTATCAGGACGTGTCGATCCTGGCCTACGCGGCCAAATATGCGGGCGCCTTCTACGGCCCGTTCCGCGAGGCCGTCGAGTCCACGCTGCAGGGCGACCGCCGGCAGTACCAGCAGGACCCGCCGAACCTGCGTGAGGCCCTGCGCGAGGTCGACCTCGACATCGCCGAGGGCGCCGACATCGTCATGGTCAAGCCGGCCCTGCCCTACCTCGACGTGGTCGCGGCCATCCGTGAGCGGGTCACCGTGCCGGTCGCGGCCTACCAGGTCTCCGGCGAGTACGCGATGGTCGAGGCGGCCGCGCAGAACGGCTGGATCGACCGCGAGCGGGTGATCCTCGAGTCGCTCACCTCGATCAAGCGGGCCGGCGCGCAGATCATGCTCACCTACTGGGCCACCGAAGTCGCCTCTTTGATCCGGAACCGCTTCTAGTCGTCGTTGACGATCGTCCCGGCGCCGCTTCCGTCGATCAGGCGGACGGCGTCGAGGGCGACCGCCTCCAGCGTCAGCGTCTCGTCCGACTCGCGGAGCCGGTCACCGCGCACCTGCACCGGGAAGTCGGCGCGCACCGCGCCGGCCGCGATCATGCGGCAGCCCAGGTACGGGTCGAAGTCGGCCAGCGGCAGCGTCGTCGGGCCGGGCACGGTCGTCGCGCAGACGGTGATGGCCCGGCTCAGCGGCCTGCTCAGCGTCACCGGGAAGACCAGCGCCACCTTGCCCGAGTCGCCCTCGGTCACCCGGGCGTCGCCGACGCTGAGACCGGCCCGGGCCTGGAAGCGGGCCACCTGCGGGTCGTGGTCGCTGGTGCCGTCGGTGACATCGGCGTTGATGTGGGCCGCGCGCATGTCGATCAGGTCGCGGTAGAAGCCGTCGTTGACGAAGAGATGGTCGAGCGTCTGGGCCTGGCCGTCGAAGACGTACGAGTAGGCGGCCTCGGGCGCCTTGGCCACCAGGTCGTCCCAAAGGTTGTGCAGGCCGATGGCGTAGAGCGGTCCGAGCTGGTCGCCCGGATCGGCCGGGACCGGGTCGTCCGGGCGCGGGAAGACGTTCAGGTCGCCACCCAGGACGACGCGCGCGTGCGGATCGGCGGCCTCGATGGCGTCGGCGATCGCCGCGGCGTACGCGGCCTGCTCGCGCCGCTGCCCGACACGGGTGTCCGGGCCGGACGAGAAGTGGTTGCTGACCGCCCACAGCGTGCCGCCCGGGGCCGCGGTGACCTCGAAGAGCGCGACCTGGGGAGCTCGGGTGTAGACGTTGACGCCGTCGACGCCGGTGGACCGGTCGACATCGGCCGGGAGCACGGCGTTCAGCGTCTTCGGATTCGACACGTCGGCGTTGCTCGGCAGCGGGGCGCCGCGATAGGTGACCTGCGGCAGTGCGCCCAGGATGGGGTCGGTCGCGCCGGCCGCCGGGAGACGCAGCCGGTCCGTGCGGTAGAGGAACCCGGAGACGATGCCGCGCGCGTCGGCGCCGCTGCGGTCGAACGCGGCGTCGTAGTTCCGGCCCACCTTCAGAGCCAGCTCCTGCAGCGTGTCCGGTTTGCCGTCGGCGGCGTCGCATGCGAGCGCGTTCTTGACGACCCGGCAGATGTCCTGGTCCTCGGCCTCCTGGGCCAGGATCAGGTCGGGGCTGTGCAGGTTGTCGCGGATCTGGGCGGCGATCCGGGTCAGCCGCGTGTCGTACGCGGCCTGGCTCGCCGGGACGTAGTCGAAAGGCGGCTGCACGCCCGGGCAACCGGCGTTACCGGCGAAGTCGCACCCGTCGGACGGGTCGTCGCGGAAGTCGTACAGATTCTCCAGATTGAAGGTGGCGACGGCCAGGTCGCGGGTCGGCCGGGGCGGATGGTTGGCGGCCGGGTCCGGGCCCGGGTTGTACGCGATCTGGCCGACCTGGATGCCGTACTTGTTGAACGCGTAATAGAGGCCGCCGACCGCGTCGGCCCGCACGGTGTCGAAGGTACGGGCCGCGGGTAGCACCACTGTGCTGTCACCGGCGGCCGCCTTGACCCCCATGGGGCCGATCATGATCCGGTTCCCGTTGCCGTTGTCCACGGTGCCGGGCAGGTCGTCCAGCGGGTGGGCGTCGCGGAAGACCCTTCGGGCGTACGGATCCGGGCGCGCCAGCAGCGGATCGTCGCGGTCGATCAGCCAGGTCTCGGCGTCGTCGGTCGAGGCGTACGTCTTGGTGTTGGAAACGGCGGCCGAGCCGGCCCGGACCCGCAGCTGAGCGCCCTCGTGGCGCTCCCAGAAGAGATCGGCGGCCGCCTTTTCGGCCGGCGGGACCGCGTCGTCGACCTGGACCTGGGCGCCGGCGCTCAAGGTGGTGACCCACTCGGCGCTGGTCAGCTCGGTGAAGTTGAAGTACTCGGCGACACGGGCGTTGACGACGATCTCGTCGCCCACCCGCGGGACGTAGCCGCCGATCAGCGTGCTGAAAGAGCCCGTGTAGACGAAGACGCCGTCCGAGGTGGCCGGGTCGTTGTCGGTGTCACCGGTGCGGCTCTGCAGGAAGAAACCGTACTGCTGGACGCCGGTGTCGGTGTGCGAGAGTGCGAGCTGGGCCACGACGCCGCGCACCTGATATTTGGCGCTGCTCGAGCCGTTGCCGCTGACCGGCGCGTACGGCGAGCGGGGCCTACTGCCCTGGACGGCGCCGACGGTGAGGGTGTCCGCCGCCGCGTGGGCCACGCCCGGGAACAGCAGCCCGGCGGCGATCAGGGGCGCGGTGAGGAGGGCCGAAATCCGGTGACGTCGCACAGATCCTCCACAGCGGACCGCCTACAGTACGTCCGACAGTAGAGGAGAGGTAGAACCTAGTCGATGGGTTCGAGGCTTTGTACGAGTTGTGACACGTCGGCGCCGTACTCATACCAGTCCCGATCGGGCAGATAGCCCAGCTCGGCGTTGACCTTGAGCATCGACTCGTTGTGCTGCGCGTTCCACGTCTGCACCTCGGACAGCCCGGGCTCGGCCCGCCGCAGCTCGAACAGCATGCGTGCCTTGATCGCCCGGTCGATGCCGTAGCCGCGGTGGTCCCGCACGACGATGGTGTCGTACTGGTCGGCCCGCTCCGGATGCTGCGCCGGGACGACCACCTCGGTGAGGCCGGCCACGACCCCGGTCGACTCGTGGATGGCCAGCACGATGTACGGCTTCAGACCGCGTTTGTGCAGCGTCTCGAGCGAATCACGCAGCCGCTGCGGATCGGAGGACCGCGGCGCCAGGTCCAGATCGTCGTCCTCGTCCTGGGCTTCGAGCTTGGCCTGCGCATACGCCTCGAGCAGGTGGTCGGGCGGGCCGCCCGGGTGGTACTCGACCCGGTACCCGCTGCCGATGGCGCCGGACATGGCGTCCAGGGCCGGCCAGTCCACCGCGGACAGGGTGAGCACGCTGCGGGTTTCCACATACTCCCGCTCGAAGCCGAGCGACTCGTAGAAGGCGATGGCGGGCGTGCCGCCGATGGCCTCGACCCCGATCGTGGAGAAACCCTCCAGGTAGGCCCGGCGGGCGGCGACGGCGACGAGCTGCCGCCCCAGACCCCGGCGCCGCAGCCGCGGATGCACCATGATCTCGAGGACGCCGATGTCGCCCAGCAGCAGCATGCTGACGTGGGCGAAGATCTCGCTCTCGCCCTCGGGCAACCGGTCGTCCTCGGCGACCCAGCTGATCCGGCGCTCACCCGGCATGGTCTCGGCGAGGTAGTCACGGACCTGAACGTCCTGCCACGGCGGGTCGTTGGGAAGATCGGTGGCCAGCACCTCGTTCACCGTCTCAACGAGCGACCGGATCTCCGCCGCCGAGGCGGTCCGGGGATCCCACTCACGCACCCTCACTCGTACAGCTTGCCGGTAACGATGCCGTCTGGGAAGGTCTGAGCGCGTAAATGTGTAGGTATCGTCACTGTGCGTGCAAGATTGCGCATCAACTGCGGCTGCGCCGCCCGTAGTCGTTGGCCGCCTCGAAGACCTTCTGCGCGTACGGCCGGACCGCGTTGTACGAGAAAATCGCATCCCACCAGGCATCCGACCGGGACAGATCACGCCCGCCCTGGCAGAGATAGGTGCCCGCGGTCAGTGACGCATCGTCGATGTCACTGGGGTTCGCGTCGCCGTTGTTGTCGGCGTCCACCTTGAACTGATTCCACGTGGCCGGGATGAACTGCAACGGCCCGACGGCCCGGTCGTAGGTCGTGTCCTGATCCAGCGCGCCACGGTCGGTGTCCTGAATGAGCTGCCGCCCACCCTTACCGTCCAGGGGCAGCCCGTAGATCGTCGGCGTGACCATGCCGTCGGCCCCCAGCACCGCCTTGTTGGCACTGCCGTGATCGGACTCGACCTTCGCGATGGCGGCGATGGTGGTCCAGCTCAGGTGACAGTTCGGCATGGTCCGGGCCAGCACCAACTCGGCATACCCGTAAGCCTGGACGGCCACGACCGGAATGCCGACCTTGGTGCCCACCTGCCCCGCCCACCCGGCCAGCGCATCCGCCGGCCGCCCACCCGTATCCACCGGCGACGTCGGCGCCACGGTCGGCGCGGTCGTGACCACCCCCGTAGGGGCCGGCAAACCGGTCGGCCCCGCCGTGGGCAGCCCGCCCCCGACCGGCGCACTGCCGACCGGCAGCCCGCTCGGCCCACCGCCCGGCAGACCCGCGGACGGCGCCACTCCACCCGCCTCCAGCGGAAACCCGGGCGTCGCGCTGGGCTCGGGCGCCGCCTTCAGCGCCTCGGGCACCAGATAGGCCCCCGCCGTGCCCGCCGCCCCCAACAGCAGAACCGCCACCACCGCCGGCACGATCAGCCGCCCACTCGGCCGCTTGGCCCAGGCCGCCGTGCTCCGCCCGACCCGCGCCGCCACCCGGACGGGCGCCGCCTGCCGCAGCCCGCGCCGCTTGCCCGGCACACTCCCCGCCGCCGGTTTGGCCCCTTCGGCCTTCGCCGCCTCAGCGCTTCCGCCACCCGCAGGTTCGCCGTCGCCCTTACCGGCGCTGTCGGTCTTGCCTGGGTTGTCGGCCTTCATTGCGCTGTCGCTCGTGCTGCTGTCCTTGCTCGTGCTCTCGGCCTTGTTCAGGCCGTCGTCTTTGCCGGCGCTTTTCGCTCGGTCGGCACTGTCGGCCTTGCCGGCGCCTTCACCCGTGGAGGCGGTGCCGGTTTTGTCGGCCTTGCCGGCCTTGCTGGCGCTTTCATCCATGGAGGCAGTGCCGGTCTTGTTCGCGCCGTCGGTCTTGCTGGTGCTCGAAGCGATGCTTGCTGTTGTGGCCTTACTGCCCTGGCTCGAGGGGGACGCCGGTGGCTCGGCGGACGCGGCCGTGCCCTTGGGTGAGTCTGTTGTGGCCGCCCCGGCCGTGGCGGAGCCGACTGTCGTAGCGGTCGCCGTGGTGATCGAAGGAGTCGCGCCGACCGACGCGACAGTGCTGTCCGGCTGGGCGGCCGGCGTCGCCTCGGCCGATCGACCGGACGCGCCGCCGGAGTCGCCGAGGGGGAGCGCGCTGACGTCACGATCGCCAGCCGAGCCGCTCAAGGCGGACCCCGCCGATGGCCCGGCCTTCCCGCTCGACTCGGCCGCAGCGGGCTTGTCTGTCTTGGCGGCCGCGGGCGAGGCGCTCACTGACTCATCCGAAGCCGCGGACTGGCCAAGGGCGACAGATCCACCGGGCGCGGTCGGCTGGCTGGGTGTGGCGGCACTGCCGGACGCAGGCTCGTCGGGGGCCGCGGTGCCGGGGGCCGCGGTGCCGGGGGCCGCGCCGTTGGGAGCCGCGCCGGAGCTGGCCAGCGGACCGCCCTGGTGCGGCGCCGATGCGCGCCGCTCGGGCTCGGTCACCTGGTCCTTCTGCCGCTTCACCACGCGGACGACACTACCCAACCG
The DNA here is from genome assembly GCF_040675435.1 of Actinoplanes sp. NPDC049598. Lineage (NCBI taxonomy): Bacteria > Bacillati > Actinomycetota > Actinomycetes > Micromonosporales > Micromonosporaceae > Actinoplanes > Actinoplanes sp. NPDC049598. Next base: position 421,579 of record NZ_JBFAOX010000003.1, on the reverse strand, counting down.
AAGCACCGCCGCGAGTGCCCGCTTCGAGGCCTGTGGATAACTCCCAGCTGGCTGTCCACAGGGTGAATTTCTGTCGGCCGGAGGCCCTACGCTTCTCCCATGCCTCGTTACGAGTTCCGGTGCCGCGCCTGCGGTGACACCTTTGAAGTCAACCGTCCCATGCGCGAGGCCGCCGAGCCCACCAGCTGCCCCCAGGGCCACGCCGACACGGTCAAGCTCCTGTCCACGGTCGCCGTCACCGGCCGCAGCGGCAGCACCCCCACCCCACGCCCGTCCACCGGCGGCGGCGGCGGAGGCGGCTGCTGCGGTGGGGCCTGCGGCTGCTGACCATCCACGCCGGCCCCGGCCGACGCAGGCCCTCACCTCACGCGCCGACCCGCCGCTGAGCCCGCCGGCCCCCGCGCCGCCGCAGACCGGCCACGCCACCGAACGAAACAGCGCACCCGACCGGCACCACCAGCCTCGGCGTTAGCCTGTCCGCGACAGCCCGGTTGGCTCGCCGCTCGACTCGTCCGGCTGCCCCGCCCGGCCCTGCCTCGTCTCCCGGCTCATCCAGTCCGGGGGCCCGCCACTGGGGTCGTCGGCCTGCCTTGCCACGCAAGCCTGTCCCTGCCTGGCCGGCCCAGCCCGCCGCTCCGCAGGCCTGATGCATCGCGAGCCAGCTCAGTCGCGCCCGCGTCCGCTGGTGCTCGCGTCCGGCTCGCCCGCGTCCCGGCCGACCGCGTCCCGGCCGACCGCGTCCGGGCCGACCGCATCCGGGCCGCCCGCGTCCGGTTCGCCCGCGTCCGGGTCGACCCCACCTGGCTCGCGTCCGGCTGGGGCCGCGTCCGGCTGGACTGGGTGCCAGCCGGACCTTGCCCGTGCCAGATCGGACCCGCCCGACCGTTTCGACGGCCCGCCCTCGGCGATCTGGTCGCGCTCATGTCGGTTGGCCTGGCCGGCTGCCTTAGGTTCTCTCCCGGGCGGTTCTGGTCGCGCTCATGTCGGTCAGCGCGGGCGCGCTGCCTCAGCTTCACTCCCGCGCGGTCCAACTACGCCCGACTGGTCTGATTCGGCCGTCCGTGCCCGGCTCGCTTGTCCCGGTCTGGCGTGAAGCCCCTCTAGCCTTCCCTGGCCTGCTCCGCGCTGGCCTGCTCCGCGCTGGCCTGCTCCGCGCTGGCCTGCTCCGCGCTGGCCTGCTCCGCGCTGGCCTGCTCCGCGCTGGCCTGCTCCGCGCTGGCCG
>NZ_JBFAOX010000003.1:290720-420260 GCF_040675435.1 Actinoplanes sp. NPDC049598 | reverse complement strand
CCTGCTCCGTGCTGCCCTATCCCGCCCTGCCCGGCCTTCTCGTCCGGGCCTGTCCCGCCGCGCCTGCCCCGGCCGTTGTTCAACCCTTCTCGCCCGGTCCTTCGCGGTCGACTGGGTTGCCAGGTGGCTCTTTGACCGGGGGCTGATTTCAGCCTGGGAGGTGGCCGTCCGGTTTGCCGGGAAGGTGTGGTGTGGGTGCTTGGTGAATGGAGTTGGTGAGGGGTGGATATCGAGTTGTGACCATCAGGTTGGGGTGCGGCGTCTCTTGGATGGCTGTTTCGCGTTGAACCAATTTGGCTCGGTGGGCGTGGTGTGGGTGTGGGTTCGAGGCGTCTGGGCTGGTCGGGTGCTTGATTGTGGGCAATTCCACGACTTTGACGCCTGGGACTGCGGGTGGGTCCGCGGGGAGCTGCGGGAAATGGCGTGACGTGGCTGGGGCGGGCCTGTTAGCTGGGGAAACGTGGTTGGCGGGGGAGAGAACGGGTGTGTTCGGAGGGTCGCGCAAAGTGACTCTGTTGGGGGCGGCCGAGCGGGCGGGCGGAAGTGGCCGGATGCCGCGTGTCTTGGCTCGATCCATTTCGTTACGTCACGCGTAGTGCCGTGTAGTCCGTCGATGACCCGCGCGGGTGTCCTCCGTATGGGGTCGGCCGCAGCGGGCGGATGGTTACCGTCCGTTTCTACGATGGCCGGTGACGCTGTGATACGGCAGCATGAGATCGCGACTTGCCGAAGGGGGCGGAGGTTCCACCGTGTCGGGACGGAGCGAGCTGCCTAGCGGGCTGGTGACCTTTGTGTTCACCGATATCGAGGGCTCGACACGGTTGGCCCGGATGCTCAGTGACGACTACGGGATGGTCCTCAACGATCACCGCTCCGTGATGCGCGCTGCGCTGCGTGACTTTGGTGGTGTCGAGCTTTTCACTGAGGGTGACTCTTTTTTCATTGTCTTCCGGGATGCGGTGGCGGCGGTGGCGGCCTGTGTGGAGGCGCAACGGCGACTGTCCGCACATGACTGGCTGAGGCCGGAGGTGGCCCCGCGGGTCCGGATGGGCATGCATACGGGGTGGGCGCGGCCGACCAGCGCCGAGCGGGGTGGCGAGTACGCCAGCATCGAGGTCCACCGGGCCGCCCGGGTCTCGGCGGCCGCTCACGGTGGTCAGATCCTCTGCTCCGGCGCCACCGCCCGCGCCGTCCGCCTTACATCCGAAATTTCGGTAACGACCGTCCAATCCTCGCCGGCGATGGCCATGGCCGCCGCGCTGCGGGCCGCCGATCTGAACTCCGAGTCCGATCTGGGCATCCGCAAGGGGCCGGCGCGCGCGGGGCAGGGCCGCGACGGGCGGGAGTGGGCCGCGCGTGAGGAGCGGGAATGGGCCGCGCGCAGTGGACAGGAATGGCCCGCTCAGGGAGACCGTCCGCGACCCAGGCCGAGTGAGCCGGCGCCGGCGACGCGGCGGCTGGCGGACTATCTGGACGGGGTGGGCCTGCTCGACCTCGGCGAGCATCGCCTCCGCGGCTTCGACGACAGCGACCGCCTCCTGCAGGTCCTCGCGCCCGGGCTGGAGAGCGACTTCCCCCGCCCCCGCACCCAGGCCGCGCCCGTGCACAACCTGCCCGCCGAGTTGAGCCCGTTCGTCGGCCGCCCCGCCGAGAAGTCGGAGGTGGCCGTCCTGATCGGGCGCCACCGGATCGTCACGATCACCGGGGCCGGCGGCATGGGCAAGACGCGGCTTTCCCTCGCGGTGGCGGAGCAGGTTCTCCCTGCGTACCCCCAAGGGGTCTGGACTGTCGACGCCGATGGTGGGCCGGTCGAGGCGATGGCCGCCGTCCTCGGCGTGCGCAGTGAGCCGGGCCGGCTGCTGCTGGACTCGCTGATCGAGCATTGCGCCGAGCGGCGGATGCTTCTGGTGTTGCAGACCAGTGAGGCGGCCACGGCGGCCTGTGCCACGTTGATCCGGCGTCTGCTGGCCCGCTGCCCGGGCGTGAACGTCCTGGTGACCGGTCGGGCTCCGGTCGGCATGCCGGGTGAAGTGGTGTGGCGGATCCCGCCGATGTCCCCGGCGGACGTGTTCGCCCTGCTCAGTGTGCGGACCGCGGCGGCCCGGGGTGGGCAGGCCGGTCCGGGTGAGGACGGCGTCGATCTGGCCGAGGTGGCGGCCCGGATGGAGGGCTCGCCGCTGATGATCGAGCTGGCGGCGGCCCGGCTGCGGCTGCTCTCGGCCACCCAGCTCGCTTCTCGGCTGGACGATCCGCTGGCCGCGCTGGATCCGCCCGGCAACAAAGGAAGCGATCCGCCCGGCCACAAAGGCCACAAAGGCGGGGACCGGCACGACAGCCTGCGCGCCAATCTGGACTGGTCCTACGAACGTCTCACCGGCGAGGCGCGGGGTCTGCTGCGCCGCCTGGCCGTCTTCGCCGATTCGGTCGATCTCGGGATCGTCGAGTGGTGCGGCGCCGAGGCTCTCGGTTCGCTCGGCGAGCTCACCGACAATTCGCTGGTCGACGTTGTGCCCGGCCCCCGCTACCGGCTTTCCGGTCAGGTCAAGTCCTATGCGGCCCGGCGCCTGGTCGCCGAGGGGGACGAGCGGGAGGCGCGGGACCGGCACGCCGCCTGGTCGCTGCACATGCTGGACAGCGTCGCGGTGGACACCGACGGGGAGCCGCGCACGGTGAGCCTGACGGCGTTCGCCCCCTACGTCGCCGAGTGGCAGGCCGCCCTGCGCTGGTCCGCCGTTCACGGCAGCGTGCGCGAGGGGCTGCGCCTGGCCATCGCGCTCGACCCGTGGTGGCGGGAGCACGGTGGCGCCGGTGAAGGCCGGGACCTGCTGTTCCGCCTCTACCGGCGGCTCGACGGGGCCGACGTGGAGCCGTCGGTGCTGGCCGACGCGTACCTCGTGCATGCCGGCCTGGCCGGCGACCGGGTCGAGCGCACCCGGTTCCTGGACCGCGCCGAGGCGCTGGCTCAGGACGATAAAGCCCTGGCGGTACGGGTCATGGCCGGCCACCGGGCCACGATGCTGGATGCGGGCCGGTACGACGACGCGGAGCGCCTGTGCCGCGAGGTGATCGCGACCGCGGACCGGTACGGCGTGGCGGAGGCCGCGATGCCGGCCGTGATCGCTCTGGCCGAGTTGCTGTGGCGCCGGGACGCGGTGGACGAGGCGGCCGAGTTGCTCGGCGGCGCCCGCCAGTGGGAGGCGAGCCGTCCCGAGGACCGTGGCCGGCGCACGGTCGACTGGCTGCTCGGGATGGTGGCGCTGCGCCGCCGTGACCTGGTCGCCGCGCACGATCACCTGGTGGTGGCGCTGCGCTCGCGGCTGCGGCACGGCTTCCGGGGCGCCGCCGCGGACGCGGTCGCGGCCATCGCCGTGCGTTGCGCGCTGGGCGGCGACCCGGCCTCGGCCGCCGTCCTGTTCGGCGGGGCCGAGGCCGCGAAGGGGGCGCGCCGCACCGAGATGTTCGGGCGCTTCTGGTCGGCGCAGCAGCTCGCGCTGCGGTCCGCGCTGGGCGATGCCGCCTTCGACGTCGCGTACGCCGACGGTGTGGGTCTGGGTTTTGATCGGATCGTGGCGATGGCCCTGGCCGTCGAGCACCCGGATCTGGAGGACGGCGCGACGCGGTTTGCCCAGGTCAGTGCATGACCCGACCCGCCCGCTGGAGATCCGCGCTCTTGACTTTGGTCAATGATCCGAAGACGTGCACGGCCTGGTAGTAGATCCAGGCGACGCTGTTGCAGGCCGAGCGCACGAGCACGTCGTACTTGGCGCAGACCCGCTTCATGTCGGCGTAGAAGACGGTGTCGACCCGGGCCTTGTTCTCGGCGAACAGTCCCTCGTCCTTGTAGTTGCGGTAGCCGAAGTCGTGGTGCACGCACGCGTTGGTGAAGTCGAACCCGAACGGCTTCTCCGGGCTGGCCGAGCAGTAGTCGGTGGTCCAGTCGAAGCCGTAGGCCAGCCACGGGTCCCGGTCGATGCGGGCGCTGTTCCAGGCTGCGGTGCTGGCCGCGGTCGGCTGGGTCCAGGTGGCCAGGACGCTGAGCCGGTCGGTGGTGGCCCAGGCCGGCAGTGAGGGGATCAGAGCCGCCGCCGCGAGGGCGAGAACCACCAGAATGCGTCGAATCATGACCCAGGCTGTTCGATCGGCTCACGTGGATGCAACGACGGGCCGCGGCTTTGGCGGAGCCTGCCGAATCGGCACCAGGATGCATTCCTTAACGCTCATTAATGTGATGTCCTGAGTAGCTTGCCGTGTGCCGGTCGCTAAGGTGTGTCACGTGCGGGGCGTCACATGATCCATCTACCTCGGGTCCGTCAAGGGCCCCTCCGAGCGCTGGCCATCCGGCTCGCCCTGGCGGTGGCCCTCGTGCTGGCCACGGTGCTGGTCATCTACTCCGGCCGCGAGGGCTACCGTGACGTCAACGAGGACGGCCTGACGCTCCTCGACTGCTTCTACTACGCGGTCGTGTCACTCTCGACGACCGGCTACGGCGACATCACGCCGTTCACGCCCCATGCCCGGCTGGTGAACGTCCTGGTCATCACCCCGGCCCGCGTGCTCTTCCTGATCATCCTGGTCGGCACCACCCTCGAGGTGCTCACCGATCAGTACCGCAACAGCCTGCGGGTCAGCCGGTGGAGGCGAAAGTTGAAGGACCACATCGTCATCTGCGGCTACGGCACCAAGGGCCGGGCCGCCGTGGCCGCGCTGCTGGAGACCGGTTACGACAAGTCGCGAATCGTCGTGGTCGAGAGTCGGCCCGACGGCGTCCGCCAGGCCGCCTCGAACGGGCTGGTCACGATCGAGGGCAACGCGACGCGCTCGGCCGTGCTGCTCGAGGCCGACGTCAAGAACTGCAAGGCCGTCATCATCGCCACCGACAGCGACGAGGCCTCGGTTCTGATCACCCTGACCGTACGGCAGCTGACCGCCGGCCAGGTCCGCATCATCGCCGCGGTCCGCGAGCAGGAGAACGCCGCCCTGCTCAAGCAGAGCGGCGCCCACCATGTGATCGTCTCGTCGGCCACCGCCGGCCGGCTGCTGGGCCTGACCACCACCGCGCCGCCGCTCATCGACGTGGTCGAGGATCTGCTCACACCCGGTCAGGGCATGGCCCTGGCGATGCGCAGCGCCGAGCGGGCCGAGGTCGGCCGCAACCCGCGCGAGCTGCGCACCCTGGTCGTCGCCCTGATCCGCCGGGGCAAGGTGCTGCCGCTGGGCGGGGAGCAGGCGCTGACCATCGACACCGGCGACATGCTCGTCTACATAAGGGACGACGAGAGCGCCGTCGAGGTCGCCGTCTAGAGGATGGTCCAGGTGTCGCCCGCGTTGAGCAGTTCGTCGAGCATCTGATCGGGGTTCTTGTCGACCCGAGCGTCGTTCAGCTGCTTGGCGATCAACTCGTCGTACGTGGGCCGTTGCACGTCGCGGAACACCCCGATCGGCGTCGTGCCCAGGTCGGAGCCGGAGAGGCGGGTCAGGGCGAAGGCGTACGCCGGGTCGTCGACCGTCGTGTCGTGGACGATGGCCTCGCCGCCCTCCTGCACCTTGAGCCCGAAGCCGCCGGCCGGGTGGACCACCGAGAACTGGTTGTCGGCCCCGAACGTGACCGGCTGGCCGTGCTCGAGCCGGATCAGGTGATCGTCCCGGGTGCCCGCATCCTTGATCAGCTCGAACGCGCCGTCGTTGAAGATGTTGCAGTTCTGGTAGATCTCCACGAAGGCCGAGCCCTGATGGTCGGCCGCCGCCCGCAGCACCGACTGCAGGTGCTTGCGGTCGGAGTCGATCGTGCGGGCCACGAAGGTCGCCTCGGCCCCGAGCGCCAGCGACAGCGGGTTGAACGGCGAGTCGGCCGACCCGGCCGGCGTCGACTTGGTGATCTTGCCGAGCTCGGAGGTCGGGGAGTACTGCCCCTTGGTCAGCCCGTAGATCCGGTTGTTGAACAGAAGGATCTTCAGGTTGACGTTGCGGCGCAGCGCGTGGATCAGGTGGTTGCCGCCGATCGAGAGCGCGTCGCCGTCGCCGGTGACCACCCAGACCGACAGGTCGGGCCGCGAGGCCGACAGCCCGGTGGCGATCGCCGGCGCCCGGCCGTGGATCGAGTGCATGCCGTACGTGTTCATGTAGTACGGGAAGCGCGACGAGCAGCCGATGCCGGAGACGAAGACGATGTTCTCCCGGGGGATGCCCAGCTCGGGCATGAAGCCCTGCACGGCGGCCAGGATGGCGTAGTCACCGCAGCCGGGACACCAGCGGACCTCCTGATCGGACTTGAAATCCTTGGCCGTCAGCTTGAGATCAACCATTCTTGACCACGTCCTCCAACATGCCCTCCAGCGTCGCGGCGGTGAACGGCAGCCCGCTGACCTGGTTGAACGGCAAGACATCAACCAGATAACGCGCCCGGATCACATGCGCGAGCTGACCGAGGTTCATCTCCGGGATCACGACCTTGTCGTACGCCGCGAGCACCTCACCCAAATTGGCCGGAAGCGGCGAGAGGTGGCGCAGATGGGCCTGGGCGATCGGCAGCCCGCGCTGCCGCAGGGCCCGGCAGGCGGCGCCGATCGGGCCGTAGGTGGAGCCCCAGCCGAGGACGAGGACGCGGGCGTTCTCGTCGGCGTCCTCGACCTCGACGTCGGGGACTTCGATGGCCTCGATCCGGGCGGCCCGGGTGCGCACCATGAACTCGTGGTTGGCCGGGTCGTACGAGATGTCGCCGGTCTTGTCGGCCTTCTCCAGGCCGCCGATGCGGTGCTGCAGCCCCGGCGTGCCCGGGATCGCCCACGGCCGGGCCAGCGTCTCGGGATCGCGCAGGTAGGGCAGGAAACGCCCGTCCTCGCTGTTGGGGGCGGTGGCGAACTGCACCGACAGGTCGGGCAGCTCGCTCGAGGTGGGCAGCAACCACGGCTCGGAGCCGTTGGCCACGTAGTTGTCGGAGAGCAGGATGACCGGCGTGCGGTAGGTCAGCGCGATCCGGGCCGCCTCGATCGCGGCGTGGAAGCAGTCCGACGGGGACTTCGGCGCGATCACCGCCAGCGGCGCCTCGCCGTGCCGGCCGTACAGCGCCATGTTGAGGTCGGCCTGCTCGGTCTTGGTCGGCATGCCGGTGGACGGGCCGGCCCGCTGCACGTCCACGATGACCAGCGGCAGCTCCAGCGCGATGGCCAGCGAGATGGTCTCGCCCTTGAGCGCCACCCCGGGCCCGGAGGTCGTGGTGACACCCAGGGCGCCGCCGTACGAGGCGCCCAGCGCGGCCCCGATCGCGGCGATCTCGTCCTCGGCCTGCATCGTGGTGATGCCGAACCGCTTGTGCTTGGACAACTCGTGCAGGATGTCCGAGGCCGGGGTGATCGGGTAGGCGCCGAGGAACAACGGCAGCTTCGACCGGACGGCCGAGGCCACCAACCCGAGCGCCAGGGCCTGGTTGCCGGTGATGTTGCGGTAGGTGCCCGGGCGCATGCGGGCCGGTTTCACCTCGTACCGCACCGAGAAGTCCTCGGTCGTCTCGCCGAAGTTCCACCCGGCCTGGAAGGCCGCCTTGTTGGCCGCGACCAGCTCCGGGCGCTTGGCGAACTTGCGCTCGAGGAACCGGATCGTCGACTCGAACGGGCGCGAGTACATCCAGCTCAGCAGCCCCAGGGCGAACATGTTCTTGGCGCGCTCGGCGTCCTTCTTCGAGATGCCGTGGTCGGCCAGCGCGCCCACGGTCATCGAGGTCAGCGCGACCGGGTGCACCGCGAACCCGTCCAGCGAGCCGTCGTCGAGCGGGCTCGCCGCCCACCCGACCTTGGCCAGGTTGCGCTTGGTGAACTCGTCGGTGTTGACGATGATGTCGGCGCCGGCCGGCAGATCGGCCAGGTTGGCCTTCAGTGCGGCCGGGTTCATGGCGACCAGCACGTTCGGCGCGTCACCGGGGGTGAGGATGTCGTAATCGGCGAAGTGCACCTGGAAGCTCGACACGCCCGGCAAGGTGCCTGCGGGGGCGCGGATCTCGGCCGGGAAGTTGGGCAGCGTGGATATGTCGTTGCCCAGCTGGGCCGTCTCGGACGTGAATCGGTCACCGGTCAGCTGCATGCCGTCGCCCGAGTCGCCCGCGAACCGGATGACCACCCGGTCCAGTTGTTCGACCCGTTTCGCTCCAGCGGACACGTTCCCAACCTCCCAAGGTTGCCGGCCGGCCGGGAATGGTCATCTATGAGCCGGCCCGCAGAACTAGTCACTTCCAGACTACGTCGGCGCTCCTTACTCACCGGGCGTGAGCCGTTGACCACAGTAGCCAGGTGAGGCTTGCGTGAACCAGAAGAGTCCACTATCCGGCCGGGAAGTGCCACGGACGGGGTTCCACTAAACTCCGAGGCTGTGGACGGGTATCTGGGGTCGTACGCCACGCTCGGGCTGGTGGCCGCCGTCGGCGTGCTCGTCTTCGTCGGCGCGTTCGCGGCCAACAAACTGCTCCGCCCGGCCGATCCGGCCCAGCCGCCCGGCAAGTACGTCTCGTACGAGAGCGGCATCGATCCGGTCGGCGGCGACTGGGCCCAAGCCCAGATCCGGTACTACGTCTACGCGTACCTCTATGTGCTTTTCGCCGTGGAAGCCGTTTTTCTCTTCCCCTGGGCGGTCGTGTTCGACTCGCCGGGTTTCGGGCTGACCACCGTGACCGAGATGGGGGTGTTCGTGGCGGTGCTGGCCCTGGGCATCCTCTACGCCTGGCGGAAAAAGATTCTCACCTGGACCTGAGATCACACCCGCGTACCGGTCGGGGTGGCGGGCTCGCCACGCACAGCGCGGCGTGCCAACATCTTGCCCATGGGCCAGCTTCTCCTCTTCATTGTCGTGGCGTTGGTCGTGGCCGCGATCGTGTTCGGCGTGACCGTGATGATCGGTGGCAACGACAGCGCGCTGACGCCGGTCGAGCCGGACGGCCGGGCGGTTCCGCTGCCCAGCGACCGGCCGCTCGGTGAGGAGGACATCGCGCAGACCAAGTTCGACACGGCCTGGCGCGGCTACCGGATGGCCCAGGTCGACCAGGCGCTGCAGCGCGCCGCCTACGACATCGGCTACAAGGGCGAGCTCATCGGCGTGCTCGAGGCCGAGGTGGCCGCCCTGCGCGACGGCCGGACCGGCGACGCCGACGTGCTGCGCCGGGCCCGCGAGGCGGCGATCGCGCCGGTCGCCCAGCCGGCCAAGCCGGCCGACGAGGCCGAGCCGGTCATCGAGGTCACCGTGGTGCCCGCCGGCGAGTCCGTGACCCCGCAGGACGAGCCGGTGGCCAAGCAGTGAGCGCAACCGAGCCGGCCGGCGGTCTCGGCGACGCCGCCCAGCCCGGCACGGGCGAGGTCACCGCGACCGTCATCGTCAACGCTCCCGCCGAACGCGTCTTCGCCGCGTTCCTGAGCTGGGAGAAACAGTCCGAGTGGATCCCGTTCACCAAGGTCCGGGTGGTCGAGGGCGACGGCGGCGAGGGCAGCCTGGTCGAGGCGATCACCGCCATCGGGCCGGCGGCGCTGCGCGACGAGCTGCGGGTGGTCAAGGTCAACGCGCCGTACGAGGTACGCGTCGTGCACTGCGGCAAATTCCTCCGAGGGCCGGGCACCATGCGGTGTACGGCCATGTCGGGCGACCGCACCCAGGTGGTGCTCCACGAATGGTTCCACCTGCCGGCCGGCCCGGTCGGGAAGATCGCGTGGCCGGTGCTGTGGCCAGGCTCCAAGCTGAGCTTCACGGGCGCGCTGAAAAAGTTCGGCCGCCTCGTCGAACAGGGCCGCCTGCCGTAGCCGTTTTTGTCGTACGGCGGCTCTACGGTGGTCGCCATGACAGATGACACCGGGCTCGTGATCGGCCCCGACGGGCGTGCCCGCTGCTTCTGGGGCGGCTCCACCCCCGACTACGAGCCCTACCACGACAAGGAGTGGGGCAAGCCGGTCCACGGCGACGACGCGCTCTACGAGCGGCTGTGCCTGGAGGCGTTCCAGTCCGGCCTCTCGTGGATCACCATCCTGCGCAAACGCCCGGCGTTCCGGGCCGCCTTCGCCGGGTTCTCGATCGACAAGGTGGCCGCCTTCTCCGACGCCGACGCGGCCCGGTTGATGACCGACACCGGCATCGTCCGCAACCGGATGAAAATCGAGGCCGCCATCGCCAACGCCCGCGCCGCCGCCGACCTGCCGGGCGGGCTCACCGAGCTGCTGTGGTCGTTCGCGCCCGACCCGCGGCCGGCCCGCCCCAAGACCCGGGCCGACGTCCCGGCCGTCACCCCCGCCTCCACGGCCATGGCCAAAGACCTCAAGAAGCGCGGCTTCCGCTTCGTCGGCCCCACCACGGCGTACGCGTTGATGCAGGCCACCGGCATGGTCGACGATCACCTGGAGGGTTGTTGGGTCCCACCCCTCAGCGCCCATCCGCGGCCATGATGGGATGGACCCATGGGTCAGTGGGCGGTGATCATTCCGGCGGACAGGTGGGCCGGCGAGCGGTTGTTCCACCACGACACCGTCACGGTGTCGGCGGGCACGTCTCCGGTGGAACCGGATGACGAGGTCCTGCTGGTCGCCGACGGCCACGTGGTGGCCCTGACCCGAGCCGCCAAAACCAACGGCGACGACCTCGTCCTGACCTACCTACGCCGCTCCTTCGACAACCCGATTCCGGCCACCGGCCTGACCGAGGGCGACCTCATCCCGGTCGACGCCGACACGTTCCGCCGCTTCGCCAAGGCCCTCGGCGCCGAGCCAACCGGCCCCGACCGCCCAACCTGGCTGGTCAGCGTCGCCCTCCCCATCGAGGCCAACACCCCCGCCGAGGCCGTCCGCCAGTTCTGGTCCCACATGCTCGAGCTGGGCCCCGCCGAACTCCCCACCTACGTCTGGCCGAGCGGCGACGAGCTGGCAATGCAGGCCTTCGTCCTAGGCGTCGAGTCGAACCAGGACCCCGAAGAAGAAGACGAAGACGATTGAGACGGCCGCAACCGCAGACTCGGTCGAACCGCGACCAAATCCGCACCCCTGAGACGGCCGCAACCCCAGGCACGGTCGCAACCCCAGGCACGGTCGCAACCCCAGACATGGTCGCAACCCCAGACTCGGTCGAACCGCGACCAAATCCGCACCCCTGAGACGGCCGCAACCCCAGACACGGTCGCAACCCCAGACATGGTCGCAACCCCAGACTCGGTCGAACCGCGACCGAAGTCGCCCCCCGAGACGGCCGCAGCCCCAGACTTGGTTGAACCGCAACCAAAGTCGCACTTCGCCCGCTAATGAGATGAGCCCGGTTTTCCGACGCCGCGGGGTGTGCGGCGTTGGAAAACCGGGCTCATCTCATTAGCCTCTCGGGGCGAAGTGCCGCCGAGCGAAGCGAGGCCAGCCAGCTCAGCAAGTCACGTACCCGCCCAGCTCGAGGCCCGCCGAGTCGCGTGCCCCCAGCTCGGGGCCTGCCGAGTCGCGTGCCCCCAGCTCGGGGCCTGCCGAGTCACGTGCCCGCCCAGCCCGAGGCCCGCCGAGTCACGTACCCGCCCAGCCCGAGGCCCGCCGAGTCACGTACCCGCCCAGCCCGATGCCTGCCGACTCACGTACCCGCCCAGCTCGGGGCCCGCCGAGCCACCTACCCACCCAGCGGTGGGCCCACCGACTCACTTACCCGCGAAGCGATGGGCCCGCCGAGCTACCTACCCGCCCAGCGTTGTCGCCGCCGAGCGGATAGCCGACGCGAAGTACGACACCTGGGTGTACACCCCAGGCTTGTTCGGTCGAGCGCACCCATCCCCCCAGCTGACGATGCCGACCTGGATCCAGGCGTTCGAGGCGTCCCGGCGGAACATCGGCCCGCCCGAGTCCCCCTGGCAGGTGTCGACTCCGCCGGACGTGTAGCCCGCGCAGATCTCGTTCGATGCGATGACCTCGCCGCCGTACATGGAGGACGAGTTGCAGGTTGTGTCGCTGACGAACGGGACTGTGGCCTTGAGCAGGTAGCGCTGCTGCGAGCCGCCTTCGCTGGCCGCGCCCCAGCCGGAGATCGTGAAGGTGCCGGAGTCGTACGCCGTGGTGGTGGCGATCGGCAGGGTGGCCAGGCCGGTGACCGGGCTGGCCAGGCGGATCAGGGCCCAGTCCTTGCCGTTGCCGTTGTAGCCGGGCGCGCGGTAGACGTAGTTCGACTTCCGCGTGATCTTGCTGGTGGAGTTCAGGTCGACGACGCCCAGGGTGGCCGTGATCGAAGTGTTGGTGCCTGTGCCGTTCACGCAGTGGGCGGCGGTGAGGACCAGCGTCGGGCTGTAGAGGGCGCCGCCGCAGCCCATCGACAGCCGCACCATGAACGGGAACTCGCCTTGCGCGGCTCGCGTGCCGCCGACCACGGACGGCGCCGGGTTGACGGGCGCCGCGGCGGCCGGGGACGCGATCGCGCCGCCCGCCGCCACGGTCAGCGCGGCCATCGCCACGCCGAAGAAGTTCCGCAACTTGACCATTCGGCCCTCCCACTTCGATCGCGCGCCCGGTAGGACGCGTCGGGAGGAGCCTATTTATCGATCCTTATAGATGTCGTGATCCCAAAAGGGTTATATCAGCGGCCCTCGAAGACCGGCTTCTGCTTGGCCACGAAGGCGTTCACCGCGTTCTTGTGGTCGGCCGTGGCGCCGCAGATCGACTGGGCCTGGGCCTCGGCCGCCAGCGCGTCCGACAGGGTGCCGGCGTCGCCGATGGACAGCTCGCGCTTGATCGCCCCGTAGGCCACCGTCGGGCCCGCCGCGAGCCGGGCCGCCAGCTCCTGGGCGACCGGGAGGACCTGCTCGTCGTCCTCGGTCAGGCGGGAGAGCAGACCCATGCCGTACGCGTCGGCCGAGCGCACCGGCTCGGCCAGCAGCAGCAGTTCCACCGCCCGGGCGTGGCCCACGATCCGCGGCAGCGACCACGAGATGCCGCTGTCGCCGGCCAGCCCCACGTTCGCGAAGGCCATCAGGAAGCCCGTCTTGGGGCCGCCGACGCGGAAGTCGGCCAGCAGCGCCAGCGAGGCGCCGGCCCCGGCCGCCATGCCCCGGACGGCGGCCACCACCGGCTTGGGCATGCTGGCCAGCCGCTGGGCGATCGGGTTGTAGTGCACCCGCACCGTGTCCAGGTCGGTGCGGCCCGACTCCAGCTGCTCGGCGTGCTCGCGCAGGTCCTGGCCCACGCAAAAGGCGTTGCCGGCCCCGGCCAGCACGATCGCCCGGCACGACTTGTCGGTCTCCAGGGCGGCCAGGGTGTCCCGCAGCGCTTCCTTGAGGTCGACGTCGAGGGCGTTCATCGCCGTCGGCCGGTTCAGCGTTAGGGTGACGACAGCATCGGTGCGGTCGACGAGCAGGGAGTCGGTCTTCAGTTCGGTCATGGGCGGCGGGTGGGGTGGTTGGACGGCGGTCATGAGTCTGAGAATCCCACACGACCGCGAGTCACCGAGTGAAGGCATCGCTCGACGTAACGGTCGGCGGCGGGCCGCAATCGGGCCGCGTGCCGGTCGAAGAAACCGGCCGCGCTCGTGCCCGGCCAGCGCGCCGGCAGCAGCGAGGTGGGCAGCTGCGGATCACGGAACAGAAACGATCTCCAGGCGTGGACGAGCCGGAACCGGGCCGCGTACGCCTCCTCGTCGCTGCTGCGGGCGTTCACCGTGGTCACCACGGGCCGCAGGTCGGACACGAACTCCTCGTAGGAGCGGGCCAGCCCGGTCAGGTCCCAGGCCCGGCCGACCACTTCGGCCGCGCCCGGTGAGCCGGCCGCGTGGGCGGCGGTGAACCGCTCGTACGCCACCCCGGCCTCGGTCAGCACGGCGTCGGCCTCCTCGGCGGCCCGGGGCGCGACCCAGGCGTGCTCGCCCAGCGACCCGTACCCCAGGAAGGTCAGCCGGGCCGCCTCCCGCTTGGGCAGCGGGCCCTGCAGCAGGACCAGGTCGAACTTGCCGTCCCAGCTGATCCGGCTGGTCCGGTAGATTCTGGCCGCCGCTTCGTCGAGCCGGCGGGCGGCTTTCGGGGTCAGCAGATATCCCGGTCCGGAGACCAATCGCATAGGGTGCAGCCAGCCTTGTCGCACCATGCGGGAGACCGCGGTGCGCACCGCGGGAGGAGCGATGCCGAGTGGCGCGAGCAGCTTGACCAGGGCCGCGACCGGCGCGCGCCCGCCCCGGGGGCGGAGGTAGTCGCCGTACAGGTCGAAGAGTGCGGACCGCGCCTGCATGACCGCACATTGTGACAGCCCAAAAGACGATATGCTAGACGCTGTCACATCCGCCCGGGCTGGGTTTGGGTTCGCCGGTGTTCATCAGGGAAAATGTTTGATCGGCACGGTGGGCCGCTATGCGTGGAGACGCGCAATGGCCCCTCGGCCGCCGGTCGGATACGAGGTACCACGTCACGTGGGGCTGAGCACGTGACCGTTGACAAGTGGCTGTGGGGCGACCCACCGACACCCTGATGTAGGTCTGAGGGGAGACAAGATGGCGGCGATGAAGCCGCGGACGGGCGATGGTCCGCTGGAGGTCACCAAGGAGGGTCGGGGCATCGTCATGCGTGTCCCGCTGGAAGGTGGTGGCCGTCTCGTCGTTGAGATGACTCCGGACGAGGCCAGCGCGCTGGGTGACGCGTTGAAGTCGATCGCCGGCTGACGTTTCACGCGAGCCCGCCGGTACGGTACCGCCCGTACCGGCGGGCTTTCCACGTCTTCGAGAAAGGTCATGCTCCCGTGTTTCCGATCCGGCTGACCGACCGCCTCGACGACGATCTGACCCGTGTGGTGCCGATCGGAGCGTCGGGTCCACTGTCGCATGCCGACGGCGGCCTCGGAGCCGAGATCGCCGCTCTGGGTGACCGTCCCGATCCCGTGCTCGTTCTCCGCCGCCCGCTGAGCCGGCCGGCGAAAGTGCTGCTGGTCGACGTGACCCGCGGCTGGCGGGCCGCCGGTGCGGCCATCGCCCGGGAGACCGGCGAACCGGTCCAAATCGTCCTGAGTGACGAATCTGACGTTCGTGATCTCGCCGAGGGCCTCTGGCTCGGCGGCTATCGCTACCGCGACGCGCGCGAGGAGCCACGTACGGCTCCGGTCGACCTGATCACCACCAACCCTCAGCGGTACGCCCGTGGCCTCGCCCAGGCGCAGATCGCCGCCCGGGCCACCTGGCTCGCCCGGGACCTCACCAACACGCCCTCGAACACCAAGATCCCGGACTGGTTCGCCGAGGAGATGTCCGGCGCGTCGGCCAAGCGGCCCGGCGTCTCCGTCCGGGTCCACGCCGGCCCCGGCCTGGAGCGCTTCGGCGGCCTGCGGGCGGTCGGCGGCGGCTCCAAGTGGCGCCCGTGCATGGTCGAGATGAGCTGGCACCCGCCCGGCGCGGCCACCCACGTGGTGCTGGTCGGCAAGGGCATCACGTTCGACAGCGGCGGCCTCTCGATCAAGACGCGCGAGGGCATGAAGCGCATGAAGAACGACATGGCCGGCGCGGCCGCGGTCGGCGCCGCCCTCCTGGGCGCCGCCGAGCTGGGTCTGCGGGTGCGCGTCACCGCGCTGATGCCGCTGGCCGAGAACGCGATGAGCGGCTCCGCGTTCCGCCCCGGCGACGTGATCACCCAGTACGACGGCACCACCACCGAGACCACGAACTCCGACGCCGAGGGCCGCCTGGTGCTGGCCGACGCGCTCGGCTACGCGGTGGCCGAGCTGGCCCCCGACGTGATCGTCGACCTGGCCACGCTGACCGGCTCGCAGAAGATCGCGCTCGGTCCCGAGATCACCGCCCTGTTCAGCGAGAACGACGAGCTCGCGGCCGCGCTGACGGCGGCCGGGGCCGGGGCCGGGGAGAAGATGTGGCGAATGCCACTACCGGCCGAATACCGTGATCTGCTGCGCAGCGACATCGCCGACCGGCACAGCTCGCCCACCGGCGGTCCCGGCGCCGTGGTGGCCGCCCTGTTCCTGCGTGATTTCCTCGGGCCCTGCAAGGACCGCTGGGCCCACCTGGATCTGGCCGCGCCCGCCTGGAGCGACACCGAGGAGCTCGAGACCGTCCGGGGGGCCACCGGCTGGGGCGCCCGGACCCTGCTGCGTTACCTGTCAGCGCTTGACGGCCGTCAGTAACCCGCCGCCGGACGGGATGACGGCCGGGATCCACTCCTCGGACTCACGCACCGAGCGCACCGTCTCGCGGATGGTCAGCGTCTCCACGTCGCGGGCCGAGGGGTCGGCGATCCGCCCGCCGGCCAGCACGCCGTTGATCACCAGCGCGCCGCCCGGTCGCAGCAGCCGCAGGGCCTCGTCGGCGCAGGCCCCGAACTCGGTCGGGTCGGCGTCGACGAAGACCAGGTCGTAGGCGCCGTCGGCGAGGCGGGGCAGCACGTCGAGGGCGCGGCCGGTGATGATCCGGGTCCGCGACGCCGCGAAGCCGGCCTCGGCGAAGATCCGCCGGGCGATCCGCTGGTGCTCGTTCTCGACGTCGATGGTGGTCAGCACGCCGTCCGCCCGCATGCCGCGCAGCAGCCAGACGCCGCTGACCCCGGTGCCGGTGCCGATCTCGACGACCGCCTTGGCGCTGCCCGCGGCGGCCAGCAGGCGCAGCACCGAGCCCGCGGCCGGGGTCACGCTGAACAGGCCGAGCTCGTGCGCGAGGCTGCGCGCGGTCTGCAGCACGATGTCCTCGTTCGCATACGCCTCGGCGAACTGCGAACCGTTGGTGGCCGGCTGCGGGCCGATCGAGCGGGCTGACGAGACGATGACGACCTCCGGGGCGGTTCTGGATCCGCCTAAAGAGTAGTGGGGTGCCCACGAAGGGCGCACCTGGCCGTCGATGGGATAAAAGGGCCGGGGAGAGGCGTCGGCCGGGATCCGTGTCATTCTGGAGGGGAGCCGGGCGGAACATGAGTGGAGGCACCGACGTGACCGACGGTTGGAACGCGCGTCCCACTCCGCCGCCTGCCAATGGTCAACCCCCGCTGTGGTCAGGGTCGATGGCCGACCCCTGGCGTGACCCGTACGCCCCGGCCGCCGTCGTGGTGCAGAGCGCCCCGCAGGACCCGGGCCCGCAGCCGGAGCCGGTCACCGATCCGGACGCGCCGCGGAGGTCGTTCACCCCGATCCTGCTCATCTGCCTGGTCACCGCCCTGCTCGCGGGCGGGCTGGGCGGCACCCTGGGCTATGTCTTCGCCGTCCGCGGCGGGGTCGCCGGGAGCTCCGCCTCGAGCCTGGGCGCGCCCACCGAGGAGGCGCCGGCCGCGGCCAACCGGGCGCCCGACTCGCTCGCCGGCGTGGCCAAGAAGGTGCTGCCCAGCGTGGTGACGGTCCGGGTCACCGGCGCCATCGGCTCCGGCTTCGTGGTCTCCAAGGACGGGTACGTGATCACGAACGACCACGTCGTCGAGGGCGCCGACAACGACACCATGTCGGTCGCGTTCAGCGACGGCTCGACCGCGAGTGCCAAGGTGGTCGGCCGGGCCCCCGAGTCCGACATCGCCGTGATCAAGGTGGCCAAGTCCAACCTCACCCCGGTCGCGATCGGCAACTCCGACTCGATCGCCGTGGGCGACCCGGTGCTCGCCTTCGGCTCCCCGCTGGCCCTGGTCAACACGGTCACCGCAGGCATCGTGAGCGCGCTCGACCGCACCATCGAGGCGGGCGGCGAGCAGGGTGGCACCACCCGCTACTACGCGGCGATCCAGACCGACGCCGCGGTCAACCAGGGCAACTCGGGCGGCCCGCTGGTCAACGCGGCCGGCCAGGTCGTCGGGGTCAACTCGGTGATCCGCTCGGTCGGCGGCACCGACACCGAGGCCGGCAACATCGGCCTCGCCTTCGCCATCCCGATCAACCAGGCCCGCCGGGTGGCCGGCGACATCATCGACACCGGCAAGGCCCGGCGCACGGTGATCGGGGCCGAGGTGGCGACCGGTGGCACCAGCGCCACCGGGGCCCGGCTGCGGGCGGTCGAGCCCGCCGGCCCGGCCGCTTCCGCCGGTCTCAAGGCGGGCGACGTGATCACCAAGATCGACGGG
The DNA here is from genome assembly GCF_040675435.1 of Actinoplanes sp. NPDC049598. Taxonomy (NCBI): domain Bacteria; kingdom Bacillati; phylum Actinomycetota; class Actinomycetes; order Micromonosporales; family Micromonosporaceae; genus Actinoplanes; species Actinoplanes sp. NPDC049598. Next base: position 402,268 of record NZ_JBFAOX010000003.1, on the reverse strand, counting down.
CACGTGGTCGAGGACGGCACCGACCTGATCGCCCTCGTCCGCAAGTACGCTCCGAGCTCGGTCGTCTCCGTGGAGTACCGTCGCGGCACGAAGACCCAGACGGCGTCAGTGACTTTGGTCGCCGACTCCAACTGAACGGTTTGCGGACTGCCAACTGACAGGTTCCGTGCGTAGGCTGGGCCGCGGAGACAAAGGGAGGCCGCCCTCATGTTCGAGAACCTGAACTGGTGGGAGATCGGCGCGCTGCTGCTGCTCGCGTTGCTGATCTTCGGCGAGCGGCTGCCGAAGGTGATCAGTGACGGCCTGCGCATGCTGCGGGGCCTGCGGGCCATGGCGCAGAACGCGACCAGCGACCTCAACCGCGAGCTCGGCACCGACCTGCAGCTGCAGGATCTGCACCCCAAGGCGTTCATCCGCAAGCACTTGATCAGCGAGGACGAGGAGGCGGCGCTCCGCAAGCCGCTCCAGGGTCTCCTCGAGGACGTGAAGAGCGACCTGAGCGGGGTCAAGAGCGACCTCACCGACGTCGCCGCGGCCGCCGACATCAAGAACGCGCCTTCGACTCAGATCGCCAAATCCGAGCCGAAGGCGCGCACGTTGGATCTCGACGCGACGTAAGACGCGTCAGCCCTTGCGGGCGTTGACCATGAGACCGAGGGGCTTGCCGACGAGCGAGTCCCGGCGCACGGCCAGCTTGGCCGCCACCGCGTCGAGGGCCTTGGCCGCCGGCGCCTCCGGCTCGGTCAGCACGATCGGGTCACCGGCGTCGCCCGCCTCGCGGACCCGGGTGTCCAGCGGCACCTGACCCAGCAGCGGCACCGAGGCGCCGATCGACGTGGTCAGCGAGTCGGCCACGGTCTGCCCGCCGCCCGCGCCGAAGACCTCCATGCGCGAGCCGTCCGGCAGCTCCAGCCAGGACATGTTCTCCACGACGCCGATCACCCGCTGGTGGGTTTGCAGGGCGATCGCCCCGGCCCGCTCGGCCACCTCGGCCGCGGCCGTCTGCGGGGTCGTGACGACCACGATCTCCGCGTTGGGCAGCAGCTGGGCCAGCGAGATGGCCACGTCGCCGGTGCCCGGCGGCAGGTCGAGCAGGAGAACGTCGAGGTCGCCCCAGTAGACGTCGGCCAGGAACTGCTGCAGCGCGCGGTGCAGCATCGGGCCACGCCAGACCACGGCGGCGTTGCCCGCGGTGAACATGCCGATCGAGATCACCTTCACGCCGTGCGACTGCGGCGGCATGATCATTTCTTCGACCCGGGTCGGCCGGCCCTCGACGCCGAGCATGCGCGGCACCGAGTGGCCGTAGATGTCGGCGTCGATCACGCCGACCGACAGACCCCGCTTGGCCAGGGCCGCGGCCAGGTTGACGGTCACGCTCGACTTACCGACGCCACCCTTGCCGCTCGCCACCGCGTACACCCGCGTGCGCGAGCCGGGCTGGGCGAAGGGAATGACCGGTTCCGCCGAGGCGGAACCACCGCGCAGCGTGCTCTGCAGCGCCTTGCGCTGCTCCTCGGTCATCACACCGAAGTCGATGCTCACCGAGGAAATGCCGGGGATCTTCGTCAGGGCGGCGGTGATGTCGTTGTTGAGCTTGTCGCGCAGCGGGCAGCCGGCCACGGTGAGCAGCAACTCGACGTTGACCGAGCCGTCGGCGACAGTGAAGCCCTTGACCATGCCGAGGTCGGTGATCGGGCGTCGGATCTCGGGGTCGTCGACGGTGGCCAGCGCGGCCTGGATCGCGTCCTCGATGGTGGAGGCGGGAGCGGACATGGACGCAATGCTACGTCGCTGTTTACTAGTGCTCCGCCTCCCACTCCTTGCGATCGTCCTCCCACTCCTGACGGGCCCGCTTGTCCCGCCGGTGCGCCGCCTCGTCCAGCTCGTCGGCCAGCCGGGCCAGCTCCGAGCGGAGGAAGTCGCGGGTGGCGACCTCGCCCAGCGCGATCCGCAGTGAGGCGATCTCCCGGGTCAGATATTCGGTGTCGGCCTTCTGCAGCGCGGCCCGCCGCCGGTCCTCCTCCATGGCCAGGCGGTCCCGGTCGGTCTGCCTGTTCTGCGCGAGCAGGATCAGCGGCGCCGCGTAGGAGGCCTGCAACGACAGGATCAGGGTCAGGAACGTGAACGTGTACGGGTCGAAGCGCAGCTTCTCCGGGGCCAGCGTGTTCCACAGGAACCAGCCGGCGATGACCAACGTCATCCACACGATGAACTGGGCCGTGCCCATGTACCGGGCGATGCTCTCCGACCACCGGCCGAACGCCTCCGGGTTGAACCGGGGCAGCCGCACCCGGCCCGGCTCGATCGGCTGGTCCAGGCGGTCCCGCCGCGGCTCGGTCACAGCGTGACCTCGTCCGCGCTCAGGTTGTCGCGCTCGCGCCAGTCACGCGGCAGCGAGTGGTCGAGCACATCGTCCACGGTCACCGCCCCGACCAGCCGGTGCGTCGAGTCGATCACCGGCATCGCCACCAGGTCGTACGTCGCCATCCGCTTGATGATCTCGGCCAGCGGCGCCTCGGGGCGCAGCGGCTCGATGTCGTTGTCCACGATGCCGCCCAGGAGCGAGGCCGGCGGCTCCCGCAGCAGCCGCTGGAAGTGCACCATGCCCAGATATTTTCCGCTCGGCGTGGCCGACGGGGCCCGGGCCACGAAGACCTGCGCCGCGACCACGGGGGACAGCTCGGGCTCGCGGATGCGGGCCAGCGCCTCGGCCACGGTGGTGTCCGGGGTGAGGATCACCGGCTCCGAGGTCATCACGCTGCCCGCGGTGCCCGGGCGGTAGTTCATCAGCTGCCGGACCGGGGCCGCCTCGTCCGGCTCCATCAGGTCGAGCAGCACGGTCTGCTCGGCCTTGGGCAGCTCGCCGAGCAGGTCGGCCGCGTCGTCCGGATCCATGCGCTCCAACACGTCGGCCGCGCGCTCGCGGTCGAGGCGGACCAGGATCTCCACCTGATCGTGCTCGGGCAGCTCCTCCAGCACGTCGGCCAGCGTGCGGTCGCTCAGCGCGGCGGCCACCTCGTTGCGGCGGGCGTCCGGCAGGTCCTGCAGGGCGTTGGCCATGTCGGCCGGGCGCATCTGCTCCAGCAGCGCCAGCAGGTTGGAGGTGCCCTGGGTGTCGGTCGGGCCGACCAGGCCGCGCACCCGCTCGTACTCGGCCTGGAAGACGTGGCCGCGCCGGGCCAGCCGGCCGGTGTGCTCGCGCACGGCGACCCGGGTGACCAGCCACTCGTTGTTGCGGTTGAGATCCATGCCGATGTCCACGACCGTGCCCGGCGTGCCGTCGCCTTCGCCGTGCTCGGGCACCACGACCACCCGGCGGTCGAGCAGATCCTCGATGACCAGCAGCTCGTTGGGGCGCTTCTCGAACCGGCGCAGGTTGAGCACCCCGCTCGCCAGCACCACGTTCTCGGCGTCCATCGACGTCACCCGCCCGATCGGCAGGAAGATCCGCCGGCGCAGCGCCATCTCCGCCACCAGCCCCACGACCTGCGGCGGCCGGGTCGTGGTACGCAGCCGGACCACCCCGTCCCGCACCCGCCCGACCCGGTCCCCGTTGGGGTCGAACACGGGCAGACCGGCGAGACGGGCCACATAAACCCTCGTCCCCATGGTCACGTCCTCAGCCTAGGTTAGGGTCCGGACATGTCAGGAGTGGCGTACGAGATCGTCGACGTATTCACTGATCGGCCGTTCGCGGGTAATCCACTCGCTGTGGTCTACGGCGCGCAGGATCTCGCCGCGGAACAGATGCATACCCTCGCCCGCGAGTTCAACCTCGCCGAAACCGTCTTCGTCCTACCCCCGGACGACCCCGCCGCCACCTATCGTGTGCGGATCTTCACTCCCGAGTCCGAGATCCCGTTCGCGGGTCACCCGAGCGTGGGCGCCGCGGTCACCTCGATGCGCCGCGGCCTCTTCCCGGCCGGCGAGGTCGTCCAGGAGTGCGGCGCCGGTCTGCTGCCGATCACGGTGACGTCGCACGGCTCGGCCACCCTTACCGGCGGCGCCCCGCGGCTGGGCCCGGTCTTCGACGTGGAGCCGCTTCTGCGGATCACCGGCCTGACGGCCGAGGACCATTCAGGTGCTGCCCCACGTCTCGCTTCGTGCGGGCTGGACTGGGTGATCCTGCCGGTACGCCGGGAAGCGCTGGCCCAAATCAAGATCGATCCTCGCGCGGCCGACCAGCACGGCATCACCGACCTCAGCGTCGTCGCCTGGGACCCGGAGACCTCGGAGGCGCACTCCCGCGTCTTCATCCCGGGCGGCGCCGTTCCGGAGGACCCGGCCACCGGCTCGGCCGCCCTGGCCCTGGGCGTCTGGCTGGTCGACGCCGGCCTGCTGCCCGGCACGGGCACGTCGTCCTATCGCGTCCACCAGGGCATCGAGATGAAACGCCCGTCCCGCCTGGAGTGCACGGTCACCGCCACCGACGGCGCAGCCACGTCCGCCACCGTGGCCGGCCACGTCTGGCCCGTGGCCGCCGGCCAGATCATGGTGCCGCCCTTCGTCGGTTAGTGCCGTTTTCACGAACGTTCACCGGGTTGGTTGCGTCCGGGCGGTGCGGTGCACCACCGGACCGGCACTAGCCTCACGCCTCCTAGGCATGCGGCTAGTGTGCCACGGCTGTCAGACCCGGCGAACGCTGGTGGCCACCGCATTGGCGCTTGCGGTCCCGCTTTCGCCGGTCAGCGCTTGCGGACTCTGTGCAGCCGGAACGGGCGGCTCACTTCGATCCGGGCCGGCGTCTCGCGAGGCGGCGCCGCGCCCGAGTCCTCGGGCAGGTCGGGCCGGCTCACCGGCGGCTGGTCGGCCGCCGGGGTCAGCCGGACGACCGCGCACCCCGTCTCGGCCCAGCGGGCCACCACCTGCTCGGCCGTGCCCGAGGCGTTGAGCCGCTTGACCGCCAGCTGCGGCGCCACCGTCTCCCACTCCTCGCTGCCCGCGGCCAGCCGCGTCACCGTGGCCTCGGTGACCAGGATCAGGCCGCCGTTGTCGCCGCGCAGGCGCACGGTGGCCCGGGTCGCCTCGGCCAGGCCGGGGGCGTACTGCTCGCCGGGCCCGCTGACCACGATCAGCGTGCCCTCCAGCGGCAGGCACCACAGGGCCAGCGCCGGCCTGTCCCCGACGGAGATCCAGGCCAGCGCGGCCTTCTTCAAAGCCTCGTCGAGCAGCGGAGACGTCACCGCGTCATCTTAGAGCGGGTTCGCCGACGCGGGCCTGGTCGACCAGGCCGACGATCTCGGTGAGGGAGCGGACGGTCCGGCCGGCGAAGTTCGTGTCGGCGTCGAAGGTCAGGTGATCGCCGAGGTCGGGGGCGGCCAGCCGTACGGGCGTCATGCCGACCGCCGCCGCGCCGGTCAGTTCGTGGCTGCCGCCGTCGCCCACGTACAGGCATTCGCCGGGCTGGACGCCGAGCTCCTCGCAGGCGGCGAGGTAGATCCGCGGGTCGGGCTTGCAGACGCCGAGGCGTACCGAATAGATCTTGGCGTCGAGCAGCGGGGCCACCGGGAGGCCGGGCAGGAACGCCGGGAGCTCATGTGTGCAGTCACTGATCAATGCGGTGGACAGACCGCGGCGCTTGATGGCGGCGAGGGCGGCCACCGCGTCGTCCCGCAGCCGGGTGTCGGCCTTGAGGGCGTTGATCCGGGCGGGCACGCCGGCTCGCACCTGAGCTGTCCGGGGGCGGCCGCCGGCCTGCTCGATGACCCACCGTAGGGTGGCTTCGGCGGAGCCGTACCGGCCCCGGGCCCGGGCCCGGAACGTCCGGTCCAGCACCCCGCGGACCGCTTCCGGATCGGCGCCGAGAGCCCGGGCGATCTCGGCGTGCTGAGGTCCGCGCTGGACCGAGCGGGTGAGGGTGCCGAAAAAGTCAAACACGACCGCACGGTATGCGGGCATGGTAAATCAGCCTCCCGGGCATCAGGGGTTCAAAAGGGGTCATGCGAAACCTCGGTGACTGTAACGAGAGCATCACTCTCTGCTCAATAGGCATCGATGAACTGTGGTGCACGCATCCGCAAGAAGCGACGGCCGGGGATGAATAAGCGTTCATTGCGCGTGAACGGGTCAGTTGTCGCATTGGTGGTCGCCGTCCTCGCCGTCTCCTCCTCGGCGCCCCTGATCGCCTTCGCCGCCGCGCCCGCCCTGGCCATCGCCTTCTGGCGGAACTTCCTGGCCACGGTCGCGCTGACGCCCATCACGTACGGGCCCCGGCGGGCCGAGATCCGGGGCGCGTCCCGGCCCGCGGTGATCTTCGGCGTGCTGGCCGGGGTCGCCCTGGCCGCCCACTTCGCCACCTGGATGCCGAGCGTGCAGCTGGGGTCGGTGGCCACCGCGACCGCCCTGGTGGCGACCCAGCCGGTCTGGCAGGGCCTGATCGCGCTGGCCCAGGGTCGCCGCCCGTCCGCGGCCGGCTGGGCCGGGATCGTGCTGGCGGTGGCCGGCGCCGCCTGGGCCACCGGCGCCGACGTGGGTGTCTCGGGTCAGGCGGTGCTGGCCGACGTGCTGGCCGTGTTCGGCGCGATCTTCGCCGCCGCCTACACCGCGCTCGGCGAACGGGCCCGCGCCACGTTGAGCACCACCACGTACACCTGGATCTGCTACGGCGTCTGCGCCGTCCTGCTCCTGATCGTCTGCCTGGTCGGCGGGGTCCGGCTGGCCGGCTACGACGGCCGGACCTGGGCCGCGATCCTCGCCCTGGTGGCCGGGGCCCAGCTGCTCGGCCACTCGATGTTCAACTACGCCCTGCAGCACACCTCGGCCACCACCGTCAGCGTGCTGATCCTGCTCGAGGTGCCCGGGGCCGCTCTACTCGCCTGGCTGTGGCTCGGCCAGGCGCCGCGACCGGCCGCCCTGCCCGGTCTGGCCCTGCTCCTGCTCGGGGTGGCGGTGACCATCCTCGGCGCCACCCGGGCCACCCGTCCGGTGGTTGACCCCGCTTTGACCGACTAAAGACGGTTTCGTTCGTTGAGCCCAGCGGGTCACGCCTGGCGGGCAGTGCCGGGCCGGGGTAGAGAGGGGGAATGCGATGCACCGCGCTCGATTCCTGGTCGGACTGGTCGCGACTCTCGGGGCGATCCTCGTGATCGGCGGATGCGGCGATCAGCCGGCGGAGCCGCCCGCCGACCGGCCGGGCCTGACCGGCGGCTGGAGCACGGCCGGCTGCGAGTTCCACCGGCGGCCCGAGCAGGTGGCGGTCTCCGGCCTGCTCATGCCGGCCACCCCGGCCAAGCTGGAAGCCGCGATGGATCGCATCGACCGCGGCGGGCGCGGCGAGTTCGCCGACAGCTACGCCGGGCTCGAGGTCGACCAGGAGCTGGTCCGGGCCATCGTCTACCGGGTCCCGTCGGCCGCCTTCGACCAGTTCATCCGGCGCGCCGCCGAGGACTCCTGCATCGTCGTCCGCGACGCCGACCACTCCGCGACCGACCTGGCCTTCTGGCACGACCGGGTGCTGGCCGACATCCAGTTCTGGACCCACCGGGGCATCCGGCTGGTCTCGATCGGCGCCCGCCACGACGGCGCCGGCATCGAGATCGGCACCCGGGACCTCGAACGGGCCCGCCTCGAGCTGCCCGCCCGCTACGGCGCCCGGGCCCCGCTGCTGTTCGTCGAGGAAGGCCCGATCCGGCCCCTGCCGGTCCAGTCGGCGACCCCGCGCGCCGACTGAACCGGACTCGGAGTGCGCCACGGGCCGTCGATGTTTGCTCTGGGTGAGGGGAGCGGGCAGGATCGCCGCATGGTCCGGCGCGGCCGCGCGGGGTTTCCTCAGGTCTGGCGAGGTGGGTATCGACGTGGAAGCGACGGAACCGGAAGAGGCGCCGGTCACGCTGCGGTTGGACGGGAAGGTCGCCCTGGTCACCGGGGCCGGCAGCCCGGACGGGATCGGCTATGCGACGGCCCGGCGGCTCCGCGACCTCGGGGCCCGGGTGGCGATCGTGTCGACCACGCGGCGTATTCATGAGCGGGCGGGCGAGCTGGGTGTGACCGGGTTCGTGGCCGACCTGACCGACGAGGCCGAGGTGGGCGCGCTCGCCGACGCCATCAGCGACCAGCTCGGCGACGTCGAGGTCCTGGTCAACAACGCCGGCCTGGCGAGCCGGGCCAGTCCCGAAGTGCTGCGGCCGGTGGCCCAGCTGACCTACGACGAGTGGAAATCCGAGATCGACCGGAACCTGAGCACGGCGTTCCTGTGCAGCCGGGCCTTCCAGGGCGGCATGGCCGAGCGCGGCTGGGGCCGGATCGTGAACCTTGCGGCGACCGCCGGGCCGGTCAACGCGCTGCCGACCGAGGCGGCCTACGCGGCGGCCAAGGCGGGCGTGGTCGGCCTGACCCGGGCGCTGGCGATGGAGCTGGTGGCCGACGGGGTGAACGTCAACTGCGTGGCCCCGGGAACGATCTACACGGCGGCCTCCACCGTCACCGAGATCAAGCAGGGGCTGGGGACGCCGATCGGGCGGCCGGGCGCCCCGGACGAGGTGGCGGCGGCGATCGCCTTCCTGTGCTCGCCGGCCGCGTCCTACATCACGGGGCAGATGCTCGTGGTGGACGGCGGCAACAGCGTGCGCGAGGCCCAGTTCCGCTAGCCCTGTCCAACCACCCCGCCGCCGCCCTTGATCTGACTGAAGGCTGTGCTGACCGGTCTTTGTGCGCGGTAGGCGCGCACAAAGACCGGCCCGGCGGATCACGGCGAAGTGGAGCCCGAGTTGACGGCGACGGCGATGATGATCACGTAGCCGATGCAGACCAGCAGGCCCAGGGCCGTGAAGATGTAACCCAGCCACAGACCCGCGGTGGCCAGGCCCTCGCCCTGCTCACCGGTCTGGCGGATCTGCTTCTTGGCGATGTGGCCCAGTACGATCGCGGCCGGCGAGAAGACGAACGCGAACACGAGGGCCAGGATCGCCATCGTGTTCGTGCTGGTCACCGGCTGGTAGGGCGCGCCGTAACCCGGCTGGGCGCCGTACGGCTGGCCGTAGCCGGGCTGCCCGCTGTAGGGCTGGCCGCTGTAGGGCTGATCGCTGGGCGGCTGCGCCCCGTACGGCTGGCCGCTCGTCGGGTCGTACGGCTGCTGCCCGTAGGGCTGTTGTGGCTGGTATGGATCCGGTGTTCCGCCGGATGGATAGGTCATCAAGGCCTCCTCGTTCCCCGGGCACGGTACTAGCCCGGGTACAGGGAGAACACGGTAGGTGACCTATTGCAGCCGGGTGAGCTGGCCGACCGCGCGCTCGACGGCCAGGCAACGGTCCTCGACGTAGTCGATGCCCGCCTCCTCGGCCAGACGACGGCCCTCGGCCGAGACGATGCCGCTCTGCAGCCACACGGCCGGCGCCTTGATCGCGATCGCCTGGCGCACCACGTCGAGGGCGTCGTAGGAGGGCCGGAAGACGTCGACCAGGTCGATCGGCTCGTCGATGTCGGCCAGCGTGGGCACCGCCTTGATCCCGAAGATCTCATCGGCGTACGGGTTGACGGGGATGATCCGCCAGCCGTGACGCAGCATCTGCAGCGGCACGGAGTGAGAAGGCTTCCACGGATCGCGGGAGGCGCCGACCACCGCGATGACTGCGGCCCCGGCCAGGATCTCTTGTGCGCTTCTCATGCCCTCGACTGTAGTGCGCTCAGATCAGCGTCAGCTGCTGTGACGACTCCACCGCCTTCTCCGGGATCGCGCGGGCCTCGCCCGGCCCGGCCCGGTGCAGGCCGTGGCGCCGGGCGGCCATCCGCACCCGGGCGACGACCTCGTGCTGGTAGGACTGCGGCGAGTACGAGCCGTTGCCGTACAGCTCGCGGTAGCGCGGGGCGAGCTCCGGATGCGTGCTGGTCAGCCACGACGCGTACCACTCGCGGGCGCCCGGCCGCAGATGCAGCGGGAGTGGCGTGACACTGGTGGCCCCGGCGGCGGCGATGGCCGCGACGGTCTCGTCGATCGACTCGTCGGTGTCGGTGAGGCCGGGGAGGATCGGCGCCATCAGCACACCGATCGAGAAGCCGGCGTCGGTGAGCCGGCGGACCGCGTCGAGCCGCCGCCGCGGGCTGGGCGTGCCCGACTCGACCGCGCGCCAGACCCGCTCGTCGACGAACCCGACCGAGAACGACAGGCCGACCCGGGTCACCTCGGCCGCCTGCTTCAGCAGCTCGAGATCGCGCAGGATCAGCGTGCCCTTGGTCAGGATCGAGAACGGGTTGGCGTGGTCGCGCAGCGCGGTCAGGATCTCCGGCATCAGCTTGTAGCGGCCCTCGGCGCGCTGGTAGACGTCCACGTTGGTGCCCATGGCGATCGGGGCGCCGGACCATCGCGGAGCGGCCAGCTCGCGGCGGATCACCTCGCCCGCGTTCACCTTGACGACGATCTTGGTGTCGAAGTCGTGGCCGGTGTCGAGGTCGAGGTAGCTGTGCGTGTGCCGGGCGAAGCAGTTGTGGCTGACCACCCCGTCGGCGATGAAGTCGCCGGTGCCGGTGGAGATGTCGAACAGCGGCAGGGTGAGGCCGAGCTCCTCGATGTCGACCACGGCGAGCTGCCGGCCGGCCCGCACGCCCACCCCGGACGCGTCCAGCGGCGCCCCGTCGGCGCCGGTGAGATGCCGGAAGCGCAGCGCGGACCAGAGGTCACGGTCGAGCTCGACGACGCCGTTGCCGCGGGCCGGGCCACGGCTGGGCAGACCGAGATGGGTCAGCGCCTCGGTCACCCGGCTCAGGAACTGCCGGTCGCCGCTGGTGAAGGTGATCGCCAGCCGGTCGGCCCGGCCGACCGAGCCGAACGCGCCGGCCAGGAAGCCCCTGTACCACCCGTTCGTGGGCAGCTCGGGCCAGCGCAGCGCCTCGTGCAGCGGGACGTCCTCCAGATAGCGCTCGGCCCGCTCCCGCGATTTGTCGAGCCCGGCCGCGTCCCCGCGGACCAGTCCGCACAGGAAGCCGGCCTGGTAGTCGTGGCTCTCTTTGGGCGGCTCGGCGAACCGGCCGACGCCGAACATCAGGTCGCCCACGGCGAGCGCGGGCTGGTGGGCCTCGGCCGGGCGTACGAACCGCCAGCCGCGCCGGGTCAGGAAGCGATGGTCGCCGCTGGAGACCAGACGGGTGCCGTCGGCCAGGGTGACCCTGAAGGCCGGCTTGGTGGTCGACCAGTGGTCGCGGACGGTGGTCGGCACATACCGCCGGCAGGCGCCGGCGCCCATCGTGCCCATGATGGCGTCGCCCCGCTGGAGCTCGGCCAGCGGCCGGGTGCTCCCGTCGGCCATCAGGATGGGAGTGTCACCCGACAGGCAGTACGCGCAGGCGTGCGAGCACCCGCGGTACGGATTGATCGTCCACTCGAACGGCACACGGGACGCTCCGGGAACGCGGTTGATCAGGCTTTTCGCCTGGACCTCGTAGAACGTCATGCCGGCGAAGCCCGGGGTGTCGAAGGTGCGGACGGTAGAGCCGGGCAGCGCCAGCGGCAGGGGTGGGGCCACCGGCGCTGCCCTGTCCAGGAGCGAGCCGCCGTCAGAGCTGGCTTTGGAGTGCGCCGCCGACAGGTTGGACCATCGCATGGCGGCTATTCGAACACGCGTTCGATCACGTTGTCCAGTCGAACACGCGTATCAAAAAAGCCCCGCCGGCCGAATGGCCGGCGGGGCTTTCGAAGATCAGATCAGTGGCTGTGCGCGGCGAGCTGCTGGCGCACCTCGTCCATGTCCAGCTTCTCGACCTGCTCGATCAGGTTCTCCAGGGCCGACTCGGGGAGCGCCCCGGGCTGCGAGAAGACGATGACGCCGTCGCGGACGGCCATGATCGTCGGGATCGAGCGGATGTCGAACTTCGCGGCGAGCGCCTGCTCGGCCTCGGTGTCGACCTTGCCGAAGGTGATGTTCTCGTGCTTCTCCGAGGACCGCTCGTAGGTCGGAGCGAAGCGGACGCACGGCCCACACCAGCTCGCCCAGAAGTCGACCAGGACGATCCCGTCCTTGCTGGTCATCTCGTCGAAGTTCTCAGCGGTCAGCGCAACCGTCGCCATGTTGTCTCCGTCCACGGGAAATTGGCTTTCGTGCGGTGAAACCCATCCGTCCCCCTCGCCATTCCCGCCTCGGCGCCGGATGACACGTGGTCTACAGCACGAATTCAGAACACGGGGTGGGCCGTAGGCTACCCATCGTAACGAGAGGTGAGGGGCACGCTGCGCTTAACGAGACAACTCACAGCGCCCGATTCGCCCCAGGTTCACATAGTTGAATCTTGCCCACCGTAATAGGAAATAAAGTTAAATGTGAGCTGGGTCACACCTGAGCTTTCTTCACATCGATACGGACGGTAAGGCAGACTGGCCCCACCAAAGCGTGGGCGGCGGGTGCCGGGGAGGGCCCCGCCGCTCATTGCGTCTCCCGGCGGGTCGGTAGGTTGTCGGCCCATGATGATCGGTGAGGACGAGTCCGCCGAGGTGGGTGTCGGCCCCTGGCCCGGCGAGTGGCCAACCGACGCCCGGTACGACCCGGAGCTGCTGGCCAACGGGGATCGCCGCAACGTCGTCGACCGTTACCGCTACTGGCGCCGGGAAGCCGTCGTGAAAGATCTGGACACCCGCCGGCACGGCTTCCATGTCGCGATCGAGAACTGGCAGCACGACTTCAACATCGGCACCGTGGTCCGCAACGCCAACGCCTTCCTCGCCGCCGAGGTGCACATCGTGGGGTTACGCCGATGGAACCGCCGCGGCGCCATGGTCACCGATCGTTACCAGCACGTGCGCCATCACCCCACGATCGAGGAGTTCGTGGCCTGGGCGGCCGAGCGCGGCCTGCCGGTGATCGGGATCGACAACCTCCCCGGCTCGCGGCCGATGGAGACCACGACGCTGCCCCGGCAGTGCGTGCTGCTCTTCGGCCAGGAGGGTCCAGGTCTTTCCGAGGCCGCGCGGGCGGCCTGCGCCCAGCTCTTCTCCATCGCCCAGTACGGATCGACGCGCTCGATCAACGCGGGAGTCGCCAGTGGCATCGCGATGCACGCGTGGATTCGCGCCCACGCGGGACCCCCGCCCGGGTGAATCTTGCGGATACGTCCGGGTTCTGCGGATCCGCTTGACGGCGGCTCGTACGAGCCGCACGGTAGTGGATGTGGGTGTCACGGTGAGTTGCCCCAGGTGTGGCGCACAGGTCCGCAAGCCGGACCTGATGCACAGTGACTGGCGCTGTGACAACTGCGGCGACGTGCCGCCCTTCCATGTCGCCGAGCACATCAACGCCGACATCGTCGACAGCATGCTGCGCCGTCAGGCCTCGACGCCGGAGAAGGTGCCGTTCTGGTGCCCGTGGCCGTTGCCGGCGGGCTGGATGGTCACGGGCGTCGGCTGGGCGGGCGACGACCGGCGGGGCGTGCGGGCCACCGCGATCGCCTGCAGCGGCCCGGAGCCGCTGGCCGGCGGGCCGGCCGACGTCATGCTGATCGCCGAGCAGCCGGGCGTCGGGCTCGGCACCAGATTCGCCGGGATTCCGGGCATCGACCCGGGATATCTGATCGCCGAGGCGCTCGCCGACCCGAGTGGCCACCCTGGACCGCACGCCAAGGTTAAAGCGGCCGGGCACCCCACTCCACTGTGGTGCGTCAAGTCCCCGGAAGATCGAAGCGCGTACGTGAGTGAGGCGAAAGGAATGTGGCTCTATGCGGTAGCGTGGCCCGCAAGCGCGGGCTACTTCCTCGCGGAGCACGTCGTCCTGCACGATCTCTCCGAAGGGGTGCCGCCCGAGCTGGTGTACGGAGCGCCGTCCCCGTGTCTGCAGGGCAAGGCCTGAAACTTGGGTGCTGACCTGCGGAGACGGTATCGGCTTTTCGGGCACATTGTTCACACGGAGCGACGAAACTGATACCGTCAGTACTGCCGCGGCGCTGACCGTCACCCGCACCCACAGGAGAAGGCCCGCCATGATCAAGAAGGTTCTGACCTGGCTTGGTATCGCGTTCTTGATCTTTTTCATCGCCTTCAACCCGAACTCGGCCGCCTCGGTCTTCGAGTCACTCGGAGGCACGATCGCCGATATTGCCCGGGGCTTCGGCACGTTCTTTACGAACCTCGTCGCTTAGCATCACCACATGGGTGGTCCTGCTGAACCGCGCGAGCCTCGAGGCGAGGGTGCAGGGCGCCCTCCGGAGGACGACGAGAACTACGGGTACAACGACCCGGCGTTCGACGACGCGTCCGCGTACTCGAGGCGCCGAACCTATTCGGACGGTCCTGGCTACTCGCCGGACGCCGGCTACAGCCCCAGCGCGGGCTACGCCAGCGACGGCGACCCCGGCGACGAGTACGAGCCGCCCATTTTCACCGAGGAGGAGCTCGAGGGTCTCGGGCCCGAGGGCGGCGGCGGCCCCCGGCGGGTCCTGCCCCTCGAGGACGAACCGACCACTCTGGTCGCGCGCTACCTCTTCCCCACCGAGCGCTACCGCGGCGAGTGGAAGAGACATTGGATCCATCTCTCGGCCCCGCTCGGCATCGGGGCCGGCGCGACCCTCGCCCTGGGCTACCTGGCCGGCTTCCTGACCCGGCAGAACATCAACGGCCTGGTCACCGCGGCCGTGCTGATCTGGCTCGGCGTGATCAGCTGGGTCGCCTGGAAGGTCTTCGACTGGTACTTCGACCGGTTCATCCTGACCAACAAGCGGGTCATGGTGGTCAACGGCATCATCACCCGCCGGGTGGCCATGATGCCGCTGCTGAGGGTCACCGACATGAAGTACGAGCAGTCTGCCCTCGGCCGCATGCTCAGCTACGGCACCTTCGTGCTCGAGTCGGCCGGCCAGGATCAGGCGCTGCGCGAGGTCAAACACCTGCCCAACCCCAACGAGCTCTATCTGCGGGTCGTCGAGGAGATGTACGAGCCGCAGGCCGTCGAAGCGCGACTCGGCAAGGACAGCGAAGGCGACGACGCCTAGCTGTGACGCAAGGATCGGGCTGTCGGCGGGCCGCCCGCGACACCGGGCCGGTAGCGTTCTCAGGTGACCCGAATCGACCTGCACTGCCATTCGACCGCCAGCGACGGCACTCTGACCCCCGCTGAGCTGGTCCGGGCGGGGGCGGCGGCCGGTCTCGACGTCATGGCGATCACCGACCACGACACCACCGGGGGCTGGGTGGCAGCGGCGGCCGCCCGGCCGGAGGGCCTCCAGCTCGTCCGCGGGGCCGAGCTGTCCTGCCGCTGGCACGGGGCCGAACCGCCGATCGCTCTGCACATGCTCGCGTACCTCTTCGACCCGGACGAGCCCCGCCTGGCCGGTGACCTGGCCCGGCTGCGCACCGACCGCGAGCAGCGGGCCGAGAAGATCGTGAACAGGCTGGCGGCCGACGGTGTGCCCATCACCTGGGACGAGGTGCACGGCTACGCGGCCGGCGGCTCGGTCGGTCGCCCGCACATCGCCCAGGCGCTGATCCGGGCCGGGCTCGTGCGGACCACAACCGAGGCGTTCCATTCGCAGTGGCTGGGCGCGCGTTATTTCGTACCGAAGGCGGACCTTGACGTTTTCGAGGCCGTGCGGGCGGTGCGGG
Organism: Actinoplanes sp. NPDC049598; assembly: GCF_040675435.1. Lineage (NCBI taxonomy): Bacteria > Bacillati > Actinomycetota > Actinomycetes > Micromonosporales > Micromonosporaceae > Actinoplanes > Actinoplanes sp. NPDC049598. Next base: position 386,754 of record NZ_JBFAOX010000003.1, on the reverse strand, counting down.
CGGCCGGTGGGGTGACCGTCTTCGCCCACCCACGGGCCACAGTCCGGGGCCGCGTGGTCCCCGACCGGCTGATCGTGCAGCTGGCCGAGGCCGGATTGTTCGGGCTCGAGGCCGATCACGAGGACCACTCGCCCGAGGAGCGCGCCCACGTGCGGGCCCTCGCCGAGGACCTCGGCCTGGTCGTGACGGGATCGTCCGACTTCCACGGCACCCACAAGACGGTCCGGCTGGGTGCCTTCCTGACGGCACCTTCGGCGTACGAGAAGATCGCGTCCGCCGCCACCGGAGTGCCTGTGCTGGGGTGACGCTGACCGCATGGAACTGCGGGGCGGCGCTCCGGACCCCTACCTTGTTCGGGTGAATCTCAAGTTCCTCGGCGAGGTCTTCGTGACCCTCTTGGTGATCGTCGACCCACCCGGCATGGTGCCGGTCTTCCTCGCGCTGACCGGCACGATGGCGGCCCGGGACAGGGTCCGGGCCGGGACCCAGGCCGTCCTGCTCGCGCTCGGCGTGATCGTCGGCTTCGCGGTGGCCGGGCAGACCCTGCTCGACTACCTCCACGTGCAACTTCCGGCCCTGCAGGGCGCCGGTGGTCTGCTCCTCGTGCTGGTCGCGCTGCAGCTGCTCACCGGCAAGACCGACGAGCCCGCCGAACAGGGCGGCACCAGCAACGTGGCGCTGGTCCCCCTCGGCACGCCGCTGCTGGCCGGGCCGGGCGCGATCGTCGCCACCATGCTGTTCGTGCAGCGTGCGGAGGGCTTCGACGAATACCTGGTGATCGCCATCGGCATCCTGCTCGTCATGATCACCGTCTGGGTCGTGCTCCGGTTCTCCGGCGTTATCGTCAAGCTGCTGCGCCCGGCCGGCATCGAGGTCCTGACCCGCATCGCCGGTCTGCTGCTGGCCGCGATCGCGGTGCAGCTGATCGCCGACGCGGTCGCGGCCTTCGTGGAGATGTACGCCGCCGCGTTCTGACTCGGTATCTGTCGTACCGGGCTGGCAGGATTGCTCCGTGCCTCCCACCAGATCCCGTGCCGGCGTCCCCGAGCAGCTCGGCTTCGACGGCATGCCCGAGCGGCTCTTCGTGTGCACCCCGAGCAAGCTGGGCACCTATGTCGACTGCCCCCGGCGGTACAAGTACTCGTATGTCGAGCGCCCCAGCCCGCCCAAGGGCCCGCCGTGGGCGCACAACTCGCTGGGCGCCAGCGTCCACACCGCGCTGAAGAACTGGTACGGCCTGCCACCCGGCCAGCGGGAGCCGAGCGTGCTGCCCAGGCTCCTCAAGAGCACCTGGGTCCGCGAGGGCTACCGCGACGTCGACCAGGAGAGGGCGGCCTACCGCGCGGCGCTGGGCTGGCTCGAGACTTATGTGGCCGGCCTCGACCCGCAGGACGAACCGCTCGGCGTCGAGCGCACGGTGGCCGCCAAGACGGCCGTCCTCGCCCTGAACGGCCGCGCCGACCGCATCGACTCGCGCCCCGGCCCCAACGGCCCCGAGGCCGTGATCGTCGACTACAAGACCGGCCGCACCGGCTCCGACGCCGACGACGCCCGCGGCTCGCTGGCCCTCGCCCTCTACGCCTACGCGGCCCAGCGCGTCTTCCGCCGCCCGAGCTACCGCGTCGAGCTGCACCACCTGCCCACCGGCACGGTCGCCGCCCACGAGCACACCGAGGAGTCCCTGGCCCGCCAGCTCCGCCGCGCCGAGGACACCGCCCGCGACATCATGGCCGCCGAACGAGCCGTCGCCGCCGGCGCCGACCCCGACACCGAGTTCCCCACCACCCCCGGACCCCTGTGCGGCTGGTGCGACTTCCGCAAAATCTGCCCCGCCGGCTCCGAGATGCCCGCCAAGGAGCCGTGGGCCGCCGTCGCCCACCTCACCCCTTGACCAGCCCTTCAGCCCACCAGCCGGCGACTCTCCGTCCCCGGCTTCCCGACCCTCGGCCCCGGCCCTCAGCTCGCGACCTTGCCTGGCCCGCGGCCCGGCAATCTGGCCCTGGGCCCGGGCCCTCAGCTCTCGGCTTCGCCTCGGCCCGCGGCCCGGCAACGTGGCCCTGGGCCCGGGCCCTCAGCTCGGCTTCGCCTCGGCCCGCGGCCCGGCAACCTGGCCCTGGGCCCGGGCCCTCAGCTTGGCTTCGCCTCGGCCCGCGGCCCGGCAACCTGGCCCTGGGCCCCCGCCCTCAGCTCGGCTTCGCCTCGGCCCCCGGCCCGGCAACCTGGCCCTGGGCCCGGGCCCTCAGCTCTCGACCTTGCCTGGCCCGCGGCCCGGCAACCTGGCCTTCGAGCCCAGCTTTCGACCCTTCCCCCCGGACCCATAGCCCCCTCCACCCCCATCGGGAGCGGGGTGGCGGGCGAGGGGGTGATCAGGCGGCGGCGGTTTGGGTTCGGGCCAGGGCGGCCTGGCGCATGGAGCTGTCGCGGTAGCGGCGGGGGAGGGTGGCCAGGACGGTGGACATGAGCAGGCGCAGGCCGCGGATGGAGAGGTCGGCTGTCATGTCGGTGGTGGGCCAGCCGGGGGCGCCGTAAAGACGGCGGGCCCAGGGCGGGAGCAGGGCGGCGGCGGTGGTGGCGATGCCGAGATAGGCCCAGCGGGCCGGGCCCAGGGTCAGGCCCAGGCGGAGAGCGCGTGGACCCCAGGTGTCGGGAACGGGCGGGACCGTCAGGAAGAGGGCGGTCTCGGCGGTGTCCTTGGTCATGCCCAGTTCGGGGCGGACAGCCTCGTAGTAGGCGGCCACCTCGGCCGCGGTGGACGGCACGGTGGACGGGTCCAGGCCGACCAGCTCGGCGGCCTTGAGCTGCTCGGTGTAGTAGCGGTCGACCTCGTCCGCGGTCAGTCGCAGACCGGCGCGGGTGGCCGTGGTCAGGAACGACTCGACCTCGGTCACGTGGACCCAGCGGAGCAGGTCGGGCTCGTCGATACGGAACGTCTCACCCGTGGCCGGGTCGACCGCGGTCATCTTCGAGTGCAGGCGGCGCAGGCGGCTGGAGGCCAGCTCGACCTCGTCCGTGCTGCCGTAGATCACCGTGGCCACATAGGCCGACGTACGGCTGAGACGGCCCCACGGGTCGGCCCGGTAGCCCGAGTTCTGGGCGACGCCCGCGACGGCGCGCGGGTGCAGCGCCTGCAGATAAAGCGAGCGGAGACCGCCGAGCATCAGGATCGGCTCGCGGTGCAGCTTCCAGGTGACCGAATCCGGTCCGAACAGCCCGACATCGCTCATGACATCCAGACTGCCACGGCGCCCGGCGAAAGTTGAACCTGTTCAGATATCGAAATTCAGGCCTCGTCGGCGTGCTGTCGCTGGCAGGCCGGGCACAAACCCCAGAACGTCACCTCGGCCTCATCCAGCTGGAAGCCGTGGTTGTGGGCCGGGGTGAGGCACGGCCGCTCGTCCACCACGCAGTCGACGTCGGCGATCTCGCCGCAGCCCCGGCAGACGATGTGGTGGTGGTTGTCGCCGACCCGGGCCTCGTAGCGGGCCGGGCTGCCGGCCGGTTCCAGACGGCGGGCCAGGCCGGCCCGGGAGAGGGCGCCGAGCACGTCGTAGATCGCCTGGGTCGACACCGAGTCGAGGCGGACCCGGGCTTGCGCGGCGATCTGCTCGACGTCAAGGTGGCCGCCGCCTGTGAGGATCTCCAGCACGGCGAGGCGCGGCTTGGTGACCCGGAGGCCGTGCTCACGCAGCAGGTCTTCACCCTTAGGCATCGGTCAATGACAGCACGGTTAGGGGTGATTCCCCAACAGTTGTGCCCCGAAAGACCTGCGGAGAGGTGAACCGTGGCGGGTCAAAGGGTGTAAGCGGACTCGAGGAAGTTTGCGTCGTCAGATACTTCTAAGCTGGCGGCCGACCAGTTCCATGAGGAGGCTTCGTGTTCGACCAGATCAACGGCCTGCCGGTGCATGCGCTCGTCCTGCATGCCGCGGTGGTGTTCGTTCCGCTGCTGGCCCTCGCGGCCGTCGTCTACGCGCTGGTGCCGCGGTGGCGTCCCAAGCTGGGCTGGGCGCTGGCGCTGCTCGCGGTGGCCGCCCCGGTCGCGACGTTCGTGGCGAAGGAGTCGGGCACCGAGCTCTACAACCGCCTGATCGGCCAGGGCATGAGCGGCCCCGGCAAGGAAATCCTGGACGACCACATGGGCTTCGGCACCCGCACGTTCTGGTTCACCCTGGCCCTTGGCGTGGCCAGCCTCGTCCTGGTCGCCCTCACCTGGCGCCGCACCGGCCGCCTCCCCTTGATCGGCGAGGCCGCCGGCGCCGTGGTTCTGGTCGTCCTGGCCGTGATCTCCGGCTACTACGTCTACAAGACCGGCGATTCAGGCGCCACCGCAGTCTGGGGCACCTACTAACCGCAGTCTGGGGCACCTACTAACCGCAGTCTGGGGCACCTACTAAAAGCGGCACACCCGCTAAAAGCGGCACACCCGAAGCGCCGGGTGGTGGCACCAGCCACCGCCCGGCGCTTCGGGTGTGCCCAGCACACCGAGCCGGGCTGAGACCGCGTCAGCCCCGCGAGGGCACCACGCCCAGCGCGCCCCTCTGCGAGGGCGCCGTGCCGAGGGCCGCGTGACCGTACGAGAGCGCGAGCCGACTGCCGCCCGCCGGGTGGCGCCCCCGTCGCGCCGGCTGGAGGCGGGCCCAGGGGGGTGGTGGTGGCGCCGGGCCGGATGGTGGCAGGCCCAGGGCGGTGGTGCCGGGCCGGATGGTGGCGGGCCCAGGGCGGTGGTGCCGGGCCGGATGGTGGCGGGCCCAGGGCGGTGGTGCCGGGCCGGATGGTCGCGGCCCAGGGCGGTGGTGCCGGGCCGGATGGTCGCGGCCCAGGGCGGTGGTGCCGGGCCCGATGGTCGCGGGCCCAGGGGTGGGGGTGCCGGGCCCGGGTCATGGCGGGCCCAGGGGTTGTGGTGCCGGACCGGCTGATGGCTTCCCGGCGGGTGCTGGTGCCGTGACGGCGGGGGTGCTGCGCCACGCCGGGTCGGGGGTGGGGTGGCGCGTCGAGTAGGGCGGGGCGGGTGGGTCAGAAGATGGCTCGGGCGCAGAGTAGACAGATGAGGATCAGGGCGATGGCGCCCGCGACCAGGCCGACGCCGTAGGTGAGGGTGCGGGCTGAGCTCTCGGACTCGTCCAGGGCGTCCATGTCCTGGCCGGGCATGGCGCGTGGGGGTGGGGGCTGGGAGATCGTGGGCGGGCGCCAGTTGCCCGACGGGGGTGCGGGCTTCGGCGGACCGGGATAGCTCGGCTCCGGCTTCGGGGTGGGCTCGGCAGGGTCAGGGGACGGACCGGGCACGGGAGAGTCAGGATCCGGTCGCTGCCAGTAAGAGTCGTCCGGGACGCCGGTGGGGCTGCTCACGTTCACCGACGGTACAGCCGAAGGGGGAAGACTTCCGCAGCGGCGCGGGCCTACCCTCTTAGGCGTGGACATCCTGGATGAGCCCGAGCGCGACTTGGACGGCGAACGCGAGGTCGATTTCGAGTCCGAGGAGGCGCCCGTCCTCCCCGATCAGACCCGGGACGACACCGAGCGCGGCTGGGGCGAACGCTCCTCCGACAACGACGAGCGCCTGCTCGAGGACCGCCCGCCCCACTGGTGAGCGCGCGGCCGGCACGGCTGGGCGCACGACGTACGGCTTCGCGACCCGAGACCCGACTCGGCCGGCACAGGTCAGCCGGGGCGGATGAGGACGGCGAAGCCGTGGTTCGGTGTGGCCACCGCATGCTCGGCCTCGGTCGGCGGCAGGGCCAGCAGCAGGCCGCCGGTAGTGGGGTCGGACGCCCCGGTCACGGTGAGGACCAGCGCGGCGGCCGCGACCGAGGTCGTGGCGCCCTTGTCGTCGACCCGTAGCAGGTCGACCCGGTTGCCCGGCTTCACCAGCGCGAGCGCTGTGGGGTCGGCCAGGCGGATGGGAACGCCGACGGTGCCGGAGGGCACGACGGCGTTGCCAGGCCCCGCGGCGTTGTCTGGCCGCGCGGCGCTGCCCGGCCTCGCGGCAGCGGAGTCTCCCGGCGGGTCAACGGCGGAGTCGGCCGGCGGGAGCGTGGCTGAGCCGTTCGGCGTCGCTGGAGTGCCGTCGGCTGGGAAGGCCCCGGAGGCGGACGGGCGCACGACAACTGTGTCCGTGGCGGGCTCACACGCCTCCGGGGGTGACCACGACAGCAGGGCGGCGAGGCTCAGCAAGGCCGCGACCGCTGCGAGGCGGAACAGCGTGCCGCGGGCCGGCCGGCGGCGCCGCACGGGATCCAGGCGCCCTTCGCCGCTGTCGCGGCCGGCTTGCCCGTGCGGTGGGGGAAGTGCCTTCCCGAGCCGGGACATGCTCGGTCTGGCCATCGTCCTGCTCCCTCTCGCTCGCCCTGGCGTCGTGGTCCGGCGCCGAGGCGAACGTTAGGCGGGCGGGGAGATCGCCCGCTCCGAGCCTGTGGACAGCGCGCGAATGTGGATAACCGGCGCGGTCACAGGTGATTTTGGTAGCGGTCCCGCCCCGCGACGGGTCACCGCCGGGACCGCCTGAACGCGCTGATCGAGACGCGACGCGGCCCGGGGTAGGGGCCGGGTGCGAAGGCAAGGTGCGCGGTGGGGAAGGCGCGGGCCGCGAAGACAGGGTGCGCGGTGGGGAAGGCGCGGGCCGCGAAAGACGAGGTGCGCCTCAGGAGGGCCCGGGCGTGAGGACGGGGTACGCCTGGTCGGCGCGGGGTGCGGGGCGCGGGGTGCGGGGCGCGGAGAGTCGATGAGCCCGGGGACTCCAGGAGCGCGCGGACGCAGAGCGCGGGCGATAGGGAGGGGTAGCCGCCAGCGGACGCAGAGGGCGGACGGGAAGGCGGCTGCTCGTGGACGCGACCGGACGCGCGTACGCGGGGCGCGGACCGGCGGGAAGGGCGGCTACTCGCGGACGCGGGGGCGCGGACCGGCCGGGCAGGGTGGTTGTTCGTGGGCGCACGGACGCGGGGTGCGGGTGGGCAGAGTGGCCGCTCGTAGGCGCGCGGGAATCGCGCCGGGGGTGCCGGCGCGATTCGGGGTTGGCGTCAGGAAGCGGCGGGGGCCTTCGTGCTCGACGAAGAGGACGACGAGGTGGTCGAGCTGCTGCTAGATGACGACGTCGAGGTGGTCGAGCTGGAGGACGAGTCGCTCGAGGTGGAGCTTGACGTGTCCGGCTTCTTGGTGGCGTCGCCGTTGGTGGAGGCGGACTTCTCGGCGCTCACGCTGCCGGAGCGGGAGTCGTTCCGGTAGAAGCCCGAACCCTTGAAGACGACGCCGACGGAGCTGAAGACCTTGCGGAGTTTGCCCTGGCAGTTCGGGCACTCGGTCAGCGCCGGGTCGGAGAACGACTGCACGGCCTCGAGCTGGTGGCCGCATTCGGTGCAGGCGTACTGGTAGGTAGGCACGGCTCCTCCGGATCTTTCGGCTGTTGGCACTCGCCAACTCCGAGTGCCAATGTTGCGCCATCGGAGGTCATTTCGTCCACTCGAACGGCAGGTTGAGCGTTGGGCGGACATCACGTCGGGGCCAGGAATAGCCCACCGTGCGGCGTGAGGGCCCCGTGCACGGGCCGATCATGTGGCTCCGCCGGCACCTCGTCCAGCAGCTCACCGTCGTGGAGCAGGGCCAGGACCAGCGGCGTTCGCGCGCCAAGGGGGGCGCTTGCGGGAGAGGTGTGGTCGGCGGAGGAAGGGCTGCTTGGCGGAGGGGCGCTGGGCGGAGGGGCGCTGGGCGGAGGGGTGCTGGACGGAGGGGTGCTGGGCGGAGGGGTGCTGGGCGGAGGGGTGCTGGACGGAGGGGTGCTGGGCGGAGGGGTGCTGGGCGGAGGGGCGCTGGACGGAGGGGCGCTGGGCGGCGGGAGGACGGCGAGGCGGCTCAGAACCCGGTCGTAGGAGCCGCCGCCGCGGCCCATGCGGAAGCCGTGGCGGTCGACGGCCAGGGCTGGGACCAGGACGAGGTCGGCCGAGAGGATGGCGTCGACGCCCAGGCGCGGGCCGGGGGGCTCCAGCAGGCCTCGAGGGCCGGGGACGGTCGTGCCTTCGTACGGGGCCCAGTCCAGGTCGTTGTCGGGGCGCAGCACGGGCAGCAGGACGCGGCCGTGGGCGGCCAGTGAAGCGACCAGGCCGGGGCCCCCGGGCTCGGCGCCGACGGGGACGTACGCGGCAATTGTGGTCGCCCGCTGAACCCGTACCGCCTCAAGCACTTGATCTTGAAGTTGGGCGGCCGCTGCGGCGAGGGCTGAGGGTGACATCTGACGCCTTGCCGTGAGCAGATGACTGCGGAGCGCGATCTTGCGGCGTCTCGTTTTTTCCGCGGCACCGGTTAAATCGGGCATGCAACACCCCCTTTTTAAAAGCGGCAAACGGTGCACACTATGTCAGCATCGCTCCAAAGAGGGCCACTCCCGGGAGGATGCGTGACGCTACGTGGCCGGCTCACCACGGCCTTTTTGGTGGTCGTGCTCGGTCCGGTCCTGCTCGGGTCCATCTTCGTCGCCCTGACCGTCACCACGGTGAGCCGGGACCGGACGACCGAGCGGCTCGATCGGGCCGCGACCACCGTCAGTACCAGCATTTCCGCTGCTTGCCGCCAGCTCCAGGCGGCGGCCGACGCGGTGGCGGTGGTGCCCGCGAATGACCGATCCGCGGTGGCGGGCCAGCTGATCGCGCGCGGCCTGGCCACCGGCATCGAGGTCAGCGCGCGAGAACGCCACGACGACTGGCGGAGCTGCGCCACCCCGTCCGAGGGGCCGGCCACCACCATCTCGGCCGCGGCGGTCGCCCGCGACACCACCATCACCGCAGCTCAGACCGTCGATGACGCGTTCCTGGGCCGGCTCAGTGCCGTCAGCGGGGCCCGGGTGAGCCTGACCGGCGACGGTGAAGGGCAGGTCCGGCGGATCGTTCCCGAGCCCGGGCAACCGCTGGCGATCACGCTCACCGTGCCGGCGTACAGGCCGACCTTCCTGTACGCCGTACTCCCCGCCGTCGTCCTGGCCGCGGCCCTGGCCGCCGTCCTGGTCGCCCGCTGGCTCGCCCGCACCACCACCCGGCCCCTGGGCGACCTGGCCTGGGCCGCCGGCCGGGTGGCGGACGGCGATCTCGACACCCGCGTGCCGATCCTGCGGCCGGACGAGCTGGGCCGGCTGGCGGCCACCTTCAACCGCATGACCCGCGAGTTGCAGGCGTACGTCCAGGCCCTGACCGCCAGCCGCGACCAGCTCCGCGGCCATCTGGCCATCCTCGGCGAGACCCTCTCCAGCACCCACGACCTGCAGCGCATCCTCCAGGTCATCCTGCGGACCGCGCTCGCCGCCACCGGCGCCCGGGCCGGCCTCGTGCTGCTGATCGACCCGGTGAAGGGTGAGCTGGTCGCGCAGTGCGGCGTCGGGCTGACCGGGAACTGGGACGTGCCCGACGCCGACCTGCCCCAGCGGCGGCTGACCGTCGGCCACGGGGTGCTCGGCGGGGTGGCGGCCAGCGGTGAATGGCGGCGGGGGCACGGCGAGATCGCCACCTCCGAGCCGCCGTGCCGGACGTACGTGGCCGTGCCGATCTGCGCGCCGGTCGAGGACGGCGACGAACCCGAGACCCTCGGGGTCCTGGCCCTTTACGACCGGGTCGGCGGCGACCGCTTCGACGACGCCGACCTGCGGACCCTGCGGACGTTCGCCGGTCAGGCCGGGGTGGCGGTGCACAACGTGCGGATGCACGAGGAGGCGCAGCGGCTCTCGCTGACCGACCCCCTCACCGGGTTGTGGAATTACCGTTACCTGCGGGAATCGTTGCGCCGGGAGGTGGAGCGGGCGAGCCGGTTCGGGCGGATGCTCACGGTGCTCGTGCTCGACCTGGACCACTTCAAGGACGTGAACGACACGTACGGGCACGCGGCCGGTGACGCCGTGCTGGCCGAGTTCGCCCGGCGTATCCGGGTCGGGCTGCGCGAGGTCGACGTGGCGTTCCGGCAGGGCGGTGAGGAGTTCGTGGTGCTGCTGCCGGAGACCGACGCGTACGGCGGGGCGATCGTGGCCGAGCGGCTCGGCGCCGCCGTACGGGACCGACCGGTGCCGATCGACCCGCTGCGCCCCGACCACCTGGGCATCCCGGTGACCGTGTCGATCGGCGTCGCCGTCTACCCGGAACACGGTGGTGACGCGCGGCAAGTGCTGGCCGCCGCCGACACCGCGCTCTACGCGGCGAAGCGGGCCGGGCGTGACACGTACCGCCTGGCCGAGCCCGAAGATGTGATCAATTCGCAAGTTTCCCCAGCCATACCCGAAGGAAACTTGGATACCGAGGCCGCCGTCCCGACCGGGCCACGACCGCCCGGGCAGGCACGCGGCCGTTAGTCTCGCTGCAGAGCACGGACTCGATACTGAAGGTGCGGTGACTTGATGACCCGGAACGCGCAAGGATGACGGCCACGGCCGATGCCGAGGCGGCCGCCAACGAGCTGAAGCCTCTCGCCGAATACCTGGGCAGCGTGCTGCGCAGGCTCCGGCCGCTGCCTCCGCTCGACCTCGACCTCACCCAGGCCCACGGCAACACGCTCGCCACCGACGTGCTGGCGCCGCATCCGTACCCGGCGTTCGACCAGGCCGCGATCGACGGATACGCCGCACGCTGGGAAGACCTCGGCGGGGCGGGCCGGGTCGGCTCCCACCCGGCGTTCGGGCGGGTCGAGGGCGGCCCGCGCCCGGTCCGGCTCAACGTGGTGGGTGACCTCGGCGCGTCCAGCTGGCGCCCGGTCCGGCTGTCGCCCGGCACGTGCTTCTCGGTGGCCGCCGGCGCGCCGCTGCCGATCGGGGCCGACGTGGTCGTGCCCGTGCACTGGACCGACCAGGGCATGGCCGCCGTGGAGATCCTGCACGCGCCGAAGAGGGGCTCGGGCGTACGCCGGGCGGGTGACGAAGTCGCGGTCGGTCAGGTGCTCGCCCCCAAAGGCGCCTACGTCACCCCGGCCATGGTCGCGACGTTCGCCGCCTCCGGCATCGGGCACGTCGTGGTCCGGCCCAGCCCGCGTGTGGTCGTCGTGGCCACCGGCGACGAGCTGGTCGACGTGGGCCGGCCCAGCCAACCCGGGCAGATCGTCGACGCCAACTCGCACGCGCTGACCGCCGCCGCGGTCGAGGCCGGCGCGCTCGCGTACCGCATCGGCATCTGCGACGACGACCCGGAAGGGCTCCGCGGCCTGCTCGAGGACCAGACCCTCCGGGCCGATCTGATCATCACGACCGGGGGCACCGGCACCGGGCCCGGCGACATGCTGCGCCGGGTGCTCTCCCGCCGCGACCCCGGCCGCGGCGCCGTCGAGTTCACCGACGTGGCCCTCTGCCCCGGCAGCACCCTCGGCTTCGGCACGGTCGGCGGCGAGGAGGTCCCGGTGATCTGCCTGCCCGGCGAGCCCGGCGCCGCCCTCATCGGCTTCGAGGTGCTCGCCCACCCCGTCATCCAGCTGCTCGCCGGCAACGAGCCGGTGTTCCGCCCCAGCGTCAAGGCCCACCTGCTGGAGACCATCTCGTCCCCCGGCGGCCTGCGCGAGTTCCGCCCCGCGTTCGTCACCGAACGGCGCGGCGGGGGACATACGGTGCAGCCACTGGCCGGCGGGCCGTACACTCTCTCCGGCCTGGCCGAGGCCAACGGCCTACTGGTCCTCGGCGAGCGGGTCACCACGGCGGCCGCCGGCTCGACCGTGGACGTGCTGCTCCTCGACCGGAGGCGATGATGCTGGGGTCCACGCCCGGATGGCCCGCCGTCCTGGCCGACGGACCCGTCGTGCTGCGCCCCTACAAGCGCAGCGACGGCCGCGCCTGGTCCGACGTGCGGACAGCCAACCAGAAATGGCTCGCCCCCTGGGAGTCGGCGCCGCCCGGCCCGTGGTCCGAGATGAACTCGGCCCGCGCCTTCGGCTACGTCTACCAGGACATGAAACGCGCGGCCCGGCGCGGCGAGAGCATGCCGTTCGCGGTCTGCCTCCAGGAGAACGGCCACGAACGGCTGGTCGGTCACCTCAACCTCGGCAACATCGTCCGGCGCGCCTTCAGCTCGGCCTACGCCGGCTACTGGGTCGACAGCCGCGTCGCCGGCCGGGGCGTCATCCCGACCGCGCTCGCCCTCGCCGTCGACCACGCGTTCGGCCCCGGCGGCCTGCACCGCATCGAGGTCAACATCCGGCCCGAGAACAAACCCTCCCGCCGGGTCGTCGAGAAGCTCGGCTTCCGCGAGGAGGCGTACCACCAGCGCTACATGCACATCGACGGCAGCTGGCGAGACCATCTCGGATATGCCCTGACCAGCGAGGAAGTGGCCGCCGAGGGCGGTCTGCTGGCCCGCTGGCGCCGGGTCCGGGCCTGAGAAGGGCCCTGACACGCCCGGCGCGCCGTGACCATTTCCGCAGCTCGCGCCCGTAGCCTCGGGGAGATTGGGTCTTGCGGTCCGTGGCCGGGAAAGTGTAAAGCGGACCGCCCGTAGCTGACGGGAGGGGTGAGGGTGCCGACCTCGGTGCTCCTCGCCGTCCTCACCGCGGCGGGTCTGCTCGCCCTCGCGCCCGCGCTCGTGCGCCGGTACGACGCCACCGAGCGCCTCGCCGCGGAGCGGGCGTCGTCGACGGCGAGGGTGCTCCAGCGCCACCGCCGTCGTCGCACCGTGCCCGGACGCCGACCGATCAACCCTGGGCGGCTGGTTTCGGTTACGGTCTCGCCGTCTCCCTCCCCACGACCAAGACTTCGGCTGGTCAAGCCGGGTCGCCGCCCGGCCCGGCGGGTGCCGGTCCGCCGGCACACCCCGGCGGTGGTACGCCGCCGGCGCGTCTTCGCGGCGCTGATCCTGCTCAACCTGATCGAGCTGATCGGGGTGGTCGCCGTGGGGCCCGGTTTCTGGATCGGGTTTGCGGTGACCTTCACGCTGCTGGTGATCGACCTGTTCCACCTGCGTAATCGGGCTATCGCCGACCGCCGCCGACGGCGCGAGGAGGCTCGTGAGGCGGCGTGGCTGGCGGCTCGGCAGGCTGAGGTGCGGCGGGAGCAGGCCCGCCGGCAGGCGGCCCGTCGCGAAGCGGCCAAGCGGCTGGCGGCTCAGAAGGAAGCGGTGCGCCGGGCGGCGATGGGCCTGGACCAGGATCTGCCGCCGGCGGCTACGGCCTCGGTCTCCTACCGCCGGGCGGGCGGGTTGCGCGGGCGGGCGTACGAGGCCGGAGGGCGCCACCACACGGCGTGAGGACCGGTGTGGGGGTCGGTTCGCGGGGGCGGTGCGTTACCTGTTAGCCTTGCTGCGGTTCCACGGACACGTCCGAGGGATCGGTAAGGGGCTGTGGCGCAGTCTGGTAGCGCACCTCGTTCGCATCGAGGGGGTCTGGGGTTCAAATCCCCACAGCTCCACCGCAGGTGAGAGGCTGCTCTGGGTACTTCCCGGAGCAGCATTTTGATGTTGTAAAGCAGTTAAGTGCAGCAAGTCATGAAGCTTCACCTGTCGAGGCTGTCGCTGAGCCGGCGCAACGCGTCGATCATCTGCTTGGACGAGACCTGCGTGTAGACCTTCATCGTGACCTTGAAGTCGACGTGCAGCAGGATCTGCATGGCCAACCGCGTGTTCAGGTCGAGGTCCGCCAGGAGCGAGCCGCAGGTACGTCGGGCGTCTTGGACACTGATTCGCGACACGTCGGCCACGATCCAGGGTGAGCTTGACCTAATGGTCGAGGGTCAGTGAGACGAGTCGAGGCCGCGCCGCCCAGCGAGGGTGACGCGACCTCGATGATTATGTTGCCGAAATATGGGCGGAGCCAAGATGCTCTATCGGCAAAGCGCCGCTGCCGGTTGAGGAGGGGATTCGCCGATAGCGGATCTTGACTGCGGGTGGGTTGCGCTTCGCCTTAGCGTCTTACGCTTCAGTGGTACAGCCGTCCAACGGCATCCACCAGATGAGCGAGACCATGCATAAGGGCCGACGCTGCACTCACCAATAGCAGGACCAGGTCGTGCCGCTCTGGCTTGTGGCGCGGTACTTTGTTCTTAGGCATGTCTTGGGTGCTCCTCTTCAACGGGCTGAACTCATGACTAGGTGACGCTCGGGTGGCCTCCCGGGCGTCACCCCGCCGTAATGGCAGGTCCTGTGAAGAGACGATAGTCGCAGGTAAGTAGCGTGCCAAGTAAACCTTCTAGTGTACCACAACTGTACCCACACTGTCTAGTGGCACTCCCCACCCTAAAACGCCTGGTCAGACGGCTAATGTAGTACTCCGCTATGGGATGGGCCACATTTTTTCATCGCTCGGCTGAGCGGAACAGCCCTTGTCGAGAGATGGGCCTATTAAGGCTTCCCACCGACAACGAGCCGTAGCCCATCTGGTCGAGGCGACAAACGCTCCTCCTCGCCGCCGCCGTCAACAGCGCCTACGAACAATCCGAAGGTGAGAGCGTTCAGGTCCTCAAGCCGTAAGCCAAGATCGGCAGCAAATACGCGGGCAGTAATCTTCTGCTGACGGAGGCCAGTGAAGACCTTTTGGAGTACTTGTGACCTCTCTCGGTCAATGCCGTTCGGCTCGGTGGTTCGGTAGCCTAACTTTGCAAGCTCAATCAGGCAGCGCCGGTAATTCCACTCACTGAACATGCCGACGTCATTGACTCGGTAGGCGAGAGCTAGGGCGGCAACTCGCCAGAAGCGCTTCCCTCTGAGTATCTGATCCGTGGTCGGATTACTGGGGATACGCGATCTAACGCTTAGGCGGGGCATCAGGAAGGAGGATGCAAAAGTATTCGCATCACGCTCGCTGTCTCTGTCCCAGTCGCTGCAACCATTGTGTCCGTGAAGGACTAGATGTCCGAGCTCGTGAGCGGCATCAAACCTTCCCCGCTCCCCGGTCTTCAGAGTGTTGAGGACGACGATAGGTGTTCCTTTTTCCCAAAAAGAAAAGGCGTCAACATCGCTGTATTCGGGTGCCAGAGAAAACACTCTAACGCCGTTCACCTCAAGCAAGTGCACCATATTTGGCGCCGGCGAGCCTTCGGCGAGTCCCCACCTGGCCCGCACGTACTCTGCGGCTTGCTCCGGGCGATGGCGTTCCAATGTAGGTACATTCGGACCAGGTAGGCGAAAGCGCTCGTCGAGAAGGGCGCTCAGTTCGGCGCTCAGCGCTGCGGTTGTCAAGGCTGCGTCCCGAGCTGTTGCCTGAATCTTGGTTCTAGCTCTGAAGCTGACGCGGTCCTCTTCGATTGTCTCTATATGCGGTCGAGAGAAGAAGGCCGATGGAAAATCTAGTTCGGAGGCGATTCTCGTGAGAGCATCGTCTCCGGGTTTCTGGCGTCCTCGCTCGTAGTTGTAGATACTTTGCGTTGTCAAGCCGACACGTCTAGCCAGCTCCGCAGCCGTAAGTCCGCGACGCTTGCGCGCAAGAGACAATCTAGACGGCGTAAACACGGCGCACTCTTCCTCGTAGAAGGCGCCTACAGGAGGCGCTACTTCGGCTCGACGGGAACGTCGATTTCCCCAAAACCCTCGTTCGGGTCGTCGTCGTCAGGGAACTCTGTGAACTCTTCAACCGCGTATGGCGGAGGGGTGACACGGGGACTCCACTGAGTGATGTACCCGCGAGCGTTCGTTCCGATCGGACGTGAGACCTCGTACCGTATCTCACACTTAGCCTTATCGATGAACATGAGCAGGAGCCAGAGGTCGAGGTCGGCGATCGACTCGTCATCGCTACTCTCCGCTTCCTGGCTGACATCGAAGAGTCGCATCCACCCCGCTGGCTGGTTCCGTTGGACCATCTGCTGAGTCAGCTCGCCCTTGGGGTATCTGCTTCGTGGCTGGATCCCTGTTCCCCTGATGCCCGTCATGGAATTACCACTCGTCACACCCAGCTTGACGCCGCGTTCTCGGTTTACCCACAAGGGCAGCACGCCGTTGACATTGATGCGACGGAACCCGTGATCTTTCAGCTGCCCAGTGAGGCCGATGACGGCACCGTTGTAGGCGTAGTACCCGAACGCTGTTCGGGCGGAGGTCAGTGCGCACAGGCGTCGCTCGGTGTTGCTGGCTCCGATCACCTCGAGCAGCGCTTCGTACGGGATCCCGAGCTGCTGAAGCTGTCGTTCGTAGCCGCCCCCATCGAAGGGAAGAGCGCTCACCGTCATCGGCCATCCTCCAGGTCTTATGAATCCGGCCCCTCAGTTGAGGTTGGAAAAACATAAGACACTGTAGACGCGCGGTTGGCAAGCTGTGCGGCGCGAAGGCTCGGCACGCCGCGCCCATGGAGTGACGTGCGTTACTTGCGAGCACAGGCATGCAATCGAACATATGTTCGTTTTGGCATCCGGTCAAGATCGGAATGATGCCCGAGGGCTAGGTTTGCCGGAGCTGGCGAGAGTGAGGGGCGCGGCAGGGAAGTGCAGCAGCCGTGCAGTCTTCAACGAGCCGAGGGAGACCGCTTCGCCATCTGACCTCGGGGAAGCACCAAGTCCGACCGGACCGCCCAGAGTTCATCGCGGGGGTCTGGGGTTCGAATTCCCACAGCTCCACGAGACTTCAGGCGCTCTCTGTCTGCGTGAAGCGTGGGCCGGGGCCTCTCGTCATGTCCGTTCCGGGCCGAGCCCGGAGACCCCCGGTGTGGTGCGCGTGGTGGGTGGGATGGTCGCCGTGAGCGTGAGTCGTCTGAGTGTTGTCGGCCGGGCCAGCATCGTTAAATATGCGTAAGTGATGCGCGCTTCGCTGGGCGCGGGTGTCGATATGCATAAATTTGCACAAGCGCGCGTTTTAGGTCTGCAAGCGTGGGCTGACGAAGGAGCCCCGGCCGGGGACGGTGTAGACGAGGCCGCGGTCTCGCAGCTCGGCTATGGCGTGACGGGCGGTTGCCCGGGCTACGCCCCAGCGCTGCTGAATGTCCTTCTCGCTGGCGATCGGGGAGTCGACGGGAGCGTTGGCGATCTCGGCGGCGAGTTCGTCCGCGATCGTCACGTAGACCGGGCGGGGTGTCCGGTGGCGATAGGACTCCTGCGGCTCGTCGTTCATAGATCGGACAGTAGGCGGTCAGCTACGCCTAGCTCCCTTCATCTACGTATACGTACGCACGTAGACAGGAATAGACCGGAGCGGTAGGTTGTGAGTGCCGGATGACACGTGGTCTGGCTTCCGCGGGATTCGCGGTCCTGCCGACAGCTCGGCCCCGGCGTCGACCAGGCGTCGGGGCCAGTGGCGACCTTACGGGCGGCGCGGCTGGGTGGATCGTGCGCGGTGGGTCGAGAACCGTGCGCTGAGGGCCGATTCGGCTGGTTCGGGCGTTACTAGCGTCGGCTCGGCTATGACACTTCCTGAGCAGGGTGGGCTGGGGTTTGGTGGGCGGCTTCGGGAGCTGCGGGTTCGGCGTGGGCTGACCATTGAGGGGCTGGCCGAGGCGTCCGGGGTCAGTGCGCGGGCGATCAGCGACATGGAGCGGGGGCGTAGCCGGGCGCCGCGGCCGCGGACGGTTGCGGCGCTCAGTGGGGCGCTGGGTGGGGACGGCACGCTGGTTGAGCTGGCCCGGGCCGGGCGGGAGACGAGCAGCGCCGGGCGGCCGCGGATGTGTGATCTGCCTCGGCGTAGTGGGCATTTCGTGGGCCGGGGTGACGAACTCGCTGCGATCGCTGAGCACTGGGCAGACGTGTCGCCGGTGACGGTTGTGCACGGGGCGCCGGGGGTGGGGAAGACGGGGCTGGCTCTGAAGGTGGCCGAGCTGCATGAACAGCGGTTTCCGGACGGGCGGTTCTATCTGGATCTGCGGGGGACCGAGCCGGGTGGTGGGGTGCCGGTCGGTGAGGCGCAGACCATGCTTCTGCGGGCGCTCGGGGTCAGCTCGCGGTTGATCGCGCGGGGGGAGCCGGAGCGTACGGGGCAGTTGCGGGCGATCCTGGCCGAGCGCCGCTGTCTGGTGATTCTCGACAACGCCGGCCGGGAGGCCCAGGTGCGCGGGCTGATGGGCGCGACGACCGTCGTGACGAGCCGGCGGGTGCTGGGTGGGCTGGAGGCGGTACGGCGGGTCGCGCTGGCGCCGTTGAGCACGGCCGAGGCGGTGGAGCTGCTCGGGGAGGCCGGGTCGGAGGAGACCGCGCGGCTTTGCGGGTGTCTGCCGCTTGCGCTGCGGATCGCCGCGACCCTGGACGACCAGAACCAGCTGACCGATCCGGATCGGCGGCTGGAGGTGCTCACGCCGGTCGAGAACGCCTTCGACGCCTCGTACCGCCACTTGCCCGAGACGGCCCGGACAGTCTTCCGCCGGCTGGCCCATGTGCCGACCCTGTCCTTCTCGGCCGCGGCGGCGGCGGTTCTCGCCGAGCGTGACCTCTACGACGCCGAGGATGTGCTGGAGGAGCTGCTCGAGCTGGGGCTGTTGCAGCCGGAGGGGCACGACCGGTATCGCTTCCACGATCTGATCCGGCTGTATGCGCGGGCGCGGCTGCGGGCCGAGGAGAGCGCGGCGGTGCGGCGGGCGGCCGAACAACGGCTGGTCGGGTGGTATCTGGACACGGCGATCGCGGCCGGGCGGTGGTTCGAGCCGGCGTACGGCAAAGCGCCCGGGAACTGGCGGCATCCCGTTCCGCTGGACACCCGGGAGCTGGCCCAGGCGTGGCTGCAGGCCGAAGTGGACGGCTGGTTCGAGGCCATGCGGCGGGCGGCCGCGGCCGGGGACCATCAGCGCGTGGTCGACGTCGCCGAGTCGCTGCACTGGTACTCGGATCGGACCTACACCGTCGACCCGTGGGGCGCGGTCTACGCCATGTCGCGGGAGTCGGCCGCCCGGCTGCCCGACCGGCTTCAGGAGGTCGTGCACCTCAACTACCAGGCGTGGGCGTCGGCCAGCTGCGACGGGCTCTACTCCGACAGCGCGGCCCAGGCCCTGGAGGCGTACGGCATGGCGGTGGAACTCGGCGACGTCAGAGAGCAGGCGATCGCTTTGAAGTACGCGGCGGACGGATACAACCACAACCGCGATCACGCACGGGCCATTGAGCTGATGACCCGTTCGCTGGAGCTGGCCGAGGCGGCCGGTGACCATGACGGCTACCTGCAGACCATGGTGGCGATCGGCGAGGCGCTGGAGGGACTCGAGCGTCTGGAGGATTCGGTCGCGCAGTATCGGGCCACCCTGGCCGAGCTGGAGCGGCGGCCGTTGTCGCCGCCGGCGCGGGAGGTGGCGCAGCTGACGGCGACCGTCTTTCTCGCCTATGGGCTGACCCGCCTGAAACGCTGGGACGAGGCGGCCGCTACCGCCCACGCCGCGATGCCGCTGGCCCGCACGTTCGGCGAGCCGTTGCTGATCGCGCTGGTGCACCTGGTGCTCGGCCTGACCGAGGCGGCGGCGGGCCACGAGGACCAAGCCCGGGCCGAGCTCACCCGCACGGTCGAGCTCACCCGCGGCCGCAACGTCGCCAACAGCAACAGCTGGATCAAGGTCGCCGAGCAGGCGCTGGCCGAGCTGAGTTCTGCCTAACTCTCCGCATGGTCCTCCCCCGGGCGGCGCTGTTTGCATGAGATCACCGATCGAGAGGATCCACATGCCCACTCTCAGCCGCCGCGCTGTTCTGGCCGGCTCGGCCGCGATAGCCGCTACCGGGGTGCTGGCCGCCCCGGCCGCCGCCCACGGCACCAAGAAGCCGACCATCGTCGTCGTCCACGGCGCCTTCGCCGACGCCTCCGGCTGGAACGGGGTGCTGAGCCGGCTCATCCGGGCCGGCTATCCCGTGCTCGCCCCGGCCAACCCGCTGCGTGGTGTCGCTTCCGACGCCGCCTACCTCGCCAGCATTCTGGCCTCGCTCCCCGGGCCCAAAGTCCTCGTAGGACACTCCTACGGCGGCATGGTCATCACCAACGCGGCCACCGGCAACCCGGACGTCAAGGCGCTCGTCTACGTCGCCGCGTTCGCTCCCGACGCCGGCGACACCGTCTACGGGCTGCAGAACAAGTTCCCCGGTACGAAACTGGGCGAGCCGCAACTGGAGTTCCGGCCCTACGGGGCGAGCGCCGACGGCTACGTCCGCCGGGAGTACTTCCACGACGTCTTCGCCGGTGATCTGCCCCGGTCGACGACCGACCTGATGTGGGCCGGTCAGCGCCCGGGCGACGTGACCACGCTGCGGGAGGCGTCCGGCCCGCCGGCCTGGGCCACCGTCCCGTCGTACTACCTGGTCGCCCGGCGCGACAACCTCATCCCGGCCGCGGCGCAGCGCTTCATGGCCCGGCGGGCGGGCGCCCGCACGGTCGAGGTCGACGCCTCGCACGTCGCGATGATCTCCCAGCCCGGGGCCACCACCGATCTGATCAAGAGGGCCGCCCGATGAGCTACGTGACCACTTCCGACGGCACCCAGATCTACTACAAGGACTGGGGTACGGGCCGTCCGGTCGTCCTGGCCCACGGATGGCCGCTCAACTCCGACAGCTGGGAGGCGCAGCAGCTCTTCCTGGCCGAGCACGGCTACCGGGCGATCGCGCACGACCGGCGCGGGCACGGCCGGTCGACGCAGACGTGGACCGGCAACGAGATGGACACGTACGCCGACGACCTGGCCGCCCTGATCGAGCACCTCGATCTGCGGGACGTGACCCTGGTCGGCTTCTCCACCGGTGGTGGCGAGATCACCCGCTACATCGGACGGCACGGTACGGCGCGGGTCGCCCAGGCCGTGCTGGTCTCGGCCGTGCCGCCGTTCATGCTGCGGACGGCCGACAACCCGGACGGCGTACCGGTCAAGGTCTTCGATGATCTGCGGGCGGGTTCGCGGGCCGACCGGTCGCAGCTCTACCAGGATCTCGCGGCCGGGCCGTTCTTCGGCGGCGCCGCCTCGCCGGGGATCCGGGACGCGTTCTGGCTGCAGTCGATGGCGGCCGGGCACCGCAACGCGTACGAGTCGATCGCCGCCTTCTCGGCCACCGACTTCCGGGCCGACCTCGCGAAGTTCGACGTGCCGACGCTGGTCGTCCACGGCGACGCCGACCAGGTCGTCCCGTTCGACGTCGGTGGCAAGGCATCGGCCGCGCTGGTCGAGGGGGCCGAGCTGATCGTCTACGCCGGCGCGCCGCACGGCATCACCGACACCCACAAAGAGCAGCTCGCCAACGACCTGCTCGCGTTCCTGGAGGAGTTCGCCGCATGAGCACGATCGTCCTGATCCACGGCCTGTGGGTGACCCCGCGCAGCTGGGAGCACTGGATCCCGTACTACGAGGCCAAGGGCCACACGGTCGTCGCCCCGGCCTACCCCGGCTTCGAGGTCGAGGTGGAGGCGCTGCGGGCGGACCCGTCGCCGATCGCCTCGCTGACCGTGCCGGAGACCATCGCCCACCTCGAGAAGATCATCACGGCGCTGCCCGAGAAGCCGATCCTGATCGGTCACTCGTTCGGCGGCACGCTCACCCAGCTGCTGCTCGACCGCGGGCACGGCGCGGCCGGGGTGGTGATCGACTCGGCCCCGCCCGAGGGCATCCGGGTCACGCCGCCGTCGCAGCTCAAGTCGCTGTTCCCGATCCTCAACAACCCGGCCAAGCGGCATCAGGCGGCCGGCTTCACCCCCGAGCAATGGCGGTACGCCTTCACCAACACGCTGTCCGAAGAGGAATCGAGAGCGGCCTACGAGCGGTACGCCATCGCGGCCCCGGGGAGCTGGGTGTGGGCGTACGGCCTGATCGCGAACTTCAAACCGGGCAAGCAGGAGACCTGGGTCGACTACCGCAACCCGGACCGGGCGCCGCTGCTGTTCATCGCGGGCGGCGCCGACCACATCATGCCGCCGTCGGTGAACCGCTCGAACGCCCACCACTACAAGGGCGAGGGCACGATCACCGACTATGTCGAGGTGCCGGGCCGCTCGCACTGGACCTGCGCCGAGCCGGGCTGGGAGAAGATCGCCGACACGGCCCTGGAGTGGGCGCTACGGCACGTTCAGGACGCTTGACAGCTGTGCGCGCCGGGTGATGCCGAGCTTCGGGTAGATCCGGTACAGGTGCGAGCCGATGGTGCGGTGGGACAGGAACAACCGCTCGGCGATCTCGCGGTTGGTCAGGCCTTCTGCCGCCATGGCGGCGATCTGCAACTCCTGCGGAGAGAGCCGCGCCTGTACGGGTTCTGAGCGGCGCCCGCTGTGCTCGCCGGCCGCCCGCAACTCGGCCCGGGCCGCGTCGGCCCACGGCACGGCGCCCAGCGCATCGAAACTGTCGCGAGCGGCGCGCAGCAAATCGCGAGCCGGTCCGCCGTGGCGGCGGCGGGCCCGTCCGCGGTGCAGCTGAAGCCGCGCCCGGTACAGCGGCCAGCGGGTGGTGATCTCCGGCTCGCCCGGATCGGTCACCACGGCCGCGTACTCGGCCGCCACCTGCAGCATCGGCGCCCGGACCCGGTCGGCCAGGGCGGGCAGTTCGGCGATCAGCTCCCGCGCCTCGGCCAGCCGCCCGGCGCCGATCGCCGCGTCGAGCAGCTCCGGCACGAGCCACCAGCGCATGTAGCGGTGATACGTGGGGTCGGCCGGGTCGAACGTGCGGGCCAGCACCCCGTACGCCTCCGAGGCCTCACCCCGGAAGAGATGGACCAGGCCCCGGGCCTGGGCGAGCGCGACCTGGATGTACCGCATGCCCTCGGTGAGCGGGCTGGCGGCGACCTCGTCGATCAGCCGGCGCGCCTCGTCGAGCTCACCCCGCAGGGCGGCGATCGCGGCCAGGGTGGTCTGCGCCGCCACCGCGTAGAACGCCTCGCCGGTCTCCGCGGCCAGCGTGCCGGCCTCGATCAGCTCGGCCTGGGCCCGATCCCACTGCCCCAGCCAGATCCGGCCCCAGTTGCTGCTGGCCAGCAGCCGCGTCAGCACCCCCAGCCGGCCCTGGGCCCGGGCCTCGGCCACCGCCTCGTCCAGGGTGGTGGAGCTGCGCTCGAAATCGCCCAGCACGAGGGCGGCGCTGCCCAGGAACCGGGCCGCCTCCGGGCCCGTGTCGCCGGTCATCCGTTTCAGGACCTCGAAACCCCGCTCCTCGGGGACCGTGTAGGCGAGAACCGCCAGCGCCAGCGGGTCACCGGTGTCGATCAACGCGGCGATCCGGGCCCGGGCCGCGGCGGTCTCCGGCCCGGTGGCCTGGAAGAAACAGCGCGACGCGGCCCGCCACAGGACCTGCCGGCCGACCTGCGGGCTGCCGGCCTCGTACGCGGCCACGGCGATCTCCGTCAGCTCCTCCACCCGCCGCAGCGGATCGGTGTAGCGCGGATAGCGGACCACCTCGAGCACATTGGTCAATCGGGCCCGCTCGACCGGCCCCAGATCGGTGAGGTCGTTGCCGTCCAGCATCTGCTCGACCTCGTGCCGCGCGCCGACCTCGCTCGCCAGCTCGGCCGCCCGCAGCGTGAACCGCTCGGGCCGGTCGGTCAGCGCGCCGGCCCGCCGCAGCGCCGCCACGGCGGCCATCGTGGCGCCCCGGGCCCGCGCCCGCTCGGCGTACAGCTCCAGCTCGGCCGCGAGCGTCTCGTCGGTGCCGACCGTGGCCGAGGCGAGATGCCACAGGCGGCGATCGGGGAAGTCGGCGAGCTGATCGGCCAGCGCCCGGTGCGCGGCGAGCCGGGCCGCCAGCGGCGCTTGCTGGTAGACGGCGGACCGCATCAGCGGATGCCGGAAACGCAGGCTCGCGCCGTCCAGCTCGATCAGCTCGGCGTCGATCGCCCGCTGGACGTCGTCGAGCCCCGCCCCGGCCGCTTGAAGGAGACGCTTGAGGTCACAGCTGGAGTCGGCCGCCAGCATCAACAGCAGCCGGGCGGTGCCGGTCCCTTCCGCTTCCGCCCGCGCCGCGAAGGCCCGCTCCAGGCGGCTGTTGAGCGGCAAGGTGTCGTCCAGCGGCCGGCCGGCCGCGGTCTTGGGCAGCTCGACCAGGGCCAGCGGATTACCGGCGGCCTCGGTCAGCAACCGCTGCCGGGCGGTGGCCGACAGATTCGGGGCGTACGCGTCGAGCAGAGCGGCGGCGACATCGCCGGGCAGGCGGCCGATTTCCAGGTCGGGCAGGCCCGACTCGCGGGACAGCAGCCGGGTCGCGCCGACGGCCAGCACGGCCTCACCACCGATGCGGCGGGCCACGAAGGCGAGGACGTCGCCGCTCTCCTTGTCGAACCAGTGCAGGTCGTCGAGCACGAGGACGACGGGCGCCAGGTCGACGATCAGCTCCAGGACGGCGCGCGCGACGGCGTACAGGTCGGGCTGCTCCTGCGATCTCTCCCCGAGGGCGGCCAACAGCTCGGGCCGGCGGATCTGCCTGGTCAGCGGGAAGAAGAGCTGGTGAAGCGCGGCGTACGGCAGGCGCGACTCGCTCTCGACGCCGGTGGCCCGCAGGATGTGCAGGTCACGGGCCTCCTGCTCGACCGCCTTCAACAGCGCGGTCTTCCCGATGCCCGGCTCGCCCCGGATGACCAGCGCGCCGCCGTGACCCTGCCGCGCCCGCTCGACGAGCCCGCGCAGCAACCCCACCTCGGCGTCCCGGCCCACCAGCACCATCGCATTCTGTCATCAGCAGTAACGATCGCAGTCGTTCGACTGAGCTGCATCGCGGTACTCACGGCGAGACTTTTCCCGTGACGTTCGCCGCGCTGATCCGCTCGCACCGCCGCGCCGCCCGCATGACCCTGCGGGACCTGGCCGACGCCTCCGGGGTGAGCGCCCGCGCGATCAGCGACATGGAACGAGGCCACAGCACGGTCCCGCAACGGCGCACATTGGACGCCCTGGCCGCCGCCCTGGCTCTCGACCCGTCGCAGCGTCACGCTCTGATCGACGCGGCGCGCTCGTCGCGCTCCCACCGGCCGTACGCTCCGCCGCGCGCCGTCCCCGACTTCACCGGCCGCGCCGCCGAGCTGGCCGTGCTGGTGTCCGCCGGCGCGCCGGTCCTGATTCACGGCCAGCCGGGTGTCGGCAAAACCGCCCTGGCCGTGCACGCCGCGTCGCTGGTGCCCGGCCCCGTCCACTTCCACGACCTGCGGAACCCGCTGCCGGCCGTCCCCGACGGCCAGCTGCTGATCCTGGACAACGCCAGCAGCGTGCACTCGCTCCCACCGCTGCCACCCCGGGTCTGGATCACGAGCCGGCGCGCCCTGTCCGGCCTGCCCGGCGTCACCCGGCTGCCTTTGCCGCCGCTCCCTCCAGCCGACTCGGTCACCCTGCTGACCGCGATCACCGGCACGCCCGACCCGGCTGCCGTCCAGGTCGCCGACTACTGCGCCCATCTGCCCCTGGCCCTGCGCATCGCCGGCAATCGAGTGGCCGGACGTCCCGGCTGGACGATGAGCCACCTCGCTCAGCGCCTGACCGACGAGACGCGCCGGCTGTCTGCGCTGACCGCCGGCGACCTCTCTCTGGAGGCGACGCTGGCCCAGGCCTTCGGCGCCCTCTCGCCGCGAGCCCGCGACCTGTGCCGGGCCGCCGCCCAGCTCCCCATTTTTGACGCCGTGGCCGCCGCCGAGCTGACCGGGTGGACGCTGCCCCGGGTGGCCGGAGCCATCGCCGAGCTGCTCGACCACAACTTGATCCACCCCGCGGCGAACCGCTACCGCCACTACGCCTTGATCCGCCTCTATGCCATGATCACCTCAGGTAGTTGATCATGTAACGCTGAGTGGAGCGCCTGAACCTGACCTACGAGCAGCTCAAGGAGATGGCCATCCGCCGCGACTTCACGTCGTGGGAGGCCAGGAAGCTTTGTCGAGGTTGGCGAGGTGCAGTCGCCCCTTTCCTGGCCGATCGCCTGAGGACAACTTCCGCCGACTTGAGCAGGACGAGACGGAGTTCCGGGAGCGCTTCTGGTTCAGGCAATGGGGTGAAACCGTCGACAACGTGTCCCGGTATGCGTACCTCGACGGCGAACTCGTACTCGCGTTCGCTTTCTGGCGAACGACGCACCCCGTCCCTGACGACCGGGGCCGGGTGTTCGTCGCCCGGATTCCGCCGGATGATTTTGTGGCTACCCTCGTTGCCGCAGCGGACCTGTTGGACGCGTAGCCCGCGCAATGGTTCATCGATCGCGGCTGAGCGCAGGCGACGAGGTTGCGGATGCGCTCAGGTGGTTGGGTCTGGGTTGGCGTGGCTGTGGCTGTGGCTGCGGCGCCACTGGCTTGGGGTCAGGCCGTAGCGGGACTTGAAGCGGCGCGTGAAATGGGTCGGGTCGCGGAAGCCCCAGCGGCGGGCCAGGGTGGCTATGGGCAGGTGGGCCAGGTCGGGCTGGGTGAGGGCGTGGTGGAGGTGGGCCAGGCGCTGGTCGATGATCCACTGTTCGAGGCTGAAGTTGGCGGCGGCGCAGAGTTTGTACAGGTGGCGTAGCGAGATGTGGTGGGCCGCGGCGACCGAGGCCGGGGTCAGGTCGGGGTCTCTCAGGTGGCGGCGGGTGTGGGCGCGGATGCGGGTCAGCAGGGTCTCGGCGTGGATCTCGCGGGTGTGGCGGGGGGAGCGGGCGGCCGAGGCGAGCAGGGCTCGGGCCAGGTCGATGCTGGCGGTGGCGACGGTGGGCCGGGCGGGGTCGGCGGTGATGGCGGCCGGGGTGCGGGCCAACTGGGCTATGTGGTCGGTGACCAAGGCGTAGAGCGGGCTGGCGGCCAGGTCGGCCAGGCCGCGGCGGACCACTTCCATGGGCAGGCCGAGCTGGTCGAAGGGGATCTGCAGGCAGCCGGCGGCGCCGTCGCCGGACCAGGAGAAGTCGTACGGGGCGGAGAGGTCGACGGCCATCAGGGTGCCGGGCGGGACGACGCGTTGCCGGCCGTGCTGGTCGATGCGGCCGTCGGCGCGGCGCTGGACGGAGAGGGCGATCACCGGCATGGCGTCCTGCCGGGCCAGTTTGGCCGTGCGCAGCAGGCGGATGCCCGATGAGCGGTGGGTGAAGATGTTGGCCGGGCCGAGGTCCCACACCTCGAGCCGCGCGTGGACGGGGCCGTCCGGGTTCTCGTGCAGGACGTGGCACGGCGCGGAGGCGTACAGCATGGCCGTGTGCAGAGCCTCGACCCGGTCGGCGGCCGGCAGGTCCTCGGTGTCGAGCACGTACCCCATGCCGCCAGTGTGGCGTGCCGGTCAGGCCGCGGGGGAGACGCCTTTCGGGCAGATGATCAGCAGGCAGGCGTCCACCCGGACATCGTCGATCACCGTGCCCGCGCCGGCGAACTCGACGCGGAACGACGGGCCCTTGGCCAGCACGTACGCCGCACGTCTGAGGTAGCCCATGGTCGCGGCCGTCCGGCCGGTGGTGTCGAACGACATGGCCTGGATGACCTTGTCGTTGACCCGCAGTTCGCCGGTCTTGACCGTGGGCGGCGCGGTGGGGTCGCCGGCCAGGTCCCAGGAGATGCGGTAGGTCAGCAGCGGCTCGGTGGCGAAGGTGGCCGCGACCGCGCCGTCGAGCCCGAGGTTCTGCCGGCCCTCGCTGACCTGCCAGTACGAGGTGCTGGCCACGTTGACGTCGCCCCGGGTGACCGTCCACGGGCCGAGTTGTGTGCCCGCGGCGTACCGGTAGTAGGCGCCGTCGACGGTCGGTTTCTCGAAGCCGTCGCCGAATGTCGGCGTCGCCGCGAGCAGAAGGGCGAGCAAAGTGTGCACGCTGACCCAACGGGCAAACCGGACAAAAGGTGCGCTACCAAGCCGTCCAGCCGCCGTCGACGACGACATTGGTTCCGGTGGTGAAGCTGGAATGCGGCGAGGCCAGATAGAGCACGGTGGTCGCGATCTCGGCCGGGTCGCCGACCCGGCCCAGGGGAGTCTGCTGGGCCAGGCGCTCCAGCAGCGCGGGGTCACCGCCCCCGCCCGGGAACGGGCCGGGAGTCACGCAGTTGACCCGGATGCCGGCCGGGCCGAGCTCGACCGCGGCATAGCGGGTGAGCTGCACCAGCCCCGCCTTGACGGCGCCGTAGTACGGCGGGTTGCCGGCCTCGGGCGAGGAGTAGAGCTGCGGCTTGGGGCTGACCAGCCCGTACATCGAGGCGACCGTGATCACTGAGGGCGAGCTGTCGGCCGCGGCCGCCGTCAACAGGTCGCGCGTGGCGTCGAGCAGCCGCTGGAAAGCGGAGAGGGCCAGGTCGGCCGCCTCCAGATAGTCGGCCGGCCGGGCCGAGCGCAGCGATCCGCCGCGGCCCACGTGGGCATTGTGGACGAGCACGTCGACGCGCCCACCCTCCTCGCGCAGCCGGGCCCCGAGCGCCGCCACGTCCTCGTCGGAGGTGACGTCGCAGCGTGCGGGCACGCAATCGCCGCCCAGCTCGGCCGCCAGCGCGTCGAGCCGGCCCTGTTCGCGGCCGACCAGCCAGGTCGTGGCGCCGGCACCGGCCAGGGCCGAGGCCATCACCTGGCCGAGGCGACCGGTCGCGCCGGTCACGACGGCCGTCCGTCCTTTGAGTCCGAACAGGTCGTCGAGGTTCATGCCGACCACCGGCTCGGGTCGAGCAGCTCCACCGGCATCTCGGGCAGCGCGCGCAGCACCTGCTCGCGCTCGGCCCCGGTCAGCGGCTTGCGGCCGGCCAGGTCGGCGTTGCGCCGCAGCTGGTCCTCGGTCTCGGCCCCGACGACCAGCGAGGTCACCCACGGCAGCGACAGCAGGTAGGCCAGGCACAGGTCGATGCGGCCCTCGCGGCCCAGCTCGGTGGCCAGGCCGTCCAGGATGGACACCACCGAATCCCGTTGCTCGTCGGGGTAGTGGGGCCAGGTCACGCCGCTTCCGGCGGCGAGAAGACCTTGGAGGTACGCGCTCCGTACCGTCACCACCAGCTCGGGGCGCTCGGCCAGCGCGGCCGTCAGGTCGCCGGCCAGCCAGCGACGGTCGAGGATGTTGCAGGGCAGCTGGACGTACCCGAGGTCGGGCAGCTCGAGGACCCGGCGCAGCTCGTCCGGCGACTGCACCGACACGCCGACCCGGTCCGCCTCGCCCGTCTCCAGGCAGCGCCGCAGGTCGGCCCAGGCGCCGGGGACGTCGGCCGCGCGGTGCAGCAGGATCGTCAGCGGCCCGGCGACACGCAGGGCTTCGCGGCTGACCGCGACGCTGTCCCGGACGGCGCCGCCCGGGGCGATCTTGGTGATCACCTTCAGGCCCAGGTCGCCCAGTGCCGCGCCGATCCGGCGCTCGCTGTCGCCGTACGCCCGGGCGGTGTCGAGGTGGGTGACGCCCAGCTCGCGGGCGGTGGCCAGCATGCGGGCGGTGGCGTCGTCGTCCGGCACGCCGGTGCGGTTGGCGATGCCGTACGCCCCGCCGAGTTGCGCGGTGCCGAGCACCAGCGCCGATTGGCGGTACGAGCCGCGCGCCCGGATCGGCACCACCGGCCCCGCGTGGTCATTCATCGGTTGCCCTTCGTCGCATATGGCGGTGCTAGGCTTCAGCCCCGACGCCGCAGGACCGACCGTATTAGATCGGTCGACGCTCGAAACAGCAGGGTGGACATGCACCACGCCAATTACTACTACGGCCACGCGCACGTGCTGGCCCGGTATGCCCAGCTCGACGACTGGATGCACCCTCCGCGCATGCAGGGCTACCTGCAGCACGGGTGGAACATCGGCGACGGCCTGGCCCCCGGTGTCCCGTTCGTCGAGGGCAGCCGGCTGCTCGTCTGGTCCGAGCAGGTGCGGCGCCGGGCGTGGTCGCAGGGCCGGCGGGACGTGGTGGCGGTCGGCTCGCCGTTCGCGTACCTCCTGGAGATGGACGAGACCCCGGTCGACGAGTCGAAGCGCGAGGGCACGATCTTCTACCCCTTCCACGGCTGGGAGGGGCAGGAGGTGATGGGTGACCACCAGCGCCTGATCGACGAGCTCAAGGCGCACGAGACCGGCCCCATGACCGCGTGCCTGTACTGGAACGAGCACAAGGTCCGCAAGATCCGCAAGCTGTACGAGGACGCCGGTTTCCGGGTCATCTGCCACGGCTACCGCGGTTTCTGGTGGCGTGACCACGACCGTGACTTCCTGGTCCGCCAGCTGGCCGAGCTGCGCCGCCACAAGCGCGTGGTCTCCAACCGCCTGTGCAGCGCCATCTGGTACGGCTTGCTGGCCGGCTGCCAGGGCGCGGTCTACGGCGACCCGATGGTCCTCGAGGGGGCCGACCCGACCTTCGGCGGCGAGCCGCGGCTGCGGCGCCAGTGGCCCGAGGTCTACGGCTACGACCCCGACCCGGTGGCCGCCCGCGAGATCGCCAAGATCGAGCTCGGGGCTGACATCCTGGCCACGCCGGAGGAGCTGCGCCTGCACCTGGGCTGGCCGGCCGCGACCGGGCCGCTCCGGTCGTGGAAAAAGTCCGAAACGGTGGGATAGCTACTTTCGGGTGGTACCTCTGAAGCAAGTCTTCGGAGGTGACGGCATGAAAGCTCCCCTGCCCGACAACGAGATCGACCGGCTCGCCGCGCTGTACGCGCTCGACATCCTGGACAGCGCGCCCGAGCAGGATTTCGACGACATCGTCGCGCTCGCCTCGAACGTCTGCGGCACGCCGATGTCGCTGGTCACCCTGGTCGACACCGACCGGCAGTGGTTCAAGGCGCGGGTGGGCACGGAGGCGCTGGAGACCGACCGGGACATCTCGTTCTGCTCGCACGCGATCCTCGGGCGTGACCTGCTCGTGGTGCCGGACGCCACCAAGGATCCCCGGTTCGCCGACAACCCGACGGTGACCGGCGACGACGGCATCAAGTTCTACGCCGGGGCGCCGCTGATCACCACCGACGGATTCGCCCTGGGCACGCTCTGCGTGATCGACCACCAGCCGCGCGAGCTCGACGTCGAGCAGCGGCAGGCCCTGCGGGCGCTGGCCCGGCAGGTCACCTCGCAGATGGAGCTGCGCCGGCACGCGATCGCGCTGGCCAACACCACGGCCCGGCTCCAGGAGCTGGAGCGCCGCAAGGACGACCTGGCCGGTCTGGTCGGCGGCGACCTGCGGGCCCCGCTGCGGCTGATGTCGGAATACCTCGGCAAGCTCGGCAAGACGGGCTACCACGACGCCGAGATGGGCGATCTGGTCGCCCACGCGGTGTCGGGGCACATCCGCGGCTTCCTGGAACTGCTGCACCACCTGACCACGATGGCCGACGCCGGGTTCGGCCGCGAGAGCCTGCACATGCGGCAGATCGATCTGACCCGGGTCACCCAGCGGGCGGTCGAGGCCGTACGCCCGATCGCCGCCACCAAGCAGATCTGGATCCTCAACCAGGCCGGCGGCCCGGCCATGCCGATCATCGCGGATCCGGTGCGGCTCGAGCAGGTGCTGACGCATCTGCTGTTCGCGGCGGTGAAGTACACGCCGGCCGGCGGGCGGGTCCGGGTCGGCACCGAGATCGAGTCCGGGCCGACCGTGCGCCTGGACGACATGGACATGCCCGACGGCCTGCGGCCCGACCTGTTCCCGCACCTGTATTACGGCGCGATCGCCAACCCGTCGACGGTGCCCGGCCCGGACCGGGGGCTGGCCGTGGCCAAGAAGATCCTGGACGCGCACCACGCGACCGTGGCCCTGTCGGACCGGCCCGGCGACGGCACCTCGCTGCACGTGGTGTTCCCGTTCGCCGACCCGGCCCCCATCGACATGCTCGAAGACCTGATCGCGGTCTAGGGTCAGCCCTTCAGCTTCTTCTTCACCGCGCGGGCGAACTGCTTCGGGTGGCGGATCTTCGCGACCTTGCGGGCCGTGTCGTGCAGCTTGAGCACCGGCGAGTTGCGGTACTGCCGCAGCTCGTCGCGGAGTTTGCGCAGCTGGGCCTCGCGGGTCTTGAGGCTCTGGTCGCGGAAGCGCAGCGTCCGCTCGAGGCCGAAGACCTTGCCGGCCAGCTCCTTGATCCGTTTCTGGTCCTCGTCGGCGTCGGCCAGCGCGGTGGCCACGTCCGGCACCTCGGCCGCCGGCGGAGCGAACCCGTCGGCCAGCTCCCGGCCGCGGGCCAGCAGCTCCGGCGTGGCCTCGATGCCCGACATGCCCAGCCAGGTGGTGACCAGGTCGTCGCTGTCGACCATCCACGGCGGCCACGGGTGGCGGCGGTGCGCGGCGACGAGGCGGTCCCGGAACCGGAACCAGGAGGCGGCGATCAGCTCCTCACGGCTCGCGCCCTCCGGGGCCTCGGTGAGGCCCCGGGCGAAGCCGTCGGCGGCCGGGTAGAGGTCGTCCAGCGGGAAGCCGTCGACCCGGGCCGCGTAGGCCCGGAAACCGGGCACGTCCTCGGCGGCGGCCAGCCGGAACAGCTCGGTCTCGGCCGAGACCGTGTCGGGCACGACGCGGTCGCCGACCGTCCAGCCGGCGTCGGTGAGGTCGAGGCTGTGGGTGGCCGTGTACGCCGTGTGGGTGGCGCCGGCCGGGCCGAGCACGGCCAGCCAGCCGGGCGCGACCGCGCCGAGCAGGCCGGCCCGGGCCGCGGCGTCGGCCCCGGTGGTGATCGGGGCGACCAGCGGGGTGTGCGCGGCCGTGGCGGCCAGGCCCTCCAGGGCCAGGCGGGCGCCGGGCCGGCCGGGGCGGGTGCTTGCGGCGGCGGCCGCGTCGAGCAGCGTGTGGGTTTCG
Organism: Actinoplanes sp. NPDC049598; assembly: GCF_040675435.1. Taxonomy (NCBI): domain Bacteria; kingdom Bacillati; phylum Actinomycetota; class Actinomycetes; order Micromonosporales; family Micromonosporaceae; genus Actinoplanes; species Actinoplanes sp. NPDC049598. The sequence goes on along the minus strand of NZ_JBFAOX010000003.1, from coordinate 354,316 downwards.
CCGGCGGCGTCGTACGACGCGTACAGGCGGGCCCCGGGCAGGGCCGCCAGCACCTGGTCGGGCGAGGTGGGCCGCTCCGGGTCGTCGTGCAGCGGGCGCCACTCGTCGTCGCCGTGACGGGCGTCGACCGGGCGCCGGTCGTAGAGCCCGGCCAGGCCGAACTCGTTCTCGACACCGATCAGCACCACCGCGCCGGGCCCGGCCAGCGCGTGGATCAGGTCGGCCCGCTGCGGCCAGTTCAGGGCCGGGGAGTCGTAGCCGAGCACCCGGTCGAGGCCGTCGGCCGCCACCACCAGGTCGTACGGGCCGTTGGCGAGGCCGTCCAGCGCGCCCGCGATCACGGTGACCTCAGCCCCGGGGAACGCCGCGCGCAGGTCGGTGGCGTCGCTGACCGAGCGGATGAGCACGGTGACGTGCTCGCTGCGGGCGGCCACCAGCGTGATCAACTCGTGGCTGTGCGGGCCGGCGACCAGCGCGCGCGACGCCTTCGCGGGCAGCGCATCGGTCAGGAAGGCCAGCAGTGCGTCGCCCCCGGCGGGCTTGCGGTAGCCGGTGTAGTCGGTCCAGGGCTGGATCTCGCCGCGGACGACCTCGATGTCAGTCATGGTGGTTCCAATCGAAGAGAGACCGCATCTCGGCGGGCGACATCATCCAGGCCTTGCCGAGCTCGTCGTCGGTGATCGCGCGGGCGGTGGCGAGATCGATGTCCTTGCCCAGCATGTCGGGCCAGAGCCGGGCGATGCGGGACTGGCCGCCGAACAGCGGGTTGTCACCCTCGAGGGCCATCGCGTCGCCGTAGACGGCCGGCTCGCACCCGGCCGCGACCCCGTAGAAGATCGCGGTGGCGAGCCGGTTGGAGGCCACCCGCTTGAACCGGCGGAACGCGGCCAGCTGCTTGTAGAGGAACTGACGGTCGGTGCCCTCGTAGTTCCAGCCGCGCTTGCCGAAGCAGATCACCTCGAAGCCGGCCTCCTCGTACGCCCGGCGCACGTCGGCCCGCTCGTACTCGGTGTAGTAGAGACTGATCGTGACCGGCTCGGTCTCGGTCTCCTTGATCTCACTGATCAGGCGGGCGTGGTCGCCCTCGATCTTGGCGCCCAGGCCGCCCGGCGCGTCCCAGCCGTGGAAGAGGAACCAGAGCGTGCCCTCGCGCTCCTCCTCCTTGACCTTCCCGAGATCGGGCTCGAGGTCCATGAGGTAGAGGAACGGCGCGCCCGTGACCGCGTAGTTGCGGCGGCTCAGCGCGTGCCCGCGCCGGCGCGGGGCGTCGCTCCAGACGAACCGCCAGGCGCCGTCGAAGAACTCGTGCACCGGGTTCCAGCCGCAGCCCACGTTCCAGCCGTGCTGCAGATAGCCGGGAATGCGCGGCGGGAACTCGTCGTCGAGCCCGCAGTGCCGGGCCAGAATGTGCGTCAACCCGTAGTAGTGGTTGTGGTGATGCATGGGATCAGTCCATCTCCAGGTGCAAAATGCCACTGCGGGCCCGCAGGACCAGCTTGCCCAGCCGGCGGGGGAGCCGGCTCACCAGGAAGCTGTCGGCCTGCACGGCGTACGGCGTGCCGTCCTCCGGCGAGGCGAACAGGGCCCAGTTGAGATCCTCCCCGTCGGCCAGGTCGTCCAGTCTCGTCGATGCCGTCCACCGGTCGTCGTCGAGGGTGATCTGGACCGGCGCGTCGATGCCGTCGTCGGAGTTCGGCAGGAAGCGGCGCCAGGTGATCCGGCTGTAGTCGGTGCCGGGCCAGCGCGGGCCGGAGACGGACAGCCAGGTGGCGTCCGGGACGGCCACGACGTCGTCCGCGCTGACCATGGCCGGGCCCTCGATCAGGTTGAGGTACATGCCCGGGGAGCGGCTCACCGTGATCACCCGGCCGTCCCGCTGGGCCAGCACGCCCCGGTCGAGGCCGGTGATCGACATCATGAACTGGTGCTTGCCGTCGTGCATGCGCGGCACCAGGACCGTACGCCGCAGGAACGGGTCGTCCGGCTCGGTCGCGCCGATCAGGTCACCCAGCGGCACGCGCGCGGTGAAGTCGTCCATCGCGTCGCGCGGGATGCGCTGGATGGGCACGTTGATGGCGCCCACCGAGTGGCTCAGCCGCAGCTCCGGCGCCTGCAGCCGGGACGCCAACCGGCCGCTGAGGACGAGCTCGTCGCCGTCGACCTCGGCCTTGGACAGCTCGACCGTGTTGCGCCGGAACTCCAGGAAGACCCGTCCGTCGCCGCCGTTGAGCGGCTGCACCCAGACGTCGCCGACCCAGTCGCCGACCGGGTACTGCAGGCCGCCGGCGGCCAGCACGCCGCGCCGCTTGAGGCCGTGCGAGCGGACCTCCACGCTCACGTGGGCCTTCTTGACCGAGCCGGCGAGCGAGGCCAGCAGCGTCCGCGGGATGCGGGTGACGAAGCCGACCGGCCGGTCCTCGCCGTGCGTGTCGTGCTCGACCAGCCGCTCGACCGAAAGCTCCTGCGAGTGCTTGCCCCAGACGAGGGCGACCCGGATCTCCGACCTCGCCGTGGTCGGCAGGTGGGCGATCTCGGCCGTGCCGTGCAGCACCAGCGCGTCGTCGGTCCAGGAGAGGTCGCGCACCGCCGTGCGGACGTCGAGCTCGGTCCGGGGCAGCGTGTAGATCGAGGCCGAGACCTTGGAGCCGTCGCGCAGGCCGGGGTACTGGCCCTCGTAGCGCCAGGGCATCCTCGGGTGCCGCCGAGCACGGACTCCCCCGCGGAGTCCGCCGTCGGCCCGGAAGCGGGCGAGGCTCTGGAGCAGCTCGGCGTCGCCGGACTGCAGCGCCTCGTACTCCAGGCGGGCGAAGGTCGAGGACGCGGCCATCACGGCCGGGTCGAGCCGTTTGCTCAGCCGCTTGCCCAGCGCCAGCAGCGGGGTCACCTCGTGATCGGCCGCCGAGTCGAACGACTGGACGATGGTGGTCAGGTCGACCTGGGCCAGGTGCCGGTGCACCTCGCCGCGCAGCTCGGGGGCGCGCTTGTCGACCAGGTCGAGCACCATCTCGGCCGAGACGACACGGTCCTCGATGTTGGCGAACTGGAACTTGAGCTGGGTGATCGACTCGCCCGACTCGCGCTCGCGCCAGTAGTAGACCGGGACGGCGAGGCAGTCGACGGTCACCGCGTCCAGGTGGGCGCGCAGGGTGACCGGATAGTCCTCGTACCGGATGGCCGGGAACTGGTACTTGAACTGGTCCCAGAAGCTGCGGCGGTAGACCTTGTTCCACACCATGCGGTCGACGGCCAGGCCGGGGTGGTCGAAGACGTGGGTGGCCTTGCGCGGCGAGCTGTAGCCGAGCCGGTGGACGTACGACTGGCGGACGCCGTAGGTGTTGTTGAACCGGCGCGCGTTGCCGCCGGCCAGCGACGAGGAGGTCTCGTCGAGGCTGCGCACCATCATCTCGTACGCGTAGCGGGGGATCAGGTCGTCGCTGTCGACGAAGGTCAGGTACTCGCCCTGGGCGTGCTTGACGCCGGTGTTGCGGGCCGGGCCGAGGCCCTGGTTCTCCTGGGTGACGATGCGGAACCGGGGGTCGGCCGCGCAGTGCGCGCGGGCGATCTCGGCGCTCCCGTCCGGGGAGCCGTCGTCGACGAGGATGACCTCGAAGTCAGTGAAGGTTTGCCGGGAGAGCGAGTCCAGGCAGTCGCCGATGTAGCGCTCGACGTTGTAGAACGGGACGACGATGCTCAGCCGTGGGGTCACCTCGCTTCCTCACCGGGAGCTGACACTGACGGTGAGCGATGGAGCAGCAGCATGACACCAGTTCCTGCGAGGAGCGCGGGGGACTTGGCGATGCTGCCTGGCCCAGGAAGACGAAACCAGACCCTGAAGATGAACTTCAGATGAACTTGTCAGGTACGGAGCATGAAGTGAGGCGTACATATCCCCAAACATCCGATAATCCTAGTTTGTGAATCCCTGATCTTCCCCGTCCGATTCAACCTTCCTGTGAACACATCGGCCCGCGCCCCGCTCGGCTGCAGTTCGAGCGGGGCACGGGCCGACGATCACCCGGTACGCACCGGGCCCGAGCCGCCACCCGGGGGCGAGCCGGCTGACGGAAGATCGCGGGGGTCGAGCTCGGCAGTGCGGGCCGGCTGCGTCGGAACCACCGGCCGGGCCACCGCGCGGCCCGACGCCGGGTGGTCGTCGCGGCCCTGACCGAGCGTGGAGGGCCAGGTGTCCACGACCGGGGCGACGTCGCGCCCGGCCGGCCCCGACACCGCGTCGGCCCGGGCCCCGAGCCCGGCCCGGTGCAGCTTGTGCCAGCGCAGCCGGCCGCCGGTCAGCGCGGTCGTCGCCGACTGCATCAGCACCAGGTACATCAGCTGGCGGTAGGCGAACTGCTGCAGCGGCAGACGCCACAGCGGCTTGAGCGACTCCTTGTCGAAGCGGAACGCCACCGCCGCCGTGAACAGCTGCAGGGCCAGCATGCCGAGCCAGGCCACCACGGTCTCCTCGAGCTCCCAGAAGACCAGGCCGTAGACGAGCATGATGTCGACGACGGGGGCCAGCATCGGCAGCGCCACCCCGAACAGCGCCAGGAACGGCAGCCCGACCCGGCCGAAGCGGCCCGACGGGCCCTTGTCCCACAGCGCCTGGCGGTGCTTCCACATCGCCTGCATGGTCCCGTAGCTCCAGCGGTACCGCTGCCGGTAGAGCTGCTCCAGCGTGGCCGGGGCCTCGGTCCAGGCCCGCGCCTTCTCGGCGTAGACGACCTTCCAGCCCGCCCGCAGCAGCGCGATCGTGACGTCGGTGTCCTCGGCCAGCGTCTCGTCGCTGACCCCGCCGACCTGGGCCAGCGCCTCCCGGCGGAACGCGCCGATCGCCCCCGGCACGGTCGGCATGCAGCCCAGGACCTCGTACAGCCGCCGGTCCAGATTGAAGCCGATCACGTACTCGATGTGCTGCCAGGCCGCGACCATCCGCTCCCGGTTGCCGACCTTCACGTTGCCGGCGATCGCGCCCACCCGAGGGTCGGCGAACGGCTGCACCAGCTCGCGGATCGAGTCCGGCTCGAAGATCGTGTCGCCGTCGACGGTCACGATGAGGTCGTGCTTGGCCAGCGCCACCCCGGTGTTCAGGGCGTTCGACTTGCCGCCGTTGGGCACCCGCACCACCCGGACGTTGGGCAGCCGCATCTGCTCCACCAGCGCCGCCGTGCCGTCGGTGGAGCCGTCGTCGACGACCACCACCTCGATGGCCGGGTAGTCGCCGCCGGCCAGCGAGCGGACGGCGGCCTCGATGCCCTCCTTCTCGTTGTAGGCGGGCACGATCACCGACACCGGCTCGACCACCGGATCGCCCCAGCTCCAGCCGCGCTTGCGGCGCTGCCGGGCGTGCCGGGTGGCCAGGAGCAACAACAGGGCCGTACGCCCGATGGTCAGCGACCCGACCACCAGGAACAGGCCGGCGATGACCCAGACGAGCCCGTCCGCGAGACGAACCGTCCAGATCACGGCCGTGCCCCGCCACACGTCACTGCCGGCCGCCTCCGGGTTCTCGGCCAGCAGCGGCACGGGCGCGGCCTTGTTGGCGGCCGCCTTGTTGCTGGCCGCGATGGTCCCGTTCAGGCCCTCGGTGACCGTGGTGAAGCGGTAGCCGCGGGCCTGCATCGCCGGGATGTAGCGCTCGAGCGCCTGCAGGGTCTGCGCCCGATCGCCGCCGGCGTCGTGGAACAGCACGACCGCCGAGGCGCCGCCGGCCGGCGTCGCGTTCTTGATGATCTGGGGGACGCCCGGCCGCTGCCAATCCTCGCTGTCGAGGTCGTTGACGACCACCAGGTAGCCCTGCCGGCCGGCGTCCTTGATCAGTTTCCAGTTGGTCTCGTCGATCGCCGCGGTCTTCGACGAGTACGGGAAGCGGGCCAGGTTCGTGTGCACGCCGGTGGCGCGGGCGATCGCGACCTGCGTCTGCGACAGCTCCAGGGTGCGCCGCCAGGGTGCGATCAGCTGCAGGTTGGGGTGGGTGAACGTGTGCAGGCCGAGCTCGTTGCCCTCGTCGGTGATCCGCTTGGTCAGGTCCGGCTGCCGGGAGACCTCGGAGCCGACCACGAAGAACGTGCCGTGCGCGTCGTGCTTCTTGAGCACGTCGAGGACCTTGGGCGTCCAGGTCGGGTCGGGGCCGTCGTCGAAGGTCAGCGCGATGGTCTTGGCCGGCATCCGGCTGGTGCTCTCCTGCCCGCCGGTGGTGTTGATGACCGGCCCGCCGCCCAGGATCTCCGGGGGCACGCCGGCCTGATCGCCGACCTCCGACTCGGCGTGGTCGCTCTTGAACTCGGCGTTCACGTACGCCTGCACGATGAGCACCGCGACGAAGACACCGAGCAGCAGCGTGCCGAGCAGAACGCGCGGCGCGGGCAGCAGGCGGCGGCGGACGGGGCCGCGGCCGCGGGTGCGCGCCCGGCGGGTGGGCATGGGGGGAGGGGTCACGGAAGCACCTTGGAAGTGGGGTCGTCGGTGGGTGGCTCGGGAGCGGGCGGCTTGGTGGTGGCGCCGGATCCGCTGCCGCTGCCGCTGCCGGAGCCGCCGGAGCCGGAGTTCGAGCCGTTCGTGGTCGAGCTCGGGACGTCGACCACGGTGCCGCCTCCGCTGCCACCACCGGTGCCGCCGCTCGTGCTGCCCGTGCCCGATCCGCCGCCGCTGTTTGAGCTGCCGCTGCCGGTGCTGCCGCCGCTGTTTGAGCTGCCGCTGCCGGTGCTGCCGCCGCTGCTCGAGCCTCCGCCGCTTGTGCTGCCGCCGCCTGTGCCGCCGCTGCTTGCGCCGCCGCCCGTGCCGCCGCTGGTAGTGCCTGTGCCGGTGCCGCCGCCGGTGCCGCCGGAGCCGGTGCCGCCGCCGCTGGTGGTGCCGGTACCGGTCCCTGTGCCGCCGGCCGTGCCGCCCGGGGCGGCCGGCTTGGTCGGGGTGCTCGGCGGGGTGCTGACCGGCGTGCTCGGCGGGGTGCTGGGCGGCGTGGTGACCACGCCCGACTCGAGCGGCCGGGAGGTGGTCGGCTTCGGGGCCGGCTTGGTGGTGGGTTTGGTGCTCGGCTTGGGCGTGGCCGACGGCGCCTTCGACGACGGCGTCACCTGGGCCGACTCGAGCCGCGGGGCCGGGCGGCGCTCGGGCGTCCGGCGGGCCTCGGCCACGAAGACGGCGGTCGTCTTGGTCACCGGGGTCGGCGTCGGGCTGGGCGCCGGCGGGGCCGGGGGCGGGGGCGCTTGTTTCTTCTCGGGTTCGAGCCCGGGTAGGGGCAGCACCGCGCTGGAGCGGACCGGACCGCCGGCCAGGCTGACGCTGATCAGGCCGCCGTACAGCATGACCAGCGCGCCGAAGGCGTAGGCGAGCCGCCGCAAGAACCGGCTGCGGCGCCCGGTGCTGTCCACGAACACCGGTGCGGGCGGCGCCACGGAGATCACCTCGGTCTCGAGGCTTTCGGCAGTGGCGAATTGCGGGTTTTCTGGCTCGTGCGAAGTCACGCGGCGAGCTTAAAAATATTTATGGCGATCTTGAGAGCCCTCACTCGGGAGGGTGACGGATGATCGCCGAAAGGAATCAACCGAAATGATGAGGGTCAACGTTTGACCAGATGGGCCCTGGTATGTGCCGCTCAAAAAGACAACGCTGTGAGCAGCGGTGCAGGGGGCAATGGATCGAGGTTACGCGAATTTGGACAACCGTTAGCTGTCGCTTTGCCGACAGTGAAAGAGGCTAAAAGCTGAAGCCTATTCACGAGGCGATATGCCGGACTAAATGAGAATAAAATAGTTTGTCCGTTTTGTGCAAACGGCTTGATCGAAATTTGAAAGTTCGCGGCGCGAGCCGTTGTGCCCGACATCGGAGGTCGTTAAGCTTCTTGGTGCGCGCCCCTATCGCCCGCTTCCCCCGTGGCAGGCGATCGGGGCGCGCCCTTTTCTTCCCCGGTGCTTGAGGCAGCTCGCGCCGGCAGGGTCGAGCACCACCGGCGCGATCCAGATCCGACGACCACTAGATCCAGCGGCCGCCCAACCACATTCGTTGTGACCAGCTGTCGTACGGGATCACGTGCCCGACGAAGATCGGGTAGAAGTAGGCGAAGCAGAGCGCCACCACCACGACGTACGCCGTGACCACGATGGTGCCGATCAGCTGTCTGTCCGAGCGGCCGGAGCCGGCGGCCACGCCTTCCCTGGGCGTCATGATCGCGCCGAGCACGTAGACGACGGCCAGGATCAGGAACGGCAGCGCGGGCAGGACGTAGAACGAGAACATCGTCCGGCCGTCCTTGATGGCGTAGTAGAACCACGGCAGGATGCCGGCCGTCGCGCCGGTGAGGATGGCCCAGGCCCGCCAGTCGCGGCGGGCCAGACCGAACCAGATGAGGGCGGCCAGCGCGGGCAGGAACGACCACCACAGGATCGGCGTGCCCAGCAGCAGGATCTCGCGGGCGCAGCTCGGCGCCCCGCAGTTGCCGCCGTTGTTCCAGTAGAAGGCGACCGGCCGGCCCAGCAGCAGCCACTGCCACGGCCACGATTGATAGACATGCCGCTCGGTCAGGCCACTGTGGAACTTGTAGGCCTCCGAGTGGTAGTGCCACAGGTTCATCAGCGCGCCGAGGATCGGTGGCTCGCTGAGCCCGTTCGCCTGCCGGTAGTGCCGGAAGTAGCCGTCGTCGGTGACGAACCAGCCGGTCCAGGTGGCCAGGTAGATCCCGAAGCTGATGACCAGGCTCAGCAGCAGCCAGCCGAGGTCGCCGATGATGCCGGCCAGGAACGGGCCGTGGATGCCGGCCGAGCGGCGGGCCTGCACCCGCCAGACGATCACCAGCACGGCGAAGAACGGCGCGAAGGCCAGGGCGCTCCACTTGACGCCGCAGGCCAGGCCGAAGGTGACCCCGGAGACCAGCAGCCACCCGGGCACGATGCGGGGCACCGTCGCCGTCTTCTCCGGGTCGTAGCCGTTCTCCAGCGCCCGCAGCAGGCTTCGCCGGTAATGGTCCCGGTCGAGCACCATCGCGGCGAAGGTCATCAGGACGAACAGGCCGAGGAAGATGTCGAGCAGCGACGTCCGCGACAGCACCAACTGGAAGCCGTCCAGCGTCATCAGCAACCCGGCCAGGCCGGCCAGCAGGACCGAGTGGAACAGCCGGTACGTGACCCGGATCAGCACCAGGATCATCAGCGTGCCTGCGACGGCCGGCATGAAGCGCCAGCCGAGCTCGTGGTTGCCGAAGATCCACTCGCCGATGGAGATCAGCCACTTGCCCAGGGGTGGATGCACCACGTACGCCGGGCCGTTGGTCTTCTCGTCCCACTCGACGCCGTGCTGCAGCATGTCCCAGGCGTCGGTCGGGTAGTACACCTCGTCGAAGATGTACCCCTTAGGGCTGCTGACCCCGACGAGACGCAGGATCGCGGCCATCGCCACGATCACCCCGGTGACGATCCACGAGTGTGGATCGAGCCAGCTGTCGAGGGTGGCCAACCGCCGCCGGACCACCTCGGGAACCGCGCGCACGCCGCCGGGCTCCGGGGCCTGAACGGGCGGTTCCGGGGTGAGTTCTTTCTCCGCTGTCGCCGCCGTAGTCACCCCGCGATCGTAGAAGGTACGTCTAAGAGGCGACGTGCGCCGTCGCCGCGTCGCGTCATGTGATGAACTTTCCGGCGTGTCTGCTGCAGAGAACGCTTCCGGCCGGGTGGTGCTGCTCGGCGCGCCGCTGGGCAACGTCGGCGACGCCTCCACCCGGCTGCGTGAGGTCCTGGCCACGGCGGACGTGATCGCCGCCGAGGACACCCGCCGCCTGGCCCGGCTCACCCGCGATCTCGGCGTGACGGTCACCGGGCGTGTCGTCTCCTACTTCGAGGGCAACGACTTCAGGCGTACGCCCGAACTCGTCGAGGCCTTGGCCGGCGGCGCGGTCGTGGCCGTGGTGACCGACGGCGGCATGCCGAGCGTCTCCGACCCCGGTTTCCGCCTCGTCCGGGCCGCCCTCGACGCCGGCTACCCGGTCACCGCCGCCCCCGGCCCGAGCGCGGTGACGACCGCCCTGGCCCTCTCCGGCCTGCCCAGCGACCGTTTCGTCTTCGAGGGATTCCTGCCCCGTACGGGTTCGCATCGGCGCTCCCGCCTGCGCGAGCTGGCCACCGAACCGCGCACGCTGGTCCTGTTCGAGGCGCCGCACCGCATCGCGGGGACCCTGACCGACCTCGCCGCGATCTTCGGCGCCGAGCGGCCGGCCGCCATCTGCCGGGAGCTGACCAAGACGTACGAGGAGATCCGCCGCAAGCCGCTGGGCGAGCTGGCCGCCGATGCCGCCACCGAGGAGTTCCGGGGCGAGATCACCCTGGTCGTGGGCGGGGCCCCGGCCGGGCCGGCCGAGCGCCCGGCCGACGACGACCTGCGGGCCGCGGTGGCCGAGCGCGAGGCCGCGGGCGCGTCCCGCCGCGACGCGATCCAGGCCGTGGCCGACGAGTACGGCGTCAAGAAGCGCGAGGTGTACGCGCTCGTCCATCAGTAGGCGGCGGCCAGGAACCCGGCGAGCAGCGCGAGCGGGCCGGCCAGGCTGAGCAGGATCGCGCCCCGGCGCGCCTTGGCCGACGGCAGCTGCCGGGCCCGGGTCACCCCGGCGATCGCGTACCCGCAGAGCAGCACCAGCACGAAGCCGAGCAGCCAGCGCAGCTGCAGCAGCGCCCCGGTCCCGCCCAGATAGGCCTGCTGGCTGTCCGGGCTGACCATCTTGGCCGGCGTGACCGCGCCCGGCTGCCGGCCGGTGCCCTCGACCCCGAGCAACGTCACCCGGGCGATCGTGTAGCTGCCGTCCTCGGCCGTGAACTGGCCGGCGCAGCGCTGGGTGACGCCGGTGCCGGTGCAGACGGTGGTGGTCGCGTTCCCCTGGTCGCCGTGACCGACGGCCAGCCAGAACGGCTCGGCGCTGACCCAGGCGAAGAACGCCGCGACCAGGCCCAGCGCGACCAGCGAGACCTGGGCCGAAAGAGGTAGGCCGGCGGAGGGGCGGCTGTGCCGCGGCTTGCCGGGCGTGCGGCGCGGCGCCTCCGGGCGGACCTCGACGGTGTCCTCGACCCGGTCCTGCCAGAACGGGGAGTTCTCCAGGCGCTCCAGGCGGGCGTCGGTGGCCGGCGACCCGGTCGGCGGTGGCAGCGGCTCGGCCGGCGACGGCAGCGGCTCGGCCGGGCGGGCGTGCGCGCCACCCTGCCGCGGCCGGCGCGCCGACGGGGGCCGGGCCGGGGGCGGGGCGGCGCCGGGCTCCAGCGGCACGGTGGGCCGGTTCCGGGCGCTCGGCTCGGGCAGAACCATCACGTCCTCATCCGCCGGCGGCGGCGTCACGGTGCCCGCGGGCGGCCCGTCTGCCCTGACCCGCGGGGATCCCGCCTCCGCAGCGGCAGTCGTCTCAGCGCTCGTCTCCGCCACCCCGGCCGTCTCGGCAGCCGCGGCATTTGTGGCGTTTTCAGCTGCGCTGGGGGTACCGGCCGGCGAGGCGGTGGCACCGGCGGTGCTGGGGGTCGCGGCAGGCCCGGCGGTCGCTGCCGTGCCGGCGGTCCCAGCCGTCGCGGCGGCGCTGGGCGTCGTGGCGGGTCTGGCGGTCGCTGCGGTGCCGGTGGTCCCAGCCGTCGCGGCGGCGCTGGGCGTCGTGGCGGGTCTGGCGGTCGCTGCGGTGCCGGTGGTCCCAGCCGTCGTGGCGGTGTCGGGGGGTGCGGCCGCTTCGGCGGTCCCTGCTGCCGCGGCGATGCCGGAGGCTCCGGCGGTCGGGGAGTCAGCGGCGGTAGTGGCCGGGGGCTGGGGTGTGGTGACGGGGGTGGTGGGCACCGGGGTGACCGCGGCTGTCGGGGGCTCGGGGGCGATGGTCGGCGAGGCGTCGGCCGCCACCGTGGCGGCCGTTCGGCGGGGGGTGTGGCCGGCGGTGGGGCGCAGGGGGTCGTAGCGGTGCGGGTCCGGGCGGTCGTGGTCGCGCTCGGCGGCGATGAACTCGGCCACGGCCCCGGTCGGGGGCGCCACCGACGCGATGACGCCCTCGACCGGCTCGGCCGGCGGGGTGAGGGCGGCGGCGTCGGCCGGGGCGGTGAGGTCGGCGGCCGGGCGTGGAGGTGCGGTGGGGTCGAGGGCGCCGGCGACGTCCTGGGCGGCTGCGGCGTGGGCCTGGGCGGCCTCGCCGGCGTACTGCTTGGTGGCCGGGGGCTGGAGCACACCCGTACCGCCGGGGGTCTGTTGATCTTGATTGGCGGCCGCAGGCCGGCGGCGGGGGTGACGGGGGCGGCCCGAGGGTGGGTCCGTCTCGCCGCGCCACCAGGCCGCGTCGGGATCGGCGAACGACCACGGGTCGGACTCGCTGCGAGGCGTTTCCCCTGGCTGTGGCGTGTCTCCGATCATCTTTCCATTGGACTACGACGGCACCCGATGACCAGGTTAGAAATCGGGCGTGTCGTAATAAATGCGGATCTCGCTCAAGGCGGAGGCGATCCCGTCGCGGTGTCACGGGGTAGCTCACTACGCTTGTACCTCATGAGTCACGTTCTCGCCGCGGTTGCCTGGCCCTATGCCAACGGCCCGCGCCACATCGGTCATGTGTCCGGCTTTGGAGTGCCCTCCGACGTCTTCAGCCGGTACATGCGGATGGCCGGCCACGACGTGCTCATGGTCTCCGGCACGGACGAGCACGGCACGCCGATCCAGGTGCAGGCCGACGCCGACGGGGTGACCCCGCGCGAGCTCGCCGACCGGTACAACCGCGTCATCGTCGAGGACCTGCACGGCCTCGGCCTGTCCTACGACCTGTTCACCCGCACCACCACGCGCAACCACTACGCCGTGGTGCAGGAGCTGTTCGGCGCGCTGCACCGCAACGGCTACATCGTCGCCCGCACCACGCTGGGCGCGAAATCGCCCTCCACCGGCCGCACCCTGCCCGACCGCTACATCGAGGGCACCTGCCCGATCTGCGGCTACGAGAGCGCCCGCGGCGACCAGTGCGACAACTGCGGCAACCAGCTCGACCCCGAGCAGCTCATCAACCCCAAGTCGAAAATCAACGGCGAGACCCCGGAGTTCGTCGAGACCGAGCACTTCTTCCTCGACCTGCCCGCCTTCGCCGAGGCCATCGGCAACTGGCTCGACCAGCGGGAGAACTGGCGCCCCAACGTCCTGAAATTCTCCCGCAACCTGCTCGACGACCTCCAGCCCCGGGCCATCACCCGCGACCTGGAGTGGGGCGTGCCGATCCCGCTCGACGGCTGGCGCGACCGCAACGACAAGCGCATCTACGTCTGGTTCGACGCGGTCATCGGCTACCTGTCGGCCTCGATCGAGTGGGCCCGCCGCTCCGGCGACCCCGACGCCTGGCGCAAGTGGTGGTCGGCCGACGGTCTCGGCAAGGACGCGCTGGCCTACTACTTCATGGGCAAGGACAACATCGTCTTCCACTCGGTGATCTGGCCGGCGCTGCTGCTCGGCTACTCCGGTGAGGGCGACAAGGGCGGCGAGCCGGGCGAACTGGGCCGGCTCAACCTGCCGACCGAGGTGGTCTCCAGCGAGTACCTGACGATGGAGGGCAAGAAGTTCTCCTCGTCGCGCCGGGTCGTCATCTACGTGCGCGACTTCCTGGAGCGCTACGACGCCGACGCCCTGCGCTACTTCATCGCCGCCGCCGGCCCGGAGTCCAACGACACCGACTTCACCTGGGCCGAGTTCGTCCGCCGCAACAACGACGAGCTCGTGGCCGGCTGGGGCAACCTGGTCAACCGCTCGATCTCGATGGCGGCCAAGAACTTCGGCGCCATCCCCGAGGCCGGCGAGCTCACCGCCGAGGACGAGGCGCTGCTGGCGGTGGCCAAGGCCGGCTTCGGCACGGTCGGCGAGCTGATCGGCAAGCACCGGCAGAAGGCGGCCATCGGCGAGGCGATGAAGGTGGTCGCCGAGGCCAACAAGTACCTCTCCGAGCAGGCCCCGTGGAAGCTGAAATCCGAGGAGGACAAGCCCCGCCAGGCCACCATCCTGCACGTGGCGCTCCAGGTGGTCAGCGACGCCAACACGATCCTGACCCCGTTCCTGCCGCACTCCGCGCAGAAGGTCTTCGAGCTGCTCGGCGGCGAGGGCGTGCACGCCCCGATGCCCCGCATCGACGAGGTCGAGGACCTCGACGGCGGCCCGTCGTACCCGGTGCTGCAGGGCGACTACACGGTCGGCGCCAAGTGGGAGTCGGTCCCGCTCGTCGCGGGCACGCCGCTCGCCGCCCCGAAGCCGGTCTTCAAGAAGCTCGAGCCGTCAGTCGTCGAAGAAGAGCTCGAGCGCCTGGGCAGTTGAGTCGACATCCCCTATCGGCTCTGATCAGAGCCGATAGGGGATGTCGGCGATGTGGTGGTCCCTGAGCTCGGCGACGGGGGCCCAGGACTCGTAGACGCCGCGCTCGTAGCAGCGGGCGCCGGTGTTGCTCAGCGCGTCGGCGTCCGGGCGGACCAGGCGCAGCCGGGCCCAGGCGTCGTCGCGCTGCAGCACCCAGCAGGGCGCGCCCCGCCACAGGGCCTGCTCGGCGCGGCGGCTCAGCGTGGACACCGGGTACCGCGCGGCCCGGGTCAGGGCCCGGACACGGAACTCCTCCGGCGGATCGGCTACCGCCTCGTACTCCCGGTCCTTGATCGTCCCGATCAGCTTGGCCGAGCCGGGCGTCGTGCAGGGCACGTACTCCCGGTCCGGGCTGACGCCGGGCAGATCGTCGAGCAGACCCCGCCAGCGCGGGCCGGCCAGCCGCAGCCAGCCGTGCTGCTCCGGCTGATACGTGTAGAGCAGGACCTCCTCACCACCGGGCACGTACGCGATGATCTGCGCGTTGGCCGGCATCGGCAGATCGGCGAACCCGGCGGTGACGTACTCCGGGATCAGCTCCTCGTTGCTCGGGGTGAAACCGGTGCCGAGCACCATCGCGCCGACCCGCGAATGGGCCGGCAGCAAGGACAGACCCGGCTGGTACGGGTCGGTGGGCACCTCGTAGTCGACCGGGTCGGTGGCCCGCCAGCGCAGCGCGAACGTCACCTCGCCGTCAGCCGTGCCGTCCGTCCGCAGCAGCGCCAGATCGCGCGGGTCGCGCAGGTGCGCGATGTCGCAGGCGCGGTAACAGAACCCGTACGGCAGCCAGCCCCCCAGATGCCCGGAGACCTGAGCCGGTGAAAGCACCTTGACCATCCGGGTGCCGCGGTGAATCGCCGCCGTGGCCCGGATCTGGCGCAGAAGGGGATCGTCGCGGTGGTCGGCGGACTGGCTCATCCGCAGAACCTGCTGCCAGCCGAGGTCTCGGCGCAGAGGGGCGGACAGGGGCGGCTCGAGCGGATCAGAGCCGATCACACTGCCCTCGCCGGTCACAGTCACGGCCAGTGAAGCTAAGCGACAGCGGTGGCCACCAGGTGAACAAACAGTGTCGGGCGCGTCCAAGTGCAGAATGTCTCACATGTCAACGTCACCGTCAGAATCCCGTCGGAAGAAGGCCGCGCGGCGGGCCGGCGAGTTCCCCGGGGCTCCCGAGCCGCTCGCCGTGCCGGTCTTCGACAGCCACACCCACCTGGACATCACCATCCAGGAGGCCGGCGTGCCCGGCGACCCGACCGGCGACCCGGTCGACGCGCTGATCACGGCCGCGGCCAAGGTCGGCGTGGACCGCATCGTGCAGGTCGGCGTGGACGAGGCATCCTCACGGTGGGGCGCCTCGCTGGCCGCGCGCCACCCCTCCGTGCTGGCCGCAGTGGCGCTGCACCCGAACGACGCCCCCCTGCTGACCGACCTGGACGAGTCGCTGCGGGTCATCGAGGCACTGGCCGCCGAGCCCCGGGTGCGGGGCATCGGAGAGACGGGCCTGGACACCTTCCGTACGGGTGAGGAAGGCCGCGAGGCGCAGGAGAAGAGCTTCCGGGCCCACATCGCGATCGCCAAGCGGTACGGAAAACCGCTGATCATCCACGACCGGGACGCCCACGCCGAGGTGCTTCGCGTGCTCGACTCCGAAGGCGCCCCGGAGACGGTCGTCATGCACTGCTTCTCCGGCGACGCCGAATTCGCGGCCGAGTGCGTGCGGCGAGGGTTCCATCTGAGCTTCGCGGGGACGGTGACCTTCGCCAGCGCCGGCAACCTGCGCGAGGCGGCTGCGCTGACCCCGCCTTCGCAGATCATGGTGGAGACGGACGCGCCGTATCTGACACCGGTGCCGTACCGCGGCCGCCCCAACGCGTCGTTTCTGATCCCGCTGACCGTGCGGGCCCTGGCCGCGACCCGCGGCGACGACGTGGACGAGCTGAGCGCAGCCATCTCCGCCAACGGCGACCGCGTCTTCGGCCCCTGGAACTAGGCGTTATCCACAACCGCGGCGGAGTTATCCACAGCCGCGCTCAGAGGACGCGGGCTGGGGCGCCGAGTTCGAGGCCGAGGCGCTCGATCGTTTCGGCGAAGCTGCGGGGGGCCGAGTTGAGGGGGCCGCGGGAGACGAAGCGGACGGCCCAGCCGTGGCCGGCGGCGATGTTGAAGATGCGGAAGCGGACCAGGCTGCCCTGCTCGTATGGCTCGACCGAGTGGACGCCGCGGTACCACCAGGCGCCTTCGAGGGTGACCGAGCGGGCGGCGCGGTCGACGGTCACGCTGACCTTGCCGCCCTCCTGAACCACCTCGAACTGGTCGCCGACGTCCGTCTCCTCGATCGTGCCGGTGACGGCGATCGGGGAGCGGCCGCCGGGGCGTACGTCGAGCAGGACGGCGGCGACCGCCTCAGGGGGCGCCTCGACCACCCCGCGTAACGTCAGCAACTCGCTCATGGCTCGTTTGTACCCCGCGGCGGCCCTCCCCGTAGGCTCTGAACCCATGGCTGACGCACTTCTCGGCCCGGCGGAGATCCGGGAGCTGGCCGCCCGCCTCGGCGTGGCGCCGACCAAGAAGCTCGGCCAGAACTTCCTGCACGATCCGAACACGATCCGGCGCATCGTGGCCGCGGCCGGTCTGCGGCCGGAGGACGTGGCGCTGGAGGTGGGGCCGGGGCTGGGTTCGCTCACCCTGGGCCTGGTCGGCGCGGTGCGGCACGTGCACGCGGTGGAGATCGATCCGCGGCTGGCCGAGGCGCTGCCGGGCACGGTGACCGACGCCCATCTGACCGTGCACAACGCCGACGCGCTGCACGTGCGGGCGGCGAGCTTCGACCCGCCGCCGACGATGCTGGTGGCCAACCTGCCGTACAACGTGGCGGTTCCGGTAGTGCTCAACCTGCTGGCCGAGTTGCCGACGCTGCGCGGCGGCCTCGTCATGGTGCAGAAGGAGGTCGCGGATCGGCTGGTGGCTGGTCCCGGCTCCAAGGTGTACGGGGTTCCGTCGGTGAAGCTGGCCTGGTACGCAGAAGCCCGCTCGGCCGGGAAGGTGCCGCCGGCGGTGTTCTGGCCGGTGCCCAATGTGGATTCCGGGCTGGTCGCCTTCACCCGTCGTACACCTCCGGGTGACGTCGATCGATCGGAGGTGTTCGCTGTCGTGGATGCGGCTTTCGCCCAGCGCCGCAAGACCCTGCGGGCCGCCCTGTCGGGCTGGGCCGGCGGGGCCGACCGGGCCGAGAGACTGCTGGTGGCGGCCGGGATCAGCCCGCAGGCCCGCGGTGAGTCCCTGACCGTCGAGCAGTTCACCGCCATCGCCGCGGCGGCCAAACTCTCGCCCCCCGGCGGTAAGCTCAGCCCGACCGGAAGCCAGCAGCGGGAAGAGGTTGACTCGTGACAGCGGAGACATCCGAGTTCGTCATGGGGGCGCCCGCCGACGGACTCCCGATCCGGGACGTCGCTCCGTGACCGAGGCGTGGGGGCCGGACGATGACGAGCCGCGCCGGCACAGCGGGCCGGTGCGGGTGCGGGTCCCCGCGAAGATCAACCTTCATCTCGGGGTCGGGCCGTTGCGGGCCGACGGCTTCCACGAGCTGAACACCGTCTATCACGCGATCAGCCTCTTCGACGAGCTGACCGCGCGGGCCGGTGACACCCTGACCCTGACCATGGAGGGTGAGGGCACCGGCACGCTGGAGCTCGACGAGAGCAACCTGATCATCCGGGCCGCCAAGGCGCTCGCGCAGCGGACCCGCCAGCCGGCGTACGCGCGGTTGCACCTGCGCAAGAGCATCCCGCTCGCGGGCGGGCTGGCCGGCGGCAGCGCCGACGCCGCGGCCACGCTGATCGCCTGTGACCTGTTGTGGGGTACCGGGCTGTCCCGCGACGAGCTGGCCGAGGTCGGCGCGACTCTCGGTTCCGACATTCCCTTCCTGCTGCACGGCGGTACGGCGCTGGGCACCGGCCACGGCGAGACGGTCAGCCCGATCCTGGCCCGGCCCACCACGTGGCACTGGGTGCTCGCCGTGGCCGACGGCGGTCTCTCCACCCCGGCCGTCTACCGCAAGCTGGACGAACTGCGGGCGAGTTCCTTCCCGCCGAAGGCGCTGGGCGACCCCGACGAGCTGATGACCGCTCTGCGGCAGCGTGACCCCGAGGTGCTCGGCGCCGCGCTCGGCAACGACCTGCAGCCGGCCGCGCTCGCGCTGCGGCCCGAGCTGGCCGAGGTGCTCGACGCCGGGCGGCAGGCCGGGGCGGTGGCCGGTCTGGTCTCCGGGTCGGGCCCGACCTGCGTATTCCTGGCCACCGACGCGGCCCACGCGGGCCGGGTGGCGGCCGGGCTGAACGCGGCCGGGGTCTGCCGGGAGGCGGTCACCGCGCGCGGGCCGATGCCGGGCGCGCGGGTAACGTAGACGCCATCGTGGCTAACATCATCAACCTCGACCGGGTCTCCAAGGGCTACGGCGCCGCCGGTCAACTGCTCACCGACGTCTCTCTCGGCCTCGACGACGACGCCCGCGTCGGCATCGTCGGCCTCAACGGGGCGGGCAAGTCGACCCTTCTCCGCCTGCTCGCCAAGAGCGAGGAACCCGACTCGGGCCGGGTCACCCACCGGCGCGACGTGCGGGTCGCCACCCTCCCGCAGAGCCTCACCCTGGCCGCTGAGGCGACCGTGCGCGACGTCGTGCTCGGCACCGCCTGGCTGTCCGAGGGCATGGGGGCCGAGCACGAGTGGGCCGGTGACGCCGGCGTGCGGGCCATCCTCGACGGCCTCGGCATGGGCTACCTCGGCCTGGACACGCCGGTCGGCCCGATGTCCGGTGGCGAGCGCCGCCGGGTGGCGCTGGCCGCGCTGCTCGTGCGCGAGAGCGACCTGCTGATCCTCGACGAGCCGACCAACCACCTGGACGTGGCCGGTGTCGACTGGCTCGCCCGCTACCTGCTGACCCGCCGGGGCGCGCTCGTCGTGGTCACCCACGACCGGTGGTTCCTCGACGCCGTCTGCACGGCGACCTGGGAGGTCGTCGACGAGCAGGTCCACCTGTACGAGGGTGGGTACGCGGCCTGGACGCTGGCCCGGGCCGAGCGCCAGCGGGTCGCCGCCGTCATCGAGTCCCGCCGGCAGAACCTGCTGCGCAAGGAGATCGCCTGGCTGCGGCGGGGCCCGCCGGCGCGGACGTCCAAGCCGCAGTTCCGGATCGACGCCGCGAACGCGCTGATCGCCGACGTGCCACCGGTGCGCGACACCGTCAGCCTGCAGAAACTGGCCACCAGCCGGCTCGGCAAGCAGGTCTACGACCTCGAGGACGTGACCCTCAACGCCGGCCCGAAGCCGATCTTCAAGGGGCTGACCTGGCAGGTCGGCCCGGGTGACCGGTTCGCGATCCTGGGCGCCAACGGGGCCGGCAAGACGACGCTGCTGCGGCTGCTGGCCGGGGTCACCAAGCCCGACGGCGGGCGCCTGGTCACCGGCTCGACGGTGCGGCCGGCCTTCCTGTCCCAGGAGCTCAAGGAGCTGCCGGGCCATCTGCGCCTGCTCGAAGCGGTCGAGGAGGTGGCCAAGCGGGTCAAGCTGGGCGACCGGGAGCTGTCGGCGGGCCAGTTGGCCGAGGTGTTCGGCTTCACCGACAAGCGGATCTGGACGCCGGTCAGCGACCTCTCCGGTGGTGAGCGGCGGCGCCTGCAGCTGCTGCGCCTGCTCGCCACCGAGCCGAACGTGCTGCTGCTCGACGAGCCGACCAACGACCTCGACACCGATACCCTGGCCGCGCTGGAGGACCTGCTCGACTCCTGGCCGGGCACGATGATCGTGGCCAGCCACGACCGGTACCTGGTGGAGCGGGTCACCGACACCGCGTACGGGATGTTCGGCGACGGCCGCCTGGTGCACCTGCCCGGTGGGATCGACGAATATCTCTCACGCGCGGCCACGGGGCTCGGTCCCCCGGCGGGCGGTGCTCCGGGCGTACAGCCGAAAAGCGCGGAAAGCGCGAGTGGCCTTTCCGCGGCCGAGGTCCGGCAGGCTCGCAAGGATCTGGCCAAGCTCGAGCGGCAACTGACCAAGCTCGACGAGCGCGTGCTCAAGATCAACGAGAAGCTGGCCGACCACGGCAGCGACTACGACAAGATCGTGGAGTTGGACGCCGAGCTCAAATCGGTACAAGAGGAACGGTCCGCGGTCGAGGAGGCCTGGCTGGAGCTCGCGGAGCAGGTGCCCGGAAACTGATCCGGGGGGTGTGCCTGCGCCGCTTGACCGGGATACGCGAGAATCGGCGTGTACAACACCTGACCTTGGAGACGGACACCATGGCGCACACTCCGGTAAACCACCCGCTGCGGCCGCTGTACCGCGCGCTCGGCCTCCTGGTCGGCGCCTACCTGGTGGTGTTCGCGATCATCGGGTTCATCCAGACCTCCGGCGAGAGCTTCACCGGCGACAACGGCGAGCGGGTCATCGGGCAGGGCACCAACCTGCTCTGGTCGATCATCTCGCTCGTCTTCGGCGCGATCGTCCTGGCCACCGCCGTGCTCGGCCGCAACCTGGACGTGGAGGCCTACAAGTACGTCGGCTGGGCGCTGCTGGTCCTCGGCAGCTACGAGCTGGCCACCAACCGCACCGACGCCAACTTCTTCGGCTTTACGATGTCCACGGTCGTCGTGACGTACCTGGCCGGCGTGATCCTCATCCTGGCCGGCCTGTACAGCAAGGTCGCGGCGCCCAGCAAGGCCGGCGCCCCGCGCCAGGTCCGCGAGGGCCGCACCGCCTGACCGGTTCTTGTGCGAAGGCCCGCCGTCCGGCGGGCCTTCTTTCATTTGACCTTACGGGTGATCAGGCTCGGTTTCGGCTCCAGGTGGGACAGGCCGTTCCAGGCCAGATTGACCAGGTGGGCCGCGACCATCTCCTTCTTCGGCTTGCGGGCCTCCCGCCACCACTGGCCGACCAGCGCCACCATGCCGACCAGGGCCTGCGAATAGAGCTCGGCGAACTTCGGGTCGAGATCGCGGCGGCGGAACTCGTCACCCAGGATGTGCTCCACCTGGTGGGCCACGTCGTTCATCACGCTGGAGAAGGTGCCCGCGGACGACAGCGCCGGGGACTCGCGCACCAGCACCTGGAAACCGTGCGGCTCCTGCTCGATGTAGTCGAGCAGGGCCAGCGCCGCCTGCTCCAACAGCTCACGAGGGTCACCCGCGGTCAGCGCGGTCGCGATCCGGTCGAGCAGCCCGCGGACCTCACGGTCCACGACCACCGCGTACAGACCCTCCTTGCCGCCGAAGTGCTCGTAGACCACCGGCTTGGAGACCTTGGCCCGAACGGCGACCTCCTCCACGCTAGTGGCGTCGAAGCCACGCTCGGCGAAGAGCTGCCGGCCGATCGCGATGAGTTGCTCGCGGCGCTGAGCGGCCGACATGCGGATGCGAGGGGCTGCCGCGTCCGGCCGCTGACGCCGGGGGCGCCCGCCGGTGGCGTCATCAGGATCCGTCACCGGGCCATAGTGTCAGCCTTCAGTCTGGTCAAGGGTGGCGGTGGGGCGTGGAACGCGTCGCCGGGCGTGTGATGCCGATCGGGTGGCCTCGGTGGGGCGACCCGATGTGGGCCGGTGTTGTCGGGGTTCCGGCGGAGTCGTTCCGGCGGGCCACCGAGAAGACGCACAATCCGTCCACGGCTCGGCGGAATGTCGGGGACTCTTATCGGGGCTGCCTGGTCGTCTATGTGCCCAAGTCGTCCCGGCCCTATGGGGAGGTTGAGGGAGTCATGCGCGGGATCGCGGCGAGTGGGGACCGGTGGCGTGCCGCTAAGATGTGACCGGCGGATGGATCCCTCTGGGGGTATGTCCGAAATAGTCCCGGATCGTCTAATGGTAGGACCGCGGCTTTTGGTGCCGTTTATAGGGGTTCGAATCCTCTTCCGGGAGCAGTCTGTCCGCGGCTGTGTTGGCGCCGCCTCTCTGCGTAAATCTCTCTACTGCGAGCAATGGAGTACCGCGTGAGCCAGGCCCCTCGTCGAACTGTTGTTGTTCTTGCCGCCGGGGAAGGGAAGCGGATGAAGTCCGCTACGCCCAAGGTGCTGCACCCGCTGCTCGGCCGCACCCTGGTCGGGCATGTGCTGGCCGCGGCCGAGCCGGCCGGGGCGGAGCAGGTCATCGTGGTCGTGGGGCACAAGGCGGACCAGGTCAAGGAGCACCTGGCTGAGGTCGCCCCGGCTGCGGTGCCGGTGCTCCAGGCCGAGCAGAACGGCACGGGTCATGCCGTACGCATCGCGCTCGAGGCCGTGCCCGAGGCGACCGGCACGGTCGTGGTGCTCAACGGTGACGTGCCGCTGCTGCGGCCGGAGACGGTGTCGAGCCTGATCGAGGCGCACGAGGCCGGGCAGCGGGGCGCGACCGTGCTGGCGGCCGAGGTGCCCGACCCGACCGGCCTGGGCCGTATCGTGCGCGACGCCGCCGGCAACCTGGAGCGCATCGTCGAGGAGCGGGACGCGTCGCCCGAGGTCAAGGCGCTTCGCGAGATCAACGCGGGGATCTACGCGTTCGACGTGGTGTCGCTGCGGGAGGCGCTGTCCAAACTTTCCACCGACAACGACCAGGGCGAGGAGTACCTCACCGACGTCTTCGGGCTGCTCGCCTCGTCGGGCGACCCGGTCGGTGTGTTCGTGGCGCCGGACGCGCAGGAGACGCTGGGCTGCAACGACCGGGCCGAGCTGGCCAAGCTGCGCGCGCTGCTGCGCGACCGGGTGAACGAGGCCTGGATGCGCTCCGGGGTGTCGATCCTGGACCCGTCGACGACCTGGATCGACGTGACCGTGACCCTGGCCCCGGACGCCGAGATCGACCAGAACTCGCAGCTGCTCGGGGCGACCAGTGTGGCCGCCGGGGCCATCGTGGGCCCCGACACGACGCTGATCGACACGACCGTGGGCGCGGGGGCCGTGGTCCTGCGTACCCACTCGATCGGCGCCCGGATCGGCGACGAGGCGACCGTCGGGCCGTTCTCGTTCCTGCGGCCGGGCACCGAGCTGGGCCGCAAGGCCAAGGTCGGCGGCTTCGTGGAGACGAAGAACGCCGAACTGGGCGACGGCGCCAAGGTGCCCCACCTGTCGTATGTGGGCGATGCCACGATCGGCGCCAAGTCGAACATCGGGGCCGGCACGATCTTCGCCAACTACGACGGCGTCAACAAGAACCACACCACGGTCGGCGAGGCCGCGTTCGTCGGCTCGGACACGGTGCTGATCGCCCCGACGACCATCGAGCCGGGGGCGTACGTGGCGGCCGGCAGCGCGATCCAGGGCACCGTGCCCGCGGGCAGCCTCGGTGTGACCCGGGCGCCGCAGCGCAACGTGGAGGGCTGGGTGGCCCGCCGCCGGGCCGGCACGGTGTCGGCAGCCGCCGCGGAGCGGTTCGAGGCGGCCAAGGCCCCGGAAGGCGAGATCTCCGACGCCGAATAGGTCCGGCCGGTGGGGTATCTGCGGGAAGCTGTGGGTACCCAGGTGGGTGGCGGCTATCCGACACCACGGGCCATCGGCGAGCCGGATCGGTGATGATCCGGGTGCGCTGGGTGGTCCGGCGACGGCCGGGTGAACCCGTTCTGACCTGGAGTGATCCGCCGGGGGTGAGGCATCCCACCCGCCGCCCGCGTAACGTGGCGGTTCGGTGGCCTCGGGGGATACTTCACTCGATCACATCCCCACCCCCTCGATCCAACGGGAGTAGCGAGCCGATGGGCAGCATCGTCGCGGAGAACCGTAAGAGTCTGATGCTTTTCTCCGGACGTGGTTTCCCGGAGCTGGCGGACGAGATCGGCCAGGTGCTCGGCGTCGCGCCGACCCCCGCCGACTCGTACGAGTTCGCCAACGGTGAGATCTTCGTCCGGTTCAAGGACTCGGTCCGGGGCTCGGACGCGTTCGTCGTGCAGTCGGTCACCGAGGGCGTGAACCGCTGGGTCATGGAGACCCTGATCATGATCGACGCGCTCAAGCGCGGGTCGGCCAAGCGGATCACCGTGGTGCTGCCGTTCTACCCGTACGCGCGTCAGGACAAGAAGCACCGCGGCCGCGAGCCGATCTCGGCCCGCCTGGTGGCCGACCTGCTCAAGACGGCCGGGGCCAACCGCATCCTCACGGTCGACCTGCACACCGCGCAGATCCAGGGCTTCTTCGACGGCCCGGTGGATCACCTGTTCGCCATGGACATCCTGGCCGAGCACGTGCAGAAGAAGTACGCGGGCCGCCCGATGACCGTGGTCGCGCCCGACTCGGGCCGGGTGCGGGTGGCCGAGCGCTGGACCGACCGGCTGGGTGGGTGCCCGCTGGCCTTCATCCACAAGACCCGTGACCCGCTCAAGCCCAACCAGGTCGTGGCCAACCGCGTGGTCGGCGAGGTCGAGGGCCGGGTCTGCCTGATCGTCGACGACATGATCGACACCGGCGGCACCATCACGAAGGCGGCCGACATCCTCTGGGACGAGGGCGCGGCCGATGTGATCGTGGCCTCGACGCACGCGCTGCTCTCCGACCCGGCGACCGAGCGGCTCAAGAACAGCCGGATCACCGAGCTGGTGGTGACCAACACGCTGCCGCTGCCGCCGGAGAAGCGACTCGACAAGATCACTGTGTTGTCCATCGCCCCGCTGCTGGCCCGGGCCATCCGCGAGGTCTTCGACGACGGCTCGGTGACCACGCTGTTCGGCGGTCTCAGCTAGGGATTTTGAAACCTCGCACGGGTGAAGTTTGCGCGGAGTGCCGTAGCAGGCCGGACCCGCTGAGGAGTGCGCTCAGGCTGTGGGTAAGATAGTGCGGTTGCCACGGCGAGGGTGTCCCGCGGCCTGCTGAGGTTCGCAGCCATTCGGGGGCACCGTGATCGACGCGGTGCTCCGGGCCTGTGCCCAGCGCGCCCCCTTGCCCGGCAGCGCCGACGACGGCCTCCAGCACGGATGGCGGCCGATCACCACACTGCCGCAGCACGCCGACTTAGACGCAGCCCGATCGAAGAGTTTCAGGAGTTTCCCCGTGTCCGAGGTAAAGATCAGCGCCGAGCCCCGCACCGAGTTCGGCAAGGGTGGTGCCCGCCGCACGCGCCGGGCCGGTTTGGTGCCCGCCGTGCTTTACGGCCACGGCGAGAAGCCGCAGCACATCGCGCTGCCGGCCCGTGAGTTCGCCGCCGCGATCCGGCACGGCGGTCTCAACCAGGTTTTCACGATCGACATCGCGGGGGCCGCGGCGACGCTGGCCCTGCCCAAGGCGATCCAGCGTGACCCGATCAAGGACACGTACGAGCACGTGGACCTGATCATCGTCAAGCGGGGCGAGAAGGTCCAGGTCGACGTCCCGGTCAACGTGACCGGCGAGGCCGCCCGCAACACCCTCGTCGTGCACGAGTCCAACACCCTGGCCGTCGTGGCCGACGCGCTGCACCTGCCGGGTGGTCTCGACGTCTCGATCGAGGGCCTCGAGGCCGGCGCGCAGGTCACCGCCGCCGACGTGACCCTGCCCGAGGGTGTCGAGCTCGCCGTCGAGCCCGACTTCGTGCTGGCCATCGTCTCCCAGGCGCAGACCGCCGAGCAGCTCGAGGGCGGCGACGCCGAGGGCGGCGAGACCGCGGCCGAGGGCGAAGAGGCTCCCGCCGCGGAGTAACAACGTCGGGCCCAGTCGGACCGAAGCAGTGATCGGGGAAAGTGCCGTGGGCACTTTCCCCGATATGCGTATGGAGAAGCCTTCAGTCCGTTTTGGGGCGGCGGCGGGGTGGTTGGATGGGGAGCAGGAGCAATGACTGAGGACGCGCCGTGGCTGGTGGTCGGCCTGGGCAATCCGGGCAAGGAGTACGCCGGCAACCGGCACAACGTGGGTTTCATGGTGGCCGACCTGCTGGCGTCCCGGGTGGGCGCCAAGTTCGGCCGGTCCAAGCGCGCTCACGGTGAGGTGGCCGAGGGCCGGCTCGGTTTCGGTGGCCCGAAGCTGGTGCTGGTGAAGCCGCTGACGTTCATGAACCTGTCCGGCAATGCCGTCGTCTCGCTGGCCCAGTTCTTCAAAGTGCCGGTGTCGAACGTGATCGCCGTGCACGATGAGCTTGATGTGCCCTTCGGGCAGGTGCGAGCAAAGCGTGGCGGTGGTGAGGGTGGCCACAACGGTCTTCGTTCCATGTCGAAATCGCTGTCGAGCAAGGAGTACGCGCGGGTCCGGTTCGGGGTCGGCCGTCCGCCGGGACGGCAGGATCCGGCCGATTACGTGCTCTCCGACTTCTCCGGCGCGGAGCGCAAGGAGCTGGACTTTCTCATCGACCGGGCGGCCGACGTGGTGGAGGCCATCGTGCTCGAGGGCGTCGAGTGGGCGCAGAACAAATACCACGGCGGTTGATCTAGCGGGACGGGAACGGATAGATCATTTGGGCGGTTTTGTCCGTCTCCCGGTCCCGTGACGCTCTCGACCGTCCGTCCGTTGGTCACACGTACGCACCGGTTCGGTGCGGTTTGACCGCCGGACGGGGGAGGATCGGGATGCGGCAGGACCTGTCCGCGCCGCGGGAGTCGGTGCTGACCGAACCGACCGTGCTGCTGCCGGAGATCGAGGCGCCCGAGGGCTTCGGACCGGCCAACCATCCGCCGGCCAACCTCGGCCCGCGCACCGGGCCCCGAAAGGCCAACTCCAAGATCCCGGCGCCGGTGGTGCCGCTGAGCCCGCCGCCGGCCGGCTCGGGCTCGCGCCCCCGCCCGGAATGGCCGGTCAATCCGGCCCACGCGCCGGTCAATCCCGGCCCGGCGTCGGTCCGCCCCGGCCCTGCGCCGGTGAGCCCCGGCCACGCGC
The DNA here is from genome assembly GCF_040675435.1 of Actinoplanes sp. NPDC049598. Classification (NCBI taxonomy): domain Bacteria; kingdom Bacillati; phylum Actinomycetota; class Actinomycetes; order Micromonosporales; family Micromonosporaceae; genus Actinoplanes; species Actinoplanes sp. NPDC049598. Next base: position 327,214 of record NZ_JBFAOX010000003.1, on the reverse strand, counting down.
CGGTCAGTCCGGCGGTCGCGCCGGCCGGGCCCGGCCCCACGCGGCCGTCGAAGCCGGACAACGCGCCGCCGCGGGCCGGGCGGGAGGCCGTGGACCCGGGGCGCAACCAGGCGATCGACCGGCACTGGTCGCAGCGGCGTAACCGGTCGGGCGCGGCCCGGCCCGCCACCCGCCCGTTCGTGCGGATCCGGGGCCGGCACGCGGCGATGTCGCGGCGCCAGCGCTGGGAGCGCAGCTACGTCCGCACGCTGGTGCTGTGCGACCTGATCGCGGGCACGGCGGCCGGCGCGACCGCCTTCGGACTGCGCTTCGGCGACGAGGTGACCACCTACAACCGCGCCTACGTGATCCTTTCGGCCCTGCTGCCGGTGCTGCTGCTGGCCGTGCTGGCGGTCTCCCGGGCGTACGAGCGGCGCTACCTGTTCGTGGGCACCGACGAATATCAGCGGGTGCTCCGGGGCGGGGTCGGCCTGATCGCCGGGGCGGCCCTGGTTTCGTACGCCCTCGATCTTGACCTGGCCCGGAGTTATGTCCTGGCCGCCCTGCCGACGGCGATCGTGTCCTCGGCGGTGCTGCGTTTCGCGCTGCGCAAGCGGCTGCATCTGGCCCGGGCCCGCGGCGAGAGCCTGCGGCGGGTGATCCTGGTCGGTCACGAGCTGTCGATCATCGGGATGGCCCGGCAGCTGCGTCGGGAGCGGTACCACGGGCTCGAGGTGGTCGGCGCCTGCCTGCCGCATGGGCACGACGGCGCGGGGATCAACGGCCCGGTCGTCTACGGCACGTTCGACGACGTGGCGAGCGCGGTCGAGCAGGCCGACGCGGACACCGTGGTCGTGCTGAGCTGCCCCGAGCTCGACGGCGACCAGCTGCGCCGGCTGGCCTGGCAGCTCGAGCGCGACGAGGTCGACCTGGTGGTGGCCAGCGCCCTGGTCGACGTGGCCGGGGCCCGCACCACGATCCGCCCGTTCGACGGGCTGCCGATGCTGCACGTCGAGCATCCGCGGCTGCACGGCGGTTCGCGGCTGGTCAAGGAGGTGGTGGACCGGCTGGGGGCGCTGGCCCTGCTCCTGGTCTTCGGCCCGCTGCTGCTGGGGGTCGCCCTGTGTGTGCGGGTCACGTCCCGGGGGCCGGTACTCTTTCGTCAGGTACGGGTGGGGCGTGACGGCCGCCACTTCCGCATCTTCAAGTTCCGCAGCATGTATGTCGATGCCGAGGCACGCTTGAGCGAGCTGCGGCATCTCAACGAGCACGACGGGGTGCTCTTCAAGATCCGAGACGATCCGCGGGTGACCCCGGTCGGGCGATATCTGCGCCGGTTCTCCCTGGACGAGCTGCCTCAGCTGCTCAACGTGGCGCTGGGACAGATGTCGCTGGTCGGTCCCCGGCCGCCGCTTCCGGCCGAGGTCGCGGCCTATGCCGACGACGTGCGGCGCCGGCTCGCCGTCAAGCCGGGCATGACGGGCCTGTGGCAGGTTTCCGGACGTTCGGATCTACCGTGGGAGGAAGCGGTCCGCTTGGACCTGCGCTATGTGGAGAACTGGTCGCTGAGTTTGGACCTGGTGATCCTGTTGCGCACCATGACCGCAGTGGTGCGGTCATCCGGGGCGTACTAGAGGATCGGCCTTCAGACCGCTTAAGGGCGGCGGTGAGGCGGTCGGATGGGGAGAAAAACAGATGGGCGAGCGGACAGAGACGTCGGCGCGCGTGATCTCGCAACGGGAAGACCCGGTCACCGCCCCGGTGACCGACGCCGCCTTCGCCCGCTGGCTGGCCGACAAGGCCGGTCAGGTGCTGCTTCAGGTGCGCGAGGAGCTGGGGTACGCCGACGGCGCCGCCCTCAAGGCGGCCGGTGACAAGGCCGCGCACGACCTGATGAAGGCCGAGCTGGCCCGCTGGCGCCCGGCCGACGCGGTGCTGTCCGAGGAGGACGAGCACGCCCGGACCGCCTGGCGCGACGGCGAGCCGGGCAGCGTGCGCCCCGAGCGGCTGAACGCGGGCCGGGTCTGGATCGTCGACCCGCTCGACGGCACCCGTGAGTTCTCGGAGCAGGGCCGGTCGGACTGGGCCGTGCACGTCGCCCTCTGGACCGCCGACTGCGGCAGCCCGGCCTGCCTGGCCGCGGGCGCGGTGGCCATGCCGGCCCAGCACCGGACCATCGCCACCGATCACCCGCCGGCCTACCCGCCGCTGCCGCTGGAGTCGGCCACCGGCGGCCCGATCCGGATCGCCGCCAGCCGCACCCGGCCGCCGGCCTTCGTGACCACCCTGGCCGAGGAGCTCGGGGCCGAGCTGGTGCCGATGGGCTCGGCCGGCGTCAAGATCGCCGCGGTGATCAACGGCGACGCCGACGCGTACGTGCACGCGGGCGGCCAGTACGAGTGGGACTCGGCCGCGCCGGTCGCTGTGGCCTTGGCCACCGGCTTGCATGCTTCCCGTATCGACGGTTCTACGCTGAGATACAACGAGGCCGACCCTAAGTTGCCGGACCTGGTGGTGTGCCGTAAGGATCTCGCTCCTCGGTTACTTGCAGCGTTGCAGCGTCACCTTCCGTCAAAATGACGGTTCTCCCCCTGTAACAGAGCCGCAGAGCCCCGGAAAGGTCTGGATACACCGATGAGCCAGACAAAGCCGTACCGCGTCTCGCATCTCGATGCCCTCGAAGCCGAGGCGATCTTCGTGATGCGTGAGGTCATGGCCGAGTTCGAGCGCCCCGTCCTGCTGTTCTCGGGGGGCAAGGACTCGATCGTCATGCTGCGCCTGGCCGAGAAGGCCTTCGCCCCGGCCCGCATCCCCTTCCCGGTCATGCACGTCGACACCGGGCACAACTTCCCCGAGGTGCTCGACTACCGCGACACCCGGGTCGCCACCCTCGGCCTCAACCTGGTCGTGGCCAGCGTCCAGGAGGCGATCGACACCGGTCTGGTCCGCGAGCTGCCCGACGGCACCCGCAACCGCATCCAGACCCCGGTGCTGCTGGCCGCGGTCGAGAAGTACCGCTTCGACGCCCTGTTCGGCGGCGCCCGGCGCGACGAGGAGAAGGCGCGCGCCAAGGAGCGCATGTTCAGCTTCCGCGACGAGTTCGGCCAGTGGGATCCGAAGAACCAGCGCCCCGAGCTGTGGGCGCTGTACAACGGGCGGCACCACCCCGGCGAGTCGATCCGGGTCTTCCCGCTGTCCAACTGGACCGAGCTGGATGTCTGGCACTACATCGCCAAGGAGCGGATCCCGCTGCCGAGCATCTACTACGCCCACGACCGCGAGGTCGTCGAGCGCAGCGGGATGTTCTACGCGGTCAACGAGTTCATCCAGCTCCGCGACGGCGAGACGTCGCAGGTCCGCCGGGTGCGGTACCGCACGGTGGGCGACGCCTCGCAGACCGCGGCGGTGCTCTCCGAGGCCGACACGGTGGAGAAGGTGATCGACGAGGTCGCCGCGACCCGGATCACCGAGCGCGGCGCGACCCGCGGTGACGACAAGGTCAGCGAGGCCGCGATGGAAGACCGCAAGCGAGAGGGTTACTTCTGATGAGCCAGGCCGTCCTGGAGAACGAGACGGCGCCGTCGGCGCGCATGGACCTGCTGCGGTTCGCCACGGCGGGCAGCGTCGACGACGGCAAGTCCACCCTGATCGGGCGTCTTCTGTACGACACCAAGACGATCTTCGCCGACCAGTTGGAGGCCGTGGAGGCGGCCAGCGCGTCGCGCGGCGACGAGTACACCAACCTGGCGCTGCTCACCGACGGCCTGCGGGCCGAGCGCGAGCAGGGCATCACGATCGACGTCGCCTACCGCTACTTCGCCACCCCGCGGCGCAAGTTCATCATCGCCGACACCCCGGGGCACATCCAGTACACGCGGAACATGGTCACCGGCGCCTCCACCGCCGACCTGGCGCTGATCCTGGTCGACGCGCGTAAGGGCCTGGTCGAGCAGTCGCGCCGGCACGCGTTCCTGACCTCGCTGCTGCGGGTGCCCCACCTGGTGCTCTGCATCAACAAGATGGACCTGGTCGACTGGGACAAGGCGGTCTACGACCGGATCGCCGACGAGTTCACCTCGTTCGCGGCCAAGCTCGAGATCACCGACCTGACGATCATCCCGGTGTCGGCGCTCAACGGCGACAACATCGCGTCGCGCTCGGAGAACAGCCCCTGGTACGACGGGCCGTCGCTGCTGCACCACCTGGAGCACGTGCACATCGCCAGCGACCGCAACCTGGTCGACGTGCGCTTCCCCGTGCAGTACGTGATCCGCCCGCAGTCGACCACGGTCACCGACTACCGCGGTTACGCCGGTCAGGTCGCCTCGGGCGTGCTCAAGCCGGGCGACGACGTGATGGTGCTGCCCTCCGGGCTGACCAGCAAGATCGAGGCGATCGACACCGCCGACGGCCCGGTCGACGAGGCGTTCCCGCCGATGTCGGTCACGGTCCGGCTGGCCGACGAGATCGACATCTCGCGCGGGGACCTGATCTGCCGCCCGCACAACGCGCCCGCGGTGGCCCAGGACATCGAGGCGATGGTCTGCTGGATGGACGAGTCGGCGCCGCTGCGCGTCGGCGGGAAGTACGCCATCAAGCACACCACCCGCTCGGCCCGGACCGTCGTGCGTGGCCTGCAGTACCGGCTGGACGTCAACACGCTGCACCGGGACGAGGCGGCCGGCGAGCTCAAACTCAACGAGATCGGCCGGGTGCGTCTGCGCACCACCGTGCCGCTGCTGGCCGACGAGTACCGGCGCAACCGCACCACCGGCGGCTTCATCCTGATCGACGAGTCGACCAACCGTACGGTCGGCGCCGGAATGATCATCGAAGCCCAGTAAAGGTCGGCACCCGTGGCCGTCCGGTGTCGCCGGGCGGCCACGAACGTTTCAAAGACGCGGCATGTCGTGTCGGCTGGTCCCGGTCTTGCCCGCCCGCGGCGACTTCAGCGTCGCCCAGACCACCTTCCCGGTACGGGTCGGCAGCGTGCCCCACGCCGTCGCGGCGCCGTCGACGAGCCGCAGCCCCAGCCCGCGCTCGTCGAGCGGCCGGTCCCGGCGCACCCGGCTCTGCTTGATCAGGTGGGGCAGGTCGGGGCAGAGGTCGGCCACGCTCATGTGCAGACCGGGACCGCGCTTGCTGACCACCACCGTCATCTCGGTCCGGGCGTGCTCGACCACGTTCGTGACCAGCTCGGACATGACGGTGCGGCTGGTGTGCAGCAGCTCCGGCAGGCCCCAGGCGAGGCTGGCGTCGCTGACCAGGTTGCGGGCGATGCTGGGGGCCTCCGGGTCGGGCCGCAGGATCCGGGTCAGGCGTTCGGTCAGCGGCAGCCGGCTGGCGATGGCCACCCGGGCCTGCCTGACCTTGGCGTAGACGGGCAGGTGGTTGCGGGCGCCGAGGCGCTGCAGCCGGTCGGCCAGCGGCAGGGTGGGCGGGACGCACAGGGCCAGCTCGACGGGTGGTTCCATGGCCGCGGCGGTGAGCCGGGCGGTCATCCAGGTCGGCGCGCTGAGCGCGCGCGGATCGTCCAGGCCGGAGAGGTCCACGATGATGGCTTCGGGATGCCCGGCCAGGCATTTGTGCAGACGCTCGGTCGTACGCTGCCACAGCGCCCGGTCCCAGGCGCCGATGACGGTCAGCAGAGCGACTGACGCGTCGACATCGCTTTCGAGGTGCACGGCGGACTCCTCGGCCGGCAGACACGCTGCGCTCAGGGACATGCCGTCACGGTAATCGCGAATGCAGATCCATGAGGTGACGCTTAGCTCCGCCGGGTGATCGGACTTAAGTACTGCAACGTTGTATAGTCCAGTTCCGTGCCGCCGGGCCTCAAGGATGTCGCCGCGCGGGCCGGTGTCTCGATCAAGACGGTCTCCAATGTCGTCAACGGATACGTGCACGTGGCCCCGGCGACGCGCGCCCGGGTGCAGGCGGCCATCGAGGCGCTCGGTTACGTGCCCAACATGGCCGCCCGTCAGCTGCGCAGCGGCCGGTCCGGGGTGATCGCCCTGGCCGTGCCCGAGCTCCAGTCGCCGTACTTCGCCGAGATCGCCGGGTTGATCGTGCAGGCGGCCGAGCAGCGCTCCTGGACCGTCCTGATCGACCAGACCGACGGGCAGGCCGAGCGCGAGCGCAACCTGGTGGCCGGGCTGCGCCGGCACGCCATCGACGGGCTGATCTTCAGCCCGCTGGCGCTGGCCGGCGAGGAGCTGGCGCACGAGGGCGGGACCCCGATGGTGCTGCTGGGCGAGCGGGTCTGGCACGGGCCGGCCGATCACGTGGCGATCGACAACACCGCGGCCGCGGCCGACGCGACCCGGCACCTGTGCTCGCTGGGGCGGCGGCGCATCGCCGCCATAGGGGTGCAGGACCGGCCGTCGGCGGTGACCGCGCGGCAGCGGCTGGCCGGCTACCGCTCGGCGCTGGCCGAGGCCGGGCGGCCGGCCCTGGAGATGCCGGTGGAGAGCTTCCACCGGGCTGACGGCGCGGCCGCGATGGCCCGGTTACTCGACGAGGGTGAGCGGCCGGACGCGGTCTTCTGCTTCAACGACCTGCTCGCCCTGGGCGCGATGCGCACCCTGGCGGAGCGGGGCCTGAGCGTGCCCGGCGACGTCGCGGTGATCGGCTTCGACGACATCGAGGACGGGCGTTTCTCCACGCCGACGCTGAGCACGATCTCGCCCGACGCGCCGCGGATCGCCCAGCTCGCCGTCGACCTGCTCGCCGAGCGGCTCGGCGACGGGAGCGCCGCGGCCGGGGCGCCGCGCGAGCTGCGGGTCGATCACCGCCTGGTGATCCGCGAGAGCACCGCGGGCTGACCAAGTTACCGCTGTATTTCGTAACGTTTACATGCCTCTCTTTACAACGATGAATGCAACGTTGTAAAACCTAGGCATGGCAGTGGCGCACCTCACTCTCGATCCCGCCTTCGCGATCGCCCCGGTCGACCGGCGGCTCTTCGGCTCCTTCGTGGAGCACATGGGCCGCTGCGTCTACACCGGCATCTTCGAACCCGGTCATCCCACCGCCGACGACGACGGCCTGCGCGGCGACGTGCTCGAGCTGGTCCGCGAGCTCGGCGTCAGCACCGTCCGCTACCCGGGTGGCAACTTCGTCTCCAACTACCGCTGGGAGGACGGCGTCGGCCCGCGCGGCGACCGGCCCCGCCGGCTCGACCTGGCCTGGCGGGCCCTGGAGAGCAACGCCTTCGGGCTGAACGAGTTCATGCGCTGGGCCGGCCTGGCCGGCGTCGAGCCGATGATGGCGGTCAACCTCGGCACCCGCGGCGTCGAGGCCGCGGCCGAGCTGGTCGAGTACTGCAACCTGCCGGACGGCACGGCCGCCGCCGACCTGCGCCGCAAGCACGGCGTGGCCCGGCCGCACGACGTGAAGCTGTGGTGCCTGGGCAACGAGATGGACGGTCCGTGGCAGATCGGCAGCCTCACCGCCCGGGAGTACGGCCGGCTCGCGGCCCGGGCCGGGCACGCCATGAAGCGGGTCGACCCGAGCATCGAGCTGGTCGCCTGTGGCAGCTCCAACTCGGGCATGCCGACGTTCGGGGCCTGGGAGGCGACGGTCCTGGAGGAGGCGTACGACCAGGTCGAGTACGTCTCGCTGCACACCTACTACGACCCCGAGAAATACGACGAGGCCAGCTTCCGGGCCTCCGCCGTGGATCTCGACGGGTTCATCGACGACGTCGTGGCCACGGCCGACTTCGTCCGGGCCAAGCTCCGCAAGACCAAGCGGATCAAGCTCTCGCTCGACGAGTGGAACGTCTGGTACCAGTCCCGCTTCACCGAGCCCGAGGACCGGGCCATCGAGGAGCTGCCGGCGCTGATCGAGGACGACTACGACGACACCGACGCCATGGTCGTGGGCAACCTGCTGATCAGCATGCTGCGCCACGCCGACCGGCTCGCCGTCGGCTGCCAGGCGCAGCTGGTCAATGTGATCGCCCCGATCCGGACCGAGCCGGGCGGCCGGGCCTGGCGGCAGAGCATCTTCCACCCGTTCGCGCACACGGCCCGGCTGGCCCGCGGCACGGTGCTGCGCCCCTCACTGACCGCGCCCTCGATGAGCGGCGGGCGCTTCGGCGACGTGCCGGCCGTCGACGCCGTGGCCACCCACGACGAGGAGACCGGCGCCCTCACCGTCTTCGCCGTCAACCGTGGCACCGAGCCGGTGCCGCTGACCCTCGATGTGCGGGCCTTCCCGCGGCACCGCCTGACCAAGCACCTGACGGCCACCGGCGAGCAAGCCCTCACCGGTTCGGCCGAGATCGTCCTCCCGCCCGTCTCCTGGCACGCCCTGTGCCTTACTCCCGAGGAGTCATAGATGAACCTTCAATTCTCCCGCCGGGGCCTGCTCGGCCTCGGCGCCGGCGCCGGCGGAGCCCTGCTCCTGGGCGCGTGCGGCGACAGCGGACCGAACGAGAAGGTGACCGGCGGCGGGCAGAACGCCGCCCCCGCCGCGACCGCCTACACCGGCCCCAACGTCGCCCTGGCCTTCTGGAACGGCTTCACCGGCGGTGACGGCCCGTTCATGAAGAAGCTGGTCGACCAGTTCAACACCGAGCACCCGAACATCAAGGTCTCGATGAACACCTACCAGTGGGCCGACTACTACCAGAAGGTGCCGGCCGCGGTCGCCACCGGCAACGGGCCCGACGTCGGCATCATGCACGTCGACAACGTGGCCACCAACGCCGCCCGCGGTGTCATCCTGCCGCTGGAGGACCTGGCCAAGGCGCTGAACTTCAAGGCCGAGGACTTCTCGCCGCCGGTGTGGAACGCGGGCGTCTACAACAACACCCGCTACTCGATCCCGCTCGACGTGCACCCGCTCGGCTTCTTCTACAACAAGACCGTCATGGAGAAGGCCGGCCTCGACCCGTCGAAGCCGCCGACCACCGACGAGGAGTACAAGGCCGCCCTGGAGCAGATGAAGGCCAAGGGCATCCAGGGCGACTGGGTCACCCCGTTCGAGTTCACCGGCAGCATGCAGTTCCAGTCCCTGCTGTGGCAGTTCGGTGGCAACCTCTTCGACGACCAGGCGACCAAGGCGCTCTACGCCGAGCAGCCCGGTGTGCAGGCGCTGACCTGGATGACCGACCACGTCAAGAACGGCTGGAGCCCCAAGAACGTCGCCCAGGACGCCGACCTGGTGGCCTTCCGCAACGGCAAGAACGCGTTCAACTGGAACGGCATCTGGACGATCAACACGCTCAAGGAGGACAAGAACCTCCAGTGGGGTGTGGCGCCGCTGCCGCAGATCGGGACGCAGAAGGCGGCCTGGGCCGGCTCACACCAGTTCGTGCAGTTCAAGCAGAAGGCCAAGGACGACAACAAGCTGACCGCGGGCAAGGTCTTCATCAACTGGATCAGCCAGCACTCGATCGAGTGGGCCAAGGGCGGCCAGGTGCCGGCCCGGGCCGAGATCCGCAACGGCGCCGAGTTCAAGGCGCTGCCGGAGCAGTCGGCGATCGGTTCGCAGATCGATTACCTGCACTTCCTGCCCCCGAAGCCGGGCATCGCGGACGCGATGGCGACCGTGGTCACCGCGATCAACGAGGCCGTCCTCGGCCGCAAGGAGCCGGCCAAGGCGCTGTCCGACGGCGCCGCCAAGGCCAACCAGCTCCTCGAGCAGAACGCGAAGAAGTATGGCAGCTGACCTGGCTCTCCGAGAGCAGGCGAAGACGGAGACGCGCGCCGGGGGCCCGGCCCGGCGCACCGGCGCGCTCACTCCGTACCTCTTCGTCCTGCCGTATTTCGTGGTCTTCGCGACCTTCGTGCTGGCGCCGGCGGTGTACGGCCTCTGGATCAGCCTGCACGACTGGGACTACCTGCTGCCCGGCAAGCCGTTCGTGGGGCTCGACAACTACCAGGCGCTGTTCGACTCGAACTCGGCCGTCTTCAGCTTCTTCTGGGAGAGCATGTCGGCCACCGGGATCTTCACGGTCCTCAGCGTGCCGCTCCTGCTGACCATCCCGCTGCTGATCGCGTTGCTGCTCAATCGCCGCTTCCCGGGCCGGACCTTCTTCCGCGCGGTCTACTTCGCCCCGTACGTCCTGGGTGTGGCCGTGATCGGCGTGCTCTGGCGTTTCCTGCTCGATCCGAACCTGGGCGCGGTCAACGCCATCCTCGACGCGATCGGGCTGCCGGGTGACACGCCGTGGACCACGGCGCTGCCCTGGGGCTGGGTCACGCTCGTGGGCGTGACGGTCTGGTGGACGCTCGGCTTCAACGCCGTGATCTACCTGGCCGGCCTGCAGGACATTCCCCGGGAGCTGTACGAGGCGGCGCGCATCGACGGCGGCGGCAAGTGGGCCGAGTTCCGCCACGTGACGCTGCCCGGTCTGCGCCCGGTGCTGCTGTTCGTCACCGTCAACACGATCCTCGTCTCGGCCAACATGTTCGGCCAGTCCTACCTGATCACGCAGGGAGCACCGGGCACCGAGACCCGCACCGCGATCATGTACATCGCCCAGGTCGGCCTGGCCGACTACAAGATGGGCAGCGCCGCCGCGATGAGCTACCTGCTCACCGTGGGCCTGCTGCTGATCAGCGCGATCGTGTTCCGCCTGTTCCGGGAGAAGGACGCATCATGAGCCGCGTCAAGCCGGTCGCCTGGTACACCGTCCTCATCGGACTCAGCCTGATCTTCATCGCGCCCGTCGTGTGGATGGTGCTCACGGCGTTCAAGACGCCCGGCGAGGCGACCCGGGTGCCGCCCACGGTCTTCCCGCAGGAGCCCACCACCAGCGCCTTCGACACGCTCATGGGCAACGACCAGACGCCGGTGCTGCGCTGGTTCCTCAACAGCGTGCTGGCTGCCACCGGACAGGCCGTGCTGGTGCTGGCGATCGCGTCGATGGCCGCTTATGCCCTGGCCCGGATGGAGTTCCGCGGCAAGCGGCTGATCTTCGGCATGATCATCGCGACGCTCTTCATCCCGAGCTTCGTGCTGATCATCCCGAACTTCCTGATCGTCGACCGCTTCGGCTGGCTGGACACGTTGTGGGCGCTGATCATCCCCGGTGCGGCCGGCGCCTTCGGCGTCTTCTTCCTGCGGCAGTTCTTCCTCAGCCTGCCGCGCGAGCTGGAGGAGGCGGCACTGATCGAGGGGGCCAACTCGTGGCAGATCTTCACCAAGGTGGTGCTGCCGCTCTCCAAGCCGGCGCTGGCCACGCTGGCGGTGATCAGTTTCCTGACCAACTGGAACGACTTCATCTGGCCGATCTACGTGCTGTTCAGCCCGGAGGTCTTCACACTGCCGCCGGGCCTGGCGATCCTGCAGGGCGCCTACACGATCAACTACCCGGTGATCATGGCGGGCGCGCTGGTGGCCAGCATTCCGGTGCTGCTGCTGTTCATGGTGGCGCAGCGCTACGTGATCGAGGGTGTCTCCCGCTCCGGCCTGAAAGGATGATCATGAGACGTCTGCTGGCCGCTGCGGCGGCGCTGCTCCTCCTCCCCGCTCTTACCGCGGCCGCGAAACCCGGCACCGCGGGTTCCGGCACTGCCGCCGCGAAGCCCGGCACCGAGGCCGCTGGAAAGCCGGGCCCCGCGGGCGGGAATCCGATCTCGGCCTCCTTTGCCGACACCTTCGCCGACCCCGTGATCGTCCGCGGTGACGACGGGCTCTACTACGCCTACGGAACGACCGACCCGCTGCGTGAGGGTGAGCACACCCCGCACCGCATCCCGATGGCCCGCTCGGCCGACCTCAAGCGATGGACCTACGTCGGTGACGCTTTCGGCGCCGATGCCAGGCCGCCCTACGCCGCCTCGAACGCGGCCTTCTGGGCACCGGACGTCCGCAAGATCGGCAACCGCTGGGTCATGTACGTGACCGTCACCGAGACCACGGTGGCCGAGGGCGCGTCGGCGATCGGCGTGGCTACCGCGCCCAAGCCGACCGGCCCGTGGACCTTCGCCCCGGAGCCGGCCGTACCGCCCCGCGCGGCTCCCGGCGGCGGCTGGTGGTGGACCTTCGACCCGGCCCAGCTCACCACCCCCGACGGCCGCAAGTACCTCTACTACGGCAGCTACTTCGGCGGCATCTGGGTCAGCGAGCTCACCGCCGACGGCCTGCGCATCACTGGCACACCGACCCAGGTCGCCATCGACAACAAGTTTGAGGGCGCGTACGTCGTCCGCCGCGATGGCTGGTATTACCTGTTCGCCTCCTCGGCCAACTGCTGCGCGGGCCCGACGACCGGCTACTCGGTCTCGGTGGGCCGTTCGCGCAGCCCGCTCGGCCCGTTCACCGACCGCGACGGTCTGCGCCTCGACGTGTCCCGCGCGGGCGGCACCCCGGTGATCGCGCCGAACGGCAACCGCTGGGTCGGCACCGGCCACAACGGACTGGTCACCGATCGGCGCGGGCAGGACTGGTTCGTCTACCACGCGATCGACCGCGCGGACCCGTACCTCGACGAACCGTTCGGGATCAACGAGCGGCCGATGCTGCTCGACCGCCTCGACTGGATCGGCGGCTGGCCGACGGTCAACCGGGGCGCTTGGGCGTCCGACGGGCCGAGCGGCACCGCGGTCACGCCGGCGCCGGGCCGGGTGCTCTATTCGAACGAGTTCAACTCGCTCGGCGCCGGCTGGGACTTCGTGCGGCCCGACCCGGCCGTGACGACCACCGGGGGAGCGCTGCGCTGGCCGGTGCAGGGCGCCGATCTGACCGGCACGAGCAACAGCGCCGGGGTGCTGCTGCGCGACCCGCCGGCCGGATCGTGGATCGCCGAGACGAAGCTGACGCTGCCGCTGGGCGAGGACACGGTCCGCAACTATCAGCAGGCCGGGCTCATCGCGTACAGCTCGGATGATCTTTTCGCCCGGCTCAGCGCGGTCGCGATCTGGAACACCCGGCAGGTCGAGTTCGGCAAGGAGATGCCGTACGCGGGTGCGCTGTCCTACGGCGGCACGATCGCCGGCACGCCCGGGCTCGAGACGACGTGGCTGCGGCTGGCCCACCGGGTCGACCGCACGAACGGCGAGCACGAGTACCGCGCCGGGGTCAGTCGCGACGGCAAGCACTGGACCTGGGGTGGGGTGTGGACGCTGCCCGCGGACAGCACGCCGCGGATCGGGCTGATCGCCCACGGCGGAGCCGAGCCGCCGGTCACCGCTTCGTTCGACTACCTGCGGTTCTACCGGTGGTGAGACGGTTTCTCCCGTTGGTGGCCGTGGCGGCGCTGCTCATGGGCTGCGACGCCACGGCCACCTCTTCCTCAGGGGGCAAAGTGGACACCTTTACCAATCCTGTGTTCGGCGAGAACTTCCCCGATCCGGGGGCGCTGCTCGTCGACGGCACCTGGCACGCGTACGGGACGAACGGCCCTTCGGGCAACGTCCCGATCCTGACCTCGACGGATCTCGTGCACTGGACCCCGGCGGGGGACGCGCTGCCGCAGGTCGGTAAGTGGGCCGAGCGGGGCAACACCTGGGCGCCCGAGGTGATCGAGGGACCGGGCGGCACCTACCTGCTGTATTACACGGCCCGCTCGACCGCGACGGGGCGGCAGTGTGTCGGCGTCGCGGTGGCCGGCGCGCCCGGCGGCCCGTTCACCGACGACGCCGCCGAGCCGCTGGTCTGCCAGGCCGAGGAGGGCGGGTCGATCGACGCCAGCCCGTACCTCGACGAGTCCGGTGGGCGCTGGCTCTACTGGAAGAACGACGGCAACGCGATCGGGCAGCCGACCTACCTATACGGCGCGCGGCTGAGCGAGGACGGTCGCAAGATCGTGGGTGAGTCCAAGCGGCTGCTGCGCAACGACGCCGAATGGGAGGCCCACGTCATCGAGGCGCCGCAGATGGTCCGCCACGACGGGAAGCTTTACCTGTTCTACTCGGCGAACGCGTTCGACGCCGACGCGTACGCCCTGGGCTATGCGACCTGCGAGGGCCCCCTGGGCCCGTGCGTCAAGGCCGCGGAGAACCCCATCCTGCGCTCCTCGGCCGCGGCGGCCGGCCCCGGTCACGGCTTCCTCGTCACCCTGCCCGGCGGCGCCACCTGGATGCTCTACCACGCCTGGCCCGACGGGGCCGTGGGCAGCGTCGCCCCCGGCCGGCAGCTGTGGCTCGACCGGGTCGACTGGGTGGACGGGCGCCCGGTGGTCAAGGGGCCGACCGCGGAGGCCCAGCCGGTGCCCTAAGAGTTCTTGTCTTCCTCGTGCCGGTGGCGGCCGCCCTCGGCCACTTCCTCGATCGCCTCGACGATCGAGCCGGTCAGGTCGCCGGCCGGCACGGCGATGCTCTCGCCGAAGCCCTCGTCTGGCTTCCGCTCGGGCTCCGGCGCGGTGCCGTCCCCGGCGAAGCCGAACTCGTTGGGCTCGTCCTGCTCTGTTTCCCGTGGTGTGGTCATGTCCCTGCGCATACCCGCAGGGACATGACCTGAAGCGTTCCCTAGGCGGTGATGGCGGTCGCGCCGGGGCCGGCGGTGACGGTCCAGCACGTGGGGGCGGTGAAGCCCCGTTCGGCGTAGGCCGCCTCGACGGCCTCGGTGGTGGCGGCGGCGCGGTCGGCCTCGATGAGGGCGAGGACGCAGCCGCCGAAGCCGCCACCGGTCATCCGGGCGCCCAGGGCGCCCGCGGCCAGGGCGGCCTCGACCGCGACGTCGACCTGGGCCACGGTGATCTCGAAGTCGTCGCGCATCGAGGCGTGGCCGGCGGTCAGCACCGGGCCGATCTCACGGACCCGGCCCGCGTGCAGCAGCGCGACCGTGTCGAGCACCCGCTGGTCCTCGGTGACGATGTGGCGCACCCGGCGGCGCATCACGTCGTCGTCCAGGCGGGCCAGGGCGTCGTCGAGTTGGTCGACCGCGACGTCGCGCAGGGCGGTGACGCCCAGGATGGCGGCCGCCTCTTCGCACGACTTGCGGCGGGCGCCGTACTCGCCGTCGACGTGCTGGTGCGGGGCGTTGCTGTTGATGACCAGGATGGCCAGGCCCTCGGCGGCCAGGTCGAACGGGATCTGCTGGACCTCGTACGACCGGCAGTCGAGGAAGAGGGCCTTGCCCTCCTGGCAGCGGATCGAGGCCGACTGGTCCATGATGCCGGTGGGCGCGCCCACGTAGACGTTCTCGGCCCGCTGGGCGAGCGACGCCCGGCGGTCGAGCGGCACGTCGAGCCCGCCCAGGTCGACCAGCGCGGTCAGCACGGCCGACTCCAGGGCGGCCGAGGAGGACAGGCCGGAGCCCAGCGGCACCTCGGAGGCGAGCGCGATCTTCGCGCCCGGCACCTCGTGGCCGGCGTCGGCCAGGGCCCAGACGACCCCGGCCACGTACGCGGCCCAGCCGGTGATCTGGCCGGGCTCGGTCGGGCCGAAGCTGACCGCCTCGTCGGTGAACGTGGAGCAGACGGTCCACTCGCCGGCCGGGGCCGGGCTGACCGCGGCCACCGTGCGCTGGGGGAGCGCGAAGGGCAGGACGAAGCCCTCGTTGTAGTCGGTGTGCTCGCCGATCAGGTTGACCCGGCCGGGAGCGGCCCAGAGGCCGGCCGGCTCGGTGCCGAACTGCTTGCGGAACGCCTCGACGGCGTCATTAGCGATAGACATGGCCTTCAGTCCGATTAAGGGCGGTCGGTGGGGTGGTTGGACGGGGCCACGTGCTTGCGGTAGAAGGTCCAGGCGTCGCCGATCATGTCCTGCAGCGTGTTCTTCTGCGGGACCCAGCCGAGGTCCTCGCGGGCGCGGGCCGAGGAGGCGACCAGGGTGGCCGGATCGCCCTCACGGCGCGGGGCGATCTCGACCGGCAGCTCGGCCCCGGTGACCTCGCGGGCCACCTCGACGACCTCGCGGTTGGAGAAGCCGTTGCCGTTGCCGAGGTTGTAGATGCGGTGCTCGCCCGGGGTGGCGGCGTCCAGCGCGAGGAGGTGGGCGCGGGCCAGATCCTCCACGTGGATGTAGTCGCGCACGCAGGTGCCGTCGGGCGTGGGGTAGTCGTCGCCGAACAGCTGCAGCTTGTCGCGCTTGCCGGCGGCGGCCTGGAGCGTGATCGGGATGAGGTGGGTCTCGGGATCGTGACGCTCGCCGATCTCGTGGCCGTCGTGGATGTAGGCTCCCGCGACATTGAAGTAGCGCAGCGACACCGCGGCGAGGTTGTGCGCGAACGTCTCCGAGGTGAGCGCGTAGTCGAAGGCCAGCTTGGTGGCGCCGTACGTGTTGGTGGGCGCCTTGGCCGCGTTCTCGGTGATCGGCAGCTCGACCGGGTTGCCGTAGACGGCGGCGGTGGAGGAGAAGATGACCCGCGGCACCCGGGCGGCGCGGATGGCGTCGAGCAGGGCCAGCGACTTCACCACGTTGTCGTGCCAGTACACCTCGGGCTTGGTCATCGACTCGCCGGCCTGGATGAGCCCGGCGAAGTGCAGCACCGCGTCGAAGCCGGCCTCGGGGGTCAGCACCTGGGCGGCGTCGGCGATGTCGGCTTGGACGAAGGCGGCGTCCGGCGCGACCGCCTCGCGGAAGCCCCGGACCAGACTGTCCAGGACGACGACCTCGTGGCCGGCGTCGAGCAGCAGCCGGCTGGTGATGCTGCCGACGTAGCCGGCGCCCCCGGTGACGAGCAGTTTCACGGTGCGGTTCCCCTTAGCTGAGGCCTTTTCAGTCCAGCTTACGTTCTACCATTTTCGAACTAAAGTCAACACCTTCAAACATCAGACGATTGGCCTTCAGGCGTTTTCAGGGGCGGCGGTCGGGGTGGTTGGAAGAGCCGTACGGGGTGTCTGCGGGCGACCGGAAGCGGCTGACACAATGGGCTCATGTCCGATGTCGTCCGCCGCCCGCGTGTGCTTTCCGGCATTCAGCCGACCGCCGACTCGTTCCACCTCGGCAACTACCTCGGCGCCGTGCGCAACTGGGTGGCGATGCAGGAGACCCACGACGCGTACTACTGCGTCGTCGACCTGCACGCGATCACGATGGGCCACGACCCGATCGCCCTGCGGAACAGGACCCGGATCTCGGCCGCCCAGCTGCTCGCCGTCGGGCTCGACCCGGAGCGCTGCACGCTCTTCGTCCAGTCCCACGTGCCCGAGCACGCCCAGCTCGGCTGGGTGCTGAGCTGCATCACCGGCTTCGGCGAGGCCGGCCGGATGGTCCAGTTCAAGGACAAGTCGGCCAAGGCCGCCGACAGCACCACCGTCGGCCTGTTCACCTACCCGATCCTGCAGGCGGCCGACATCCTGCTCTACCAGGCCGACCAGGTCCCGGTGGGCGAGGACCAGAGGCAGCACCTCGAGCTCACGCGGGACCTGGCCCAGCGGTACAACACCCGCTTCGGCAAGACCTTCACGGTGCCCTCGGCGTACATCGTCAAGGACACCGCGAAGATCACCGACCTGCAGGACCCGACCTCGAAGATGTCGAAGTCGGCCTCCTCGCCGAACGGCATCATCGAGCTGCTCGAGGAGCCGGCCCGCTCGGCCAAGAAGATCAAGTCGGCGGTGACCGACACCGGGCGCGAGATCCTCTACGACGAGGAGAGCAAGCCGGGCGTGAGCAACCTGCTCACGATCTACGCCGCGCTGACCGCGCGGACCATAGACGAGCTGCTCGAGCAGTACGAGGGCCGCGGCTACGGCGATCTGAAGAAGGACCTGGCCGAGATCGTGGTCGACTTCGTCAAGCCGATCCAGGAGCGCACCCGGGCCTACCTCGACGACCCCGGCTACCTCGACAAGGTGCTGGCCATCGGGGCCGAGAAGGCCCGCTCGGTCGCTTCCGTGACGCTCGCCGACGCGTACAAGAACATCGGCTTCCTGGCCCCGGCGCGCGAGGCCTGACCCCCGGTGGCGGAACCCCATCCAACCTCCCCGCCGCCGCCCTTGAGCGGACTGAAGGCTGCCTCCATCACTAAGATCGGGGTAGCGATCGACATCCCCGAGCCCTGGGGAGAGCAGCTCACCCGTCGCCGCGCCGAGGCGGGTGATCCGCAGGCGGCGTACACCCCGGCCCACGTGACGCTGCTGGGGCCGACCGAGGTACGCACCGAGGCGCTGCCGGCGATCGAGCGGCACCTGGCCGAGGTGGCCGCGGCCCAGCCGCCGTTCACCATCCACCTGCGCGGCACCGGGACGTTCCGGCCGATCACCGAGGTGGTCTTCGTGACGCTGGCCGTCGGCATCAGCGAGTGCGAGCTGCTGGCCGCGGCGATCACCTCGTCGGCCGACGTGAACCGGGACTCCCGTTTCCCGTACCACCCGCACGTGACCATCGCCCAGGACGTGCCGCCGGCGGCGCTGGACGCGGCGTTCGACGATCTCGCCGGCTTCTCGGCGAAGTTCGGCGTCCCGGCCTTCACGCTCTTCTCGCACGGCGGTGAAGGGCCGTGGAAACGCCGCCGGGACTACCCGCTGGGCTCGTAGTTTCCGCTACCTTCAGCGCGTGAATCCGATCGATCGGGCGTACGACACCGCTGAGATGCAGATCCTGCGGCTGCGCCGGCGCTCGAAGTACTTCGATCACCTCAGCCGCGCCCTGCTGCGGTTCTGGGAGGCGCAGGGCGGCCGGCTGGCCGCCGCCATCGCGTACTACGGCTTCTTCGCGGTCTTCGCGCTGCTGCTGATCGGCTACTCGATCTTCGGCATCCTCCTGGACAACAACAAGGAGCTGTTCGACGCCGTCCGCGACTTCCTGCGCCAGAACCTGCCCTTCCTGGAGGTGGAGGCGATCCTGGCCAGCGGCAAGACGGTCGGCATCGTCGGGATCATCGGCCTGACCTTCACCGGCATCGCCTGGGTGGAGGCGATCCGCTCGTCGCAGCGGCTGATCTGGCGGCTCAACGAGCAACCCGGCTACATCGGTGTCCGGCAGGCGCTCGACCTGCTGGTGCTGCTCGGGGTGCTGGCCCTGCTCGCGCTCAGCCAGCTCGCCGTCTACGGCGTCGAGAAGCTGCTCGACTGGATGGCCGACGGCTTCGTGCAGTCCACCGTGAGCTGGATGCTCACCGTGGCGGTCAACATGCTGCTCGCGGCGGCGCTGCTGGCCGCGGTGCCGCGGCTACGGATGACCGTGCGGCGGATGGCGCCGCCGGTCGTGCAAGTCGGCGTCGGTGTGACCTTGCTCAACACCGTGGGCAAGTCGTTCGTCGGTCTGGTGCAGCGGAACCCGGCCTACGGCCTGGTCGGCTCGGCCGTCGGCGTGCTGGTCTACCTGTACGTTTTCAATCAGCTCCTGCTGTTCGGGGCGGCCTGGGCGGCGACCAGCCCGCACGGCCGGGTCATCGACCTCTCAGCTGACGATAAAAGTGCTCCCGTGGGGCAAAATACCTGGATTCGGCACAGCCGCCCGGAATGATGTGCCCGTGGGCACTCTCGTGACACTCGATCTGCCGGCCGGCTCGCCGGTGGCCGACCTTCCCTGGGTCATCACCATCGGTGCGCTCGCCGACGAGGAGGACTGGGAACCCGTCGTCTGCGGGCCGTACGAACGCGCGCACGCGCTCGCCCTGGCCCAGGCCGTGGTGGCCGACGAGGACCTGATGGCGGTGGTGGAGCCGCTGCTGCCCCGGCCCGACGCCGAGGCCATCCGCGAGGAGATCGCCCTGGCCCGTGCGGTGGCCGAGGCGCCCCTCGGCGACGAGGAACACGACCAGGAGGAGTACGAGACCCGGCGCGTCCGGCCCGGTCGTCCGCCGACCGAGGCCGAGGTGCGCGAGGGCTGGTCGCGGATAGCGGCCCGGCTGACCGTCCCTACCGGTTGATCAGCTCCCGGATCCCGCGCAGGTAGGTCTGTTTGTCCGGGCTGCCGGTCAGCATCCGCTGCAGCGCGTAACCGGGCACGAAAGAGTAGAACGCGCTGGTCACCGCCTCGACGTCGGTGCCGGCGGGCAACTCGCCGCTCTCCACCGCGTTCTCCACGAGCACCTGGAGCGCCTTGCGCAGCGTCGTGTAGCGATCCCGGGTGATGGCGGCGATCGCCGGGTCGACCGAGGACTCGGCCCACACCTGGAGCGCGATCGGCAGGTGGCCGCCCGGGCCCAACTGGACCTCGATCGCGTCGAGGACGGCCGCCATGGATTCGGTCAGCGGCAGCCGGCGCTCGGCGACGTCGTTGATGTGCTGCAGGATGCCTCCGGTGACGGTCTCGGCGATGGCCGCGATGATCTCGTTCTTGGACTTGAAGTAGCGGTAGACCGCGCCGACCGAGAGCCCGGCCTCCTTGATGAGGTCCTGCATCGAGGTGTTGTGCAGGCCCTTGGTGACGAAGCAGACGCGGGCGGCGTCGAGGATCTGCTGCCGGCGGGCGTTGAGGTGTTCTTCCGAGACGCGTGGCACGTCCCACAGTGTAAAACGAACGCTCGTTCTTGACTTGACCTCGTGTCCGGGACCACGCTGAGGAGACAAATAGAATGAGTGTTCGTTTTAGGAGAACGAGATGCGACGCAACGCCATCACCCTCGGCGTGCTCATCGCGGTCGCGGTGGTCGCCGTCCAAGCTCTGCTCGTCCCGCTGTTCGCCGCGCCCGCGGCCAACATGGCGCCCCGCGACCTGCCGATCGCAGTGGCCGGCCCGGCCGCGGTGGCCGCCCGGCTCGAGGCCGGGCACCCCGGCGCGTTCGAGGTCACCCCCGTGGCCGACGCGGCCGCGGCCGACGCCGCCATCAAGGACCGCGAGGTGTACGGCGCGATCCTGGTCACCGCGGCCGGCCCGGAGGTGCACATCGCCTCGGGCGCCTCGCCCACCGTGGCCACCCTGCTCAGCCAGGCCGCGACCGCCCTGGCCACCCGGCCGGGTGCAAGCGGGGGGCCCGCTGCAGCCGGCCAACCGGCCGGGAGCGGTCAGCCGGCCGGGGTCGTGGTCAAGGACATCGTGCCGCTCGACGCCGACGACCCGCGGGGCACTGGCTTCACGGCGGCCTTCCTGCCACTGGCCATCACCAGCATGATCGCCGGGGTGCTCGTCTTCTTTCTGCTCAAGCACCGGGTCGCTCGGGTGGCCGGGCTGCTGACCTACGGGGTGCTGGCTGGGCTCGGAGCGGCCGCCGTGCAGCAGCTGTGGCTCGGCATCGTGCCTGGTGACTATCTCGCGGTGGCTGGTGCGCTCGGGTTGTTCGCGCTGGGCATGTCGGCTGCGGTGGCCGGGCTGGCGGCGTTGTTCGGGGAGGCCGGCATCGGGCTCGGGGCGCTGACGTTCTTCCTGGTCGGCAACGCGATCTCCGGGATCGCGGCCGCGCCCGAGCTGCTGCCGCAACCGTGGGGTGCGGTCGGTCAGTGGCTGCCGATCGGCGCCGGTGGGTCGCTGCTGCGCTCCATGTCCTACTTCGACGGGGCCGGCGCGGGCTTCCCGGCCGCGGTGCTCACAGCGTACGGCCTCGGGGGTCTGATCTTGATCTTGATCGGACGTAAAGGGCTCGCTGGGAAGCAGGCCGACGTGGCGGTCGCGGGGGAGACGGCGACCTCACCGGAGCTGGTCGCGGCGAGCTGAGCGCGGGCCCGCTGGGATAGTGGGCACATGGTGATCTCGCGCGGATGGGCGGTCTTCCTGACGGCGGTCGGGGTGTGGACCTGGGTGATCTGGCCCCGGTTCGGGCTCGCGATCTGGCAGGACGACCGCTCGTTCGCCGATGGGCGGCCGACCTCGTTCCTGATCGTCCACGCGGTGTTGATCGTCACTTCGCTGGCGGTCGGCACCGTCGTCGGCGTTCTCGGTGTCCGGGCCTGGCGGGCTTCCCGCAAGTTGTCCGCTGTCGCGGCGGCTGCGCCGAAAGATTAAGGGCTTGTTACCGGGTGGGCCGGGAAATTGCCGCAGTATCGGATACAAGCGACGACCAGGGTGCCCGGCGATTGCGCGCAGATAACGGTGCGCCAACAGTCCGGCCCAAACTTGGTCGGCCGCTCTGGCCTGCGACTACGCTCCCGCTCTGAAGACTCACCGACATGTGTCGGTGTGCGTTGGAAGGAGGGCGTCTTGCGCCCAGTACGTGGGAACCGGATCCTTGCGATTCTCGCGGCAGGTGGGCTGACGCTCGCTGCCGCTGCTTGTGGTGACGCCCCTGACGAGACCCCCGCCGGCAGCGGATCGAGCGCTGCCGCCGCATACAAGGCCTGCATGGTCACCGACACCGGCGGCATCGACGACAAGTCGTTCAACGCGTCCGCGTGGGCCGGCCTGCAGGCCGCGAAGACCCAGGCCAGCAACGTCGACCCGAAGTACGTGGCGTCCTCCGCCGAGGCCGACTACGAGCCCAACCTGCGCGGCTTCGTCACGCAGAAGTGCAACTTCACGCTCGCCGTGGGCGGCCTCATGATCGACGCCACCAAGAAGATCGCCTCGGAGAACACGAGCTCGCAGTTCGGCATCGTCGACGGTGTCGTGGCCGGCCAGAGCAACGTCTACCCGATGCAGTTCGCCACCGACGAGGCCGCGTTCCTCGCCGGCTACCTCGCCGCGGGCTACTCGAAGAGCAAGAAGGTCGCGACCTTCGGCGGCATGAAGCTGCCGACCGTGGCCATCTTCATGGACGGCTTCGTCGACGGCGTGAACTACTACAACACGCAGAAGAAGGCGAACGTCCAGGTCCTCGGCTGGGACAAGGCCAAGCAGACCGGCAGCTTCACCGACGACTTCGCCAGCCCGGCCAAGGGCAAGGCGCTGGCCAACACGTTCGTCGCCCAGGGCGCCGACGTGATCCTGCCGGTCGCCGGCGGCACCGGTCTCGGCGCGGCCGAGGTCGCGCAGGGTTCGGCCGGCAAGGTTTCGATCGTCTGGGTCGACCAGGACGGCTGCAAGAGCGCCGCGCAGTACTGCGACGTCTTCCTGACCACCGTCGTCAAGAACATCACCGACGCGGTCGAGAAGGCGGTCGTCTCCGGCGCCACCGGCCAGCCGCTGGCCGCCACCCCGGGCTACCTGGGCACGCTGGAGAACAACGGCGTCTCGCTCGCGCCGTACAACAAGTTCGACAGCAAGGTCGACGCCGGTCTCAAGTCCGAGGTCGACGCGCTGAAGGCCGACATCGTCTCCGGCAAGGTCAAGGTCGAGTCGACCAACGCGCCGAAGTGACGTTGCGCTAGGTAACATCACGCCGCCGCCGGTTGCGAGTCTTTCTCGCAGCCAGCGGCGGCTTCACCTGTTCAGACATAGGCCCGAGCGTCAGGGGATTCCGCTGAGACTCGAATTGCGCGGCATCACCAAGCGCTTCGGCGACCTGGTGGCCAACGACCACATCGACATCACGGTCGAGCCGGGTGAGGTCCACGCCCTTCTCGGCGAGAACGGCGCCGGCAAGTCGACGCTGATGAACCAGTTGTACGGCCTGCTCCAGCCGGACGAGGGCGAGATCCTGGTCGACGGCGAGAAGAAGGTCTTCCGCAGCCCCCGCGACGCCATCGCCGCCGGCATCGGCATGGTCCACCAGCACTTCATGCTGGTCCCGGTCTTCACCGTGGCCGAGAACATCGCGCTCGGGGCCGAGGAGGTGCGCGGCGGCCCGCTCGGCTGGCTCGACCGGCGCCGCAACCGCCGCGACGTGCTGGAGACCTCCCAGAAGTACGGCCTGCCGGTCGACCCCGACGCCCTGGTGGAGAACCTGCCGGTCGGCGCCCAGCAGCGGGTCGAGATCGTCAAGGCCCTCACCCGCGACGTCGACCTGCTGATCCTGGACGAGCCGACCGCGGTGCTCACCCCGCAGGAGACCGACGAGCTGCTCGCGGTCATGCGCTCGCTGGCCGAGACCGGCAAGTCGATCGTCTTCATCACCCACAAGCTGCGTGAGGTCAAGGCGATCGCCGACCGGATCACGGTCATCCGGCGCGGCCGCACCGTAGGCACCGCCACCCCCGACACCTCGGAAGACGAGCTCGCCGCCCTGATGGTCGGCCGCGACGTCAGCCTCGAGGTGACCAAGGGCCCGGCCGACCCCCAGGGCGAGGTGCTCAAGGTGGCCGGCCTGATCGTCGACGACGACCGCGGCGTCCGCGCCGTCGACGGCGTCGACCTGACCGTCCGGGCCGGCGAGGTGCTCGGCATCGCGGGCGTGCAGGGCAACGGGCAGACCGAGCTGGTCGAGGCGATCATGGGCCTGCGCCCGGCCCGGGCCGGTACGGTTCACCTCCTGGACGACCCGCTGATCGGCAAGAGCACCAAGCAGGTGCTGCGCTCCGGAGTCGGCTACGTGCCCGAGGACCGCAGCCTCGACGGCGTCGTCAAGGACTTCTCGGTCGCGGAGAATCTCGTGCTCGACATGTACGACCGGGAGCCGTACGGCAGCTCGTACAAGCTCAACCCGAAGGCGATCGCGGTCAACGCGGCCGAGCGGGTCGAGCAGTTCGACATCCGGGTCTCCTCACCGCAGTCCGCGGTCGGCACCCTCTCCGGCGGCAACCAGCAGAAGGTCGTCGTGGCGCGGGAGATGTCGCGGCCGCTCAAGCTGTTCATCGCCTCCCAGCCGACCCGCGGCGTGGACGTCGGCTCGATCGAGTTCATCCACAAGCAGATCATTCACGAGCGCGACAACGGCACCGCCGTGCTCGTGGTCTCCAGCGAGCTCGACGAGGTGGTCGGCCTGGCCGACCGGATCGCGGTCATGTACCGGGGTCGCGTCCTCGCGATCGTCTCGCCGGACACCCCGCGTGAGGAGCTCGGCCTGCTGATGGCCGGCATCACCGGTGCCCACGACGAAGAGGACGGCCAGTGACCACCGAAGTAGCGCCTCCGGAGAAGAAGAGGGAGGAGGAGAAGAACGAGTCGTTCGTCTCGCTCTTCGTGCAGAACCTCTGGTCGGCGAACACCGTCACGGTCACGTTCCTCTCGATCTTCCTGGCGCTGGTCATCGGCGCCATCCTGATCGTGGTCTCCGACAGCGACGTGCTCGCCACGTTCTCGTACTTCACCTCGCGGCCCAGTGACGCCTTCAACGCCAGCTGGGACCTGATCAGCCACGCCTACGGCGACCTGTTCAAGGGGGCGATCTTCGACCCGGCCGCGTTCCAGGCCTGGTTCGACGGCACCGGCACCTGGCAGAGCGCGTTCGGGTCGATCTCCGAGACCCTCACCTACGCGGCGCCGCTGGTCTTCACCGGTCTGTCGGTCGCGCTCGCCTTCCGCGGCGGCCTGTTCAACATCGGCGGCCAGGGCCAGGCGGTCATCGGCTGCATCACCGGTGGCGTGGTCGGCTTCGCCGTCGGCCTGCCGGTCGGGTTCCACCTGGTGGTGGCGCTGCTGGCCGGCTTCCTGGGCGGCGCGCTCTGGGGCTTCCTGCCCGGCCTGCTCAAGGCCCGCACCGGCGCCCACGAGGTGATCACCACGATCATGCTCAACTACATCGGCACGCTCTTCCTGAGCTGGCTGATCCTGCAGAACGGCGTGCGCGACCCGGACCGCACCGACGCGATCAGCAAGACCATCGAGTCGTCGGCCCAGCTGCCCGCCCTGCCCTCGCCGCTGCGGGTGCACCTCGGCATCGTCCTCGCGGTGATCGCCACGGCGGCCGTGGCCTGGCTGCTCAACAAGTCGCCGTTCGGCTTCGAGCTGCGCGCCGTCGGCGTCAACCCGCCGGCCGCGAAGACCGCGGGCATGAGCATCGCCAAGACGTACACCCTGCTCATGGTCATCGCCGGTGGCCTGGCCGGCCTCGGCGGCGCGGTCCAGGTGCTCGGCACCGCCGACAAGCTCACCGCCCAGGTGGCCGGCAACATCGGCTTCGACGGTCTGCTGGTCGCCCTGCTCGGCCGCAACAAACCCTGGGGCACGCTGCTCGCCGCCATCCTGTACGGCGGTCTGCGCGCCGGTGGCAACCTGATGCAGGTCGACGCGGGTGTCTCGCTCGAGCTGGTCACCGTGCTCCAGGCCCTGATCGTCATCTTCATCGCCGCCCCGGCCCTGGTGAAGGCGATCTTCCAGCTCCGCGCCGCCCGTACCGCACGGCTCGGCGCCTCGATGGCGAAGGGCTGGTGAGCCACATGTCGACCGCGACCGTGGAAGACCTGACCGAGATCACCGCACCCGATCCGTTCTGGACCCGGCAGCGCCGCCTCGGCGTCGCCCTGGTCATCATCGGCCTGATCGCGGCGGTCGTGTTCGGCTCGCTGGCCGAGTCGAAGACCGCCAAGTTCACCCTCAGCGAGGACGCCGAGGGCGCCGCACTGTCGATCAACGGCCAGTTCGGCGCCATCCTGTTCGGCATCGTCACCATCGCCGCCGGCGCCACCCTGCTGGCCGGCGTGGCCAAGCGCTGGCAGACCTGGCTGCTCGGGCTCGGCATCGTCACGTTCGTCCTGTCGTTCCTGTGCTGGCAGGTCGCCGGCAAGTTCCTGCCGCTGGTCGACACGGTCAGCGGCTCCCTCGAGCTGGCCCTGCCGCTGATCCTGGGCGCGCTGGCCGGTGTGCTGTGCGAGCGCTCCGGCGTGGTCAACGTGGCCATCGAGGGCCAGTTCCTGATGGGCGCGTTCGGCGCGGCCCTGGTCGGCACCCTGGCCACCAGCGTCTGGGCCGGCCTGGTGAGCGCCATCGTGGGCGGCGTCATCATCGCCGCCATGCTGGCCTGGCTCGCCATCCGCTTCCTGGTCGACCAGGTCGTGGTCGGTATCGTGCTCAACCTGTTCGCGCTCGGCGTCACCGGCTTCCTCTACGAACGCCTCATGCAGCCCGACGCGCTGAAGTACAACTCGCCGCCGCGCCTGCCCGAGTGGAAGATCCCCGGCCTGGCCGACATCCCGGTCGTCGGCCCGGTGCTGTTCGACACCAACCTGCTGGTCTGGATCGCCCTGATCCTGGTCTTCGTGATCCACTTCGCGCTGCGCCGCACCCGCTGGGGCCTGCGCACCCGGGCGGTCGGCGAGCACCCCACGGCGGCCGACACGGTCGGCATCCGGGTGCGCGGCCTGCGCTACATGAACGTCCTGCTCGGCGGCGTGGTCGCCGGCATCGGCGGCGCCTACTTCACGCTCGTGTCGACCAGCGCCTTCAACAAGAACATGACGGCCGGCGCCGGCTTCATCGCCCTGGCCGCCCTGATCTTCGGCCGCTGGACCCCGTTCGGCGCCCTGGGCGCGGCCCTGTTCTTCGGCTTCGCCCAGAAGCTGGCGAACTACCTGAGCGCGGTCGGCAGCCCGGTCCCGAACCAGTTCCTCAACATGCTCCCCTACATCGCTACCATCATCGCCGTAGCCGGCCTGGTCGGCCGGGTCCGAGCCCCCGCCGCCGACGGCGTCCCCTACGTGAAGAGCTGAAAGTGGTGGACGACCGGCATACCTTCAAACTACTTTGAAGGTATGCCGGTCTCCGAGGCTCCGTTCTCCGATTTGATCAACAAACCCAAGGCGACCCTTCAGCCGCTCACCGGCTCGCGGGCGCACGCCATTCGGCTACGTCGGCGCGACGATGTCGATCTGGTGGTCACGACGGCCGATCGCTACGACCAGGACCATGCCGTCGTCTCTGCCGCGCTCCGCCTCTTCCGCACCATCGTCCTCAACGGTCAGGCCGACGCCGTACTCGACCTGTTGCCCGAGGTCTTCCCTTGGTCGCGGTTCCTCCCACCGGGTGACAGGCACACCCTTCTGATCGAGTTCGTCGATACCCTGCGAGCCGTGGAGGATCTTGACACGCTGGCGCCGGTGACTCAACTCCTCACCGAATGGCGGCACACCGCCGAGGTGTATGCGGATCCGACGGTGCTCGCGGCACTGACTCGGGGCGCCGACGACCTCGGCCCAGTGCCGGAGCCTCCGGGCGCATGACTCCGAAGCGGGCACGCGGCATCCCAGGATGACGGAATAGCGGATCAGGGGCGGGACGGGGATCCGTACCGGCACGTCAGGCAGGATAGGCGGCATGGAGATCGACTGGGTTGGGCTGCGTGCCGCCGCTACCGAGGCCATGCGGCACGCCTATGCGCCGTACTCCGACTTTCCGGTCGGGGCGGCGGCGCTCGTGGACGACGGCCGGGTGGTCGTCGGGTGCAACGTGGAGAACGCGTCGTACGGCGTGGGGCTGTGTGCCGAGTGCGGGCTGGTGAGTCAGCTGCACGCGAGCGGCGGGGGGCGCCTGGTCGCGTTCTCGTGTGTCGACGCGACCGGCAACCCGCTGATGCCGTGCGGGCGCTGCCGGCAGCTGCTCTGGGAGCACGGCGGGCCGGAGTTGCTGGTCGAGTGGCACACCGGGCCGATCCGGATGACCGAGCTGCTGCCGCACGCGTTCGGCCCGGAGGACCTGGAGCGGGTCAACGGCGCCATGTCCGGCCCCGAGGTGCCGGCCGAGCTGGCCAAGTGGCGGGGGCGCGGCACCGTTTTCGTCCACCCCGACCTGTCCGGCGGCGAGACCGTCTGGACGGCGTACTGGGAGCGCTCGGGCGGCAGCCCGCAGGAGAGCGACGCCCCCAAGGGCGTCCTCGAGGAGGGCCCGAACTTCGCCACCACCGCCGAGGCGGTCGGGTGGGGCCAGGCGCGTACCCCCCGGATCGTCGTGGTGGACGCCGAAGGCGGACTGGCCTGGGCCGGGGAGGGCGAAGCGCCCGACGGCATTCCCTCCAAGTGGACGGAAGGTTCCATCGATGAGTGAGTTCGCCGCCGTCGACGTCATCCGGGCCAAGCGGGACGGGCACACGCTGAGCGACGCCCAGATCGACTGGGTCGTGGACGCGTACACCCGGGGTGTGGTGGCCGACGAGCAGATGTCGGCCCTGGCCATGGCGATCCTGCTGCGTGGCATGACGCCGGCCGAGATCGCCCGCTGGACCGCCGCCATGATCGCCAGCGGGGAGCGGCTGGATCTCTCCTCGGTCACCCGGCCCACCGCGGACAAGCATTCCACCGGCGGCGTCGGCGACAAGATCACGCTGCCGTTGACGCCGCTGGTCGCCGCCTGTGGCGTGGCCGTCCCGCAGTTGTCCGGGCGCGGCCTCGGGCACACCGGTGGCACGCTGGACAAGCTCGAGTCGATCCCCGGCTGGCGGGCCCAGTTGAGCAACGACGACTTCAAGCGGCAGCTGCAGGAGATCGGCGCGGTCATCTGCGCCGCCGGCGAGGGCCTGGCCCCGGCCGACCGCAAGCTGTACGCGCTGCGCGACGTCACCGGCACGGTCGAGGCGATCCCGCTGATCGCCAGCTCGATCATGAGCAAGAAGATCGCCGAGGGGACCGGCGCGCTGGTGCTCGACGTCAAGGTCGGCTCCGGCGCGTTCATGAAGGACCTGGCGACCGCCCGTGAGCTGGCGAGCACCATGGTCCAGCTCGGCCAGGACAGCGGTGTCACCACCGTCGCGTTGCTCACCGACATGAGCGTTCCGCTCGGCCTGGCCGTCGGCAACGCCAACGAGGTCACCGAGTCGGTCGAGGTGCTGGCCGGCGGCGGCCCGGCCGACGTGGTCGAGCTGACCCTGGCCCTGGCCCGCGAGATGCTGGTGGCCGCGGGGGTCGACGCCGACCCGGCCAAGGTTCTGGAGTCGGGCGCGGCCATGGACACGTGGCGGGCCATGATCCGGGCCCAGGGCGGCGACCCGGACGCCCCGCTGCCGGTGGCGCGCGAGACCGAGGTGCTGCGGGCGGCGGCCGACGGGGTGGTGACCGGCGTCGACGCGTACGGCATCGGCATCGCGGCCTGGCGCCTCGGCGCCGGACGGGCCCGCAAGGAGGACCCGGTCAGTTTCGGCGCCGGGATCCAGCTCAAGGTCAAGCCCGGTGACGCCGTACGCGCCGGTGACGTGCTCCTGGAGCTTCGCGCCGACGACCCGGCCCGCATCCCGGCCGCCCGGGACGAGGCGGCCGCGGCCGTGACTGTCGGCGCGGAGCGCCCCACCCCTACAAAGCTGGTGCTCGACCGCATAGCCTGACGCACCATGACGAAGGCCGCACCCGATCCGCACGCCGTTCGCGAGGCCAGCCTCGACGAGCTGCGGCGGCTCGGCCTGCCGCTGCCACCCGCGGGGTTCCCGCTGGTCTGGGAGGCGGGCGACACCATCGAGCTGCGGCCGACGGCCGAGATCGAGGCGCGGGCGGCGGTGCTGCACGTGGTGGTCGCCCGCTGCTTCGGCATGCCGACCGAGGCCGCGATGAGCTGGCTGCTCGGCTCACACCTGGTGGATTTCGTCACACCGCCGGAGTGGCAGTTCGTGATCGGGGCGAAGGGCGATCACCGCTCGTTCGTGCTGCACCACGACGCGGTGTTCGCCCTCGCCTGGCTGCTCGGCCTGGCCCGCCATCTCGATCCGACCGCGCCGCCCGAGGGCCGGTTCATGTCGCAGATGCCGGATCTGCCGGCTGGTGAGAGTTTCAACAGCTGGCGGTCGCGGTCGCTGATGTCGCCGCGTGACCCGATCGAGGCGGCCGTCCTGCTCGATCTCTACTACTGCCTCGACTGGGCCTTCCAGGAGTGCGAGCAGACCGGCCTGGCGTTACCGGGCGAGATCGACGCCAACGCGATCGGCCAGC
Organism: Actinoplanes sp. NPDC049598; assembly: GCF_040675435.1. Taxonomy (NCBI): domain Bacteria; kingdom Bacillati; phylum Actinomycetota; class Actinomycetes; order Micromonosporales; family Micromonosporaceae; genus Actinoplanes; species Actinoplanes sp. NPDC049598. The sequence goes on along the minus strand of NZ_JBFAOX010000003.1, from coordinate 296,853 downwards.
GGCGCTGGGCGCTGGAGTGGGCCGTGGTCTTCACCGGGCCCTATCACGACAAGCCGGCCGAGTGGGAAGAGGTCGACCTCTCGGTGTAGGTGGTGATCTCCACCGCCGCCGTGACGGTGACCGCGCCTTCCGGCATGGCGTCCGGGGGAACGTGCCGGGCGGCGGGGGTCATGCCGATCAACGTACGGGCCTCGGCGGCGGACAGGCGCAGGGTCCGGCGCTCCGTCGTCGTGGGGCCGGCGGTGAAGTGCTCGCCGAGTGACCCGCTCACCCTTTCCGCCTTGGCCGGGTCGACCCGGATCAGGCCCCGCATCAGCTCGGCCAGGTGATCGGCGGCCGGGGTGACGACGACCAGCACCCCACCCGGGCGCAGGATCCGGCGGTACTCGGCGCCGTTGCGGGGCGCGAAGACGTTGAGAATCATCGCCGCGGCGCCGTCGGCGATCGGCAGGGGGCGCCACAGGTCGGCCAGCACGGCGGCCGCGCGCGGGTGGATCTTGGCGGCTCGGCGCAGGGCCGGCTTGGAGACGTCGATGCCCAGACCCTGTACGTCCGTTTTGTCGAGCACGCGGGCGAGGTAGAAGCCGGTGCCCGTGCCGGCGTCGACCACGAGGCCGTCGGCTCCGGGAAGCGCGCCGGCGATGAAGTCGTAGTGCCCGGCGGCCAGGAACGCCTCGCGGTCGGCGATCATCTCGGCGGTGTCGCCCACGTGCGGCATGCGGCCGGCGGTCAGGTCGGCGTACCCCTGCTTGGCCATGTCGAAGCTGTGCCCGCGCGGGCACAGCAGCCGCCGGTCGTCGCGCCGGAGCCCGTCCCGGCAGACCGGGCACCGCAGGTACGGCAATGCGCCGTCGATCATTCGTCTCCGCCCTCTAGGCTCGGCTGATGGCCGCCATCGCTTACTCCGACATCGTTCCGGCGCCCAAGGCGCTGCTGCACGACCACCTCGACGGTGGTCTGCGCCCCGCGACCATCGTCGAGCTGGCCGGGGCGGTGGGCCACGAGCTGCCCACCACCGACCCGGCCGCGCTGGGCGAGTGGTTCGTCGCGGCCGCCGACTCGGGCTCGCTCGAACGCTACCTGGAGACGTTCGCCCACACGGTCGCGGTGATGCAGACCGAGGAGGGCCTGTTCCGGGTGGCCAAGGAGTGCGCGCTCGACCTGGCCGCCGACGGCGTCGTCTACGCCGAGGTGCGGTACGCCCCCGAGCAGCACCTGGAGCGCGGCCTCACCCTCGACCAGGTGGTCGACGCGGTGAACGCCGGGATCGCCGCGGGCTCGGCCGAGGCGGCGGCGCTGGGCACCCCGATCCGGGTCGGCGTGCTGCTGACCGCGATGCGCCATGCGGCCCGCTCGCAGGAGATCGCCGAGCTCTCGGTGCGCTACCGGGACAGCGGCGTGGTCGGTTTCGACATCGCCGGGGCCGAGGCCGGTTTCCCGCCCACCCGTCACCTCGACGCCTTCGAGTACCTCCAGCGCGAGAACTTCCATTTCACCATCCACGCCGGCGAGGCCTTCGGCCTGCCGTCGATCTGGCAGGCCATCCAGTGGTGCGGCGCCGACCGGCTCGGTCACGGTGTGCGCCTGGTCGATGACATCACCGGTACGCCCGATGGCGGCGAGACGGTCCTGGGCCGGCTGGCCGCCTATGTTCGCGACAAGCGGATCCCGCTCGAGCTGTGCCCGTCGTCCAACGTGCAGACCGGGGCCGCGCCCTCGATCGCCGAGCACCCGATCGGCCTGCTGCACGATCTGCGGTTCCGGGTGACCGTCAACACGGACAACCGCCTGATGAGCGGCACGTCCATGTCGCGCGAGATGGCGCTGCTGTCGGAGGCCTTCGGCTGGGGCTTCGCGGATCTGCAGTGGCTGACGATCAACGCGATGAAGTCGGCCTTCATCCCGTACGACGAGCGGCTGGCCATCATCAATGACGTCATCAAACCGGGATATGCGAAATTGATCGGTTGAGTCCGACAAGTCGCTCTTTGGCAAGTAAGCCTGCCGGTTCGGCGGTGTCCCTCATCCGTTCGGTCAGAATGGTCCCTACAAACACTGCGAAATCGGGCATCTCACCTTGCCGATCGGGTCGGACCGCGACATCGTTCCTCCTGCCGCGATCCACTACGATCGGGCGCGTTCGACGAGCGTCACCCCCGCGTCTCGTCGATCGACACGAGTGACACTGAGATAAGTACCTCTATACAGCCAGTGAGGCGGCCCGGTTCCACGGCGCAGACATTGCGTCACACAACCGGTCCGTGTCTTATGGGCCTTTCTCTTTGACACTCGGCGTGATGGAATCTCGGGGGCCCGACGCGGCAGTCGGCCGTGTGCGGCCCCGGCGAGCCGAATGCCGGGCCCGAATCAGGAGGACGGTGACGTGAGCAAGCGCCCCGAGACGGCGACCGGCGTCATGTCGCGTCTCCGTCGGCCGGCCGATCGGCTGCGTGATCTGCCGATCTGGTCGAAGCTAGGCTTGATCATGTTGGTGCCGACCCTGGCGACGATCATCGTCGGCGTCAGCGGCCTGGTCGACCACATCGACGAAGCCAGCAACGCGGAGCGCGCGCGCAATCTTTCGGTGCTGTCGCAAGCGGCCGGTGGTCTCGTCGACCACCTGCAGAACGAACGCGCTTACGGCATCATCCTCAACACCACCGGCATGAGCACGCAGGTCAAGGCCAACGCGCTCAAGTCCTACACCGCCGAGAACGCCCAGGTCGACCAGGCCAAGGTGCCGTACTCGCAGCAGAAGGCCTCCCTGGACGACGTGCCCGACAAGGTCAGCACGCTGCTCCTGCGGCTCGACCGCAACCTCGAGGACCTGCCGTCCAAGCGCAGCCAGATCGCGAACCAGGACCTCGACCTCAAGGGTGTCGAGGACACGTACAACAAGCTGATCGACGACCTGCTCTCCGTGCGGGACGCGTCGGCCCAGCTCTCCGACGACACGACCCTGAGTGACCACCTGCGCGCCGTGGCCGCCGTGGCCCGCGCGAAGGAGTACGTCGCCCAGCAGCGCGACATCGGCCAGAAGATCGTCGGCCAGGGCGAGCTGACCAACGGCCTCCGCCGCGAGTACCTGATCCCCGACACGGGCTTCGAGCTCGCCGGCACCACGCTGCACTCGGTCGGCACGCAGGCCGAGGTCGACATGTTCGACCGCATCACCGACACCGATGCCGGCCGCGGCGCCACCACGTACAACCAGATGCTGACCAGCCTGCAGGGCACGAACACCAAGGCCATCCCGTTCGACTCCGCGAAGTGGGACGCCGCGATGGTGGCCTACAACAAGGAGTTCCGCGCCATCGAGCAGACGATGGACGGGCAGATCGTCACCGAGGCCACCGACCTGCGGAACGACGTGAACCGGCGGGTCTTCATCGAGACCAGCATCCTGCTCGGCATGCTGCTGCTCGCCATCCTGTTCGCCTGGCTGGTCGCCCGGTCGATGGCCCGCTCGCTGCGTGAGCTGCGGCAGGGCGCCCTCTCGGTCGCCCAGTTCGGCCTGCCCCACGCGGTGAGCCGGCTGCGTGACCCGCAACTCTCCACGTCGATGACGCCGGCCCAGGTGGCCGACCAGATCGCCGAGCCGCTGCCGGTGCGCAGCCGGGACGAGTTCGGTCAGGTGACCGAGGCGTTCAACGCGGTTCACCTCGAGGCGGTGCGCACCGCGGCCGAGCAGGCCGCCCTGCGGGCCTCGGTCGCGACGATGTTCGTCAACCTCGCCCGCCGTTCCCAGATCCTGGTCGACCGGCTCATCGGTCACCTCGACCGGCTGGAGCGCGGCGAGGAGGACCCGGACCGGCTGGCCGAGCTCTTCCAGCTCGACCACCTCGCCACGCGGATGCGCCGTAACGACGAGAACCTCCTGGTCCTCGCCGGTGCCGACTCGACCCGCGTGCAGCGCGAGCCGGCCGCCCTGATCGACGTGCTCCGCGCCGCGCAGTCCGAGGTGGAGCACTACACCCGCATCGAGTTCGGCATGATCGACCGAGACATCGAGGTGGCGGCGCACGCCGTCAACGACATGGTCCACCTGGTCGCCGAGCTCTTCGACAACGCGACCGCCTTCTCGCCGCCCAACTCGACGGTCATCGTCGAGGCCCGGCGCCTGGGTGACGGCTCCATCCTCACGGTCGAGGACCGCGGCATCGGCATCAGCCGTGAGCAGCTGCGCGACCTGAACGAGCGGCTGGCCAACCCGCCCTCGGTGGACGTCGCCGTCTCCCGCATGATGGGCCTGGTCGTGGTCGCCCGGCTGGCCAACCGGCACGGCGTCAAGGTCGAGCTCCGCCCGGCCGAGACCGACCGGGGCACGGTGGCCGAGGTCGGCCTGCCGCTCTCGGTCCTGACCGGCAGCGCGCAACCCGCCACGGCCGGCCGCATGCAGGCCGTCGGCGCCGGCTACGACCAGCAGGGCCGCCCGGGCATGCCCGAGCCGCTCGCGCTGGAGAGCGGCCACGGCGGTTACCCGACCGGCCGCCCGTTCGACCCGAACCCGCCGATGAACAACGGCGGCATGCTCGGCACCAACGGGCGCTCGGCGCCCGCCTGGTCCGACCTGACCGGCGCGCCGTCCAACGGCTCGAACGGATCCAACGGCTTCGGCTCCTCGAACGGCTCGCTCAACGGCCTCAACGGCGGCGGCGCCAACGGCTCCAACGGCAACGGTGGCTTCTACGGCCCGCGCAGCAACGAGCCGATCCCGCCGCTGCCCTCGGGCCCGGCCGGCTCGCCCGCGCAGCCGCGTGGCTTCGACAGCCCGCAGGGCTTCGACGCCCCGCAGGGCTTCGCCGGGCCGGACGGTCTGCCGCAGCGCCGCAACGGCGACGGGTTCCAGCCCACCGGTGGCGACACCAACGGGTTCGGCGCCACCATCCCGCGCCAGCTCCCGGCCAACCCGGAGTCCCAGGGCCGCAGCCCGTTCGTGCCGCCGGTCTCCGCGCCGCCGGTGCCGCCGGTCTCGGCGCCCCCGGTGCCGTCCGCGCCGCCGTACGGTGGCCCGCCGGTCTCCACCCCGCCGTTCTCCGCCCCGCCGGCCAACGACCCGGTCTCGGCCGCGCCGCCCGCGTGGCCGCCGGTCGCCTCCGACCGGGAGCAGGGCCAGACGCCGCACGTGCCGGAGAGCCTCGCCGCCGCCCTCGACATGACCGCCGAGCTTCCCCGGTACCGCCCGGAGCAGCGCAGCGAGCCCCAGGTCGAGCGCCCGACGAACCCGCCGATCGCGCCCATCCCGTCGTCCGCCCCGCCGGCCCGGCCGGTGTCGGCCACGCCGGTGTCGGCCACCCCGGTCTCGGGCGGAGCCGACCAGGGCGAGGCGCAGCGGGCCGCCGCGGCCGCCCGGGCCGCTCACGAGCTCGCCGCCGCACAGGCCGCCGAGGCCCAGGCCACGGCCGCCGCGCAAATCGCCGCGGCCCAGGACGCGGCCCGGCAGCGCGACAACGGCCAGGGCCAGTTCGCCGACGAGACGATGGAGCTGCCGATCTTCCGGGAGCTCGAGTCGGCCTGGTTCACCACGGCCCGCCCGGCCGAGCCCGCGAAGCCGTCCACCAACGGCATCGACGAGCCGGTGACCTCGCAGCGGATCCCCACAGGGGAACCGGCGCGGATGGTCGGCGTACCGCAGCAGGCGGTCTCACCCGAGTCGCGCGACCGGGACCCGGCTACTGTTGGTGTCGGTGCCTCCAACGGCGCCGGTTCGACCAGCCCCAACGGCAGCGTCGCCAGCAACCCGTGGCGTACCGCGGCCGACGAGGGCTGGCAGGCCGCGCAGGCGGCGGCCGAGGCCCGGGTGGACACTACGACCACCGCGGGTCTGCCCAAGCGCACACCGATGGCGCAGCTCGTTCCCGGTGGTGTCGATCGGGGCAGTGACCCCGCTCAGCGCCGTACCCCCGAGGGTGTCCGCGGGCTCCTGTCCGCGTACCACCGGGGTGTGCAGCGCGGTCGCACCAAAGATTCGACCAACCCGGAGGAGACTCCGGGAGGGCAGCAGTCCTCGCAGGCTGGCAAGGAGCATGAGGCATGACATCTACGCAGGATCTCGGTTGGCTGCTGGCCAACTTCGCCGACCGCGTTCCCGGAGTCGCGCATGCGATCGCGGTCTCCGCCGACGGTCTGCTCC
>NZ_JBFAOX010000003.1:175425-290620 GCF_040675435.1 Actinoplanes sp. NPDC049598 | reverse complement strand
ATCTACGCAGGATCTCGGTTGGCTGCTGGCCAACTTCGCCGACCGCGTTCCCGGAGTCGCGCATGCGATCGCGGTCTCCGCCGACGGTCTGCTCCGGGCAGCCTCGCGGGACCTTCCGCGTGACCGCGCCGATCAGCTGGCGGCTATCGCCTCCGGCCTCGTAAGCCTCACTCAGGGCGCCGCACGGTGCTTCGAGGGTGGCGCGGTGCTGCAGACGGTCGTCGAGATGGACAACGGGTTCCTCTTCCTGATGTCGATCTCCGACGGTTCCTCGTTCGCGGTGCTCGCGGCTCGCAGCTGCGACGTCGGCCAGGTGGGCTACGAGATGGCCCTCCTCGTCGACCGCGTCGGCGAGGCGCTGACCCCCGCGCCGCGTTCCGCGGCCGGGGTGCTCGGCTGAACGGGCAGTCGGCCGGCGCGCTCGGCCGCTGTTCAAAGCTTTGACAACAAGAGACACTTCTAAGGGTTCGAGGAAGGGGTGAGCGGTGACAATGCCCGAACGCGATGAGCCAACCGGCGCACTGGTCAGGCCATACGCCGTAACCCGCGGTCGGACCCGGCCGAAGCTTGAGATAGCGCTGGAAGCGCTGGTCGAGACAACCGTCCGCGGGCGTTCTGGGATGTCCCGTGGCGGGCAGGGTGGAAGCGAGCATCAGTACATCGCGGCGATGTGCGACGGCGGCCGGGTTCAGTCGCTGGCCGAGATCGCCGCACGCATGCAACTGCCGCTCGGTGTGGCTCGAGTGATCGTCGCCGACATGGCCTCTGACGGCCTCGTCGCGGTGTACGAGCCCACCTCGCTGGAAGACGAGACCGACGCGGTAGGCACGGAACTGCTGGAAAGGGTGCTGAGTGGACTTCGCAGGCTCTGACATGTCGCCCCGTCCCTCCGCGGGACGGGTTACATCGGCGAAGATCGTCATCGCCGGTGGGTTCGGCGTTGGCAAGACGACGCTGGTCGGGTCGGTTTCGGAGATCACCCCGCTGACGACCGAGGCCATCATGACCTCGGCGGGCGTGGGTGTCGACGACAACCGGCAGGTGCCGGGCAAGATGACGACCACCGTCGCCATGGACTTCGGCCGGATCAGCATCGACCGCGACCTGATTCTGTACCTGTTCGGTACCCCCGGCCAGACGCGTTTCTGGTTCATGTGGGACGAGCTGGTCCGGGGCGCGATCGGTGCCGTCGTCATGGTGGATACGCGCCGGCTCGCCGACTGCTTCGCCGCCATCGACTTCTTCGAGCACCGCCGTTTGCCATACCTCGTGGCGATCAACTGCTTCGACGGCATGCAGTATCACAACGCTCAGGACGTCCGGGACGCTCTCGCGATCTCGAGCGACGTCCCGGTGGTGAGCTGCGACGCCCGCAACCGTGAGTCGACGAAGAACGTCCTCATCTCGCTGGTCGAGTATGTGCTGACGATGCGTCGCTCGCGCGCGGTAGCGCCCGCCTGACGATCGGTTGAAGCCCCGCTCCGAGTAGTCGGAGCGGGGCTTCTCCATGCCCGAAACAGGTTGCGGCCTCCGGCCGGAGCGCCGATGATCGACGATCGTGCGCGCCTTCCTCACGCTCGACGACGTGTCCGATCTGGTGGCCGGGGCCCTGGGCCGACCTCCGAGCGGGATCGACCGGCTGACTGGTGGCACCAAGAAGGGTGTGTACCGGCTGCGGTTCGGCGACGAAACGACCGCGATCCTGTACTCCTGGGCCGACGCCGAGAACTACTGGCCGCCGGCCGAGACGGTGCCCGACGACCCCTTCACCGATGCGTCCGGGCTGGAATTGTTCACGACGAACCACGCGGCTCTGGCGGCTGCTCGGGTCCGCGTACCGGCGATGCTCTGGCTTGATCGGGACGCCGGTCTGGTGATCGTGGAGGATGCGGGCCGGGAGAAGCTCGAGGCGCTGATCGAGCGCGATCCCGCGGCCGCCGAGGGGCCGCTGGCCGAGCTCGGCGAGTCGTTGCGGCGGATGCACACCACCGTCGGCTCGTCGTGGGGCCGGCTCACGGATCTGTCCGGGGCCCGGCCGGCCGCTGACGTGATTCTCGACCGGGCGCTGAGCCATCTCGCGGCGGTGGCGCCCCTGGATGAGCGGCTGACCGCGGCCGCCCCGCGGATCGACGATCATCTGCGCCGGTTGCACGCGGCGATCGAGCCCCGGGCCGTCTACGGGCTGGTGCACGGTGAGCTCGGCCCCGATCACGTCCTGATCGGCCCGGCCGGCGAGCCCGTGATGATCGACATCGAAGGGCTGACCTACTTCGACGTGGAGTGGGAGCACGCCTTCGTCCGGATGCGCTTCGGCCCGGCCTACGAACGGCTGCGGCCGGTGGAGCTCGACCCGGACCGCCTTGAGTTCTATCGGTACGCACAGGTGCTGGCGCTGATCGAGGGGCCGCTGCGGATCGCCGCGACCGATTTCCCCGATCGCGCCTGGATGCTCGACCTGGCCGAGTGGAACATCGCGAAGGCGCTGGACCTACCCCAATAACGGCAGCTTGCCGACGATCTTGTCGAGCGGGTTGCGGGGGCCGACGATGCTGACCGCGTAGTAGTCCAGGCTTTCGGTCGCGGCCTCCTTGACCACGGCCAGGTATTCGGCGTAGACGCGGGTGTGCTGGGCGGCGGCCGGCATGTCGGCCACGAAGAAGTCGGGCCGGGCGGCGGCCTTGCGGCGGATCGTCCGCAGAGTGCCGGCGTCGGCCGACAGCACGGTGCAGCCCAGCCAGGGCAGCCCGGGATGGGCGGCGCCGTCGGCGTCCACCGCGTCATCGCCCAGCAGGCCGGCCACGGCCCGCGAGGTGGCGGCGGCCGTGCAGATCGCCGCGTTGGCCGCGCGGCCCGGGGCCAGGGAGGCGTCGACCACGACGACCCACTTCAGGCGGGCGGCGCGGGTGGGCGCGTTCTGGTCGATCTCCTCGGGGGCGAATCCGATCATGTCCTCTTCCGTTCTTCGGATGTTGTTCTGTCCAAATGCTAGGCAGGTATAAGGTTGGCCAGCAATTGATCCGTACTTATCTCGGAAAGAGGTCCGTAATGGCGGATCTGGACGAACTTGATACGGCCATCCTCCGGGAGCTGCAGTCGGATGCACGGAAGACCAACCGGGAGGTCGCGGCGGCCGTCGGCGTCTCGGCCACCACAGCCCTCGACCGGACACGGGCCCTGCGCCGCCGCGGCATCATCCGCGGGGCCATCCTCGACGTCGACCTGCCGGCGATCGGCCGGCCGGTGCAGGCGCTCATCGCCGTCCGGATCCGGCCGCCGTCCCGGCGCAACATCGAAGCGTTCCGCGAGTGGGTCAGCGCCCTGCCGGACACCCTCGGGGTGTACGTGACCACCGGCACCGAGGACTTCATCGTGCACGTGGCCGTGCCCGACAACGACTGCCTCTACGCGTTCGTCATCGACCGGCTCACCGAACGGCCCGAGGTCGCCGACGTCCGCACGTCGATCGTCTACGAGCACATCCGCAACAACCGGATCGCGCCGCTCGACTGATCGGGGCAGCATGGGGGTCATGACTGTCCTCAACGGTGCCCAGATCGCTGACGAGAAGCTCGACGGCTGGGTCTACGTGCCCGGCGGCCTGCAGACCCGCATCCACACGGGCGACTTCGCCACCGGCCTGAAAATCGTGAACGCCATCGGCGAGGTCGCTGAGCGGATGAACCACCACCCCGACGTCACCCTGCGCTACACCCAGGTCGACGTGCGGCTGACCAGCCACGACGAGCACGGGGTGACCCAGCGCGACATCCGCCTGGCCCGCGCCGTCTCGTCGATCGTGTCAGGCGCCGGCGTCCGGATGGAGAGCGCAAGCGTCTCCCGCCTGGAGTGGGGCCTCGACTCGCCGGCGTACAGCTCGATCCGCCCCTTCTGGGCGGCCATCCTGGCCATGGAGACCCCGGCCGGCCGGGAGGATCTGACCGACCCGGCCGACGTGCTGCCCGAGATCTGGTTCCAGGAGTCCGGCTCCGAGGAGCCGCGCCAGCGCTGGCACCCCGACATCTGGCTCGAGCCGGCCCAGGTCCAGCCCCGCATCGCCGCCGCCGTGGCCGCCGGCGGCACCCTGGTCAGCGACGAGGCCGCCCCGTCGTTCTGGGTCCTGGCCGACCCCGAAGGCAACCGCGTCTGCCTGTGCACCTGGCAGGAGCGTCAGAGCTGAAGTCGTCCTCCGTCCTGGCGTGGCGGCTCCGCCGGCACGGGTTGCATCCACGCCTCCCCACCGGCGACCCGGCGGCGGTCGCGGAACGCGTGTGCGGCCTGCACGCCCAGGTGATGAGCTCGGCCGACCTGAGCCTGCTGGCCCGGCTCGACGACCACCAGCCGGGCGCCCTGGCGACGGCTCTGTGGCGCGACCGCACCCTGGTCAAGCTGTGGGCCGCCCGCGGCACCCTGCATTTGCTGCCCGCGGCCTCGCTGCCGACCTGGCTGGGCGCGCTCAGCACCCTGCGGAAGTTCGGCAACAACGGCCACCCCGACACCCAGCGCATCTGCGACGCCGTCGCCACCGCCCTGCACGACCGCATCCTCACCCGCCCCGAACTCGCCGAGGAGGTCGGCCGCCTGACCGGCTCCCCACGGCTCGCATCCTGGGTGTTGTCGAGCTGGGGCTCCGATCTCAAGGCGGCCTCCTTCCGGGGCCTGCTCTGCTTCGCCGAGAACGGCTTCACTTCGCCCGAGCACTGGCTCGGCCCGATCGACCGGTCCGGCTCGTCGTCCGACTCACTCCGGTCGGTGGTCCGGCTCTTCCTGCGGTCGTACGCCCCCACGACCCCCGCCCAGATCGCGCGCTGGTGGGCCGGCCCACCCCGCGAACGCCTGGGCCGCGAGCTGCTGGACCTGATCCGCCCCGAAACCGAGCTGGTCCACCACGCCGGCCACGACGCCCTGGTCCTGGCCGCCGACTTACCCGAACTTCGCGCCACCGCCGGCCTACCCCCGCCTCATGCCAGCGCCGGCCTACCCCCGCCTCATGCCAGCGCCGGCCTACCCGCGCCCCGCACCTCCGCCGGCCTGCCTACGCCCCACGCCGCCGTCGACCCACCCACGCTCCGCGCCGCCGTCGACGTGCCTGGGATCCGCGCCGCCGATGATCACTCCGAGGCCCATGCGGTGGAGAGCGCCTCCTACCGGCTGCTGCCCGCCTTCGACCCCTGGGTGCTGGGCATGCCTCGCGAAGAGCCCTTCATAGACCCGAAGCACCTACCCGCCGTCTTCCGCCCCGCCGGCCGCATAGCCCCCGTAATCCTGACCAACGGCCGGATAACCGGCACCTGGACCCATCGAGTGACCCCACGCCACGCCGAGATCACCCTCACCCCCTTCGACCCGCCCGCCACCCGCCAGCCCTTGACCGACGAGGCCGAACGCATAGCCACCCACCTGGGCCGTCCTCTCAGCATCAGCTGGGCCTGGTAGGAGGGTCATCCACGCCCGGCGATCATCCACAGAGGACATCGCAGGGCGTCGCCGGGGCGGTGTGGCAGGAGGCGGAGTGACGCGCGATGCGGGCGTGGTGTGGCAGGGGTGGGCCCCGACGGGGTGCGCGCGGTGTGGTGGTAGCGGGGCCCGACGGTGTGGCGCGCGGCGGGGGCCTGGTGTGGCAGGGGCGGAATGGCGCGCGTGGGGCGGGGCGGGGCTCGGCTGGGTGGGGCGGGCGCGGTGTGGCGGGGACGGGGTGGCGCGCGGGGCAGGCGCCGTGTGACAGGGGCGGTGTGGCGGCGGTGATGCGGTGCCGCTTGGCCCGGGGGCTGCCGCTGGGGTCGTGTGGGTGGCGGGGTGGGAAAGGCGAAAGCCGGCGGCGGGCGGGGTGCCCGGTCGCCGGCTTTCGTTGTGGAGAGGGTTAGCGGGAGCCGTAGCCCGCGTTGTTGTTGCGGTATTCGTTGTCGTCGCCCTGGCCGCCGTCGCGGGTGAAGTCCCAGCCGCCGGCGGACTCGCGGCCGGGGCGGCCGCCCATGGCGAAGCCGCCGATCTCCTGGCCTCGGCGCCAGCCGCGGAAGTAGCCCGTGGTGTGGGCGGCGATGCTGGCGGCGTCGCGGACGATGCGGAGCGGGCGCTCCTCGCGCAGCGATGAGCCGGGCACCAGGTTGGCCTGGGGAACGCGCTTGGGCAGGCCGGCCGCTGTCTCGGCGGCCACCTCGGGGGTGGCTGCTTTCTCGGCGGCGCGCCAGCCGGCGTCGTTCGGGTTGGTCCAGTCCATTTTGTCGGACTGGTCGGTGTGGCCGGTGAACCAGGCGGACCGGGCCTGGGCGAAGATGAGCAGGTCGCCGTCGCTGCTGTCGGAGGGGACGGGCGGGGCGATGCTGCGGTCGAGCGCGGTCAGGGTCGAGCTGGTGGCCGTGCCGGTGGGGACGCGGCGGGCGGCCGCGTTGCGCCGGGCCTCGCCCTCGACCAGGCGGAGCGACGGCGGCTCGGTGACCGCCGGCATGTCCGTCACCGTGGCGTCGAGGCTGGTGCCGGTGTCGACCAGGCGCAGCGCGGGCGGCTCCTTCGGCATGTCCTGCCAGGGCGGGCGGACCCGGCCGTCGGCCGGCGGGCCGCTCGCGGAGGCGGCCGGGATGGTCGCCGTCTCGTCGGCGCCGCTGTTGACCAGCGGCCAGTTGGCGCGGGAGCCGGGCTCGGGCTCGGGACCGCCGGGGCGGTTGGCCGGCATCGGCAGCGAGAAGTCGGTCGCGCTGCTGTTGGCCGCCGGCGCCGACGAGGTCGGGCGGGTGGTCGGGCGCGGCGGGATGACCGTGCGCTGACGCTCGGCCCGGGCGTTGCTGATCGCCGCGTTGGTGAGCGTGGCCCGGAACGGCTGGCCGGTCTCGGCCGGCGTCGGAGCACCCGAGGAGGGCGCGGCCGCACCCGGCGACACGGAGGCGGCCGGGAAGGACGTCCGGGTCGGCAGGGAGGGCGACGACGGCGACGACGTAGGCGCCACCGGGTTGCGGGAGCCGGGCACCGGGCGCGAACCCGGGGTGATCGGCGTCATCCCGGGCGGGGGTGGCGGCGTCGAGACGGGCCGGTTGGCCGGACCGGAGACCGGACGGCTGCTCGGCGCCGAGACTGGGCGGCTGCTCGGGGCCGACACCGGACGGCTGCTGGGCGCGGGCGCCCGGTTGGGGAACGCGGCGGCCGGCGCCGACGGGAACGCGGCGGCCGGGGCCGAGGGCCGCGGCGCGACCGGTGACGGCGCGAGCGGCGGCGGCCCGATCGGGTCGGGTGCGACCGGTGGCGAGGTGAGCGGCTGGGGTGAGGCCGGGCCGCTGCCGGTGGCGGACGGCTCGGGGCGCCCACGGCGGCCGAAGGCGGCCACCGACTGCAGCGGGGCGGGCTCGGTGGTGCGGCGCCCGGCCCGGCGGCCCACGCCGGCGGCGGGGGTGCTGCGGGCGGCGATGGTGCCGATCAGGGAGGCGCAGGCGGCGTCGCAGGCGCGCACCGCGGCGACGGCCTGGCGGACGGTCTCGCCGGCGGCCGGGGCCAGCGACTTGTTGACGCCGCCGCGGCGCGGCGACTCGCTGATCGCGACGTGCAGCGCGGTGACCGCGGCGATGATCTCGTCCTCGGTGCCGGCGCCGGCCCGGGTGAGCTCGGCCGCGACCTGCTCGGCGGCGCGCTCGGAGTCGCCCTGCCCGGTGAGCCGGCCCGGCTCGGGCAGCGCCTCGAGCACGGCCAGGGCCAGCGGGTGCGACGGGTCGGGGTACGCCCGCAGAGCCGCCGGGTACAGCTCGCGGAGCACCTCGCGCAGCGCGATGGCCGCCGCGTGGCGCCCGCTGAGCAGCGCCACGTGGGCGGCCAGGACGGGCTTGTAGCTGACCAGCTCGCGGGAGACCGGCAGGCTGCTCGCGACGAGCGCGCCGGCCTGCAGGGCCCGGGCCAGGCCGACCGCCCGGCGGGCGGCCGGTGGGGCCTGCATCTCCTCGACCGAGTCGTCGTCGGCGAAGCGCTCGGCGAAGTCGTCGGTGGTGTCGTCGTCGGCCACGACCAGCGGCCGGCCGGCCGCGGTGAGAAGCGACGTCACGAGGTGATCGTCGCTGTCGGCGGCGACCGCGGCGTCGGTGAATCCACTCGTCCGTTCCACGAGCAGTGAGCCGAGCTCGGCGTACCCGCCGGGGTCGTCACTGATCTCATGGACGCCGAGCAGTCGTCCTGCGTCGTCGACCACGGCGATGGTCAGCTGCGGGGCCGAAACCCCACGCACCGATTCATCAGCCGACGCCAGACCGCAGTACACGCGCACGAGCGCCACGGCGTCGTCCTCCTCCCCGGGACTTCTATTACATCTTGGCCAAGGACTGATGCTCCCTGGTTAGGGGTCAGTCGCGCCAGTCCACAGCGGCAGAGATCTTGCCGATTACCGAGCGCCAGCCGAGACTTGCCTGTTGTGCCCCGATTTTCTTCAATCGACGGCGACCGAAGAATCCGCCCATACCCCCGCTTTCCGCGGAACGGAGGGACTCGTCCAGGTCATCGAGGGGCGAGCCGGGCGACAGGGCCAGGATCACCGGCTTGAGCCGGAGGGCGAAGCCGAGATCGCGGGCCACCTCGCCGGCGGCGATGAGCAGTGGAAGGTCCCACGTGTCGTGCCCGCCGCGCAGATTTTCCACCACGAGATCGAGCTCGTAGCGGTCGTCGGGCTGCGGGTCGATGTCCGTCGACTGTACCCGGTCGGCCAGGGTGGCCCAGGAGTCGAGTTGTGCGAGGTCGTGCGGAGCACCCGAACGAATGAAAGAGACCAGCGACTCGGGGGTCTTGAAGGCGAGCAACCGGCCCTTGTGGCTCAGGAAGAGGGGGACCTCCTCGTCCTCCGTCTGGGCGGTCTCCTCGTCCTCGAAGTCGGCCGGGTCGGGCTCGTCGGCGTCGGCCGCCGGCTTGTCCTTGTCGTCCGCCTCGCCCTCGGCCAGCAGGGCCTTGAACTCCTCGTCGACGATGACCTCTTCCTCGTCGTCGTCATCGCCGGCGGCGGGGCGCTGGCGCGACTCGAAGAGGTCCTCCTCGGCCTCGGCCTCGGTCGGGGTGATCTCGGAGGCCTTGCGGTACGCCCGCAGGGTCAGACCGACGCCGGCCGGCAGCGCGATCTCGACCGGCTCGATGCCGACCTCTTCCCACAGCGCACTGCCGGAGGCCCCGTCAGTGGAGGCGACCTGCGCCTCGGGCTCGTCGGACTGGCTGGCCACGGTGACCTCCGCTTTGGTGGGCTGTGGGACGGGTGAGTCTGCCGACACACCTTAGTGGTCGCGCCTGGGCGCAGGCTGACCGTCCCCCGCAACTGTGCAATGACCGTTAAACAACGATCAGAAACCTTTCGGGTGCCACACCGTCTTTGTCTCGAGCAGAGCGGTCATCCGGCCCACCCCGGGATCTTCGGCCCAATCAAGAGAAACAGGCCGCAGTACGCGCTTGAGCGTGCCCGCGGCGGTCCGCTCGAGCTCGGTCGCCAGCTCGGGATCGTCGACGCCGGCCAGGTCGATCGCGTTGACGTCGTCGTGCGAGGCCAGCCAGGGCGCGATCTCAGCCGCGTGTCCGGTGAGGATGTTGACCACCCCGCCCGGCACGTCGGAGGTGGCGAGCACCTCGGCCAGGGTGACGGCGGCCTGCGGGTTGGCCGCGATCACGACCACCGTGTTGCCGGTGACGATCGCCGGCGCGATCACGCTGACCAGGCCGAGCAGCGACGGCGGGGCGGCCAGGGCGACCACGCCGGTGGGCTCGGGGGCCGAGATGTTGAAGAACGGCCCGGCCACCGGGTTGGCCCCGCCGGCCACCTGGGCGATCTTGTCGGACCAGCCCGCGTACCAGACCCAGCGGTCGACCGCGGCGTCCACCTCGGCCCCCTTGACCCCCAGGGCCTTGAACTCGGCCCGGCGGGCCTCGAGCATCTCGGCGATGCGGTAGAGCACCTGACCCCGGTTGTACGCGGTGGCGCCGGCCCATTTCGGCTGGGCGGCCCGGGCCGCGACGACCGCGTCCCGGGCGTCCTTGCGGGAGGCGAGGGAGACGTTGTCGCCGTCCACCAGATAGGTCCGTCCTGACTCGCTGCGCGGGAACTTCCCGCCGACGTACAGCTTGTAGGTCTTGCGCACGGAGAGGCGCGTCGCTGACTCAGGCAAGGTACGCCTCCAGGCCGTGACGGCCGCCCTCGCGGCCGTACCCCGATTCCTTGTAGCCGCCGAACGGCGACGTGGGGTCGAACTTGTTGAACGTGTTGGCCCAGACCACGCCGGCCCGCAGCTGGTCGGCGACGGCCAGGATCCGGGATCCCTTGTCGCTCCAGATGCCGGCCGACAACCCGTACGGCGTGTTGTTGGCCTTTTCGACGGCCTCGGCCGGCGTGCGGAAGGTCAGCACCGACAGGACCGGCCCGAAGATCTCCTCGCGGGCGATCCGGTGGGCCTGGGTGACGCCGGTGAAGATCGTCGGGGCGAACCAGAAGCCGCGGTCGGGCAGCGAACACTCCGGCGACCAGCGCTCGGCGCCTTCCTGCGCGCCGATTTCCGACAATTCGGTAATCCGGGCGAGCTGGGCCGCGGAGTTGATCGCGCCGACGTCGGTGTTCTTGTCGAGCGGGTCGCCGACGCGCAGCGTGGCCATGCGGCGCTTGAGCGAGTCGAGCAGCTCCTCGGCCACCGACTCCTGCACCAGCAGCCGCGAGCCGGCGCAGCACACGTGGCCCTGGTTGAAGAAGATGCCGTTGACGATGCCCTCGACAGCCTGGTCGATCGGCGCGTCGTCGAAGACGATGTTGGCCGCCTTGCCGCCGAGCTCGAGCGTCAGCTTCTTGCCCGTGCCGGCGACCGAGCGGGCGATCGCACGGCCGACCTCGGTCGAGCCGGTGAAGGCGACCTTGTTCACGTCGGGGTGCTCGACCAGGTAGCGGCCGGTGTCGCCGGCCCCGGTGACGATGTTGACCACGCCCGCGGGCAGCCCGGCCTGGCGGCAGACGTCGGCGAAGAAGAGCGCGGAGAGCGGGGTCGTCTCGGCCGGCTTGAGCACCACCGTGTTGCCGGTGGCCAGCGCCGGGGCGATCTTCCAGGCCAGCATGAGCAGCGGGAAGTTCCACGGGATGACCTGGCCGGCCACGCCCAGCGGGCGCGGGTCGGGGCCGAAGCCGGCGTACTTGAGCTTGTCGGCCCAGCCCGCGTAGTAGAAGAAGTGGGCGGCGACCAGCGGGAGGTCGACGTCGCGGGACTCCTTGATCGGCTTGCCGTTGTCGAGCGACTCCAGCACGGCCAGCTCGCGCGAGCGCTCCTGGATGATCCGGGCGATCCGGAACAGGTATTTCGCCCGCTCCGAGCCGGGCAGCGCGGACCAGCTCTCGAAGGCGCGGCGGGCCGCGGCGACGGCCCGGTCGACATCCTCGGGGCCGGCCAGGGCGACCTCGGCCAGCGTCTCCTCGTCGGCCGGGTTGATCGTCTTGAACGTGTCCTTGGCCTCGCTGAACTCGCCGTCGATGAACAGCCCGTACGACGGGGCGATCGAGACGATCGAGCGGGACTCGGGGGCGGGGGCGTACTCGAACAAGGTGGCCACCTCAGTCCAGGGTGAAGTAGTCCGGACCGGCGTAGTGGCCGGTGGTGAGCTTGGTGCGCTGCATCAGCAGATCGTTGAGCAGCGAGGAGGCGCCGAACCGGAACCAGTCGGGCGAGAGCCAGTCGTCGCCGACCGTCTCGTTGATCATCACAAGGTATTTGATGGCGTCCTTGGTGGTCCGGATTCCACCGGCGGGCTTCACGCCGACCTGCCGGCCGTAGCGCGCGCGGAAGTCGCGGACCGCCTCGAGCATGATCAGGGTGACCGGCAGGGTCGCCGCCACCGGGACCTTGCCGGTCGAGGTCTTGATGAAGTCGGCCCCGGCCAGCATGGCCAGCCAGGAGGCGCGGCGCACGTTGTCGTACGTCGCCAGCTCGCCCGTCTCGAGGATGACCTTGAGGTGGGCGGAGCCGCAGGCCTGTTTGACCGCGACGATCTCGTCGAAGACCTTGGCGTAGTCGCCGGCCAGGAACGCGCCCCGGCTGATCACCATGTCGATCTCGTCGGCGCCGGCCGCGACCGCGTCACGGGTGTCGGCCAGCTTGACGTCGAGCGGGGCCTGGCCGGACGGGAACGCCGTGGCCACGCTGGCCAGGTGGACGCCGCTGCCGGCCAGCACCTCGGCCGCGAACGGGACCATGGCCGGGTAGACGCAGACCGCGGCCACCTGGGGGCAGGTGGCGTCGGCCGGGTCGGGCCGCAAAGCCTTGGCCGAGAGCGCCCGCACCTTGCCCGGCGTGTCCGCGCCCTCCAGGGTGGTCAGGTCGACCATGCGGATGGCCAGGTCGATGGCGTGGGCCTTGGCGGTCGTCTTCACCGATCGGGTGCCGAGCGCCGCCGCCCTGGCCTCGACGCCCACCTTGTCGACCCCGGGCAGTCCGTGCAGGAAAGTCCGGAGATCGGCGGGGGAATCGGGCAGGCCGGACAGCCTTGACGTCGCTGTCGCAGTCATGAAAGGGATTCTACGCGGGCCCCCGACAGTTGATCTTGGTTGACCGGTAGGTTGTGCCCGTGGACGTACTCGTTGTAGATCACCCGCTGGCCCAGACCCGGCTCACCGCGATGCGCAAAGCGGACACCGACTCGGGGGTCTTCCGGGCCTCGCTGCACGAGCTGACCACCATGGTCGTCTACGAGGCGGCCCGCTCCTTCGCCACCGAGAAGTACCCGATCGACACGCCGGTCGCACCGACCGAGGGCACCCGGCTGGCCAACCCGCCGCTGATCGTGCCGGTGCTGCGGGCCGGGCTCGGCATGGCGGACTCGGCGCTCGGCCTGCTGCCCGAGTCGTCGATGGGGTTCGTGGGGCTGGCCCGCGACGAGCAGACGTACGAGCCGCGGGCCTACATGGAGTCGCTGCCGGGTGACCTCTCCGGGCAGCCGGTGCTGGTGCTCGACCCGATGCTGGCCACGGGCGGGTCGCTGCTGCACTGCTGCAAGCTGCTGGTCGACCGCGGCTGCACCGACGTGATCATCTGCTGCGTCCTGGCGGCGCCGGAGGGGATCGCCGCTCTCGAGGAGTCGGGCCTGCCGCTGCGGCTGGTCACCGCCTCGATCGACCAGGGGCTGAACGAGAAGAAGTACATCGTCCCGGGCCTGGGCGACGCCGGCGACCGCCAGTTCGGCGGCATGCGCCGGTTCTGAGCTGGCTGGCCTCGCTTCGCTCGGCGGGCTCATCTCATTGGCGGGCGAAGTGCGACTTTGGTTGCGGTCAAACCACGGTGTGGGACCAGTTCAGGGCATGGCCCTGGGCGAAGGGCATGACGCCGTGGAAGACGGTGGGGGAGTCGGCGAAGACCAGCGGCAGGAAGTGGCGGTCGGACTCCCACATCGGGACTTTGCCGGCCAAGATGTCGGCTACCGGCACCCAGTGCAGGCTGCCCTCGTCGTTGCCGGTCAGCGGGGTGCCGGTCCACGTCGGAACGCGGAAGAGGAAGCCGAACCAGTTCTCGCCGTTGCGGCCGAAGCCGGGCCAGGAGATGGTTCCGGCCAGCTCGACCGCGGAGGCGACGAGGCCCGACTCCTCCTTGATCTCGCGGCGGAGGCCGCTGACGACGTCCTCGTCGGGGGAAAGTTTGCCGCCGAGGCCGTTGTACTTGCCGTAGTGGAGATCATCCGGACGGGTGTCCCGCCGGATCATGAGGACCTGGTCGCCGTCGGGCGACAGCACGTAGCCGAGGGTCGCGATGATTGCCTGCACGGCCGCGACTCTATAAGGAAGCAACCGGGATATAACCGTCCTGACGATCGGTCTGCGTGACTGGGGACACTATCGTTTCGAGCCATGACCTCCATCGCGCTCGCCGAGGAACTGCTCCTCCTCGCGTACGACGACCAGACCGGCAAGGCGACCGGATCCCGCATCGGGCTCGACCTCGGCATGGCCGCGGCTGTGCTGGTCGATCTCGCCTTGGCCGGACGTGTCGCGTACGTCGACGGATACCTCAAAGTCATCGACCCCAGCCCGATCGGCGACCCGATCGCCGACGCCGTCCTGGCCAAGGCGGCCGAGGACGAGCCGCACACGCCCGCCCAGTGGCTGCAGCGGCTGCGCCACCGCCTGCGGACCCGTGTGCTCGAGGACCTGTGCGCCCGCGGCGTCGTCCAGGACGTGGACGAGACCCAGCAGGGCTTCATCCACGTGCACCGTTACCCGACGACCGACCCGGCGTTCGAGGCCGAGATCCGGGGCCGGCTGGCCACCGCGCTGACCAGCGACGGCCCGACCGACGAGCGGACGGCGGCGCTGGCCACCCTGCTCGTGGCGACCCGCATGGAGCCGGCGCTGCGCCTGCCTCCGGAGGAGAGCGCCCGCGCGCACGAGCGGCTCGAGCAGATCGCGTCGGGGGCCGGCTTCTCGGGCTCGGCCAACCTGGAGGACTCGATCGTGCGTCCCTCCGTCGCCCTCGTGGTGGCGACCCTGGGCCGGGCCATCTCGGCCGCCCTGGGCGCGCCCAAGCCGGCCTGACGTCCCGGCCGGGCGCGCTGAGCGCCCGGCCGCTCCGATGTCAGACCCCCAGCGCGGCGGCGATCTCGCGCCGCAGCGTCACCAATGCCTCCGCCGCGCGGCCACGGGCCGCGGTCAGGTCACCCTCGCCGGTGGGTTCCACCACTTCGAGGTACGCCTTCAGTTTGGGTTCCGTGCCCGACGGGCGGATGACCGCGCGCGCCGCTGACGTGCGGAAGGTGAGCACGTTGTTGTCGGTGTCGTCGGTCGTGGCGACCGAGGCGCCGAGCAGGGTCGCGGGCGGGGCGGTACGGGCCCGCTGCATGGCCACCCCGATCTCCGCGAGGTCGTCGACCCGGACGGACAGCTGATCGGTGGCGTGCACCCCGAACTCGGTAGCCAGCTCGTCGAGCCGGTCGGCCAGGGTGCGCCCCTCGGCCTTGAGCCCGGCCGCCAGCTCGGCCACGGTCAGGGCGGCCGTGATGCCGTCCTTGTCGCGGACCAGGGCCGGCGCGACGCAGTAGCCGAGCGCCTCCTCGTAGCCGAAGGCCAGCTCCCCGGCCGCCCGCACGATCCACTTGAAGCCGGTCAGGGTCTCCGCGTAGGGCACGCCGCGGGCGGCGCAGAGCCGGCCCAGCAGCTGCGACGAGACGATCGTGGTGGCGTACGTGCCGGGGACGCCCCGCCGGATCAGATAGTCGCCCAGCAGCACGCCCAGCTCGTCGCCGCGCAGGGCCCGCCACCCGCCGGCCGCGGTGGGGATGGCGACCGCGCACCGGTCGGCGTCCGGGTCGTTGGCGATGGCCAGGTCGGCCCCGGTGCCCTGGGCGAGCGCGAGGAGCAGGTCCATCGCGCCCGGCTCCTCCGGGTTGGGGAAGGCTACGGTCGGGAACTCGGGGTCGGGCTCGGCCTGCTCGGCCACGACGGCCAGGGCCGGGAAGCCGGCGGCGGCGAAGGCGGCCTGCAGGGTGCTGCCGCCGACGCCGTGCATCGGGGTGTAGGCGATCGACAGGTCGCGGGGACCGTTCTCGGTGAGCACGCCGGCGGCGCTCCGGGCGTACCCCTCAATGATCTTGTCGTCGATCAGCGTGCCCGGCGCGCCGAGCGGGACTCCGGCCAGCGGGCCGACGGCCCGGATGGCGGCCTCGATGCCGGCGTCGGCGGGCGGCACGATCTGCGCGCCGTCACCCGCCGGGCCGCCGAGGCCGCGGCCGAGATAGACCTTGTAGCCGTTGTCCTGGGGCGGGTTGTGGCTCGCGGTCACCATCACCCCGGCCACCGCGTCCAGGGCCCGCACCGTGTACGCCAGGACCGGCGTGGGCAGCGTGCCGGGCAGCAGCAGGGCCTCCCGGCCGGCGCCGGTGGCGACGCGGGCGGTCTGCTCGGCGAACTCACGGGAGCCGTGCCGGGCGTCGTACCCGATCACGAGCGGTCCCTCGCCGCCCTGCGCCGCCAGCCAGGTGACCAGCCCGGCCGCGGCCCGGGTGACGACCGCGAGGTTCATCCCGTTCGGCCCGGCCCGCAGCCGGCCGCGGAGCCCGGCCGTGCCGAAGGTGAGCGGCCCGGCGAACCGGTCGCGCAGCTCCTCGGCGGTGCCGGGCAGACCGTCGATCAGCCGGGTCAGCTCGGCCCGGGTGGCCGGGTCGGGGTCGTCCGCCAGCCAGGCCTCGGCCCGGGAGGTGAGTTCGTCAGGTGCCATCCGAACTTGATAGCACGTGGCCGGACCGTCAGGCGGCGCCCAGGGCGTACGACTTGATCATCTGGTCGAAGATCGGCTTGCTCGTCGGGAACTGCGATTCCTTGGTGGTCAGGTAGAACGAGTACGCCTTGCCGTCGTTGATCACCGCGCCCCAGAGGCCGTGCCGCCCCTCGGCGCCGCTGCCGCACTTGTACTCCAGCACCGCGCCCTCCCGGCCGGCGATGGTGGTCTTGGTCAGGCCGACCCGGCTGTACGGCGTGGTGCAGCTGGTCGTGCCCTTCTTCAGGTTGCTCTCGGCGACGCCCAGGAACGACGTCGGCGTGCCCTTGGAGTTCTCGACCAGGATGCGGACCTTGCGCTTGGCGTCCTGCGGGTCGGCGTAGTCGACCCAGCTGCCGGCGGCCTTGCGGGTCCAGCCGGCCGGCACCAGCACGGTGATGCCGCGGCCCTTGTACGCCTGGGTGGGGTACGACGGGGCCACGTTCTCGACCGCGGACGGCGGGGCGGCCGTCGGGGTCTTGCCGTCGTCCCCGCCGCCGGTCAGCGAGAAGACCAGCACCAGCAGGAGCACCACACCCAGGGCGCCGCCACCGGCGATGAGCTGCTTCTGGCGCGGCCAGCCCTTGACCGTGGTGATCGCCTTGTCGGCCGTCCGGCGGGCGGTGCCGACGGCGTTGTCCAGCATGGCCTTGCGCTTGGCGGACGGGCTGGACACGACCGTGCCGCCCATCATCGGGTCGCGGGCCGCCCGGGCGCCGTTCCAGGCCTCGCGGGGCGGCAGCACGCTGGTCGTGTCGCCGGTCGGCCGTGGCGGCGACAGCATGGCGCCGGTCGGCGGCAGGTCACCCGGCCCACCACGGTGGCCGGCGGCCGCGTTCTCCTGCTGGAGCTTGGCCAGGTGGTCGGTGAGCGAGTCGTTCGGCGAGAGCATGGCCCGGCCGCCGATCTGGCCGCTCGGCTGCGGCGGGATCGGCTGCGTCTCGACCGGGGCGGCCGGCGGGCGCGGCGACGGGACGACCGAGTAGGGGTCGGTCATCATGTGCGGCGGGCTCTTGCTGGCCAGCGGGCCGGCCAGCTGCTGGCGCAGCATCGTGCGGGCGGTGCCGACGTCCATCCGGCGGGCCGGGTCCTTCTCGAGCAGGCCCATCAGCACCGGGGTGAGCGAGCCGGCCCGCACGGCCGGGGCCGGCGGGTCCTCGACCACGGCGTGCATGGTCTCGATCGGGTCGCCCTTGTCGAACGGGGGACGGCCCTCGACCGCGGTGTAGAGCGTGACGCCGAGCGAGAACAGATCGCTCGGCGGGCCGAACTCGCTGCCCATGGCCCGCTCGGGCGAGATGAAGTGGGGCGAGCCGAGGACCATGCCGGGGGTGGTCAGCTGCACGTCGGTCGGCATCCGGGCGACGCCGAAGTCGGTCAGCACGCAGCGGCCGTCGGAGCAGATCAGCACGTTGGCCGGCTTGACGTCGCGGTGCAGCACGCCGTGCGCGTGGGCCACCTCGAGGGCGCCCAGCAGCGCGATGCCGATCTTGGCGACGACCCGGGCCGGGACCGGCCCGTCCTCGATCACCATGTCGGCCAGGCTGCGCGCGTCGAGCAGCTCCATCACGATCCAGGGGCGGCCGTTCTCGTGCACGACGTCGTAGACCTGCACGACGGCCGGATGCTGCAGGGCCGCGGCCGCGCGGGCCTCGCGCATGGTCCGCTCGTACATGGCGTCGCGGTCGCTGGGGGCCAGGCCGGGCGGGAGGATGACCTCCTTGATCGCCACGTCGCGGCGCAGCAGCGTGTCCGCCGCGCGCCAGACCGTGCCCATGCCACCGTGGCCCACCGCGGCACGCAGCGTGTACCGCCCGCCGATGAGCGTGCCCGGGGCTGCGCGTCCGCTGGTGGGAGCCGTGTTGCCGCCGCTCCACGTCGGAATCTGAGTCACTGAGGATGCCACCGAGGGGGTCTAGGGGCCGTCGACCAACCCCGCTATCTTGCCGGTTCCGCACCCCGATTTGAAAGTCACGGGGCCCGTGTTTACCGGAACTCGACGGTAGGTGACGGGGAAATCGCATTCGGTGGAGGCATTCGGACGCTGAGTGCAAAAGTCCTCACTCATTCGGATTGAACGAAGCCTTAGGATCACGGATGTGAACGCGGAGTCGGGATTCGAGATCAAGCCGGTTTACCGTCCGGGCGATGTGCCGCCCGACGCTCCGATCGGCGAGCCGGGCGAGTTTCCGTACACCCGGGGTGTCTATCCGACGATGTACACCAAGCGCCCCTGGACCATGCGGCAGTACGCCGGCTTCGGCACCGCGGCCGAGTCCAACGCGCGCTACCACCAGCTGCTGGCCGCCGGCACGATGGGTCTCTCGGTCGCCTTCGACCTGCCCACCCAGATGGGCTACGACTCGGACGAGCCGATCGCGCACGGCGAGGTGGGCAAGGTCGGGGTGGCCATCGACAGCATCGACGACATGCGGAAACTCTTCGACAAGATCCCGCTCGACCAGGTCTCGACGTCGATGACGATCAACGCCCCGGGCTCCGTCCTGCTGCTGCTCTACCAGCTGGTGGCCGAGGAGCAGGGGGTGCCCGGCACGGCCCTGCAGGGCACGATCCAGAACGACATCCTCAAGGAGTACATCGCCCGGGGCACGTACATTTTCCCGCCGAAACCGTCGTTGCGGCTGGTCGCCGACACTTTCGCGTACTGCCGCCGGGAGATCCCCAAGTGGAACACGATCTCCATCTCCGGCTATCACATGGCCGAGGCCGGCGCCTCGCCCGCTCAGGAGATCGCTTTCACCCTGGCCAACGGCATCGAGTACGTCCGGGCGGCGCTCGCCGCGGGTCTGGCCGTCGACGATTTCGCCCCGCGCCTGTCGTTCTTCTTCGTCGCCCGCACGACCCTGCTCGAAGAGATCGCGAAATTCCGCGCCGCCCGCCGCATGTGGGCCCGGATCATGCGCGACGAGTTCGGCGCCCAAGATCCGAAATCGCTGATGCTGCGATTCCACACCCAGACCGCGGGCGTGCAGCTGACCGCACAACAGCCCGAGGTCAACCTCGTCCGGGTGGCCATCCAGGCCCTGGGCGCGGTCGCCGGCGGCACCCAGTCGCTGCACACCAACTCGTACGACGAGGCCCTCGCGCTGCCCACCGAGAAGTCGGCCCGGCTTGCCCTGCGCACCCAGCAGGTCCTGGCCTACGAGAGCGGCCTGACCGGCACGGTCGACCCGTTCGCCGGCTCGTACGCGATCGAGGCGCTGACCGACGAGGTCGAGAAGGAGGCGCTCGCGCTGATCGAGCGGGTCTTCTCCTACGGCTCCGCGGTCGACGCCATCGAGCAGGGCTTCCAGAAACAGGAGATCGAGAGCTCGGCCTACCGGATCGCCAACGAGATCGACAGCGGCGAGCGGGTGGTCGTCGGGGTCAACCGGTTCGCCGCCGAGACCGAGGAGCGGTACGAGCCGCTGCGGGTCGACCCGGCGATCGAGGAGGCCCAGGTGGCCCGGCTGGCCGCGCTGCGTGCCGAGCGCGACGGTGTGGCGGTCGAGACAGCCCTGGCGGATTTGGCGAAGGCCGCCGGTGGGAATGACAACGTCTTACCGTTGATGAAAGAGGCGTTGCGTCGTCGTGCCACTGTGGGCGAGGTATGCCACACCTTGCGCGGCGTCTGGGGCGTCCACCGCCCGGTCGAGCGCTTCTGACGAGGAGTTTCCCGCAACCCGGGAGCTGTCGTTGAACCGCGTCACCTCGTCGGACCGTAACCGGTTGTAGGCGTGTGCGGGAAAGGCGTTGCACAGCGTTACCGAAAACGGTCTAAGCTGTCGCGCGTCGCAAAAACCCGACAAAACTTCGAGAGTACGGAAGCCGACGTGACTACTACTCTGACGGAGCCCGACGGGGCCCAGACGGAGTGGCCCGGGCCGTTGCCCGGTGCCGAGCCCCTGCCCGGCCAGCTCGACCGCTGGCTCGCCTCCCGCGGCGCGGAGCTCGTAGCGATCCGACGGCACATTCACGCTCACCCCGAGCCCTCCTACCGCGAGTTCGAGACGACGGCGCTGGTCGCCCGTGAGCTCGCCGTGGCCGGCCTCTCGCCGCAGCTGCTGCCCGACCGCAACGGTCTGTACTGCGACATCGGCCGGGGTGACCGGGTGATCGCCTTCCGGGCCGACCTGGACGCGCTGCCGCTGCAGGACCTCAAGGACGTGCCGTACCGCTCGACCGTCGCCAACGTGGCCCACGCCTGCGGGCACGACGTGCACACCACCGTCATGCTCGGCCTCGGCCTGGCCCTGGCCCAGCTCGACGAGCGCGGCCAGCTGCCGGGCCGGGTGCGGCTGATCTTCCAGCCGGCCGAGGAGTCGGTGCCCTCGGGCGCGCCGCACGTGATCGCCGCCGGCGCCCTCAAGGACGTCGACGCGATCTACGCGCTGCACTGCTACCCGCAGCTGCCGGCCGGCCTGGTCGGGGTCCGCTCGGGCCCGTTCACCGCGGCCGCCGACATGATCGACGTCAAGGTCACCGGCCCCGGCGGGCACACCGCCCGGCCCCACCTGACGGCCGACCTGGTGCACGCCCTGGGCCGGGTCATCATCGACGTGCCGTCCCTGCTGGACCGCCGCATCGACCCGCGGGCCGGTGTCTCGATGGTCTGGGGCGCCGTGCACGCGGGCGAGGCCCCCAACGCGATCCCGGGCGTGGGCGAGGCCCGCGGCACCGTGCGCATCCTCAACCGGGAGGCCTGGCGCCAGGCCCCCGAGCTGATCACCAAATTGATCGAGGACGTGGTCGCGCCGACCGGGGCCCACGTCGAGGTGGGCTATCACCGCGGCGTCCCGCCGGTGATCAACGACCGGATGGCGACCGCCGTGATCGCCGGGGCGGCCGGGGCCGCGCTCGGCGCCGACCGGGTGGTCGAGGCCGAGATCAGCATGGGTGGCGAGGACTTCGCGTTCTACCTCGACCACGTGCCGGGCGCGATGATCCGGCTCGGCACGGCCCGCCCCGGCTCGGACGAGAAGCACGACCTGCACCAGGGCGACTTCGACGTGGACGAGAGCTGCATCGGCTACGGGATCCGGGTGATGACCCACACCGCGCTCGCCGCCCTGGCGACCGGCGCTTTCTAGTCCTGTTGGGCCGGCGGCTGAGCCGCCGGCACCGGCCGGGCGGTCCGGAAGCGCCGGATCAGGTAGAGGACGGCCCACACCGGCAGGCCGATTGCGATCAGCCACGGCAGCAGCGCGCCGAGCACGGTCAGCACCACCTTGAGCGAGGCCAGCAGCGCGTCCCACCCGGCGCCGAGCCCGGCCAGGAAGCCCGGCGGGTCGTCGTCGGCCCCGGCCACCGGGTCGGCGTCCGGGTCGAGGAAGGTCACCGTGATCGTGGAGAGCGCGGTCAGGTCGGCCAGGTTGCGCTTCTTGGCCTGCAGCGAGGCCAGGTCGGACTCCCGGGTGGCCACCTCGCGCTCCAGCATCACCAGGTCGTCGAGGGACTTGGCCTGGCCGAGCAGCTTGCGGCCGCTGTCCACCCGGGCCTGCTGCACGGCGATCCGCGCGTCCAGGTCGACGACCGCCTCGGTGACGTCCTCGGTGTTGATCTGGCGCTGCTCCTCGTCGCCCAGCTTGCCCAGCTGGTCGACCACGGCGCCGAACTTGTCGGCCGGGATGCGCAGCTCCAGGGTGGCGCTGCCGGCGCCGGAGCCGCTCGTCCGGTTGTCGCCCCCGACGAAGCCGCCGGCCGTGGTGGCGATGCCGGTGGCCTGACCGGCCGCGGCGTTCACGTCCTTGACCCGGACCGAGAGCGAGCCGCGGTAGATGATCGAGCGCTGCTCGACCCGCAGATCAGGGGCCTCGGCGGTCGTGTCCTTGCCCTGGGCCGGCGCGCCTTTCTGCTCGGTGGCCTGATCGGGGGCCATGGCCGGGGCGGCGGCGCCGCCGGTGCTTTCGCCGCTGTCGCTGGAATCGGCGCTGCAGCCGGCGATCAGGAGGCCGGTGAGCAGAATGGTCGCTGCCAGATATGTCTTCCGGTTACGGATCGCACGCATGGTGTGTCTCCTTGTCCCCGCTAGAGATGTGGGGTTGGGACGTGCGGCACGCCGTACGCGGTTCCGGCAGACTGCGTGGTGGATGGTCACGAATCGGCGGCAACGGAGGGTCCCATGCGCATCACCAAGTTCGGGCATTCCTGCCTTCGCGTCGAGGGCGAGGGCGTGCTCGTCATCGACCCGGGCAACTTCAGCGAGCGGTCCGCGGTCGACGGGGCGGACGCGGTGCTGATCACCCACGAGCATCCCGATCACGTGGACCACGAGACCATCGCGCCGGTGCCGCGGGTCTACGCCCACGCCGACGTGCTGGCCACGCTCACCGGTTACGAGGGTTCGACCTTCGCGGTCGAGCCGGGTCAGCACCTCCAGGTCGCGGGCTACCAGGTCACGGCGTACGGCGGGCAGCACGCGGTGATCCACCCGGACATCCCGCGGATCGCCAACCTGGCCTACCTGGTGGCCGACGCGGGCGCCAACCTCTACCACCCGGGTGACTCGTTCACCGTGCCGGAGGACGCCACGGTGGACACGCTGTTCGCGCCGCTGAATGCTCCATGGATGCGGGCGATGGAGTCGATCGACTTCATCCGGGCGGTCAAGCCCGGACGGGCCTTCGCGCTGCACGACGGGCTGCTCAACGCGAACGGGGCGAAGATCTACGGCGGGCTCTCGGAACGGTTGTCCGGCACGACGTGGGCCCAGGTCGCGCCCGGTACGGTCCTCGACTGACCTTGATGAGCACCGCTACCGATCAACTGATCCAACGGCTGTACGAGGCCCCGCCGGACGGCTTCGTGGCGGCCCGCACGGCCGCGGTCGAGGACGCCCGCAAGGCCGGTGACAAGGCGACCGCCAAGCGGCTGGCCGCGCTCAAGAAGCCGACGGTGGCCGCCTGGGTGGTCAACCTGCTCGCGCTGCGCCGCCCCGAGCTCGTCGAGGAGCTGGCCGACCTGGCCACGGCCCTGCGGGAGGCCCAGCGCGGCCTCGACGGCGACGCGCTGCGGGAGCTGACCGCGCAGCGCCGCCAGGTGGTCTCGGCGCTGGTCTCGGCGGCCGGCAAGCTGGCCCGGGCCGAGGAACCGGGGATCAAGCTGCCGCTGGGCGAGGTGGAGGCGACGCTGACCGCGGCCATGGCCGAGCCGGACGTGGCCGCCCAGGTCCGCACCGGCCGCCTGATCCGGGCCGCCACCTACGCCGGCTTCGGCGAGGTGCCCCGGCCGCGGCTGCGCCTGGTCACCGACGTGCCGGACGCCGCCGACGACGCCTCTGGCCTTTCCGGCGTCTCCGGCGAGGAAGACGAGGAGGAAGCCGAGGTCATCGAGCTTTCGCCGCGCGAGCGGGTCGCCGAAGAGCGCCGCCAGCGGGAGCGGGAGCAACGCCGGCGGGAGCGGGACAAGCGCCGGCGGGAGCTGCGCCGCCGGCTGAGCTCGGCCGAGTCGGCCGAGCGCCGGGCCGACGAGCAGCTGGAGAAGGCCGAGGTGGCCGAACGTGACGCAGGTCACCGGGTGGAGGACCTCGACGCCGAGCTGGCCGAGTTGGAACGTCGCCGAACGGAGGCGCAGGCCGAGGTGGCGCGGCGCAAGCAGGCTCGTCGCGACGCCGAACGGGCCGCCGCCGCGGCTCGGCGGGAGGTGGGAGACGTACAGGCCGCCTTGGAGGATCTTGAATCGGACGAGTCGGAATGATCTGAATCGTCGGCTGTGACGGGAAGAAAGTTTTCCAGATCGGGCCGAGGAGAGCAGAATCGGGCGGGTGACCCCCGAACAGGCTGCCGCCAACGCCAAAACGGGACTCGCCACCATCGTGGGCGCCTTTGCCGAGTCGCCGCAGACCCTTCGCCGAGCGCGCCTGCTCGGCCTCTCCGGCTGGGCGTACCACGTCTCCGCGCGCGCGGGCGCGCTCGGCGACGTCCGCCCGGAGACGGTCGCCGCGGCCATCGGCTTCATCGCGCCCGAGGCCGTCATCGACGGCTGGGAGGCGACCGCCAAGACCTCGGCCCCGATGGAGGTGGCCACCTGGCATCTGCACGAGCTCTGCACGTGGGGCGCCGAGCAGCTGGGTGGCTTCCCGCGGCTCGGCCGGCTGCACGAGCTGACCCGGCGGGTGGTGACCGCCGTCGACTACGCGGGTCTGCCGCTGTTCGCCGCCTGGCGGGCCATGCCGATGCCCGAGCAGAGCGCCGGCGCCCAGGCCGCGGTGCTGCTGCATCTGCTGCAGGAGCACCGGCTCGGCGTGCACCTGGTGGCCGTGCGGGCCAGCGGGCTCACCCCGCTGCAGGCGATCATCGCCGGCCCCGAGGGGGAGACCGGGGCCGTCGCGTTCGGCTGGCAGCCGCCGTACCCGCCGGCCGGGCCGATCGTGCGCCGGCTCATGTGGGCCGACTCGGCGGCCGACGCCATGGCCGGGCAGGCGTACTCGTCCCTCGACCTCGCCGAACGGGTCGAGCTGGTGGGTCTGCTGGAGTCGCTGCGGCACCGGCTCGCCCCGTAAATCGCTGGCCCGGCCGGATGGTTCGTGGTCCGATGCCGGGCATGACCGAGCTTCCCGCCGGGTGGAGCCTGCGCCGCCCCACCCTCGACGACGTGCCCGCGATCCTCGAGCTGGTGCACGCCAGTGACATCGCCGCCCTCGGCTACCCCGACTTCAGCGTCGAGGAGGTGCGCGAGTCGCTGACCGAGCCACACACGGACATGGGGCGCGACGTCTGGCTGGCGCTCGACGACGAGGCGAAGATCGTCGGCTGGGCCTTCCCGGTCAACTCGACCGCCAGTGACCGCGATTTCGTCGAGGTCTACGTCTGGCCCGAGCGGGGGCGGCCGGCCATGGTGCCGCTGCTCGAGATCATCCTGGCCCGGGTGGCCGAGCGGGCGGTCGAGTTCGGCCACAGCCCGTACGAGGTCCGTGCCGGCGCCGTGCCCACCGAGAAGCCGTACATCCAGGCCCTGGAAGATCATGGCTTTGTCTTCCTCAAGCAGCACGCCCGCATGCAGATGTCGCTCGACGGCGTGCCACCCACCGCCCCGGAGCCGCCGGCGGGTGTCACCGTGCGTCTCGTGCGCCCAGACGACGACGCCGACATGCGGGCGTTCCACGGCGTCATCCAGCAGGCGTTCCTCGACTCCGATCACCGCACCGCCGACTACGAGGCGTGGCGCAAGATCCTCGATGAGGAGAAGACCCACGTGTACGACGAGTGGTTCGTGGCCGAGGTCGACGGGCAGGTCGCGGGCGCCCTGGAGTCCTCGGCCGACAGCGGTGACGGCAACGACGAGGGCTGGGTCAAGCGGCTGGGCGTCCTCGCTCCGTACCGCAAGAGGGGTCTGGGGGAGACGCTGCTGCGCCACGCCTTCGCCGTCTACGCGCGCAAGGGTTACGCCAAGGCCGGGCTGGGCGTCGACTTGGCCAACCCGACTCAGGCGGCGCGGCTCTACCTCGCGGTCGGCATGAAGCCGCTGTACGAGGCCAACATCTACCGTCGGTTCGTTTAGGCCTCGGGAGGCGCGATGCGGGTGGGGCGTTCGCGCAGCTCCTGGACGTAGTCGTCGGGCGCCCCGGCCTTCTCGGCCGCGTTGGCGATCTCGGAGAGATACCACGCGGTGGGCATGCCGCCCTCGTAACCGGCGAAGACGTAGACCCACGCGCTGAACTCGCCTTCGAGCGTCGAAACACGCACGGTGAGTTTCTGATAGGCGTCGGCCGTCACCCCCTCGACCTCGTCGAGCTGGGCGGCGTCCCACGGGTGGACGTCGTAGAGCGAGACGAACACCCGGTCGCCGGGGGACTCGACGATCGTGGTGACCGCGCCCTCCCAGCCCATTTCCCCCTCACCGGCGAAGGTCAGGCGCCAGCCTTCTATCCACCCCACGCCCACCATGGGCGAGTGCGGACAGTAGGCCCGCATGCGGGCGGGGTCGAGGTTCGAGCCATACGCGGCGTAATGACGCACGGCGATGACGATAGCCCGCCGGGGCGGTGGTGGAGAATACAAGGAGTGCGTGTCGGCACATTGGCAACGTGGAGGGAACAGTCGTGAGTCGGATCGTGATCATCGGTGGGGGACCGGGCGGGTATGAGGCGGCGCTGGTCGCGGCCCAGCTCGACGCGGACGTCACCCTCGTCGAGGCGGACGGTCCGGGCGGCGCCTGCGTCCTCACCGACTGCGTGCCCTCCAAGACCTTCATCGCCAGCTCGGAGGTGATGACGGGCTACCGCAACAACGACCGGTTCGGCATCCGCTCGGCCGGTCTGGACGGCGTCACGGTGGACGCCGCCGAGGTCAACGACCGGGTCAAGAAGCTCGCGCTGGCCCAGTCCGGCGACATCCAGGCCAAGCTGGTCAAGGCCGGCGTCGACGTGGTGCACGGCCGGGCCCGCCTCGGCGAGGACACGCTCGGCCACACCCACCAGGTGCTCGTTACCCCTCACGACGGGCAGGAGTACGCCGTGGACGCCACCACGGTGCTGCTGGCCACCGGGGCCACCCCGCGCGTGCTGCCCACGGCCGTGCCGGACGGCGAGCGCATCCTCGACTGGCGTCAGCTCTACGACCTCACCGAGCTGCCGTCGCACCTCATCGTGATCGGCTCCGGCGTGACCGGGGCCGAGTTCGCCAGCGCCTACCTGGCCATGGGCGTGCAGGTCACCCTGGTCTCCAGCCGCGAGCGGGTGATGCCGCACGAGGACGCCGACGCCGCCATGGCCATCGAGCGGGTCTTCCGCGAGCGCGGCATGACCATTCTCAGCCAGTCCCGCGGCCGTTCCGTGGTCAACACCGGCGACGGCGTGCAGGTCACCCTGGGCGACGGCCAGGTCATCGAGGGCTCGCACGCGCTCATCGCGGTCGGCGCCGTGCCCAACACGGCCGACCTCGGCCTGCAGGAGTACGGCGTCCAGGTCGGCGACGGCGGCTACGTGACGGTCGACCGGGTGTCGCGCACCAACGTGCCCGGCATCTACGCGGCCGGCGACTGCACCGGTGTGCTCGCGCTGGCCAGCGTCGCCGCCATGCAGGGCCGGATCGCCATCTGGCACGCGATGGGCGAGGCGGTGGCCCCGCTGCGGCTGCGGACCGTCTCGGCCAACGCCTTCACCGACCCCGAGCTGGCCACCGTCGGCGTCAGCCAGAACGACGTGGACGCCGGCCGGACCCCGGCCCGGCAGGTGATGCTGCCGCTGAGCGGCAACGCCCGGGCCAAGATGGCCGACCTGCACGACGGCTTCGTGAAGCTGTTCTGCCGGCCCGCGACCGGTCAGATCGTCGGCGGCGTGGTGGTCTCACCCAAGGCGAGCGAGCTGATCCTGCCGATCACCATGGCGGTGGAGAACAACCTGACCGTGGACCAGCTGGCCCACACGATCACTATCTACCCGTCGCTGTCGGGCTCGATTGCGGAAGCGGCACGTCAGCTGATGCTCCACGAGCTGCAGTGAAATCGTCCTCGCCCCTCTTCGCGGCGGCCTTGAGCTCCTCGGCCGCTTTGAGCTCCTCGGCCTCCTTGCGGCCGCCGAAGAGGGCGAGGATCCACCCGGCCGTGCCGAAGACGACGGCGGCGGTCGCGGCCACCGCGAACAGCCGCCAGGCGGACTGGGTGATGGCCGTGCCGCCGACGTGGCCGACCAGCCCGCCGTACGAACCCCAGGCCAGCGCGGCCAGCCCGTCGTAGAGGATGAACATCTTGACCGGGTAGCCGCGCCGCCCGGCGTGGAAGCCGGCCGCCATCCGGCCGCCGGGCACGAAGCGGCAGAGCAGCAGCACGAGCGGGCCGGGCCGGCGCAGACCGCGGGTGAACCGCTCGGCCGCGCGACGGGTCTTGGACTCCTCTTTCGCCTCGTCGTCGTGCTTGGGCCCGTACCGCGCGCGGAGAGCGGCCAGCCGGCCCGAGCCGCGCTCGCCGCTGGAGCGGCCCAGGGCGAAGGCGATCGAGTCGCCGGTGAACATGCCGAGGGCGCCGATCGCGATCACCAGGGCGAGGTTCAGATTGCCGTAGACAGTCAGCGCGCCGGATGTGATCATGATCGCCTGGATCGGGACCACCGGAATCATGGCGTCCACGGCCAGGAAGCCGAAGAGAGCAAGGTACGCCCACGCCGGTGTTGCCATCATGGTCAACAGTTCCGTCATGAGTCCTTGACCTCGCGGGTGGTAGGGGCCTCACGGGGATTCTCCGTGGCGGCACCTGAGAATGGGCTGTGTTTGAAGAATGCTCCCTGATCAGAGCCGGTCGGCGGTGATGCCTGACACGGTATTGTCTCGATCTCCCCGGCGCGCGTGGTTTTTCCGCCCGCCACCGCGTCTTGTCCTATTTGTCACCAGGCAAGTTTTCGGCGTGGCCCCCGCGGGCGTACCGTGAGGTGGCCGGAACGCCGGGTCCCCCGTTCTCGGTGTGCCGGCCGGCGGGCCGTCGGTAGGTCCCGTACCGGCGGCTCGCCACCTTTTCCCCTAGTGTGGGCGAGTGCCTGTTCTAGCAGCACCTGTGTATGAGGTCCATAAGTCCTTTTTAGAGGCAATGGCCGAATATCAGGCCGAGGGACGGGGTTCGCCGGGTGACAACAGCAACATCGGGAGCGACCTGCGGGCGTACGCGCAGACGTGGCTCTCGGCGCCGGTCTTCCGGACTTTCGTCGACGGCCTGCGCGCCCAGGCGCTCGAGGACACGCCCCGCCCGGCCAGCTTCGTGCCGACCACCGTGCTGTGGTGGGTCGAGGGCGTCGACTACCTGGGCCGGCTCAACATCCGCCGGCGCCTGGCGCCGGGCGTCATCGGCGAGCGCAACGGCCACATCGGCTACGACGTACGCCCGTCGGCCCGCCGCCAGGGCCACGCCACCGCGATGCTGGCCGCCGCCCTGCCCATCGCCGCTTCGCTCGGCCTCGAGCGGGTGCTCGTCACCTGCGACGCCGACAACGAGGCGTCGCGCCGCACCATCGAGCGCAACGGCGGCGTCCCCGCCCCCCGCATCGACGAGAAACTCCGCTACTGGATCGCCACCGCCCGCTGAGCCTCAGTCGATGGTGCAGACAACCGTCCCGGCCGTGACCGTCTCGCCCACCCCGATGGACAATCCGGACACCGTGCCGGCCTTGTGAGCTTGCAGCGGCTGCTCCATCTTCATGGCCTCGACCACCACGATCACGTCGCCCTCGGAGACCGTGTCGCCGTCGGCCACGGCGACCTTGACGATCGTTCCCTGCATCGGCGCGGTCAGAGCCGCGGCCCCGCCCGCCTGGGCAGTCGCCCCTCCACCGCCGCCACGCCGCTTGGCGGGCGCCGCCTTCTGTGCGGGCCGGCTGCTCAGCAGCTGCGCGGGCAGGCGTACCTCGAGCCGCTTGCCGCCCACCTCGACCACGACGGTCTCGCGCTGCTCCGGCTCGTCGCCGGCGGCCGCGGCAGCGTACGGCTCGACCCCGCCCGCCCACTCCGTCTCGATCCACCGGGTGTGGACCGTGAACGGCTCACTCGTGAACGCCGGATCGCGCACTACGGCCCGATGGAACGGCAGCACCGTGGCGATCCCCTCGACCACGGTCTCGTCGAGCACGCGCCGGGAGCGTTCCAGCGCCTCGGCCCGGGTCGCCCCGGTCACGATGATCTTGGCGAGGAGCGAGTCGAAGTTGCCCCCGATGACGCTGCCCTTCTCGACGCCCGCGTCGACCCGGACGCCGGGGCCGGACGGCCAGTTGAGCTCGGTGACCTGGCCCGGAGCGGGCAGGAAGCCCCGGCCCGGGTCCTCGCCGTTGAGGCGGAACTCGATCGAGTGCCCACGCGGCGCCGGGTCCTCGGAAATGTCCAAAGTGGCGCCATCAGCGATGCGGAACTGCTCGCGGACCAGATCGAGGCCCGAAGTCTCCTCGCTGACCGGGTGCTCCACCTGCAGGCGCGTGTTCACCTCCAGGAAGGAGATCGTCCCGTCCTGACCGACCAGATATTCGACCGTGCCGGCGCCGTGATAGCCCGCTTCGCGGCAGATCGCCTTGGCGCTGGAGTGGATCTCGGCCCGCTGCTCCGAACTCAGGAACGGGGCCGGCGCCTCCTCGACCAGCTTCTGGTGGCGGCGCTGCAG
Source organism: Actinoplanes sp. NPDC049598 (assembly GCF_040675435.1). Lineage (NCBI taxonomy): Bacteria > Bacillati > Actinomycetota > Actinomycetes > Micromonosporales > Micromonosporaceae > Actinoplanes > Actinoplanes sp. NPDC049598. Next base: position 260,339 of record NZ_JBFAOX010000003.1, on the reverse strand, counting down.
GGAGCAGTCCCGGGTGCCGACCACGATCACGTTGCCGTGGGTGTCGGCCAGGACCTGCGCCTCCACGTGGCGGGGCCGGTCGAGGTACCGCTCGACGAAGCACTCGCCCCGGCCGAACGCGGCCACGGCCTCGCGGGTCGCGCTCTCGAACAGGGCCGGGATCTCCTCGAGCGTACGGGCGACCTTGAGCCCGCGCCCGCCGCCGCCGAACGCCGCCTTGATCGCCACCGGCAGGCCGTGCTCACGCGCGAACGCGACGATCTCGTCGGCGTCCGCCACCGGCTCGGCCGTGCCCGGCACCAGCGGGGCGCCGGCGCGCTGGGCGATGTGCCGGGCGGTGACCTTGTCCCCCAGGTCGCGGATGGCCTGCGGGGACGGGCCGATCCAGGTCAGACCGGCGTCGATCACCGCCTGGGCGAAGTCGGCGTTCTCGCTGAGGAAGCCGTAGCCCGGGTGCACCGCGTCGGCCCCGGCCCGCCGCGCGACGTCGATCAGCTTGTCGATGCGCAGGTACGTGTCGGCGGCCGTCTCACCACCCAGGGCGTACGCCTCGTCGGCGAGCCGGGCCGGTAACCCGTCCCGATCACTGTCGGCGTAGACGGCGACACTGGTCAGGCCGGCGTCCCGGCAGGCCCGGATGACCCGGACGGCGATCTCGGCCCGGTTGGCGATCAATACCTTGCGCACGGGCTGAGCCTAGTCGCACTTTTATGCTGGCATGGTGTCCGCTACGCGCATGATGATCCTCGGGCTGGTCCAGTGGGCCCAGCCCGTGCACGGCTACGACGTCCGCCGGGAGCTGTTGAGCTGGAGCGCGGACAAATGGGCGAACATCCAACCCGGCTCGATCTACCACGCGCTGCGCAAGCTGGCCGAGGAAGGGCTTCTCCGCCAGGTCGCGACCGAGCAGGTCGGCACCCGCCCGGCCCGCACCACCTACGAGATCACCGACAAGGGCGTGGCCGAGTTCGAGGCCCTGCTCCGCAAGGAGTGGTGGAACCTCGCCCAGATGGCCGACCCGTTCATGGCCGCCTTCTCGTTCCTCGCGGCCCTGCCCCGCGAGGAGGCGGCGGCCGGCCTGCGTAATCGGGCCATCCAGCTCCAGGCCGCGGTTCAGCAGCTGGAGGCCGCGATGGCGGCCGACTGGGCCGACAACAAGCCGATCTACGTGAGCTGGATGTGGGAGCGGAGCGTGGTCATCTGGGAGGCCGAGATCGCCTGGTGCGAGCGTACGGCCAAGCGGATCGAGACGACGGAGAGCTACTTTCCGGCCGCGCCACCGCGTCCTAATCAAGTTTGACTAGTAAAACTTGACGGTCGTAGGCTGCCCGCATGATAGAGACTCGCGGGTTGCGCAAGTCGTTCGTCTCGCGCCAAGGGCGCGACAAAAAGACCGTCGAGGCCGTACGCGGTGTCGACCTGGACGTCGCCGAGGGCGAGATCTTCGGCTTCCTCGGTCCCAACGGCGCCGGCAAGACCACCACGCTGCGGATGCTGGCCACCCTCATCGAGCCCGACGGCGGCACGGCCACGATCGCCGGGGCTGATCTGCGGTCCGACCCGGGCGAGGTCCGCCGCCGCATCGGGTACGTCGCCCAGGGCGGCAGCACCTGGGACGACTCGACCGCCCGGGAGGAGCTGGTCCTCCAGGCCCGGCTGTACGGGATCGACAAGGGCGCCGCCCAGACGCGTACCGCCAAGGTCCTTGAAGGTTTTCAGCTCAGCGATTACGCCGACCGCAAGTGCAAGACCTACTCCGGCGGGCAGCGCCGGCGGGTCGACATCGCGCTCGGCATCATCCACGAACCCAAGGTCGTCTTCCTGGACGAGCCGACCACCGGCCTGGACCCGCAGAGCCGGGCCCACATGTGGGACGAGATCCGACGGCTGCGCGCGGAGGGCATGACCGTCTTCATCACGACCCACTACCTCGACGAGGCCGACGCGCTCTGCGACCGCATCTCCATCATGGACAACGGCGAGATCGTCGCCTCGGGCACACCGGCCGGCCTCAAACGCGAGATCAGCGGGGACGTGGTCCGGGTCGGCCTACCGGTGGACGCGGTGGCGGCGGCGGCCCAGGCCCTCACTTCCTACAAGCTGGAGACGTACGAGGACAACGTGCGCCTCTACGTGGAGGACGGCGCCGTGGCGATCCCGCAGATCCTGCGCGCCCTCGACGCGGCCTCGGTGCCCCTCGGCACGATCGAGCTGCACCGCCCCAGCCTCGACGACGTGTTCCTGACCAAGACCGGCCGCTCGCTGCGGGAGAACTGACATGAAGCTGCTCCGCGACACCTCGCTGATCTTCAACCGGCAGATGCAGCTCCTGCTGCGCAACCCCGTCTGGATCTTCGTCGGCGTCTTCCAGCCGGTGATGTACCTGCTGCTGTTCGCACCCTTGCTCAAGCCGGCCCTGCAGGTGGGTTCCAACGCCGAGGCGTACGAGATCTTCGTGCCCGGCCTGCTGGTCCTGCTGGCCATCTTCGGCGGCCTGTTCCAGGGCTTCGGCCTGATCGCCGAGCTGAGGGCCGGCGTGATCGAACGCTCCCGGGTGACGCCGGTGAGCCGCCTCGCCCTGCTGCTGGGCCGCTCCCTGCGCGACGTGGTCTCCCTGATCGCCCAGGCAGTGATCATCACGCTGCTCGCGCTCGTCTTCGACCTGCGCGTCTTCCTGGGCAACCTGATGCTGGCCTACCTGATGCTGGCCCTGATCTCCCTGATGACCTCGGCCGTGAGCTACGGCGTGGCCCTGGTCGTGAAGAGCGAGGACGCGCTGGCCCCGCTGATGAACACGGTCGCCCAGCCGGTGCTGCTGCTCAGCGGCATCCTGCTGCCACTGACGTACGCTCCCGGCTGGTTGCAGGGGATCGCCGACTGGAACCCGTTCTCGTGGGCGGTCAACGGCACCCGCGCCCTGTTCCGCGGCGACCTGGGCGCCCCCGACGTCTGGCAGGGCCTGCTCATCATGGCCATCCTGGCCTGCGCCGCCGTCGCCTGGGCGGCGCGCGAGTTCGCCCGAAGCGTCCGCTGAGAGGTTTTTACTTCCTCCAGAGCGCTCAGCTTCTCCAGAGCGCTCAGCTTCTCCAGAGCGCTTAGCTTCTCCAGAGCGCTCAGCTTCTCCGGAGCGCTCAGCTTCTCCAGAGCGCGATGATCGGGACGCCCATTTCGGCAAGAAGGGTGCGGAGCAGCGGCAACGAAAGCCCGATGACGTTGCCCGCATCCCCTTCGATCCGCTCGACGAACGCCCCACCGCGCCCATCAAGCGTGAACGACCCGGCCACATGCAGCGGCTCCCCGCTGGCCACGTACGCCTCGATCTCGGCATCGCTGATGTCCGCGAAGTGCACGGTCGTCATGCCGACCGCCTCCGCCTGCTTCCCACTGACCAGGCTGGTCAGGTGATGCCCCGTGTGCAGCACGCCGGACTTGCCCCGCATGCGCAGCCACCGCTTGGTCGCCTCCTCCGCGTTGGCCGGCTTCCCAAGGATTTCCCCCTCGAACGCCAACACCGAGTCACACCCCAGAACCACCACCCCAGGGTCCGCTTCAAGCTGCGCCGCAATGGTCCGCGCCTTCATCCGCGCCAGGGCAAGACACAGCGAGGCCGCATCCTCCGCCTCCACCACGGACTCGTCCACCCCACTGACCATCACCTCGGCATCAATCCCAGCCGCCCCAAGCAGCTGCCGCCGAGCCGGACTGGCCGACGCCAGAATCAGCCGATACGCGATGTCCTGATCCTTCTGCACGCCCCGAGGCTACAAGTCAAACACCCCCAAAAGCAGCACACGCCCCGGCGTTTCCCCCACGGTCTAACGCGCGCCCCGCCGCCGCCGACCTACAAAGAAGACAAGAGCCGCCGCCACCACAACCACCGCAGCCACCCCGGCATAGAGAAGCCCTCGGCTAGCACTCGCCGGCTCCGCCTCCTCCACCACAGCCCCAGCAGCACTAGCCGTCGGCCCCACGGTCACCGGCGCCGTAGTAGCCGCGCTAGGCGCCGAAGTCTCACCCTCCAACGGCGGCACATCAGCAGTAAGCGCCTTAACAATATTCAGGCGCCCAAAACCACACTCATCATCCCGCCCCGGCGGCCCAATATCATCAGCGGTAGCTGTAAGTCTATGGATGACTTCTTCGGCGGAAAGCTTGGGATATCTAGAGCGGACAAGCGCCGCAGCTCCAGACGCGATGGCTGCCGCCGGCGATGTTCCGCCGACATTGACGTATTTGTTCTTCGGCTCTGCGGTGGTTATCTCCACGCCCGGCGCGCAAATTTGTACTTTCGGCGTGTTGACAGACAACGCTGAATGCTTGCCATCCGGGCCCACCGAGCCCACGGCCAGCACGCCTTCAATGGCCGCCGGATATCCGACAATAGCGTCTTGTCCGGCATTTCCGATCGATGCCACCACGACAGCATCTGCGCCCATCGCCCGTGCGACTGCATCTTGCAGGTCGAACGAGGGGCCGATCCCGGCGGAAACGTTAATAATGCGAGCATTTTTCGCCAATGCCCACTCTATTCCCTTCGCCATCTCTTTAGGCGGTGCTTTGTCTGCCGAGTTGGAAATCTTGACCGGCAATACCTTCGCTCCTGGGGCGATACCTAGGATGCCGTCGTTGCCTCGTCCGTGGGCTGCGACAAGGGCTGCCATATTTGTGCCGTGGCCCGATCTGTCGGTGCGGCCGTCGCTTGATTCGCCTGAGACGAAGCTTACTCCTTCAAGGAGATTTTGGCGAAGGTCTGTATGTGCAAATGATCCTGTATCAATTACGGCGACTGTTTCTCCGGACCCTTTGCTGATGGCGTGGGCATCCGAAATTCGTAGCGACTTAAGATACCATTGGTCGTTGCGAATGCTATCTGCCATCGCGGGAGACGCCGGAATAAGGATGGCAGCTGCAAGAACAATTGCTCCTGCAGTTGCTGTGCCGCGCATTAAAATCAATTCAATCCGATCGCGGGCCCGGGGTCGATCCGCTGTTCCCTTGGAGGCGAAACCACTGGGTCTACGCCCTCCGTGGTTTTCCAGGGGTTGTCGGGGTCCCAATTCGAGGCTTCGGTTCCGTCGCTTCGAGTCTTCCTGCGGCTGCCAGCGGGCCCGTAGGGTGCATTGCTGCCACTGAGTTGCCCGGTGCCACCAGTTGCCGTGCCTCTGGCGTTTCCGGGACTACCAAGTTGGCCTCCGCCGATCACCCCGCCGACAGGATTAACCCGTTGTGCGCCTGGGCGGACTGTGGCTGGTTGGCCAAGGCCGACACCTGGGGCGCCCCCAATTACTCCCCCCGGAGGCATGACGTGAAGCCCGCCGGGGGCAGTCGCGCCGGGACGCGTGAGTCCTTCTCTCGGAACGCCGACGCCGCCCCGGCCGATGCCCGTTACCGGGGGCGGGGTGGTCGCAGTGCTTCCGGTAGGAAGGAAGCCAGGGGTCGGTGGGAGAAGCCCTGGGCTAGCTATTGGGCCGGATCCGCCTCCGGGTAAAGACGGTGTCACAGGCGGGGGATTCGGTGACGGTAGGACGGCTGTGGGACCCGTTCCTCCCAAAATAAGGCCTGGCTGTGGCGTCGCCGTAATGGGTGGCGTTATGGCCCCGGGCGGTGTAAAGACGCCGGGTGGCGATGCGATCGGTTGCGCTGGACCGGAGGTCGGAAATGTTACGGACGGCCTTGATGAAGTCGAGCCAGCTGGATTGCGGTCGGGGAAAACCGGCGTAACGGGCGGGATCGGAGGAGCTACATACTGGTCGCCGTCGTTTGCGTCTTTGGTGATCTCTTTGAACTGTCGTTCGTAAAGCGTAGGCGTTCTGATGCTGACCTGGGCCAGGGCCAAGTCGCTGCTTACGGTGCTCAGCAAGGCTGCGGCCTTTTGGCGCAGCTCCTCCTGGCGGCCGTCGGCTACGGGGGGCTTTTCGGGGGGTAGGCCGGGGTCGGCCTTCTGGGCCTGCAGCTGGGTTGCGTTGAACGTGTTCAAGGCCTGGGCGTTCGACATGTACTCGTCGAAGATCTGCTGGATGTCTTTCTGGGCAAGGCCGATCGACAGGGTGGCTGAGGCGAAGGCGTCGTGGTTGGCGATTGCGGCCTCGTACGTGTCGTCGAGGTTCTTGATGAGGTCGTCGAGGCGGGTCAGGTAGGCGAAGGCGGCCGCGTTGCGGTCGGGGGGCCAGATGGCGGCGAGGTTGTCGCGGTAGTTCTGGACCTGCCAGCGGTGCTCGTTGATGAGGTCGGCCGACTGTTTCCAGCCCGTGAGCAGCTCGTAGTGCTTGGCCGTGTCGGGTTTCTGGATGAGCTCCTGCATCTCGGGGATGCCCATCGCGTACCAGTCGGTGATGCCGCTTCCGCCGCCGCCGGCTGCGATCAACATCAGAGGTCCCCTTCAACCGTGCTCGCCGGGACGCCGTACTTGTCGAAGGCCTTGTCGACGTCGGTGACCTTGGCGTGCGAGAAGGCGTCGGAGCCCGCGTACTTCTTGCTGATGTCGGACGCGGCGGAGGCGAAGCCCTGAGTGCCGTTCGCGTAGTTGTACACGTTCTGGTGGGTGACGTCCTGGGCGTCGCGGTGCGCGAGCAGGAACGAGGCCAGCTCGGCGAAGCGGCCGTCGGGGCTCGGCAGCGGGGTGCCCATCGACTCGGAGACGCTCTCGAGATGGGGGGCGTAGCTGTCCTTGACGTTGGCGGCCAGCTTGGCGGCGAACTGCTCCATGGCCTGGATGTCGGCCTCGATCTGGCCGAAATCGGTGGTGCCGTAGTCGCGCAGCCACGCGGGACCGCGATCCTCCTCGGGAATCAACGTCACCCTCCCCCAGAGTGGTCCGGAAAACCAGCGAAACCAAAGAGTAGTCGCTCGCCGCCAGCGCATGGGGTGCCTGTGGACAGTGACCGACGATGATCTAGCGGGGGAGGGCCGAGGCGCGCCAGGAGGACGGGCGCATCGACGGTCGTGCCGAGTGGGCCCAGGCCGAGGGGGCCGGCGGGGGCTGCTCCCCATCCACTGCGCTGGATGCTCGCACCAGTACCGTGACCAGCGCGGCCAGCTCAAGATCGGTCGGTTCGCCGCGCACGACGCTGACCAGCGGTTCCGTATCCATCGACCGAGCGTACGACGGAGGCATGGAGATCCGGTGACACGCATCCCACACTCGGCTGATCGATTCGCTGTGGCTCGACAGGACCGGGTATTTTCTCCGTGATGTCTTCCTCGCCCCCGCTCATCGTCGCTGACCGTTACCGGCTCGTCGCGCCGCTCGGTCAGGGCGGCATGGGCCGCGTCTGGCGGGCGACAGACGTCGTCCTGCACCGGGACGTGGCCATCAAGGAGCTCGTCCCGCCGCCCGGTCTGACCCCCGGCGAGCGGCAGGAGATGCGTGAGCGGTCGCTGCGCGAGGCGCGCGCGATCGCCCGGCTCAACAACATCAACGTGGTTCGCGTGTTCGACGTGCTGCGCACCGACGCCGACCCGTGGATCGTCATGGAGTACGTGCCCTCGCGCTCCCTGCAGGACACGCTCGCCGCCGAGGGTCCCTTCAACGCCGTGCGGGCCGCCGAGATGGGCCTGGGCGTGCTGAACGCGTTGCGGGCCGCCCACCGGGCCGGCGTGGTGCACCGCGACGTCAAACCGGGCAACGTGCTGATCGGCGCCGACGGCCGCGTCGTGCTCACCGACTTCGGGCTGGCCACCGTGCCCGGGGACCCCAACGTCACGCGTACGGGTCTGGTGCTCGGCTCCCCGGCGTACATCGCACCGGAGCGAGCCCGGGACGGCTCAGCCGGACCCGCCGCCGATCTGTGGTCCCTCGGGGCCACGCTGTACGCGGCGGTCGAGGGTGCCTCGCCGTTCGCCCGCCCGTCCGCGATCGCCACGCTGGCCGCCCTGGCCACCGAGAACCCGCCGCCCGCGCGCAACGCCGGCCCGCTCAAGCCGGTGCTCAACGGCCTGCTGCGCAAGGATCCGGCGCACCGCATCAACGCCGAGGAGGCGGAGCGCCTGCTGCTGCGCGCGGCCGGCCGCCGCGGCAAGCTGACCTTCCCGATGAGCCCGACCATGCGCCGCCCGGGCGTGGGCCGGGACCGGACCGGCCTGCCGCACACGGGTGCCACGCCGGTCGTGCCGGGCCCCCGTCCGCCGGTCCGCCCGACCAGCCCGCCGCCGCAGCCGCCCGTCGTGAGTGGCCGTCCGGCGGTCGGCGACGGCCGGCCGCCGATCTTCACCCCGGGCAAGGCCACCGTCGGCCGCCCCGCCGCCGAGACGCCCACCCGCGTCGACGCCCCCGCGGTCAAGCCGCCGGGTACGAAGCCGCCGGCCGCCAAGCCGCCGCGAGCCGACAAGCCCACGCCTCCCGTCGATGCCACCCGCGTGGACGGCCCGCCGGTCCGCGACGACAAGACCGCCTTCATCAGCACCCGCCGGCCTCAGCCGCCCGAGCCTCAGCGTTCCGAGCCCGCAAGCGGTACGCCGCCACGCCCGGCCCGCGCCGGGCACGCGGGTTTCACCGCCGCCGACGTGGCCGCGGCCCGCCGGGGCAAGACCGCGCCCGCCGCCGACGCCACCACCGTGATGCCCGCCGCGCCGAAGCCGATGCCGGCCGACGCCACCGCGCTGATGCCCCGCATCGTCGACAAGCCCGCGGACGCCACCACGGTGGTCCCTCCGGTGAAGCCACCGACGGCGGACGCGACCACTGTGGTGCCCGCGCCGAAGCCCGCGGCCAAGAAGGGCGCCGACAAGGGCCTAGAGGCAAAGACCGAGGTGCGGCCGTACGCCCAGAGCACAGTGACCGAAACGCCCGGGAACGTCGCCGTTCCCTCGCCGGAGGCGAAGCTCCAGGAAACCGCGCCGTCTGACAAATCCGAAAAGTCGGGCAAAGCCGCGCCCGAAGTGCCGGAGAAGTCCGAGACGACCACCGGGACGGCGGACGAGCGCGAGACGAAAGCCGCGCAGCCGGCGAAGGCGGAGGACGACGACGCCAAGGCGGCCGAGGCCAAGTCAGCTCAGGGCGCGACCGAGTCCAAGGCAGCTCAGGGCGCGACCGAGTCCAAGGCAGCTCAGGGCGCGGCCGAGGGCAAGGCAGCTCAGGGCGCGGCCGAGGGCAAGGCAGCTCAGGGCGCGGCCGAGGGCAAGGCAGCCCAGGGCGCAGGCGAGGGCAAGGCAGCCCAGAGCAAGGCAGCTGAGGGAGAGGCGAAGGCCGAACAGGTCGCGCCGCCTGCGCCGGCCGAGGCTGAGGCGCCCCGGGCAGACGCCGGCGCGGACAGCGCCGAGGCCGTCGGCGCGGCGCCCGCCGCCGAGACCGAGGAAGCGGCCACCCCCGCCGAGAGCAACGCGGCTGCGTCGACAAAGAGCAAGGCGGTCGAGCCGGCCGAGAGCGTGGCGACGGCTCCCGCTGAGAGTCCGGCGACTGCTGAGACCGAGGCGGCGGCCGAGGTCCAGTCGCCTGCTGACGGCGACGCGGCTGCAGAGAGCCAGTCAGCTGACCCGGCCGAGAGCGGCGAGACGCTTGCCGCTCAGGGCAGGACGGCTCCTCATGCCGAGAGCCAGGCCGCTTCTGGCAGCGAGGTGGCTCCCCAGGCCGGGAGCAAGGCGACTGCTGACAGTAAGACGGTTGGCGAGAGTAAGACGGCCACTGAGAGCCAGGCCGCTGCTCCCGCTGAGAGCGAAACGATGACGGCGGTCCCCGCGGCAAGTAAGAAGGTGGCCGTTCCGGCCGCCAAGCCGGCGGAGACGAAGATCGACGAGCCGGTGGCGGCAAAGGCCGACACGCCGGTCGAGGCGAGTAAAGCCACCCCCGTGGCGGCGGACAAAGCCACCCCGGTGGAAACGAAGAAAGCCACACCCCCCGACGACCAGCACGCCACCAAGCTGGTCGCCAACCTGGCCGACGCCGACAAGACCGCCGTGGCCGCCGTGATGCCGCCCCGGCGTAAGACCGAGGACATCCCGGGCCTCAACCGCCCGAACCGTCCGGCGTGGACGCCCATGCCGGTCACCCCGTCCTACGCGAGCAGTCCCGGCATCACCGTTTTCGGCACCCGGCTGACGTACAAGCAGGCCGCGGTCGGTTTCGGTGTGCTGTTGTTGATCGTCGTGCTGGTCGTCGTCCTCATCGTGCAGGCCGTCGGCGACGACGACAGCGATGGTCAGGCCGCCCCGACCCCGGTCGCTTCCAGCGCGGCGGCCGCTCCGTCCGGCACCACGAAACCGTCCGCGGCCGCCACCAGCGCCGCTCCGAGCAAGACGACCCCGGCCGCCGCCGCGTTGCCGGCCGGCTGGGCGGTGCGGACCGATCCGACCGGTTTCAAGATCCCGCTGCCGGCGGACGCGGTGCGGAGCATGGGCGACGGCGGCATCCAGTACAAGTGGGACAACCGGCTGCTGCTCATCTCGCAGACGACCAGCCCGGCCGCCGACGCGTACCAGGACTGGGTCGAGCAGGAGCAGGATCGGGCCGGCAGCATCCGGGGTTATGAGCGGGTGCGCATCGACCGGGTGAACGGCTACTTCAAGAGTGCTGCCGACTGGGAGTACTACTACACGACCAGCACCAACAACCGGCAGCACGTGATCAAGCGGAATTTCGTCGTCAACAGCAAGCAGGCGTACAGCCTGAACTGGTATGTCAGTCCGGAGGACTGGAACGCCTCGCAGGCCGACATCAAGGCGATCTTCGCCGGCTTCAAGTCGAAGTAGAGTTATTTCCCGCGTGAATGGGTAGTTCATGTCGCATCACCGAGGAGGTGCGACATGAACTGCCGACGGTACGGCAGTAAGCCCACCCTAGGTTTCTGGGTGCTCATCGCGTTCGCGGATCTCGTGGTCCTGACTGTGACCATCGGACCGCCCGCCATGTTCGCCATCGTGGCCCTGCTGGCTGTTTTCGCCGGTGGTGTGTATGCCGCCCGCACGCTGACCAAGCGTTCCGAGGCGCCCACCGAGGCCGTTGTCCGGGGCCGGGCCTCCCACCACGCATAGCGTGATCGGCTACAGTTCGGCGCTGTGCCGATCGACAGCGTAAGTGATCTCTGGGACCAACTGCTCGGCGCTCAGCCGGACCCGCCCGGTCTGCTGGTGCTGCTCACGGCGCTGGCCGGGTTGCTCGCGGTGTCGTTCCGCCCGGTGTGGCGGGTGGCCCGCAATGCCGTCACGATCGCCCACGAGGGTGGTCATGCGCTGTTCGCGTTGGTGACCGGCCGCCGGTTGCGCGGTATCCGGCTGGAGTTCGACACGTCCGGTCTGACGCTGTCGTCGGGGCGCCCGACCGGCCCGGGCATGATGCTCACGCTGCTCGGCGGTTATATCGCGCCGTCGCTGGTCGGTGTGCTGGGTGCCTGGCTGCTCGGCGGTAACCGGATCACGTTGCTGCTCTGGCTGGCCGTGGTTCTGCTGCTGCTCATGCTGATCAACATCAGGAACTTCTTCGGTGTGGTCTCCCTCGTGGTGACGGGCGCGATCGTCTTCGTCGTCTCCTGGTACGCGTCGCCGCAGGTGCAGGCCGTTTTCGCGTACGCCGGGGTCTGGTTCCTGCTTTTCGGCGGGGTTCGCCCGGTCTTCGAGTTGCAGAGCCTGCGCAGCCGGGGCCGCATGCCGGAGTCGGACGCCGACCAGCTCGCTCACGTCACCCGCGTGCCGGCCATCTTCTGGGTCGGCGTCTTCCTGGTCGTCAACGTGGCCGCGTTGATCGTCGGCGCCTTCCTGTTGGCCGGCCAGTGGTTGCCCGACACGGTGTGAGTCACGGCGGGCCGGTGAAGCGGCGCCGGTAGTCGGCCGGGCTGACTCCGACGTGGCGTTTGAACAGGGCCCGCATGTTAGCCCCGGTGCCGAGCCCGGATCGGTGGGCGACGGCTTCGAGCCCGTGGGCGCCCTGTTCGATCAGGCGGCAGGCCAGGGTGACCCGTTCGACGGTCAGCCAGGCCAGCGGGGTGGTGCCCAGCTCGGCCCGGAACCGGCGGTGCAGGCTGCCTACGCTCATTCCGGCCCGCCGGGCCAGCTCGGCGACGGTGATCGGCTCGTCCAGTCGCTGCTGGGCCCAGGCCAGCGCCGAGGCGAGGGACTGGCCGGCCGCCGGTGGCATCGGGCGCTCGACGAACTGCCGTTGACCGCCGTCGCGGTAGGCGGCGAAGACGAGGCGGCGGCTGACGTGATTGGCCACCTCGGCCCCGTGATCCCGCCGGACGATGTGCAGGCCGAGGTCGAGCGCGGCGGCGCTGCCGGCCGAGGTGAGCACGTCACCGTCGTCGACGAACAGGACGTCCGGTTCGAGCGCCACCTTCGGGAAGCGCTGTTGGAACTCCTCGGCGAGATTCCAGTGGACCGTGGCCCGGCGCCCGTCGAGCAGGCCGGCCTCGGCCAGGGTGAACGCGCCGGTGCAGAGGCCGACCAGCCGGGCGCCCCGCTCGTGGGCCCGGCGCAGGGCGGCCAGCAGCATCGGGCGGCTCGGCGTGTCGACGTACGGCCGGTTGGGCACGATCACCGTGTCGGCCCGGTCGATCTCGTCGAGCCGCCCGACCGCGCCGATGCTGAACAGCGCGTCCCGCATCGGGGTGGACTTCTTAGGGGCGATCACGCGGAGGTCGTACAGCTCGAAACCGATCTCCGGCCGCAACGGGCCGCCGAAGATCTCGCAGGCGCAGCCGACCTCGAAGGGGTTGGACTGCTCGTCGACGACGAGCACGACCCGATGTGAGGATCCTTGCGGCATCGGTCATTCCTACCACTGCCGGCGGGCCCGCCGCGGGTTGGAGGATCGGTGCATGCTCACGAAATACGCGGTGGCCGACGAAGCGGCCGGCCTCACCGAGTTCTGGTCCCAGCGGGTGCTCGCCGCGGCCAACGGCAACCTGCTCAAGGTGGCCAAGGGGACCCGGTCGACGAACTGGCACTCGCACGACGACCAGGACGAGACCTTCCTGCTGCTCTCCGGGCGGATGACGATCCAGCTCCGCGACGGCGACGTGTCCCTGCTCCCCGGCGACCTGCTGGTCATCCCGCGTGGTGTCGAGCACTGTCCGCGGGTCGACGGGGACGAGGCGCACTTCCTGCTGATCGGGCCCGAGGTGACCTCGAACGCCGCCGGCGGAAAGCCGGCCTGGAGCTCATAGCGGGATGTTGCCGTGCTTCTTGGGCGGCAGGGTCTCGCGCTTGGTACGCAGCATGCGCAGCGCCTGGGTCACCTGGGCCCGGGTCTCGGACGGCTGGATGACCGCGTCGACGTAACCGCGCTCGGCCGCGATGTACGGGTTGGCCAGCGTGTCCTCGTACTCCTGGACCCGAGCGGCCCGGTTCTCCACCGGCTCGCCCCGGTAGAGGATGTTGACCGCGCCCTGGGCCCCCATGACCGCGATCTGGGCGGTGGGCCAGGCGAAGTTCATGTCGGCCCCGAGGTGCTTCGACCCCATGACGTCGTACGCGCCGCCGTACGCCTTGCGGGTGATCACCGTGATCTTCGGGACGGTGGCCTCGGCGTACGCGTAGATCAGTTTGGCGCCGCGCCGGATGATGCCGTCCCACTCCTGGGCCGTTCCGGGCAGGAAGCCGGGCACGTCGACCAGGGTCAGCACCGGGATGTTGAAGGCGTCGCAGGTCCGGACGAACCGGGCCGCCTTCTCCGAGGCCGCGATGTCGAGGGTGCCCGCGAAGTGCATCGGCTGGTTGGCGACCACGCCGACCGGGCGGCCCTCGACCCGGCCGAAGCCGACCACGATGTTCTGCGCGTAGAGCGGCTGGACCTCGAGGAAGTCGTCGACGACGGTCTCGATCACGGTCTTGATGTCGTAAGGCTGGTTGGCCGAGTCCGGGATCAGGGTATCGAGCGCGCGATCGGCCTCCGAAGCGGTCAAATCCGTCAAATCTTCGAACACGACAGGCTCGTCGAGATTGTTCGACGGCAGGTACGACAGCAGCGCCCGCACGTAGTCGATCGCATCGTCCTCGTCGGAGGCCAGGTAGTGGGCGTTGCCGCTGCGGCTGTTGTGGGTGCGGGCGCCGCCCAGCTCCTCGAAGCCGACCTCCTCACCGGTCACCGTCTTGATCACGTCGGGGCCGGTGATGAACATGTGCGAGGTCTGGTCGACCATCACGGTGAAGTCGGTGATCGCCGGCGAGTAGACCGCGCCGCCCGCGCACGGACCCATGATCAGCGAGATCTGCGGGATGACGCCGCTGGCCCGCACGTTGCGGAAGAAGATGTCGGCGTACAGGCCGAGCGCGACCACGCCCTCCTGGATGCGCGCGCCGCCAGAGTCGTTGATCCCGATGATCGGGCAGCCGGTCTTCATGGCCATGTCCAGCACCTTGACGATCTTCTCGCCGAAGACCTCGCCCAGGGAGCCGCCGAAGACGGTGAAATCCTGCGAGAAGACGCAGACGGGCCGGCCGTCGACGGTGCCGTAGCCGGTCACCACGCCGTCGCCGTAGGGGCGGTTCTTCTCCAGGCCGAAGTTGGTCGAGCGGTGCCGGGCGAGCGCGTCGAGCTCCACGAAGGAGCCCTCGTCGAGCAGCATCGCGATCCGCTCGCGGGCCGTCTTCTTGCCCCGGGCGTGCTGTTTCTCGACGGCCCGTTCGCTGCCCGCGTGGACCGCCTCGTCGGTGCGGCGCGTCAGATCACTGAGCTTGCCGGCCGTCGTGTGGATGTCGGCCTGGACCGCGTCCGGCTGTGTCGTCACAGTGGTTCCTCACGATTCCAGCGACGGTGGAAGAGACGAACTTGATCGTAGTGCGCGATCGGTTGGCGCGCCGCTACGGGTGCGTTTCGCACTCAATGCCCCATTCGTTACATCCCTCGTGACGAACTGGATGACCGCGGCCGGCATCGCCCTCATCGCCGGCGGTATCGCCACACTGATCTGTTTCCGCAGCGTGCTGTTCCGGGTCGGCGGGCGCCGGGCGGGCCGGAAGGCGGTCCGCGAGGCCACCCGGACCGCCATGATCGAGGCCGACCGTCACCCACGCCGGGTGCGGGGAAGCCGCCGCCGGAGCCAGGCGGCCGAGTGGCCGGGTGAGGACGAGGGCGGCGGCCTCGCGCTGATCGGCCTCGCCGACGAGGAGGAACGTCAAGACCTGAGGCCGTACGCCGACGAAGAGGACCGTCAGGACCTGAGGCCGTACGCCGACGAGCACCGCCCGGTCGACGAGGTCGAGCCCGAGGAGCCCGTGGCCGTCGAGGCCACCGAGCCCTTCGAGGTCGAGGTCGAAGAGGTGGTGGCGGAGCCGCAGCCCCAGCCGGCGGCCCGCTACGGCCACCGCGTCGAGGGCTGGGTCCGCCCCGAGTACCGCCAGACCGGCGACGAGCTCCCGTCCGGCGAATACTGGACCCCGATCCCGGTCGAGCTGGAGCCCGACCACGAGCCCTCGGCCAAGGGTTACGGCTGGCCCGTCGCCGTCGAGCGGCTTCCCCCGGTGCCCGACTACGAGCCCGCGACTGGCTTCGACCTCACCGCCGTGCCGTTCGAGCCGACCGAGGTCGTTCCGACCTGGCCGCCGGACGAGCGCTCGGGCCGCATCCGCCTGCCGCGTAACTGGCAGTCCCGCAACGAGAAGCGCCGCGCCGCCCGGGAGCAGCCCCCGGCCCGGGAGTGGCGGTCCGAGCCGCCGGCCGCGGAGGAACCGCCCGTCGAACGCCGCCGCCCGCGTCCACGTCCTCGCCCTTCGGTGACGCCTCCGACCAATCCCAGCCGCGTCTACGTGAGCCGCCACGCCGCCGACCCACCGCAGTGAGCCGGCGGCGACGGCTGCTTCGGCGGGGGCGCGACTAGGCTCTGGTGATGGCTTCGCCGTATACCGATCTGGACCGCCCGCCGCTGTCGCCCCGTGCGCTGGAGCGGGCGCTGGTGACCCCGGGCGGCTTTTGGCGGCGCCTCGATCTGCGGGCCGAGACCGCGTCGACCAACGCCGACGCGATCGCCGCCGCCCAGGCCGGTGAGCCCGAGGGTCTGGTCGTGGTCGCCGAGAGCCAGACCGCCGGCCGCGGTCGCCGCGATCGCCAATGGACCTCGCCGCCGCGGGCCGGCCTGACCGTCAGCGTGCTGCTGCGCCCCGGCCTGCGCAACGAGGAGCGCGGCTGGCCCGCGGTCCCGCCGGGCGCGCTCGGCTGGCTGCCCCTGCTGGCCGGCGTCGCCCTGGCCGAGGCCGTCACGCGGGTGGCCGAGGTCGAGGCCTCCTTGAAGTGGCCGAACGATCTGCTCGTGGCCGGCGGCAAGTGCGCCGGCATCCTGGCCGAGGCCTCCGGCGACGCGGTCGTGGTCGGCATCGGGCTCAACGTGAGCACCCGCGCCGAGGAGCTCCCCGAGACCAACGGCCTGCCCGCCACCTCACTACGCGTCGCCGGAGCGCCGGTGACCGACCGTGACCCGTTGTTGCGGGCGTCGCTGCGCGGAATCGCTTCCTGGTACGAGGGGTGGCGGGAGGCGGAGGGCGACGCCGAGATGTCCGGCCTGCTCGCCGCCTATCAGCGGCACTGCGCCACGATCGGCCGCCAGGTCCGGGTGCTGCTGCCGGCCGGCGGTCCGCTGGAGGGCGAGGCGACCTCGGTCGACGGGGACGGCCGGCTGGTCGTCCGATCGGCGGACGGGGCCGAGCATCGCGTCTCGGCGGGTGACGTGCTGCACGTACGCTGACCGCGTGGCGTTCCCGGAAGAAGTGCTGGCCGACGAGGAGGAACTCGTCCTCCACCTGCGCCCGCACTGGCGCACGGCGCTCCGGCCGGGCCTGCTGGTCCTGCTGGCGGTGGTGGTCAGCACGGTGGCCTGGGTGATGCTGCCGACCAACGACGGCGGCCGGATCGCCTTCGCCGTGGTCGCGCTGATCATGCTCTACCAGGGCGTCCGGTACGGAGCGGCGCCGCTGGTCAAGTGGCGGTGCACCCACTACGTGCTGACCGACGAGCGGATCCTGCTGCAGGACGGCGTGATCGCCCGGGAGCGGCGCGACCTGCCGCTCAACCGGGTCAACGATCACGTGGTGAGCCAGTCGGTCCTGGACCGGCTCTTCGGGTCGGGCACGCTGAAGGTCGACTCGATCGGTGAGCAGGCCGTCCTCCTGGCCGTGGTGCCGCGGGCGCAAAGCGTGCAGACGCTGCTCTACGAGCTGATCGAGCAGGATCGGCTACGGCGCCCGGACGACGAGGACGAGGAAGTCGAGCAGGAGCCCGAACTGCCGGCGCAGCGGCGCGGTCTCTTCCGCCGGCCGGCCAAGGGTTAACGCGGGGTGGCGTCGAGCTTCGGCTCGTCCTCGGTGCTCAGCTCGGCCAGACCGGCGGCGGCGTCCAGGTCGGCCAGCTCGGCCTCGTGACCGTCGACCGGCGGCTTGAGGAAGACGAAGGTCCGGTAGGCCCAGAAGCGGAAGACCGTGGCGATCACGATGCCGACCAGCGTGACGGCCATGAACTCGTACTTGTTGTGCTCCTCGGTCAGGCCGAAGCCGTACTTGCCGATGGCGATGGTGCCGGACTGGATGACCATGCCGATCAGGTTGAACCCGAAGAACAGCGTGTACTCACGGCGCAGCGCGGTGCGCGTGTGGTGACGGTACGTCCAGTAGCGGTTGGCGAAATACGCCAGCGTGGTGGTGATGACCGTGCCGATGACGCTGGCCTTGACCGCGCCGATCGGCAGCAGGGCCCAGGTGATGGCCAGGTAGAGCAGCGTGTTCCCGGCGCCGATGATGCCGAAGGCGATGGCTTCGGGGGCGAGGCGGCGCAGGTGTGACGTCAGCGAACTGACTGAAGGCATTGGGCAACCTTAGCGGGAGAGGGGGCTGTTACGCCGTGTCACGTACGGGGGATGGTGGCGGCGTCACAGTAGCCGCGTGATCGTCGTGACGCTCATGCGTGCCCGGCGGGGTCTCGACGGGGAACACGAACCGGCGGTACGACCAGAAGCGGAACAGGGTGCCGAAGGCGGTGCCGACGAGCTGCCCCGAGATGTTGTCCGCGAGCCGGGTCTGGAAGGCGGGCCAGACGCTGCCCAGCCCGTAGTGGCTGATGGCCAGGCAGGCGAGCCCGATGCCCAGGCCGATGGCGTTGAGCACGAAGAACATGGTGTATTGCCGGGCCATGTTGGTGTGGGCCGCGTGCCGCCAGGTCCAGAACCGGTTGCCGGTGAAGGCGACGGTGGTCGCCAGCACGGTCGAGATGGTCTTGGCGAGCAGCGTCTCGAGGCCGGCCTGGAGCAGCAGGTTGAAGATCGCCAGGTCGATGGCGAAGGAGATGCTGCCCACCGTGCCGAACTTGCCGAGCTCGCGGACGAGGGCCCGAAACCGGGAGCGCAGGCCGGATGGCTGCGTCGGCGATGTCTCGGGCACGGTCCGAGAGTACCGGGGGCCGTCACGCGCCGCTGTTTTCGTTGGCGAGTCTTAACCGCCTGATCCGGCATGGTGACGCTGCCGGTACGGAGGGTGCATGTCGCTGATCTCGGCGATCTCCGCGACCCGTTCCCGGCATTCGGCGCACCATCCCAGGTGCAGCCGCATCCGGTTGCTGTCCCGCGGGGCGAGCCGCCCGCGCAGGTGGACGCCGAGGCGGTCGGCCGCCCAGCGGCACTCCGGGTGCTTGGCCACGGCCACGTGTTGCTGGAGGTAGAGGCTGCGCAGGCCTTCGCGGGCGCGGTGGGCGAGCACGGCCACCGCGTTCGGGGTCATACCGAGCATCCCGGCCACCTCGGCCGGGCTGTTGCCCTCGACCGCGGTCTGCCACAGCACATCGCGCCACCGCTCCGGGAGCTGCCGGAACGCGGCCGCGGCGTAGGCCCGTTCCAGGCGGTCGAGGGCGGGGTCGGTGTACGGCTGGCCCTCGTCGTACCGGGTGAGGTCGTCGGTGAATTCGAGTCGCCGGTCGCGCCGGGCCCGGTGGTAGCAGACGTGCCGCATGGTGGTCGCGAGGTAGGCGCGGAAGGCGACCAGGGGCCCGCGGCCGGCCCGCAGGGCGGCGAAGACCTTGGCGAACGTCTCGGCGACCAGGTCGTCGGCGTCCGTGGGGTCGCGGGCGAGGCCGTAGGCCAGGTGCCGGGCCGCGGCGTGGTGCCGTTCGTAGAGCGTGCCGTACGCCGCGGTGTCCCCTTCACGGACCGCCGCCAGTAGTTCGGTGTCCGTGTCGGTTGGACTGCCCGGGATGGTCATTCCTGCCTCCTAGGAGAGGAAAGCCCGATTACCCAAGCTTAGGGGCTTAAGTCCGTTTTGCGAAAGTCGACGAACGGCGGGGCGCACACCTGGCCGTTCCGGCGAGGATGCGCGGAACTGCGCTGTACGGCGAAGGATCGAACGTCTGTAAGCAGAGTGGCCGAGGATTGTGCGGTTCTCCACAGATTCTTCCGATGAACCAAATGCCGAACGCCCTTAGGCTCGGTGCACTCCCACGACCTCTGTGGTCCTGGTCAACGCCGACCGAAGGAGATCACTGTGCCCCCTGCTTCTCATCCCCGGCTGCTCGCCTGGATCGACGAAGTGACCGCCCTGACCACTCCCGACCGCGTCGTCTGGTGCGACGGCTCGGAACAGGAGTGGAGAACGCTCACCGACGCCCTGGTCGAATCGGGCTCGCTGGTGCGGCTCGACCCCGAGAAGAAGCCCAACTCGTTCTGGGCGCGGACCGACCCGGGTGATGTCGCCCGCGTCGAGGAACGCACCTTCATCTGCTCGGCCGACGAGGCCGACGCCGGCCCCACCAACAACTGGATGGCGCCGGCCGAGATGAAGGCGACCATGACCGAGCTCTACCGGGGCTGCATGCGGGGCCGGACCATGTACGTGGTCCCGTTCTGCATGGGTCCCCTGGACGCCCCGAATCCGATGTTCGGCGTCGAGCTGACCGACAGCCCGTACGTCGTCGCGAGCATGCGCATCATGACCCGGATGGGGGCCGCGGTCGTCGAGGCGATGGGGACGGACGCCGACTTCGTGCCGGCCCTGCACTCGGTCGGCGCGCCGCTGGCGCCGGGGGAGGACGACGTCCCCTGGCCGTGCAACGAGACCAAGTACATCTCGCACTTCCCGGAGACCCGGGAGATCTGGTCCTTCGGCTCCGGCTACGGCGGCAACTCGCTGCTCGGCAAGAAGTGCTACGCGCTGCGCATCGCCAGCGTGGCCGCCCGCGACGAGGGCTGGCTGGCCGAGCACATGCTGATCATGAAGCTGACCTCGCCCGAGGGGCAGGTCCGCTACATCGCGGGCGCGTTCCCGTCGGCCTGCGGCAAGACCAACCTCGCCATGCTCGAGCCCACGCTGCCGGGCTGGAAGGTCGAGACGGTCGGGGACGACATCGCGTGGATGCGATTCGGTGAGGACGGCCGGCTCTGGGCCACCAACCCCGAGTTCGGGCTGTTCGGCGTCGCGCCCGGCACCGACTTCCACACCAACCCGAACGCGATGCGCACGCTCGCCCGGGGCAACTCCGTCTTCACCAATGTCGCCCTCACCGACGACGGCGACATCTGGTGGGAGGGCATGGGCGAGCCGCCGGCCCACCTGACCGACTGGAAGAACCAGGACTGGACCCCCGGCTCCGAGACCCCTTCGAGCCACCCCAACAGCCGGTTCTGCACGCCGATTGAGCAGTGCCCGATCCTGGCCGACGAGTACCACGACCCGCGCGGCGTGCCGATCGACGCGATCCTGTTCGGCGGCCGCCGCAAGACCACGGTCCCGCTGGTCACCGAGGCCCGGGACTGGGTGCACGGCGTCTACCTGGGCGCGACGCTCTCGTCGGAGACCACCGCGGCCGCGGTCGGCCAGGTCGGCGTGGTGCGGCGCGACCCGATGGCCATGCTGCCGTTCATCGGCTACCACGCCGGTGACTACTTCCAGCACTGGATCGACATGGCCAAGGGTGCGCCCGGCGACGCGGCCAAGCTGCCCAAGGTCTTCTACGTCAACTGGTTCCGGTGCGGCGAGGACGGCCGGTTCCTGTGGCCCGGCTTCGGCGAGAACAGCCGGGTCCTCAAGTGGGTCGTGGAGCGGCTCGACGGCCGCGGCGAGGCCGTGGAGACCCCGATCGGCCACGTGCCCACGCCGGAGGCGATCGACCTGACCGGCCTCGACCTCGACGAGGCCGACCTGGCGGCCGTGCTGAAGGTCGACCGCGACGAGTGGCTGGCCGAGATTCCCCAGGTCACCGAGTGGTTCGAGAAGTTCGGCGACAAGCTCCCGGCCGTCCTCTGGTCCGAGTTGGACGCCCTGCGCGCCCGCTTGGCCGAGGGCTGAGGCCCCGCGCCCGCCTCATCGACGCGTGAGGCGGGCGCGGTCGGGGTACCACGACGCCGTGCCCCGCGCCCTCCGCGCCTTGATCGCCCTGCTCGTGGCGACCGCGGTCGCCACGGTGGTGGTCGAGGTCCTCATCTACACGTACACGCCGGAGCACGGCTTCGGCCTGGCCGTGCGCACCGGGTGGGCGTTGCTGCGTACGCTCGGTTGGCTTCTGTTGATCCGGCAGGTGCGCCGTTCCCGGGCCGCGGCCCGTCCGCTCGGCCTGATCCTGGCCGTGACGACGGTCTTCGCGGTCGGCCGTCTGATCGTCCCGCGGTCCGGCCCGCCGCCGGTGCCCGGCGTGATCGGCTTCGCGGTGCTGGTCGTCCTCTGTGTCGCCGTGGTCGCCCTGCTCTACCGGCATCCGGTCGTCCGCGAGCATCTGGTGCGGCATCCGAACCGGCTCGTGCTGACCCGCGAGGGCCTGTCCCTGCGCGAGACCGCGCCCCGCCGGGCCCCCGTGACCGGGTGGCTGCTCACGGCGCGGCTGGCCGCCTTCAGCTACAGCCCGCTGATGCTGGTGCCCTGCCTGATCTCGTTCGGCCAACTTCGCGACCGGCCACAGTGGTTGCTCGCGGTGGTGTTCTGGCTGTTCGCCGGCATCGCCGTCAGCTACGCCGTCCTGCTCTGCACGATCTTCCTGATGCGCGGCCGCGCGGGCGCCCGCCGGGCCCTGGCCTGGCTCACCTTCTTCGTGCTCGCCTGGGATCTGCCGCTCTGCTACTTCCTGCTCGGCGTCGACGGGCTGATCCGAGACGGCGCTCCGCTCGTGGCCGCCGCGCTTCTGACCTGGTACGCCTTGAAGCGGGCGGCCGAGATCCCGGCCGAGGCGCGCACCTGAGGGGAGCGGCATGCCGGTCGAGAGCTTCGACGTCGTCGTGGTCGGCGCCGGTCCGGCCGGTGCGGCCGCCGCGATCGCCGCCCGCCGGGCCGGCGCCGAGGTGCTGCTGCTCGACCGGGCCGACTTCCCCCGTGACAAGCCGTGCGGCGACGGCATCGCGGCCGAGGCGGTGACCGTGCTCGACGGCCTCGGCGTGCCCGGGGTCACCGATGGTTATCCGGCTATCGAACGGTTGCGCCTGGTCGGGCCGGGTGGCGCCGCGGTGGCCCGGCCGCTGCCCCGGCCCGCGCACACCGTCCCGCGCCGGGTCTTCGACGAGCGCCTGGTCCGGGCCGCGGTCGCGGCGGGGGCCGAGCTGCGGCGGCTGACGGTCCGCACGGTGAACGACGACGGCGACGGCGTTCTGATCGACGGCAAGGTGAGGGCCCGGGTGCTGATCGGGGCAGACGGGGCCGGCTCGGTGGTGCGGCGTTCGCTCGGCCACCCGGTCAACCCGCCCGGCCACCTCGCGGTCGCCATCCGCGGGTACGCGCCGACCACCAACACCAGCGAGCAGATCATCGTCACGACCCGCCAGCGCTGGCCCGCGTACGCCTGGGAGTTCCCCCTCGGCGACGGCACCGCCAACGTCGGGTACGGCGAGGTCCTGCGGGGCGAGCCGCTGTCACGGGCGTACCTCCGGGAACGCCTGAGTGACCTCCTGGCCGGCGCCGACCCGGCCGGCCTGCGCGGGCACCACCTGCCCCTGTCCACCCACCGGCCGCCACCGGGCCGGGGCCGCGTGCTCCTCGCGGGGGACGCCCTCTCGTTGATCAACCCGTTCACCGGGGAGGGCATCTTCTACGCCGTGCTCTCCGGCGCGCTGGCCGGGTCGGCTGCCGCGAGCGGGCCCGAACGGGTGGCCGAGCGCTACCGCGACGCGCTGCGACGACGGCTCGGGCGGCACCTGCGGCACTCCGGCCTCGCCGCGTGGCTCAGCCGGCGGCCCCGCGTGGTCGACGCCGCGGTCGAGGCGGCGGCCCGAGACGGTGGTGTTTTCCGCCGGATGGTGGAGCTCGGCCTCGGTGACGGGGTTTTCGACCTTCGCACGATCGGGCGCATCACCTTGCGGTTGAGTCACCGACACCAAGCCCACCCTTGAGTCGCTACCGGGGCGGGCTAGGGTTTGAGGCGATGAGTCTGCGGTCCCTGATCTCCACTCCGTTCTACCGCGTGTACGAGCGGCGGCTGGCCGGCAAGCTGGCCGGCAAACCCGTGCCCCAACACGTCGGTGTCATGTGCGACGGCAACCGTCGCTGGGCCCGCGAGATGGGGTTCGTCGACCCCAACGACGGCCACCGTGTCGGCGCGGCCCGCGTCAAGGAGCTGCTGACCTGGTGCGACCAGGCCGGCATCAAGCACGTCACGCTCTACCTGCTGGCCACCGACAACCTGCGCCGGCCGGCGGCCGAGCTCGACCCGCTGCTCCAGATCATCGAGGATCTGGCCAGCGAGCTGGCCGAGGAGGGCAACCCGTGGCGGCTGCGCATCGTCGGCGCGCTCGACATCCTGCCCGCCCCGACGGCCGCCGCGCTCAAGGCCGCCCAGGAGAAGACGCGTAACCGGACGATCGGGGTCGAGGTCAACATGGCCGTCGGCTACGGCGGCCGGCGCGAGATCGCCGACGCCGTGCGCTCCCTGCTGCACGAGCAGGCCGCGGCCGGACGCACGATCGAGGAGATGGCCGAGATCCTCGACGTCGATCACATCGCCGAGCACCTTTACACCCGGGGCCAGCCCGACCCCGACCTGGTCATTCGCACCAGCGGCGAGCAGCGGCTCTCCGGCTTCCTGCTCTGGCAGTCGGCGCACTCGGAGTTCTACTTCCACGACGCCAACTGGCCCGATTTCCGCCGGATCGACTTCCTGCGGGCGCTGCGGTCGTACGGCAACCGGCAGCGCCGCTTCGGCGCTTAATTCTTATTGGAAGCGCTTGAGGCCCTCGGCCAGGAACTCGGCCACCGCGTCGGGGGAGTCGAGGGTCAGGTCGGCCGCGCTGGAGACCTCGGCCCCGGTCTCGGGGTTGGCCACGGCCACCGCGACGCCGAAGAACGAGGGGTCGACGGCCTCGCGGGCGCGCAGCGCGTCGAACGCCTTGATGTCGGACATGTCGTCACCGAAGTACCAGGCGCAGCCCGCCTCGCGGACGCCCTCGGTGATGACCATGCCCTTGTCCTGGTCGACGGGCGGCTTGAGCTCGACCACCATGCGGCCGGCCTGCACCCGAAGGCCCCGGCTCTCGGCCTGCTCGTGCCCCCAGCGCTCGACGGCCTGCGCGTGCTGCGGCGCGGTGCGGTAGTGCAGGGCGACGGAAAGACGCTTGTACTCCACCAGGATGTCGCTGGGCAGCTCGGTCTTGGCCGCCTCGGCCAGCTCGGCCATGGCCGGCACCCAGGGCAGCGCGGCCGGCTCGGTGACGACCTCACCCTCGTGCCACACCTCGAGGCCGTACAGCCCGTAGAGGTCGACGCGCTCGAGCGAGGAGAACCGGGACCGCAGGAAGCTGACCGGACGGGCCGAGACGATGGCGACCCGCTGGACGACGGTCGCGAGCCTCTCCAGCACGCCCAGCACCGATGGCACCGGCTGTGAGGCGTCCGGGTCGTCGGTGACCGGCGAGAGGACGCCGTCGAAGTCGAAGAAGAACGTGGTTTGGAGCCGGTGCTCGGCCGTGAAGGCCCAGGCGTCGGCGGTGCTCAGCGGATGGTTCGTACGCGGAGTCTGTGCCACGACGTCAGATTACCCGCCTGGGGTGTCGTTTCATGCTCGCAAAATTGGCCGAGAGTTGGACGTCACCCGTTTTTGCGTACTACCGCGTACGGCTGATGACCGCTAGCGTTTGGGTCATGGCACGGGGTCATCCCGAGCCAGCCGGCCGGCCCGGACCTGCGACAAGTGCGCCACGGGGCCTGCAATCCGTCCCGTGCATGAGATCGGGCGCCGGAGGTGGCGGACCGCGGGCGTACCGGGTTGCACGCCCGCTGGAGCAGGCCTGTGACATCACGCCGATCTGACGCCGACGTCGCTGCTACTTCTATCTCACGCGACTCGGCCGCCAAAGTCTCCGGAACCCCTGAACCGGCCCGTGAGGGCCGTGTTTTCGTTCTGGACACCTCGGTCCTGCTGTCCGACCCGGCGGCGTTCCGCCGGTTCTCCGATCACGAGGTGGTCATCCCCCTCGTCGTGATCTCCGAGTTGGAGGGAAAACGCCACCATCCCGAGCTGGGCTGGTTCGCTCGTCAGTCGCTGCGGCTGCTGGACGAGCTGCGCATCAAGTTCGGCCGGCTCGATGAGCCGGTGCTCTGCAACGACGAGGGCGGCACGCTGCGGGTCGAGCTCAACCACGCCGACCAGAGCGTCCTGCCGCAGGGCTTCCGCAACGACTCCAACGACACCCGGATCCTGTCCGTGGCGCTGGGTCTGGCAGCCGAGGGACGTACGGTCACGCTCGTCAGCAAGGACATGCCGCTGCGGGTCAAGGCGGCCTCGGTCGGCCTGACCGCTGACGAATACAGGCACGGCCAGGCCAGCGACCCCACCTGGACCGGCATGGCCGACCTCAAGCTGGGTGAGGAGGAGGTCAACGCGCTCTACGCGGGCGAGGAGCTCGAGCTGGAGGACACCGAGCGACTGCCCTGCCACACCGGCTTGGTGATCCACTCACCGCGCGGTTCCGCGCTGGGCCGGGTCAACCCCGACAAGTCCGTACGCCTCGTGCGCGGCGACCGGGAGGCATTCGGCATCCGCGGCCGCTCGGCCGAGCAGCGCGTTGCCCTCGACCTGCTGCTGGACGAGTCGATCGGCATCGTCTCGCTGGGCGGCCGGGCCGGCACGGGCAAGTCGGCGCTGGCGCTGTGCGCCGGCCTCGAGGCCACCATGGAGCGCAACCGCCACAAGAAGGTCATCGTGTTCCGCCCGCTCTACGCGGTCGGCGGCCAGGAGCTGGGCTACCTGCCCGGCACCGAGAACGAGAAGATGTCGCCCTGGGCCCAGGCCGTCTTCGACACGCTCGGCGCGGTCGCCCACGCCAACGTGGTGGAAGAGGTGATGGCCCGCGGCCTGCTCGAGGTGCTGCCGCTGACCCACATCCGCGGCCGGAGCCTGCACGACGCGTTCGTGATCGTCGACGAGGCGCAGTCGCTCGAGCGCAACGTGCTGCTGACCGTGCTTTCCCGGATCGGTCAGGGCTCGCGCGTCGTCCTCACGCACGACGTGGCCCAGCGCGACAACCTGCGGGTGGGCCGGCACGACGGCGTGACCGCGGTGATCGAGGCCCTCAAGGGACACCCGATCTTCGCCCACGTGACGCTGACCCGGTCCGAGCGTTCGCCCATCGCCGAGGTGGTCACCGACCTCTTGGAGGAGCTTCCACTCTGAGTGATCGCTACACTCCGTAAGGTGACAACGGCGTCCCCTTCGGAGTGACGCGATTTCTGGAGCTTTTCACCCGATTTGAGCGTGAAATTGGAGTGAGCAAAGTCACATCACCGCTCTGACGTTTCACATCCGCTTCACGCTGCGCCATGGTGTCTGACGAGCGCCATGCGTGGCCAATATCGTCGTCACATCGACGCCGGCCCTTTGTCCTCGCGGTGCTCACGGCACGTTTCCCCTGGTGGGGGACGTGCCGTGTCATTGCCCCCGACGAAGGGAACCTTCGTGAATCGGCTCTGGAGCCGGGTCGGAGTACGAGTCACCGCGGTCGGCCTGCTTGTTGCGGGCGGCGCCGGCGGCGTCTACCTCGGACAGGACCGGGAAGTCCAGCAGACGAGTGCCGAAGCGCAGCTTGTCGTGCAGGCCAATGTCGACGACGACCTGCTGTTGAAGCAGCGCCAGGCCGCGCACGCCGCGGACCGGGCGCAGCGCAGCCAGGCCGAGGCCGGCGCCGCCGAGCAGGCGGCCCAGGCGGCCAAGGCGTCCGCCGCCCAGGCCCACTCGGTCGAGCAGAAGGCGATCGCCACGAAGAAGGCGGCCGAGGCCAAGAAGAAGGCCGACGAGGCCAAGAAGAAGGCCGAGGAAGCCGCCAAGAAGGCCGAGGAGGCCAAGGAGGAGGACGGCGGCGGCAGCAGCAGCGGTCCCACCGAGTACACCGGTGAGATCCCCGCCTCCTGCGACGAGTACTCGGGCGCCCGCGCCACCGGGTGCGCGCTGATGATCCAGGCCGGCTTCGGCATCGACCAGTTCCCGTGCCTGGACAAGCTGTGGAAGAAGGAGAGTGGCTGGAACTACAAGGCCACCAACCCCAGCTCCGGCGCCTTCGGCATCCCGCAGGCCCTGCCCGGCAGCAAGATGGCCTCCGAGGGCAGCGACTGGAAGACCAACCCGGCGACCCAGATCAAGTGGGGCCTCGGGTACATCGAGGGCCGGTACGACACTCCCTGCGGCGCCTGGGGGCACTCACAGGACACCGGTTGGTACTAAGTAGACAAGCTTGGCGAAACGGGCCGCGCGGCGAACCGCGCGGCCCGTTTCGCTGTGATCAAATGTCGGTATGGTCCGAAATGCCGCTTCACTGGTCCTGATCGGTGTCCTCGCGGCAGTGCTGGGCGGGGGAGCGTCGCCGGCGCACGCCGGTGGTGAACCCCGCCCGGTCCGCGAGGTGGTCGGCGGCACCGTGGCGCCCCAGGGCAAGTTCCCCTGGGTCGTGCGCCTCTCCATGGGCTGCGGCGGGACGCTGATCGCGGCCCGCGTGGTGCTCACCGCGGGCCACTGCGTCGACGGCACCGGCGTCACCGACCGGATCCAGATCACCGCGGGGGTTTCCGACCTCCAGTCCCGTCGCGCCCTGACCGCCCGCAGTGTCTCGGTCATCCGGGCCGTCGGCTTCAAGGACGAGACCCGCGGCGACGACTGGGCGGTGATCCAGGTCGACCGCGTCCTGCACCTGCCGATCGTGCCGGTCTCGGCCGAGCCGATCGGCCCGGGCCGGTACACGGTGATGGGCTGGGGCCAGACCCGAGAGGACTCGATCAAGCAGGAGCGCCGGCTGCACTACGCGAGCGTGCCCATGGTCTCGGACGCGCGCTGCGCCAAGGCGTACCTCAAGGCCGGCGTGAAGCTGGTCGACGACGAGCAGATGTGCGCCGGCGACCGCAAGGCCGACACGTGCCAGGGTGACAGCGGGGGCCCGATGGTCGACCAGGACCGGCGCGGGCAGTGGGTGCAGGTGGGCATCGTGAGCTGGGGGCTCGGATGCGCACGGGACGGGTACCCCGGGGTCTACACCCAGATCTCCACCTTCCGCCCGGCCATCATGGCGGCGGTCCGGAAGCTTCAGTAGGCCGCTTTCGGGCGCTTCCGCCGGAAGATGATCGCGGCGATGATGCCACCGAGCAGGCCGAGCAGGTGGCCCTGCCAGGAGACCGGCTGATCGGTCGGCAGGATGTTGTAGACCTGGTACCAGTACAGCAGGCCGATGAACGCCGCCACGGCGAGGTTCCACCAGCTGCGCTCGACGACGCCACGGGCCAGCAGCAGGCCCAGGTAGCCGAAGATGACACCGCTGGCCCCGACGACGACGCTGTTGGGGTCGCCCACGAACCAGACGCCCAGGCCGCTCACCAGCATGATCACGAAGGTCGACCAGATGAAGCGGCGGACGCCGCCGGCCAGGGCGAACGTGCCGACCAGGATGAGCGGCACCGCGTTGCCGTACAGGTGATCCCACCCGGCGTGCAGGAACGGGCTGAACAGCACGCCGTCGAGCCCGGCGATGCGGTGCGGGATTATGCCACCGGCCACGTCGAGCTGGCCCGAGCCGATGCCGACGTCGATCGCCTCGATGAGGAAGAGCACCGGGATGACCGCGCACATGGTCAGGAACGCGCGGCCCAGGGACGCGTAGAACTCGTTCGTGCCGAATCTCGCCTCGGCCTCGATGCGGGTCGTGTCAGCCCCGTAACTCATCCGTCAATGGTTCCAGGGTTCGGCAAGGCCCGCCAACGGTTGGCGGGCCTCACCTTCCTGAGAGTTAGATGACCGGCTCTCCGTCACCCAGGGGGACGGTCGGCAGGTGACCGTCGAAGTCGATGGCCGAGTAGAGGGCGAGCTTCTCCAGGCGGTGGTACGAGTCGATCACCCGGATGGTGCCGCTCTTGGACCGCATCACGATCGACTGGGTGTGCGCGCCCCCGGAGCGGTACCGCACCCCCTTGAGCAGGTCACCACTGGTCACACCGGTCGCCACGAAGAAGCAGTTGTCCCCGGTGACGAGGTCGTCGGTGGTCAGCACCCGGTCGAGGTCGTGCCCGCCGGCCAGCGCCTTCTCCCGCTCGGCGTCGTCCCGCGGCCACAGCTTGGCCTGGATCATGCCGCCCAGGCATTTGATGGCACACGCGGCGGTGATGCCTTCCGGCGTGCCGCCGATGCCCATCAGCACGTCCACGTCGGACTCGGCCCGGGCGGCCGAGATGGCCCCGGCGATGTCGCCGTCCGAGATGAACTTGATGTTCGCGCCGGCCTGGCGCACTTCCTCGACCAGCTTCGCGTGCCGCGGGCGGTCGAGGATGCAGACGGTGACATCGGAGATGCTGGACCGCTTGGCCCGGGCGATGCGGCGCAGATTCTCCGCGGTGCCGGCGTTGATGTCGACGACGTCGGCGCAGTCCGGGCCGACGGCGATCTTGTCCATGTAGAAGACCGCGCTCGGGTCGAACATGGCGCCGCGCTCGGCCACCGCCAGCACCGCCACCGAGCCGGGCATGCCCTTGCTCATCAGCGTCGTGCCGTCGATCGGGTCCACCGCCACGTCCACCTCGGGACCGGTGCCGTCGCCGACCCGCTCGCCGTTGTAGAGCATGGGCGCCTCGTCCTTCTCGCCCTCGCCGATGACCACCACGCCGCGCATCTGGATCGAATTGATCAGTTTGCGCATGGCGTCGACGGCGGCGCCGTCACCGCCGTTCTTGTCGCCGCGGCCGACCCAGCGGCCGGCCGCCATCGCGGCCGCCTCGGTGACACGGACCAGGTCGAGGGCGATGTTACGGTCGAGATCCTGCGGGACCCGTGCGGGCATGGGCGCCTCCTCGCGACTCTGCGGGGCTGGTGAGTAACCCGATCCTCACATGTGCGGACGGGCAAAGTCCCGCGCCGGCGACATGGTTAACAATGGGTGGGTGGAACCAGCCTCGCCCGCACCCGCCTCGTCGGCCCCGTCCGCCTCCTCGGCCGCGCCAGACAAAGAGCCGCCCGCCGCCGCTTCCTCGGAGGCAGCGGCCGCCCCGGCGGCCGGCGCTGCTTCGGAAGATGGCGCGCCCGTCCGGCTCGCCCGGGGGCAGGAGCGGTCGCCCCGGGACATGGCGATGTCGCTGCTGGTCCTCCTGGTGCCGATCGCGCTGCTGCTGATCTTCTACCGGACCGTGCTGAACGGCGACGCGCCGATCACCGTCGACCCGGCCGGGTCCCTGCAGGAGGCCCAGAAGGCCAACGTCTTCACGGTGCTGCAGCCGACCGGCCTGGGCGACGACTGGCACGTGTCCAGCGCCAGCTTCCGCCGCGAGACCACCGGGGCCACGCTGCGGATCGGCTACGTCGACCCTGACAAGGACGCGCTGCAGCTGGTCGAGAGCAACGTGCCGTCGGCCACGCTGCTGCCCACCGAGCTCACCAAGGACGCCAAGCCGGCCGGCGAGTTCCGCTCGGACGCCGGCGTCTGGCGCCTTTACGACGCCCGCCCCGGCGAGAAGGCCCTCGTGCTGGCCGACCAGACCCGCACGGTCATCGTGATCGGCAAGAGCAGCGTCGACGATCTGGAGGATTTCGCCGGCGCGCTGCGCTGATCCGTCAGTCGCCGGCCCGTCTTTAGTCGCCGGCCCGGGCCGCGCGGGCCGCGTCGATGCGCTCGCGGGCGCCGTCGAGCCAGCGCTGGCAGACGTCGGCCAGTTTCTCCCCGCGCTCCCACAGGGCCAGCGACTCCTCCAGGGAGCTGCCGCCCTGCTCGAGCCGCTCCACCACGGTGGCCAGCTCGGTCCGCGCCTGCTCGTAGCTCAGCTTGTCGTCGCTCACTGTTTTTCCTTCACGGTTGCCTGCAGCTCGCCCTCGGCGAGCCGCACCCTCAACAGGTCATCGGTCTTGACGTCGTCGGCCGCGCGCACCACATGGCCGTCCTCGCGCTGCACGATCGCGTAGCCCCGCTGCAGGGTCGCGGCCGGCGACAGCGCGCGCAGCCGGGCCACCGTGTGCCGCAGGTCGTCGTCGGCTCGGCGCAGGCGGTGCTCCAGGTTGCGGACGGCCCGGTCCCGCAGGGCGGTCACGTCGGTCTCGCGCTGGTCGACCAGCAGCTCGGGCCGGGCCAGCGAGGGCCGCGACCGCCACGACTCGAGGCGGTGGGTCTCGCGGTCGACCAGGGTCAGCACCGCCCGCTCGAGCCGGCGGCGGGCCACGTCGATCAGCTGCCGCTCCTCGGCCAGGTCGGGCACGATGCGCTTGGCGGCGTCGGTCGGCGTCGAGGCGCGCAGGTCGGCCACGTAGTCGAGCAGCGGCGCGTCCGTCTCGTGGCCGATCGCGCTGACCACCGGGGTGCGGCAGGCGAAGACGGCCCGGCACAGCGCCTCGTCGCTGAACGGCAGCAGGTCTTCCACGCTGCCGCCACCGCGGGCGATCACGATGACGTCGATCGTGTCGTCGTTGTCGAGGACCTTGAGCGCCTCGATGATCTGCGGCACCGCGGTCGGGCCCTGCACGGGCACGTTGAGAACCTTGATGTCGACCGAGGGCCAGCGGCGGCGCGTGTTCATCAGGACGTCGCGCTCGGCGGCGCTGGCCCGGCCGGTGATCAGGCCGACGCGCCCGGGCAGGAACGGCAGGCGGCGCTTGCGCTCGCGGGCGAACAGCCCCTCGGCGGCCAGCAGCTTCTTGAGGCGCTCGAGCCGGGCCAGCAGCTCACCCAGGCCGACCTGGCGGATCTCGTCGGCCCGCAGGCTGAGCGTGCCCCGGGCCGGGTAGAACTCGGTCTTGGCGTGCAGCGTGACCCGGGCCCCCTCGGCCAGCTCGGGCGCGCCGGCGTCGAGCACGTCGCGGTGGGCGGTGACGGTGAGGCTCAGGTCGGCCGAGGGGTCGCGCAGGGTCAGGAAGACCACGGTCGAGCCGGGGCGGCGGCTGATCTGCGCGACCTGCCCGTCGACCCAGACCCAGCCCAGCTTGGCTATCCACGCGCCGATCTTCTGACTGACGACGCGCACCGGCCACGGCTCGTCGGCGGTGCTCTTGCCCCCTGCTGGCTCACTCACCCGGCCAGATTACGGAAGCCCTCTGACATTCTCCTCGTCCGTGGTCCGCAAGCCGCGGTCCTCGCCGTGGTGGCCGGTCCCCGGCGGCCGGTGGGCCGGAGCCGGCGCGGGCCCGGTCGGGGCCGGGGTCAGGCGGGCCACGGCGATCAGCACCAGCAGCCCGACCAGGGCCCAGAAGAGCAGGTCGATGACGATCCGGCCGCCGTCGGCGTGCCAGCCGCCGGGGTCGCGGGCCAGCATCGTGAAGGGAAAGCCGTGCCGGACCGCGTACGCCGGCGAACAGCACGCGACGGCCGCCGTGGGCACGGTCGAGACGACGAGGCCGAGCACGGCGACGGCCGAGCCGGCCAGCCAGGCGGCGCGCCGCGGGCGGCGGCCGACGCGCGGCAGGCCGAGCAGGGTCAGCCCGGCGATCAGCAGCACGCCGTGGAACAACGCGTACGACACCGAGTCGAGACCCATGGCGAGATTGAGCACGGCCAGGGCGGTGAAGGCCCAGCCGACGATCAGGCGCAGCGTGGTCGCCGCCCCTTCGAGGAGGCCGGGGTCCTCAGGCATGAACCCGAGTATTCCGGCTCGTCGCCCTCTTCATGGCCTTTTCTGCAGGCGGGCCCGCCGGACGAGCACGTAGATCACCGTGAGCAGCAGACCCACGTACGAGAAGAGCAGGAGATCGGCCGCCAGCGGGAGAAAGTTGGCCGACCAGCCCGCGCTGTCCGCGAGGCGGGTCGCGACATCCGGATCGTCGGCCACCGCGCCCTTGGTCGCCCAGGTGAACGGCCAGCCCCGGTCGACGATGAAGGCGAACATGCAGCAGAGCTGGGATTTCGAGACGACCAGGCCGGCCGCCGTCCCGGCCAGCGCGGTGCCGGTCATCGCGATCGCCGTGCCCCGGGGCGGGAGGCTGATGCGATGCGGCATGAGCAGCACCAGGCCGCCCGCGGCGAGCACGGCGCCGATCAGCAGATCCAGCCGGACGCTGGCCGAATGCAGGTTGAGCAGGATCCAGGTGATCCCGAGAACCAGCGACAACGCGCCCAGCGCGAAACGCAGCCCGCTGCCGGCCCTGGCCACTTCCTCCCGCAGAATCACCGGACGAGTATGACTGTGGTGCGGATCGCAGAAAAGCGTGGGTGAGAGGGATCCACGTACCATGGCCGGGTGACTGAGCCCCGGAAGCGTGTGTTGCTGGCCAAGCCGCGCGGCTACTGCGCCGGCGTCGACCGTGCGGTGCAGACCGTCGAGGAGGCGCTGAAGCTGTACGGCGCCCCGGTCTACGTGCGCAAGCAGATCGTGCACAACAAACACGTGGTCAGCACGCTCGAGGCGGCCGGCGCGATCTTCGTCGAGGAGAACGAGGAGGTGCCCGAGGGCTCCACCGTCGTCTTCTCCGCCCACGGCGTCGCCCCCGAGGTGCACGAGCAGGCCCGCCGCCGCAACCTCAAGGCCATCGACGCGACCTGCCCGCTGGTCACCAAGGTGCACCACGAGGCCAAGCGGTTCGCCGCCGACGACTACGACATCCTGCTCATCGGTCACGAGGGCCACGAGGAGGTCATCGGCACCTCCGGCGAGGCCCCCGAGCACATCCAGCTCGTCGACGGCCCCGACTCGGTCGACCAGGTCGTCGTCCGCGACCCGTCCAAGGTCGTCTGGCTGTCGCAGACCACGCTCTCGGTCGACGAGACGATGGAGACGGTGGCCCGCCTCAAGACCCGCCTGCCGCTGCTGCAGTCGCCGCCCAGCGACGACATCTGCTACGCCACGCAGAACAGGCAGCACGTGGTCAAGGAGATCGCCCCCGAGTGCGACGTGGTGATCGTCGTCGGCTCGACCAACTCGTCCAACTCCGTGCGCCTGGTCGAGGTCGCGGTGGACGCCGGGGCCCGCGCCGGCCACCTGGTCGACTTCGCCTCCGAGATCCAGGACGAATGGCTCGAGGGCGCGACCACGGTCGGCGTCTCCTCCGGCGCCAGCGTCCCCGAGGACCTGGTCATGGACGTCCTCGCCCACCTGGCATCCCGCGGCTTCGGCGAGGTGACTGAGTTCACCACCGCCGAAGAGCGCCTCACCTTCTCGCTTCCGCAGGAGCTCCGCCGCGACATGAAGGCAGCGGCCGCAGCTAAGGCCTAATCGACCATCTCTGGCGACTGCGGCTGCCGGGGCGCCACCTCGATCTGGGGTGGCGCCGGCAGCTCGTCGTCGGAGACGCCCATCTCGGCGAGCTTGCGGGCGCTGACCAGCACGCGGGCTTCCAAAGAGCCGACAGCCCGGTTGTACGCGGTGACGGCGCCCCCGAGCGCGGTGCCCACCTTGCCGACGTGGTCGCCCA
Source organism: Actinoplanes sp. NPDC049598 (assembly GCF_040675435.1). NCBI lineage: Bacteria > Bacillati > Actinomycetota > Actinomycetes > Micromonosporales > Micromonosporaceae > Actinoplanes > Actinoplanes sp. NPDC049598. Next base: position 225,679 of record NZ_JBFAOX010000003.1, on the reverse strand, counting down.
GCGTGGAGAGCCGGGCGTACAGCTCGCGGGCCAGGCTGTGCACGGCGACCGCGTTGCGGGCCAGGGCCTCCTGCCGCCACGAGTAGGCCACCGTGCGCAGCATCGCGATCAGCGTGGCCGGGGTGGCCAGCACGACGTTGCGCCGGAAGGCGTGCTCCATCAGCGTCGGGTCGTGCCGCAGGGCCACGTCGAGGAACGGGTCGGCCGGCACGAAGAGCACCACGAAGTCGGGCGACTGCTCGAAGGCCGTCCAGTACTCCTTCGCCGCCAGCGCGTCGATGTGCGAGCGCAGGTGGCGTGCGTGCTGGTCCAGGTGGGCGTCCCGGCTGCGCTCGTCGCGGGCTTCCAGGGCCGAGAGGTACGCCTCCAGGGGCGCCTTGGCGTCGACGACGACCGTGCGGCCCCCGTGCATGCGGACCACCAGGTCCGGGCGTACCCCCGAATTGTCGGTCGTGGCCGTGACCTGCTCGGCGAAGTCGCAGTGCTCCAGCAGCCCGGCCGCCTCCACGATCCGCCGCAGCTGGTGCTCACCCCACCGGCCCCGCACCTGAGGCGTGCGCAGCGCCGCGACCAGCTGTTTCGTCTCGGTGCGGAGCTCGCCGGAGACCTCGCTCATCGAGCGCACCTGCTCGCGCAGCTCGGCGTACGCGTCGACGCGCTCGTGCTCGAGCTCGGCCACCCGCTGCTCGTAGCGGCGCAGCGTCTCATGCAGCGGGGCGACGGCCCGGGCGACGGCCTCCTGCGACTGGGCGGTCGCTTCGTACGACAGGGCCCGCATCGACTGCTCGAGGCGTTCCTCCCCGTCGGCGCGGGCCTGCAGGGTCGCCTCGAGACGGGCGATGTCGGTGGCCGCCCGCAGCCGCGCGGCGAACCAGCCGATCGCGGCCCCGGCGGCCAGACAGAGGAGCACCACGGCCAGCGTCGAGACAGTCACATACCGGAGATTGCCAGACCGGTACGACGTGATTCGCGAGGGTACCGTTGGAACATGAGCGTGTTGCTGATTCTGGCCATCATCGTCGTGGTCGCCCTCGTGGCCGTCATCGCGCGGCGTAACGGGGCGGCATCTCAGCAGACGCGTCTGGAGGACGCCAAGGCCGAGGCCCAGCGCTGGTACGAGCGACTGGGCGGGCAACTCATGAACCTGCACGGCAGTGACGCCGCCGCGCAGCAGGCCCTGGCCGACGCGGGCGAGCGGTACAACGCCGCCGGTGGTCAGCTCCAGCAAGCCAACACCATCCGGCAGTACGAGCTGGCCCGCGAGTCGGCCCTGGAGGGCCTGCAGTACGTCCGGGCCGCCCGCGTCGCCATGAACCTCGACCCCGGCCCCGACCTGCCGCCGCTGGCCAGCGCGCAGGGCGTCGGCCAGCTGACCAAGGAGCGCGAGGTCAGCGTGCAGGGCCACAGCTACAAGGCCGGCCCGCAGCCCGGCGCCGACACCCCGTACTACTACCCCGGCGGCCGCGTCCAGGGCCGCCCGGTCCCCGCCGGCTGGTATTCGACACCGGTCTGGAAGACCGCGCTCGGCGCCGGCGCCGGTGTCCTCGGCGGCATGCTCATCTTCGACGCCCTGTTCTCCCCCGGTTTCGGCGACATGGGCTACGGCGACGGCTTCCAGGACGGCTACGCCGACGCCGCCGGCGACTTCGGCGGCAACGACATGGGCGGCGACATGGGCGGCAACGACTTCGGCGGCGGCGACTGGGGTGGCGGCGACTTCGGTGGCGGCGATTTCGGCGGAGGCGACTTCTAGCCCCCCAGCCTCAGCCTTCGGTCTGGCGCAGGTGTTTGGCGAGCTCGCGGCGGAGTCGTCGCGGGCCCGGCCAGATCTCGCTGAGGTCGGCGGTGAACCCCGGCCCGTTCGGCGTCTCGGTCATGGTCGGCCACCCCACCCGCTCACCCTGCACGGGATGCACGGTGTCGAGATCGACCGGGGTGACGTCGAGAACGTTCCGCAGCCGGACCTTGCGAACCTGCACCGACGCGATGTCCTCCCAGGCCAGCAGGATCGGGTCACTGTCCTGCGCGGCCAGCTCGAGCCCACCCGACGACACCCGCACCCACGTCTTCAGCGACCCTCGAGCCGACCAGGCGAAGCAGCCGGCCCCGAGCACGGCCACGGCCCCCGCCTGCAGCGCCGAGTGCCACCACGGATTCCCGGTGCCACCCACCACCACCGCCATGATCGGCGACACCAGAGCAAACGACAGCATCAACAGCACAAAGACGGTGACAAACGTCCGCACCGGCGACGACCGGAACAACACAGCGTCGCGCGCGGGCGCCTCCACCTGATCAGGCGCGATCATGCCTCTCATGCTGCCCTGCCAACGGCCCTCGCTCCGGCTTTTCGCCAGAGCCGCTCCCAAGCGCCCGGCCCCGCCCCGCGCCGTGACGCCTATCGACAAGCCGCAGCCCGACCGCCGACACGATCGAGCGACAGGACTGGCAGCACATTGACCACCGTGACCGTGCGCCTCAAGTTGACTCCGCCGCCAAGCTTCAGAGCCCGAAACGGCAAGATCTTCGATCGATGTGGAGCCATGTCGTCACCGAAGAACGGAGGTTGGCGTGCGATTTCAGAGCAGCCAGGCCGTCATTGCCGAATGCTACGGTGACCCCATGACCACAGTGCCTGAGTGGATGCGTCCGCCTCGCCCTGAGGGTTGGTATGCCGACGACCTCGACCAGATCCCCGAGGCTCCTCGGCACACCGAGCTGATCGATGGAGCACTCGTCTTCATGATGTCCCCCCAGCGCATCTGGCACGCCCGGGTGATCAACGCATTGGTGAATGCCCTGACGGGCCAAGCGCCGGCGGGTATCACGGTGGACCCGGAGATCACCATTCGACTCGACAAATGGAATCGTCCGGAGCCGGACGTTCTGGTGACAACGGAGCCTTCCGACCTGTCCCGCACCTTCTACACGCCGGATGAGGTCCTCCTTGTCGTAGAGGTGGTCTCCCCGGAGTCCGCCCATCGCGATCGGATCGTCAAATCGCGCAAGTACGCGGAGGCCGGCATCGAGAACTACTGGCGCGTCGAAGAAGACGAGGGTGGCTCACCGGTCGTTCACGTCTATGCGCTCGAGGGGCCCACTCGGTTGTACGCACAAACCGGAGTCCACCGCAAGGAGCTGCGCACCACGAAGCCTTTCGAGATCAGCATCGATCTCGACAAGCTCGTGACACCCCGCCGCGAGAGCTGAGCGAGCGCCCACCTCGTCAGAGGTTGTGGCGGAACTTACTCCGGATCCTTGCGAACCAAATGATGCAGTCGTCACTGGGCGGAGCGGGAGCCGGCGGCGCGGCGCATGGCAAGCCAGAGGTGGCCCTGTTCGATCGCGTCGTCGAGGGCGACGTGGGTGTGCCGGGACGGTCCGAACCAGTCGCGTGGCATCGTGCGTTTGGTGGTGGCGCGGAAGTCGCTGCCGAGCACGGCCATCGCGTATGACTTCAGATCCAGGGCCGAGTGGGAGAACGGGCTGCCACCCGTGAACCGGACCAGGTACCAATAGACGAACATGAAGTCGAATGCGGCCGGGTAGCCGACGAACACCGGCTTGCCCGGCAGCGCTTCGAGCCAGCCGCGATAGTCGCTCATCGCCTCGCCCGGGTCGCGCGGGTCGGACCGGCAGTTCTGCCACGCCTCGGGGTTCCGGGCCCACCAGGCCATCGTGTCCGGATCCGCGCCGGCCCCGGGAAGGGTCGTGAGATTGGCGGTGTGGGTGCCGATCATCGTGCCGTCGGACCGGAAAGCCGCCGAACCGAAGCTCAGCAGCGAGTTGCGGCCCGGGATGGGACCGTCGGTCTCGACGTCCGTGCTCACGAAGATCTCGGTCATCCGCCGCCCCGCGGGCGCGGGGCGGCGGGGTGCGTCAGAAGGCACAGGCTATGACCAGCTCCGGAGTGCGGTCGGGCAGGGTGTCGAGCTTGGCGATGCGACCGGCTGACTTCAGGTCGCCTTCGATCTGGGCCAGCTTGTCGAGCAGGTCGGCCGGGCCGAGCGCCTCGGCCAGGGGCACGTCGGCCTTCATCGAGAGCTTGCGGTCGCTCTTGGCCCGCCGCACCTGGCGCAGCGCGTCGCCCGCCAGATCGAGCAGGCTCGCGTCACCCTCGGGGGCGACCCGGGTCAGCTCGTACGTGGTCGGCCAGGTTGCCTGGTGCACCGAGCCGTACCGCCACCACGACCAGACCTCCTCCGTCACATAGGGCAGGAACGGCGCGAACAACCGCAGCAGCACCGACAGCCCGGCCGCCAGCGCCGCCCGGGCCGAGTCGGCGCCCGGCCCGGAGGCGTAGGCGCGCTCCTTGACCAGCTCGATGTAGTCGTCGCAGAACGTCCAGAAGAACGACTCGGTCGCCTGCAGCGCGTCCGTGTGGTCGTACCGCTCGAACGCCTCGGTGGCCGTGGCGACTACCGAGGCCAGCCGGCTGAGCATCGCCCGGTCGAGCGGTTCGGTGACCGGCTGCCGCAACGCCTCGGCCGCGCCCAGCCCGAGCGCGAACTTGGACGCGTTGAGCAGCTTGGTCGCCAGCCGCCGGCCGACCTTGATCTGGGCCGGGTCGAAGGCCAGGTCGGCGCCGGGCCGCCCGTTGGCCGCCCAGTACCGGACGGCGTCGGAGCCGTTCTGCACGAGCAGGTCCATCGGGGTGACGACATTGCCTTTGGACTTGGACATCTTCTTGCGGTCGGGGTCGAGGATCCAGCCCGAGAGGACGGCCGTCTTCCACGGCAGGACGTCGCTCTCCAGGTCGGCCCGCAGGACCGAGGAGAACAGCCAGGTGCGGATGATCTCCTGCCCCTGGGGGCGCAGGTCCATCGGGAAGACCCGCTTGTGCAGGTCTTCGTCGTGCTGCCAGCCGGTGACGATCTGCGGGGTGAGCGACGACGTGGCCCAGGTGTCCATCACGTCGGGGTCGGCCGTGAAGCCGCCCGGGACGTCGCGCTGCGCCTCGTCGAAGCCGGGCGGACACTCCGAGGAGGGGTCGACTGGCAACGACGATTCGTCCGGTATGAGAAGCTGGTCGTAGTCCGGTTCGCCAGCGTTGTCGAGCCGGTACCAGATCGGGATGGGCACGCCGAAGAAGCGCTGACGGCTGATCAGCCAGTCACCGGTCAGCCCGTTCACCCAGTGGTCGTAGCGATGCCGCATGTGCTCGGGGAACCACTTCAGCTCCTGGCCCCGCGCGATCAGCCGCTGCCGTAGCTCCGGCTCGCGACCGCCGTTGCGGACGAACCACTGCCGGCTGGTGACGATCTCGAGCGGCGAGTCACCCCGCTCGTAGAACTTGACCGGATGCGTGATCGGCTTCGGCTCGCCGAGCAGGTCGCCCGACTCGGTGAGCAGCCGGACGATCTCGCGCCGGGCCGCGTTGACGGTCAGCCCGGCGAACTCCCGGTACGCCGCCTCGGAGACGCCGGCCGGGCGGTCGGCCAGGAACCGGCCGTCGCGCCCGAGCACGACCCGGGTCTCGAGCTGCAGGTCGCGCCACCAGGTGACGTCGGTAATGTCACCGAACGTGCAGACCATCGCGATGCCGGTGCCCTTGTCGGGCGCGGCCATCGGATGCGCCTTGACCGGGACCTCGACGTCGAAGAACGGCGTGCGGACGCTGGTCAGCCCCTCGTATCGCTCGTCGCCCGGGTGGTAGACGAGCGCGACGCAGGCCGGCAGCAGCTCGGGCCGGGTCGTGTCGACCTCGACCGGCCCGTCCGGGCTGTGGAAGCGCAGCCGGTGGTACGCGCCCGGGCGTTCCCGATCCTCGAGCTCGGCCTGGGCGACCGCCGTGCGGAACCCGATGTCCCACAGCGTCGGCGCCTCGGACGTGTACGCCTCGCCGCGGGCCAGGTTGTTGAGGAAGGCCCGCTGCGAGACGGCCTGCGAGTGACGCCCGATCGTCGTGTAGGTCAAACCCCAGTCGACCGAGAGACCGAGCGTGCGCCACAGCGCCTCGAACGCCTTCTCGTCCTCGGCGGTCAGCCGGCCGCAGAGCTCGACGAAGTTCCGCCGCGAGATGGAGATCGCCTGCTTGGGTGGGGTGGCCGGCGGCTCCCAGGCCGGGTCGTAGGGCAGCGCCGGGTCGCACCGGACGCCGTACACGTTCTGGACCCGCCGCTCGGTCGGCAGGCCGTTGTCGTCCCAGCCCATCGGATAGAAGACGACCTTGCCGCGCATTCGCTGGAACCGCGCGACCGTGTCGGTGTGCGTGTACGAGAAGACGTGCCCCATGTGCAGCTCGCCCGATACGGTCGGCGGAGGCGTGTCGATCGCGTATACATCCGCCCGCTCCTTCGAGCGGTCGAACGCATACGTGCCCTCCTCCTGCCAGGTGCGCGCCCACTTGTCCTCGAGCCCGTCCAGCGACGGTCGCTCGGGGAGACCGGCGCGCCCGGTCCGTCCCGTATCAGTCATGGCTGCATGCTACGGCGCGTCGCGACCCGGGGCCTGGCAATAAACATCACGCCGCGGCCTCGTGGTCGAGCAGGAACCGCTTGACCGGCAGGCCCCACCGGTAGCCGCCGAGCGAGCCGTCGAGCCGCAGCACCCGGTGGCACGGCGTGAACAGAGCCACCGGGTTGCGGGCGCAGGCGGCCGCCGCCCCGCGGATCGCGGCCGGCCGCCCGGCGAGGCGGGCGAACTCCGAATAGGTCACCGGCGCGCCCGGTTTGATCTCGCGCATGACCTCCCACGCGTGCCGGATGAACTCACCGCCGATGAACTGCTCGACCACCACCGCGTCGAGAGCCGAGCGGTCACCGTCGAGATAGGACCGGACATGGCCGGTGACCGGCCCGACGTCGTCGGCCGGCTCGGCGGCCGCGCGCAGGCTCGGATGGATCAGGCTCACGAGCTCGGCCACGTCGGTCGTGAAGCCGGCGGCGCGCACGGCGCCGGTGGGGCTCACGACGACGGTCAGCGGGCCGGTGGGGGTGTCGAGCGTGCGGTACTTCAGCATGGCGTCCTCCTGCGGTCGCGTTCCAGCCTGGCCCGTTCGGCCCGGCCGGGGGGAAAGATCTTGGTCGGCTGTGGATAACTCTCAGGCCGCTCTCCACAGCCGGATAAGTCCGTATGAGCGCCATGGGCGCCACTTCTCCGCGTGCGCGGCGAGCGCTTTCGGCGTGCTCGGAAGCCCGAGAGCTGCGGCTCCACGTCGGACGGCCAGATCCGTGGGAAGGAAGACGTCCGGATCGCCAATCGCCCGCATCGCCACATATCCGGCGGTCCACGCGCCGATCCCGGGAAGTTCCTGCAGGTGAGCGACGGTCTCGGTCCGATCCGCGCCCGGCTCGAGATCAATCTTGCCGTCGGCCACCGCCGCCGCCAGCCGGCGGATCGTCTCCCGCCGCGCCACCGGCATGCCGAACGCCTGGTCAGGCAGCTCGGCCACCACCGCGGCCGAGGGGAACGCAGAAAGAGGCGCGGTTGGCGAGGCCGTCAGAGATCCGTCCGGAGTGGGAGAGTCGGCCATCGCCGCCGAGGAGGAGAGGTCCGAATGCCCCAGCGTCTGAGCAGCCTTGATCATCCTGACCAGCGTCGTCCGAGCGCCGGCCACGGACACCTGTTGCCCCACGATCGCGCGTACCCCCATCTCGAAGCCGTCGACCGCGCGTGGCACGCGTACCCCCGGCTCCTGTGCGACAGCCGAAGCAAGAGCGACGTCCGCGCCCAGCGTGGCGTCGACGGCATCGGGGTCCGCGTCGAGGTCGAAGAGCCGGCGGCAGCGGGCCACGGCCGGCGCGAGGTCACGGACGTCGCTCAGCCGCAGCGTCGCCGAGACGAAGCGGTCGGCCGGGCTCAGCGCGACGGTCGCGCTTCCGTGCGGCAGGGCCAGACCCCGGCGGTACGTGTTCCCGTCGCGCTCCTCGACGCCGGGCAGCGCCCGCACCTCCAGGAAGTCGAGCAGCGCCGGGACGTGCAACGGCGAGCGGTAGGCCAACCGTACGGTGATGGTCCCGGCCTCGGCGCGCGTGACCTGATGCCGGGCGCGCAGCTGGCCGGGCGCCTGGGCGTAGACCTCTTGAATGGTGTCGTTGAACTGCCGCACGCTGCCGAAGCCGGCCGCGAAGGCGATCTCGGCCAGGCCCAGGCCGGTGGTCTCGATGAGGATGCGCGCGGTCTGCGCCCGCTGGGCCCGGGCCAGGGCGAGCGGGCCGGCCCCGAGCTCCGCGGTGAGCAGCCGGTTGAGGTGACGCTCGGTGTAACCGAGCCGGCTGGCCAGGCCCGGCACGCCCTCGCGGTCGACCACGCCGTCGCCGATCAGCCGCATCGCGCGCCCGACCAGATCGGCCCGCACGTCCCACTCGGGGGAGCCGGGCGCGGCGTCCGGGCGGCAGCGCTTGCAGGCGCGGAAACCGGAGCGCTGGGCGGCGGCGGCGCTCGGGTAGAAGCGCACGTTCTCGCGCTTCGGGGTGATCGCCGGGCAGGACGGCCGGCAGTAGATGCCGGTGCTGGTGACGGCGGTGAAGAACCAGCCGTCGAAGCGCTGGTCCCGGCTGTCCACGGCGCGGTAACACCGTTCGAAGTCGAGTTCCATGCCGATAAGTCTGCGCGCTGGAGGTTCCGAAAAGCTGGCGGGATTCGGACATGGCCATGGTCGTGTCAACTTTGGTTGACGAAGCCGGAAGTGTCAACTACGGTTGACGTCATGAGAACGCAGACGGACATCAGGCATCTGACCGTCGGCGCCGGCGGCCCCAAAGTGGTGCTGCTGCACGGCGGCCTGCAGACCTCGGTCAACTTCACGCGGCTCGCGATCGCGCTCGCGAGCGACTTCCAGGTGTACGTCCCCGATCGGCGCGGCCGGGGGATGGGCGGGCCGGTCGGCGCCGACTACGGGCTGCGCACGGAGATCGACGACCTGGCGGTGTTGCTCGACCAGACGGGGGCGAGCAACGTTTTCGGGTTGAGCTCGGGGGCGGTGGTGGCGCTCCATGCGGCGCTTGAGCTGCCTCGGATCGAGCGGCTGGCCCTCTACGAGCCGCCGCTGCGCCACGGCACGCACGACCCGGTGGCGTGGCGGCCCCGTTACGAGAAAGAGCTGGCCGCAGGCCGGACAGCGGCGGCGATGATCACCGCTACCAAGGGCACGGGCGAGTTCCGGCATGTGCCCCGGCTCGCGCTCAATCCGGTCGTACGGCTGTGGATGCGATCCGACAGCGGCATGCGCGACCTGGTGCCCACCATGCGGCAGGACGCGACCCTGGTCGAGGACGCGACCGGGTCGCTCGGCCGCTATGCGGCCGTGACGGCGGAGACGCTGCTGCTCGGCGGGTCACGCTCACCCGCGTACCTCTCCCGGGTCTTGACCGGTCTGGAACCGGTGCTGCCGAAGGCGCGCCGCGTGACCCTGGACGGGATGGGCCACACCGCGGCCGACAACAGCGGCCACCCCGAGGCGGTGGCGGCCGAACTGCGGAAGTTCTTCCGGTGACGGCTGCGTAGACTGACGTTCCGTGAGCCTCACCATCGGAATCGTCGGCCTGCCCAACGTCGGCAAGAGCACCCTGTTCAACGCCCTGACCAAGAACGACGTGCTCGCCGCGAACTACCCGTTCGCGACGATCGAGCCGAACGTCGGGGTCGTCGGGCTGCCCGACGAGCGACTGGAGAAGCTCGCCGAGCTGTTCAACAGCGAGAAGGTCATCCCGGCGCCGGTCAGCTTCGTCGACATCGCCGGCCTGGTCCGGGGCGCCTCCAAGGGCCAGGGCCGGGGCAACGCCTTCCTCGCGAACATCCGCGACGCCTCGGCCATCTGCCAGGTCGTGCGGGCCTTCTCCGACCCGAACGTGCTGCACGTCGACGGCAAGGTCTCACCCGCCGACGACATCGAGACGATCAACACCGAGCTCATCCTGGCCGACCTGCAGACGGTGGAGAAGGCCCTGCCCCGCCTGCAGAAAGAGGCCAAGCTCAAGAAGGACCGGGCCCCCGCCGTGGCCGCCGCCGAGGCCGCGTTCAAGCTGCTCAACGACGGCGTCACCCTGCACGCGGGCGCGGCCGCGGCCGGCATCGACGTGGAGCTGCTGGGCGAGCTGCACCTGCTCACCACCAAGCCCTTCCTCTACGTGTTCAACGTCGACGAGGACGAGCTCGGCAACGCCGCGTTCCTCGACGAGCTGCGCGCCCTGGTCGCCCCGGCCGAGGCCGTCTTCATGGACGCGAAGATCGAGTCCGAGCTGATCGATCTCTCGCCCGAGGACGCCCAGGAGCTCCTCGAGTCGACCGGCCAGACCGAGCCCGGCCTCAACCAACTGATCCGGGTCGGCTTCAACACCCTGGGCCTGCAGACCTACCTGACCGCCGGCCCCAAAGAGGCCCGCGCCTGGGTCATCCCGGTCAACGCGACCGCCCCCGAGGCCGCCGGCGTCATCCACAGCGACTTCCAGCGCGGCTTCATCAAGGCCGAGATCGTCAGCTACGACGACCTGATGGCCGCCGGCTCCATGTCCGCCGCCAAGGCCGCCGGCAAGGTCCGCATGGAAGGCAAGGACTACATCATGAAAGACGGCGACGTGGTGGAGTTCCGCTTCAACGTGTAATCGATCTTTCGTGGATAGAAGGCCGCCCCGACCCTGATGGTCGCGGGGCGGCCTTCTTGCGTTAGATGGAGACGTACCGGGCGGGGACGCCTACCCGTGCTCCGCGGGCTGAGCATTGACTCTGAGGTGCCATGCCTTGACCTCCGTGGGAATCACATAGTCGGGGAACGGCTCCTCCGCCGGGTCGCTGCCGACCATGGCGCCCATGGCCTAGGCGAGGAGGAGCATCGTTGTCCCGTCGGCGCACGTGATCGAGATGTCGAACGGGCGGCGAGCCACGTTCCGTCGCCGGAGGTTCGCTGCTAGCCGACCCTTCACCTCAGCGGCTATACGCGCGAATACCCCGTGCGTATGCGCGCGTCTACCAGATCACCCAGCGGCGCAACTTCCCGGAGCCCATCGCGCAGCTGGAGATGGGCAACGTCTGGCTGGCGGAGGACGTCGAGGCGTGGATCAAGACGCACCGGCCCGAGATCGCCGAAAGCGCCGAGGGTGAATAGCGAGCGGCCGGCTTAGGGGTTCCGGCCGACGTCGGCGACCGGGAACCGCGGCTTACTTCCTCGCCGCGAGTTCGCGGATCGAGCAGAAGTAGCGAGCGCAAGCAGCAGGAGCGACCCGTCGATGAGTTCAATGTGGCGTGGCGCTTCCGGAAGCTGGTCGAGATCGTCGGCGTACCAGCCCTCGGGCCGAGGTGGTCGCATCCACGCCGGCTTGGCGGTCATGCCGTCACCGTAGCCGGTTATCCCCTCGCCAACGGGGACAGGACGCGCTCGAAGCAGACCGAGACTTTAGAGCCGACGTAGGGGCCGAACAAAGGGATCTCCTTGTAGCCCTCGCGTTCGTAGAAGCGGATGGCGTCGGGCTGGGCGGGGCCGGTTTCCAGGCGCATGGTGGTCCAGCCGCGGGAGAGGGCGGCGTCCTCCAAGGCGCACAGCAGGGCGGTGGCCACGCCGGTGCCGCGGGCGGCTGGGGTTACGTACATCCGCTTGATCTCCGCGCTGGTGGGGGAGAGGCGCCGGAGGGCGCCGCAGCCGAGGGGCTGGTCGTCATCGCCGAGGGCGACCAGGAACAGGTCGATGTCGGCGGCGGAGGGTGGGGGGCCGGGCTCGTGGTCGTCGCAGCCGTAGCGGGCGTCGAGTTCGGCGCGCTGGGCGGCGCGTAGAAAAGAGCCGACAGGGTCGGTCCAGGGGCGTTCCTCGATCGTGATCGTCACAAGCGTTACGGTAACATCTGTTCCCATGGCGAGGACGGCGGACAAGAAGGCGCAAGAGGCGGCGCTGTCGCGCGCGGTCTGGGACGTGCTCGGGCAGCAAGGGCTGGAGCGGCTGACCGTACGGGCGGTGGCCGCGGCCGCTGGATGTACGACCGGGCTCGTCATGCACCGGTTCCCCAACCGGCAGGCGCTTCTGCGGCATGCGCGGCAGTTGCTGCACGAGACGACGCGGGCGCGGGTGGAGGCGCTGGAGAAGGAGGCGCCGACGCCGCGGGAGGCCTTGCGGAACGTGTTGCGGCAAGGGCTGGCGACCGATGCCGAGACGCGTCACGAAAGTGTGGTCTGGATGGGCTTTCTCGCGGCTGCGGTGGCCGACGCCGAGCTGATCGAGATGCATCGGGCCAACAACCGGGCCTGGCGGGAGCGGGTCGAGCGGCTGGTCGGGGCGGCCGCGCCCGGGTGGCCGGCGAGCCGGGTCGCCGAGGTGGCGCTGGGGCTGATCGCGATGGCCGAGGGGGCCGCCGCCTTTGCCGCGGCCGATCCGGCGGCTTATCCCGCTGAGGTTCAGGAACGCATGCTGGACGCCGCGCTGGAGGCCTACTTCTGACGGGGGGCGTCGCCGGCGATCTCGTTGAGGGCGGCGGCCAGCTTGTCCAGGTCGAGGCCGGTGAGGTGGTCGAAGATGTGCCGGCGGACGCTGGCCAGGTGGGTCGGCCAGGCCTCGCGCAGGCGGGCCAGTCCCCGCTCGGTGAGCATCGCGTTCCAGCCGCGCAGGTCGTCCTTGCACTTCACTCTGTTCAGGTAGCCGAGCGACTCCAGCTTGGCCGCCAGCCGGGTCATGCCGCTCAGTGACATGTCGCACGCCTGGGCCAATTCGCTCATCCGCATGTGGCCCCGCGGTGATTCTGAGAGGTGCCGCAGCACCGTGTACTCGCTGGCCGACATCCGCTGCTCGCGCTCCAGATCGGCGTTGAGCTGGCGGGGCAGGAGTTGCAGCATCCGGCCGATGCCCCGCATGACTGCCTCCTCCGGGGCCGTCAGCGGAGTGAGACCCGGCGGCAGGGCCGGGTCGGGCGTTGTGGCGGACATGACATTGATCGTACGGCCGGATCGCAGGAATACTTCGTTGACGCAGCAAGTTTAGTGAGCGTCACATGAGTTCAACAGAAACGAGCGCAACCATGACCACCAAGATCGGCATCATCCTCGGCAGCACGCGTCCCGGCCGCAACGGCGAGGCCGTGGCCAAGTGGGTGCTGGACAACGCGTCCAAGCGCACCGACGCGGAGTTCGAGCTGGTGGACCTTCTCGACTACAACCTGCCCCACCTCGACGAGGCCATCCCGCCGTCGATGGGCCAGTACACCAAGCCGCACACCATCGAGTGGGCCAAGAAGATCGCGTCGTTCGACGGCTTCATCTTCGTCACCCCCGAGTACAACCACTCCACCTCCGGCGCGCTCAAGAACGCGATCGACTTCCTGTTCGCCGAGTGGAACAACAAGGCCGTCGGCTTCGTCGGTTACGGCTCGGTCGGTGGCGCCCGCGCCGTCGAGCACCTGCGCCTCATCGCCGGCGAGCTCATGCTGGCCGACGTCCGCGCCCAGGTCCTGCTGTCGCTCGCGACCGACTTCGAGAACTACAGCACCTTCCTGCCGGGCGCCCACCAGGAGGCGGCCCTGAACACCGTCCTCGACCAGACGGTGGCCTGGAGCACGGCCCTCAAGCCGCTCCGCAACGCCTGATCAAAAAGGACACAAAGCGGGGGGTGCTTGCATCCCCCGCTCCGGGCAGCACAATGCCTAAGGTGCAAAACCAGACAACTAGTGACTCTGTGCAGCAACTGCTTCAAATGCCACGAAAGTCTTGGTGGGCCCGGCTGCCGTTCGGCGTACGGATGGCGGCCGGCGGCGCTGCCCTGCTGGTAGTGACCTCGGCGGCGGTGGGTGGGGTGGCCGCCCTGACAAAGGACGACCCGGCCGCCCCGCGGATCGTCACCGCCGTCGGGCAGGACGCCACCTCTCCGGCCGGAACGAGCCAGGAGCCGGCGGCGCCGCCGCATCAAAGGACCAAGCCGCAGTACGACGCCGCGGCGAGCCTGCCCCGCACGAGTGACCAGGCGGACCGCACCGCCACGCGAGCGCCCAAAGCGGCGGCGCCCAAGAGCACGCGGGCCAAACCTCAGAGGTCCGTGCCGCAGCAGCAACAAAATCACCAGCAACCGCCCGCGGCGCCCGCCCCGCCGCCCGTGGTTGCCGCCGGAGACCCGCGTCCCGTGCTGACCACCCGCACGGAGATCGAGACGCGGCCGATCCCGTTCCAGACCCAGCTCGTCCGCGACCCCTCCCTCCCGCGCGGCGCCAGGAAGATCCGGACCGCCGGGGTGGCCGGCGAGGAGACCCTGCGCTACCTGGTCACCTTCACCGACGGCAAGCAGACCGAGCGCCGCCTGCTCGACAGCACGGTCACCAAGCAGCCGCAGGACCGCGTGATCGCGTTCGGCTCCAGGCGTGGCCCGGCCGGAGGCGGCCACCGCGGCCCGCTCGGTGGCGGTGCGGGTCACCGGCCGCCCAAGGGCTGCGACGACCTCTGCCTGCCGCTCGGCCGCTCGGCCAACTGCCGCCACGAGGAAAGCGAGGAGAGCGCGGTCCAGCTCGGCGGCTCGGTCACGATCCTCGACCAGGACATCGCCCTGCTCAACGCCGAAGCCCTCGGAGATCTCACGTGCCGTTCGAAGTAAGCCGAGCCCTCGGAAATCTCACGTGCCGTTCGAAGTAAGCCGAACCCTCGGAAATCTCACGTGCGGTCCGCGACGGGGCCCCGCAAACTAGGGCGTGGATTTCGACGAACTGCTCGACGAGGCCGCGGCCGTCCCCCTCGAGGGTTGGGATTTCTCCTGGTTCGACGGCCGCGCCACCGAGCAGCGCCCCTCGTGGCATTACGCCGACCGGGTGGCCGAGCGGCTGGCCCACGCCAAGACGGCGCTCGATCTGCAGACCGGCGGGGGCGAGGTGTTCGCGTACGCCATCGGCCGGACCCCCGGAAAGCGCAAGCTGGTCGCGACGGAAGCGTGGCAACCGGAGGTGGCCGCGCGCAATCTGCCGGCGCTGGTCGTGAAAGCGGACGACCGTCTTCCCTTTCGCGATGCCACGTTCGACCTGGTGGTGAGCCGTCATCCGGTGAGCACGCCCTGGGCCGAGATCGCGCGGATCCTGCGCCCCGGCGGCATCTTTCTGTCCCAGCAGATCGGCCCGGGCACCAATCGGGAATTGTCCGAGGCCATGCTCGGCCCCCTTCCGCCTCCGGCGACGAATCACCCCGGGCAACTCGCGGCGGCGGCTGAGGGCGCCGGCTTGGAGCTTCTGGAGGTACGCGCGGAACGCCTGCGGGCCGAGTTCTTCGACATCGCCGCGGTCGCTTATTTCCTGCGGAAGGTGATCTGGACCGTGCCGGACTTCACCATTGCGAAATATCGCGACCGGTTGCGGGCCGTGCACGACGAGATCAGCGTGAAAGGCATGTTCGTCTCGCACGCGCAGCGGGTCCTGATCGAGGCGCGCCGATGAGCCTGACCGACGCCCGGCTGGCCGAGATCGCCGCCGAGCTGATCCGCGTGCCCGGCATCGCCGCGGTGGCGCTGGGCGGCAGCCGGGCCCGCGGCACGCACGGGCCCGACTCCGACACCGACCTCGGGCTGTACTACCGCCGGCCGCTCGACGTCGACCGGCTCGCCGAGGTGGCGAAAACCATCGCCGGGCCGGCGGCGCAGGTCACGGAGCCGGGCGGGTGGGGGCCCTGGGTGGACGGGGGCGGCTGGCTCGACGTCGGCGGTCACGCGGTCGACCTGATCTACCGTGACCTCGACCGGGTCACCGCGGTCTGCGACGACGTCGAGCACGGCCGCTATCGGTTCCACGTGCAGGCCGGGCATCCGCTCGGGTTCGCCGATCACGCGTACGCCGGGGAAGTGGCCCTGGCCCGGGTCCTGACCGATCCGGCCGGGGAGCTGGCCGGGCTGCGGAAACGCCTGCGGGTCTACCCACCCGCGCTGGCCCGGGAGCTGGTCGCCGGGCTGTGGGAGGCCGATTTCCTGGTGATGCTGGCTCGCAAGGGCGTGCCCCGCGGCGACAGCGCGTACGTCTCCGGCTGTCTGTTCCGCCTGGTCGGGGTGTGTGCGCAGGCCCTGCACGGCGCGGCCGGCCACTGGCTGATCAACGAGAAGGGGGCGGTCGCCGCGGCGGCCGCCCTGCCCGGCGCCCCGGCCGGCTTCGCACAACGAGTGGACAAGGCCTTCGCGGCGGTCGACGGCGATCCGTTGCGGCTGCGGGTGGCGATCGACATCGCGGCCGACCTCGTGCTCGACACCGTGGATGCGTGCACGATGATGATGCGATGACGGCCGATGAACCCACCATCCTCGCCACGAGCGCGTTCTTCGAGGTCGGCCGGTTCGGCGACTTCGCCTGGCGCCCCGGCAAGATCCATCGGCTGGCGGCCGAGCTGGCCAACGTGTCCCGGCCCCGGATCTGCTTCCTGACCCAGGCCAGCGGCGACTTCCCGGGCGTGATCGGCGCGCATTACGCCGCCTTCGCGCGGACCGAGTTCGAGGCGTCGCACCTGCAGCTCATCCCGATGCCGAACGTGCCGGACATCCGGGCCCACCTGCTCGAGCAGGACATCATCTGGGTGCACGGCGGCAGCGTGGCCAACCTGTGCGCGCTGTGGCGGGTGCACGGCGTGGACGAGATCCTGCACGAGGCCTGGCAGGCCGGCGTGGTGCTGGGTGGCGTCTCGGCCGGCTCGATCTGCTGGCATCAGGGCGGCAGCACGGACAGCTTCGGGCCCGACCTGCAAGCGTTCACGGACGGGCTGGGCTGGCTTCCGTACAGCAACGGCGTCCATTACGACGCCGAGGAGCAGCGCCGCCCGAAGATGCACGAGCTGATCGCCAACGGGACGCTCGGTGACGGTTACGCCACGGATGACGGTGCCGGCCTGGTCTATCGCGGCACGACCCTGGCCGAGGTCGTGGCCGACCGGCCGGGGCCGCGCGGTTACTCGCTCCGCAAACAGGACGACGGGTCCGTGACCGAGACGCCGCTGCCCACGAGGGTGCTCTAGCTGGCGTAGTGCAGGATCACGTTGTGCACGTGGTGGGTCTTGTCCGAGCCGCGGAACTCGACCTCGTACGTGTGCTGGCCGACGGTGATGGCGATGGTGCCGGTGGAGAAGAACTGGCCGGCCCAGCTCTTGTTGCTGACCACGCTCACGCTGCTGACCTTCGAGTACGGGATGCTGGTGATCGCGAAGCGCTTCCCGACGAAGGACTTGTCCTGGATGATCACGCGGCGGTTGGTGAGCCCGATGAAGCCGGTGCCGGCGCCGATGGCGTCGTAGACGGCGATGATCGTCTCGCCCTCGAGCAGCCCGCTCTGGACCTGCTCGTACTGGCCCTTGCTGTCGTAGATCACTTCACTCATGGGGCCGAGCGTAGCGATGTGGGGCTATTGCGGGGTTGTCACGGTGCGGTAGAAATCCTCGATCCGGGCGGCCAGGGCGACCTCACCGTCGGTGAGGGTGTCGCCGTCTCGATCGCCCAGACAGATCTGTGTGTGACCGTCGGTTCGCCGGATGTTGGGTCGAATGCGCAGTGTGTCCGCCGCCACCTTGATCCGCTCCGTCAATGCGGCATGCTGACTGTCGTCGCATGCCAGCTCGCGCCGGAGCTGGACGCCGTCGCGCGTCCACTCGCTCAGCACGGTCAGAGCGTCGGTTAGGTAGTCGGAGCGGTTCACTCGCTGTCTTCTGGCCCGCATCGCCATCCCCCCAGGCGTCGTTGCCGGCTTGTGGCCAAACTGTCGCCGTGTCGTCATGGTCGGTGCCTCACAGTCTCGCTCGCCGGGACAAGCATGTCCACGCCCACATATATGTGTTTGCGTGACGATCGGGACGGCTCGGGCACCCGGAACGGCAAACTTTTGTGGAAAGCTCTGATCTCATGCGGCCGGAACAGGATGTCAAGTCACCTAAGTCACGCAGAGTCATAGTGGCGGCGGTGATCATCAACGAGGGCCGCGTCCTCGCCTGTGAGCGCTCGGCCCCGCCCGAGGTGGCGGGCCGCTGGGAGTTCCCGGGCGGCAAGGTCGAGCCGGGCGAGACCGAGGAGCAGGCCCTGGCCCGCGAGTGCGTCGAGGAGCTGGGGGTACGCGTCGAGGTCGGCCCCCGGGTCGGCCCGGACGTCTCGCTCGCCCACGGCCGGGCCGTCCTGCGGGTCTTCAACGCGCGGCTGCTCGGGGGCGACATGCCGCGGGCGCTGGAGCACACGTCCATGCGCTGGCTCGGGGTTGACGAGCTGGACAGCGTGCACTGGCTGCCCGCGGACAAGCCGATCGTCGCGGAACTGCCGGGGTTACTGAGCGTCTGAGCCGTACGTCTTGCGCAGCTCCCGCTTGAGGACCTTGAAACTGGGGCCGAGCGGGAGCGTCTCGGCGAACCGGATCTGGCGTGGGTACTTGTGCTTGCCGAGCTTCTCGCGGGACCACTCGATGAGTTCGTCGGCCGTGATGCTGCCCTCGTCGGTCACCACCACCGCGCAGATCTCCTCGCCGTGCACCGCGTCGGGCACGCCGATCACGGCCACCTGATGCACGGCCGGGTGCCGGGCCAGCGCCTCCTCCACCTCGCGCGGATAGACGTTGAAGCCGCCCCGGATCACCAGGTCCTTCTTGCGGTCGACGATCGCGATGAACCCGTTCTCGTCCTTGGTGCCGAGATCGCCCGTACGGAACCAGCCGTCGACCACCGCTTCCCGGGTCGCCGCCTCGTTGTTGAGATAGCCGGCGAACACGTTGTGACCGCGGATGACGATCTCGCCCAGCTCGCCGTCGGGCAGGAACTCGATCCGCTCGTCGATCTCGGGCCGGGCGATCTCCACCTCGACGCCCCAGATCGGGTGGCCGACCGTGCCCGGTTTCGTGCCGAACGCCGGCTGGTTGGTGGTCGCGGTCGGTGAGGTCTCCGAGAGCCCGTACCCCTCGAAGATCTCCGCGTGGAAGGTCTCGCTGAACCGCTCCAGCACGGCGACCGGCAGGGAGGCGCCGCCGGAGACGCAGAGCCGCAGGTCGGGCAGCTTTTCGGCCTTCGGTGCGGCCTCCAGCAGGCCGATGTACATGGTCGGCACGCCGTGGAAGATGGTCACGTTCTCCTTGACCATCAGCTGGATGGCGGCCTCGCCGGTGAAGCGGGCGAGCAGCACGATCGTCCCGCCCAGGCGGAACGTGCCGTTCATCCCGACCGTCTGGCCGAAGGTGTGGAACAGCGGCAGACAGCCCATCACCACGTCGTCGGCGTGCAGGTCATGGATGTCGAAGACGTTGACCATCGTGTTCATCACGAGGTTGAGGTGGGTCAGCAGGGCGCCCTTGGGCTTTCCCGTGGTGCCGCTCGTGTAGAAGATGACCGCGACGTCCTCGGCCTCGCGGCTGACATAGGTCCGCAGCGGTGTCGTGACGGCTTCCTCGAGGCGGTCGATGCCGGGCACGGCCGGCCCCACGGAGACGACGCCGACCTCGGCCAGCTTGGCCGCGGCGGCCGCGTTCTCCAGCTGCGAGGAGTGCGCGACCAGGAGCTTGGCCCCGCTGTCCCGCAGGACGTACGCGTTCTCCTGGGGAGTCAACAGCAAATGCATCGGTACGATCGTCGCCCCGACCGCCAGCGTCGCGTAGTACACGCGGGGGAAGTCGGCGAGGTTGGGGATCTGGATCGCGACGACGTCGCCGGGGCCGATGCCGAGCGCTCGCAGCCCCGAGGCGTACGCCAAGGTCTGTTGCCAGAGATCGCGATAGGTGATCCGTTCCGTGGTGACGCTGTCGATCACGGCGATCTTGTCGGGGTACTTACGAGCCGACTCGGCCAGGACGGTGGCGAGCGACAGTTGGGTCATACTGAGCCCACCTCCGGCATGCCCTTCTGGCCCTCGTCTGCGAGGCCGTCTATATGTGCGGCTGAGTGCCACTCGGTGCAGTCGGTCATGCCAAATGCCCTCCGATCTTGGTGTAACCACGCAGCAGGTCCCGCGAGATGATCAGGCGCTGCATCTCGTCGGTGCCTTCATAGATACGCATAAGTCGCACCTGGCGGTACCACCGTTCGATCGGAAGCTCGCGGGTGTAGCCCATGCCGCCGTGGATCTGCATGACCCGGTCGACGACGTCGTTGACCATCTTCGCGCCGAACAGCTTGGCCATCGAGGAGGAGTGCCGCGGGTCCTCCCCCTGGTCGACCGTCCACGCGGCGCGCAGGATCAGCCAGCGGGCGGCCTCGATCTCGACCTCGGAGTCGGCGATCATCCACTGGATGGCCTGGTTCTCGCCGATCCGCTTGCCGAACGTCTCCCGGGTGTTGGCGTAGTCGATCGCCATGCCGAGCGCCCGCTCGGCGATGCCCAGCGCGTTCGACGGGATCAGGTAGCGGCCCTTGCCGATCCACTTCATGCCCAGCTCGAAACCCTGGCCGATCTCGCCCAGGATGTTGCGCGCCGGCACCCGGACGTCGTCGAAGACCAGCGCCGCCGGCCCGCCCTCGCCCATGGTCTGGATGAACTCGGAGCGCCAGCCCATCGAACGGTCGACCAGGAACGCGGTCGTGCCGCCGCCGCGGACGCCCTTCTCCCTGTCGGTGACCGCGACGACGATGACGAAATCGGCGTCGTTGCCGTTGGTGATGAACGTCTTCTCGCCGTTGAGCACCCAGTCGTCGCCGTCCCGGCGGGCGCTGAGCTTGATGTTGGCCGCGTCCGAGCCGGCGCCGGGCTCGGTGATGGCGAAGCAGGAGATCCGCTCACCCTCGATCGTCGGGATCAGGTACTCCTTCTTCTGATCCTCGTTGGCGTAGTAGAGGATGTTGTCCGCCTCGCCGCCGAACTTGAACTGGACGAAGGTGCGGCCCACCTCGGTCCAGATCAGCGACTGCAGGACGGCCGGGAGGTTCATCCCCCCGTACTCCTCCGGGGTCGACAGGCCCCAGAAGCCGAACTTCTTGGCCTTTTGCTGCAGCTCCCGCAGCTCGCTGAGCTCCAGGCCGGGCTGGTGGCGGCGCTCGCGGAGCAGCGCCTCCTGCTCCAGCGGCATGACCTCGCGGGTGATGAACTGGCGGGCGGTGTCGCGAATCGCGCGTTCCTCGTCGGTGAGCGAGAAGTCCATGTGCTTTAAACTAGCGGTGTAAGTTTTAACACGTCCAGTGCAAGTTTTTCGTGGGGAGACCGACTTGGCGCGGCCGAGACAGGCCTTGTTGACGCGGGACAGGATCGTCGAGGCGGCGTCGGCGCTGATCGACGCCGAGGGGCTCGACGCGCTCTCGATGCGCCGGCTCGCCACTGAGCTGGGGGTCCAGGGGCCGTCGCTCTACAACCACTTCGCCACGAAGGCCGAGATCGTCGACGCCGTGGCCGACGCGGTTGTCTCGAAAGTCGATTTGTCAGCTTTCGGCCGTTGCGAGTGGCCTTACGCGTTGCGGAGCTGGGCCAAGTCGTACCGAGCCGTGCTGGCTGAGCATCCGAACATCGTGCCGGTGCTCGCCCAGGGCCCGGGCCGTCGTCCGGCCGGCCTGGCCATGGCCGAGGCCGTGTACGGAGCCCTGGTCGAGGCCGGCTGGAGCTACGCCCGGGCCACGCACATCGGCGCGCTGATGCGCTATCTGGTCACCGGGTCGGCGCTGGGCTCGTTCGCGCTCGGCTTCGACGTGGATCCACAGCTGTACGAACGTTATCCACACCTGCACCACGCCCCGCGCCTGGCGGAGCATCATGAGGCCGTGGACGAGGGCGCCTTCGAACTCGGCCTGGACCTGCTGATCACCGGACTAGAGATGGAGAGCCGCTGATGACATCGCTCGATCGCCCACACCTCTACCTCGGTGGGGAGTGGGTCGCGCCCGCCTCCACCGAGACCATCGCGGTGGAGAATCCGGCGACCGAGGAGGTCCTGGCCCACGTCCCCGCCGGCACCCCGGAGGACGTCGATCGCGCCGTCGCCGCCGCCCGGGCCGCTTTCGGCGGCTGGGCCGCCACCCCGATGACCAAGCGGGCCGAGGTGCTCGACCGGCTGCACACCTCGCTCGCCGCCCGGGCGGGCGACATCGCCAAAACCGTCGGGCTCGAGCTGGGCACGCCGCTCAAGGTGGCCCAGCGGGTCCAGGCCGGCCTGCCCCTTGCGGTCCTCCGGGGGTACGCGGACACGGCCGCCCGTCCCGTCGAGGAGGAGACGATCGGCAACTCGCTGATCGCGCACGAGCCGGTGGGCGTGGTCGGCGCCATCACCCCGTGGAACTACCCGCTGCACCAGGTCGTGGCCAAGGTCGCCGCGGCCATGGCGGCCGGCTGCACGGTGGTGCTCAAGCCGAGCGAGTTGACGCCCCTGGTGGCCTACCTGCTGTTCGACGCGGCCGAGGAGGCGGGCGTGCCGGCCGGCGTGCTCAACCTGGTCACCGGCACCGGCCCGCGGGTCGGCGCGGCCATCGCCGGACACCCCGATGTGGACATGGTGTCGTTCACCGGCTCGACCGCCACCGGCCGGGCCGTCGCCCACGCCGCGGCCGACCGGATCGCCAAGGTCGCGCTCGAGCTGGGCGGCAAGTCGGCCAACGTCATCCTGTCCGACGCCGACGTGACGAAGGCGGTCAAGGTCGGGGTCGGGAACGCGTTCTTGAACTCGGGCCAGACCTGTACGGCGTGGACGCGCATGCTGGTGCACCGCGACCACTACGACGAGGCCGTCTCGCTCGCCGCCAAGACCGCCGCCGGCTACTCCGTGGGCGACCCGTTCGACGAGTCCACGCGTCTGGGGCCGCTGGTTTCGGCCTCCCAGGCTTCTCGCGTCCGGGGTTTTGTCGAGCGGGCCTCCGCTCGACTGGTGGCCGGCGGACTCGACGCGCCCGTCCCGTCCAAGGGACATTTCGTCGCGCCGACCGTCTTCGCCGACGTGGACCCGGGCAGCGAGCTCGCCCAGGAGGAGATCTTCGGGCCGGTGCTGTCGATCATTCCGTTCTCGTCGGACGACGAGGCGGTCGCGATCGCCAACAACTCGAAGTACGGGCTGGCCGGCGGTGTGTGGGGCTCGGAGGATCGAGCGCTGGCGGTGGCGCGGCGTCTCCGGACCGGCGCGGTCGACGTCAACGGCGGGGCGTTCAACCCGCTCGCGCCCTTCGGGGGTTACAAGCAGTCCGGTGTCGGCCGTGAGCTCGGCGAGTACGGTCTCGCCGAATTCCAGCAGGTGAAGGCGATCCAGCGATGACCAAGTGGTTCAACGGGCTCGTCCTGACCGAGCCGGCCGCCCGGCCCGCGGTGGCCGAGCTGCACCTGCCCGAGGTCGGCCCGGGCCAGGTCCGCATCGAGGTGCGCGCGGCCGGCGTCTGTCACTCCGACCTGTCCATGGTCAACGGCACCATCCGCCCGTCGTACCCCCTGGTCCTGGGTCATGAGGCGGCCGGCGAGGTGGTCGAGGTCGGCGAGCGGGTCACCCGGGCCGCGGTCGGCGACCACGTGGTGCTCAACTGGCAGCCGGCCTGCCGCAACTGCTGGTTCTGCGGCAACGGCGAGCCGTGGCTGTGCTCGACGTCGTCCGGGGTGGCCTCGCTGGAGAACGGCGTGACCCTCGACGGCGTGCCGGTGCACGTCGGCCTCGGCCTGGGCGCGTTCGCCGAGCAGGTCGTCGCCCCGGAGAACGCGGTGATCCGGATCCCCTCCGAGCTCGACTTCGAACGGGCGGCCCTGCTCGGCTGCAGCGTGCTGACCGGCTTCGGCGCCGTCCGCAACACGGCCCAGGTCGCCGCCGGCGAGTCGGTCGTGGTGATCGGTCTCGGCGGGGTCGGCCTGTCGGTGGTGGCGGCGGCCCGCGCGGCCGGCGCCACCGAGGTCATCGCGGTCGACGTCTCCGAGGCCAAGAAGGGCTTGGCCGAGGCGGCCGGCGCGACCGACTTCGTGGTCTCCTCCGAGACTCTCTCCAAGGAGATCCGGGGCCGTACTTCCGGTCGCGGCGCCGACCACGCCTTCGAGTGCGTGGGCCGCGCGGCCACCATCCGGGCCGCCTGGCGGGCCACCCGCCGCGGTGGGAAGGTGACGGTCGTCGGCATGGGCTCGAACGACGACCTCGTGTCGCTGTCGGCCCTGGACATCTTCTCGTCCAACCGCACGCTGCGCTCGTCCGTTTACGGCCAGGCCGACCAGGACGTCGAGATCCCGGCCCTGGCCGCCGACGTGCTGGCCGGCCGGCTCTCCCTCGACCACCTGATCACCGACCGGATCGAACTGGCCGGCGTCCCCGACGCCTTCGACCGCATGTCCCGCGGCGAGGGCGCCCGCTCCGTCGTGGTCATCTGAGGCGTTATTCGGAGGTCTCGGGCGCGTCCATGGGTTAGAACCGGTGGATGCGACCCGAGGCCGGCCAGGTGCTGCACTTCTCCGAGGACCCGACGATCGAGCTGTTCGTCCCGCACGTGGCGCCGACGTCGCGGGAGACCGAGGCGTACGTCTGGGCCGTGAACTATGACCGCGCGCCCGACTACTGGTTCCCACGGCAGTGCCCCCGGGCCATGGCCTGGGTGCGCGACGGCACGTCCGATGTGGACCAGGACCGCATCGTCGGCGCCGGCTGCGGCGACCGGGTGCACGCCATCGAGTACGCCTGGTGGGACGCCATGCGCACCACCAAGCTGTACGCCTACCGGCTCCCGGCCGCGCCGTTCCACCCGATCGGCGAGCCGCCGGCCGATCCGCATGCCGAAGTCGCCACCGAGCCGGTGCGCCCGCTCGGTCCGCCCGAGCCCGTGGGCGACCTCATCGAGTGCCACGCGGCCGCCGGGATTCAGCTGCGCCTGCTGGACAACCTCTGGTCGTTCTGGGACCAGGTCATCACCAGCACGCTCGGCTTCAGCGGCATCCGCCTCCGCAACGCCCGCCCCCGCCCTGGCGGCGGCGCGGACGACACGTCCACCTAGTTCCTCGGCCGCGGCGGCTCACGGTGACGGCGCGGCGGTCAGGAGCGACGTGATGGTGCGGGAGAGGGCGGCCCGGGCGGCCGGCACCGACAGGTTCATCGTCTCGCGCCAGGTGGACCAGGTGGGCCACATGCTGATGGCGGTCAGGGCGTTGAGGAGCTCGTCGTTGCCGTCGACCTCGGCCGCGAAGAGCGTGCTCAGCTCGGCCCGGACCCGCTCCACGTGCAACTGCCGGTAGCGGCGCAGCGTCTCGGAGAACGGCTCCTTCAAAGCGGCCGCCTTGGCCGTGGGCCCGATCTGCTCGAGTAAGCGGGTGCGCTGGCGGCAGTAGGCGTCGATCCGCTCCGGTAGCGGCAGCTCCGGCGAGACCGGCCGGTGCGCCGCGTCCCGGATCTCCAGGACGCGGCGGCCGCTGGCCAGGAACAGCGCCTCCATGTCGGCGAAGTGGCTCCACAGGGCGCGCAGCGACACCCCGGCCTGCTTGGCAATCCGATCCGCGGTCGGCCGCAGGTCACCCTCGCGGATCAGCTGAAGATGGGCGTCGACGATCGCGTTGCGGGTCCGCTCCGACCGGGCGGTGCGCCCGTCGACCCGCTGCGGTGCCTGGCTCACGTGGCGCTCCGGTAGCGGTTCAACTCCCGCCGGGCCAGGGACCGCTTGTGCACCTCGTCCGGGCCGTCGGCCAGGCGCAGCGTGCGCGCGGCCACCCACAGGGCCGCGAGCGGCGTGTCCTGGCTCGTGCCGGCGGCGCCGTGGGCCTGGATGGCCTTGTCGACGATCCACTCCACGGTCGACGGCACGATGATCTTGATGGCCTGGATCTCGGTGTGCGCGCCCTTGTTGCCGACCGTGTCCATCAGCCAGGCGGCCTTGAGCACCAGCAGACGGGCTTGCTCGATGCGCACCCGCGACTCCGCGATCCAATCCTGGATCACGCCCTGCTCGGCCAGCGGTTTGCCGAACGGCGTGCGGCTCAGCGCCCGCGTGCACATCAGCTCGAGGGCCCGCTCGGCCATGCCGATCAGCCGCATGCAGTGGTGGATGCGGCCCGGGCCGAGCCGCGCCTGTGAGATCGCGAAGCCACTGCCCTCCTCGCCGATCAGGTTGGCCGCCGGCACCCGGACGTCCTCGAAGACCAGCTCGGCGTGCCCGCCGTGGTCGCCGTCGGAGTAACCGAAGACCGTCATGCCGCGCTTGACCGTCAGGCCGGGAGTGTCGCGTGGCACCAGGATCATGCTCTGCTGCACGTGCCGGGCCGCTTCGGGGTCGGTCTTGCCCATCACGATGAAGATCCGGCAGTTCGGGTTCATCGCGCCGGTGATGTAGAACTTGTGCCCGTTGATCACGTACTCGTCGCCGGCCCGCTCGATACGGGTGCCGATGTTGGTCGCGTCGGACGAGGCGACCTGCGGCTCGGTCATCGCGAAGGCGGACCGGATCGTGCCGTCCAGCAGCGGCGAGAGCCACTGGCTCTTCTGCTCGGCGCTGCCGAACTCGGCCAGCACCTCCATGTTGCCGGTGTCGGGGGCCGCGCAGTTGAGCGCGGCCGGCGCGATGGCCGGGCTGCGGCCGGTGATCTCGGCAAGCGGGGCGTACTGCAGGTTGGTCAGCCCCGCGCCGTGCTCACCGGGCAGGAAGAGATTCCACAGACCCGCGCTTTTCGCGGCGGCCTTGAGGCTCTCCAGGATCGCCGGCGGCTCCCAGCCGTCGCTGTGGTAGCCCGCCTCGGCCGGGTAGACGTGCTCGTCCATGAAGGCGAGCAGTCGCTTGCGGTAGTCCTCGGTCTGAGCGTCGAAGCCGAAGTCCATCAGTGTCCCTCCAGCGCCTCGTGGCCCCGCATCACCAGCGGGCCGACGAGGTTGCCGATCGTCTCGAAGCCCTCACCCACGGTCTGGCCCTGAACGTAGCGGTAGTGCACGCCTTCGAGAATCACCGCCAGCTTGAAAGCGGCGAATCCCACATACCAGTGAAGATCACTCACATCGCGCCGGCTGCGCTCGGCGTAGCGCGCGCTCAGCTCGGCGATGCTCGGGTGGCCGGGCACGTTCAGCGGCGCGCTCGGCCGGCCGTCGCCGCCGACGTTGAGCGGCAGACCGGCGTAGACGATCATCAGCGCGACGTCGCTGAGCGGGTCGCCGAGGGTGGACATCTCCCAGTCGAGCACCGCGTTGATCCGCAGGTCATCGCCGATCAGCACGTTGTCGAGCCGGAAGTCGCCGTGCACGACCGCGCCCGGGCCGCCGGCCGGGATGTCCACCGCGAGCCGCGCGTGCAGCTCCTCGATGCCGGCCACCTCGCGGCTGCGCGACGCGTCGAGCTGCTTCTTCCAGCGGCTCACCTGGCGCGCGTTGAAGCCTTCCGGCTTCCCGAAGTCGCCGAGGCCGATGGCGTACGGGTCGAGGCCGTGCAGATCGGCCAAAGTGTCCACGAGGGACAACGCCAGGCCGCGCATCGCCTCCGGCCCGAGCGCCCGCAGATCGGCGATGTCGCGGTAGATCCGCCCATCGACGTGCTCCATCAGGTAGAACGGGGCCCCGATGACCTCGGTGTCGGTGCACAGCAGCACCGGCCGCGGCGCCGGGAAGCCGGCCTTGGACAGCGCCTCCAGCACGCGGTGCTCGCGCACCATGTCGTGGGCGGTCGGCAGCACGTGCCCCAGCGGCGGGCGGCGCAGCACCCAGCGGTTCTCGCCGTCGGTGACCGCGTAGGTCAGGTTGGAGCGGCCGCCGGCGAACATCCGGCCGGTGAGCTCGGCCTCCGAGCCCAGATAGGCGCGCAGCTTCTCGAGGTCGAGTCCTTTCACCGGCCGTTCCCTTCGAAGGCCCGCTGCATCTTGTTCATGCCGCCGAGCCAGCGATCGGGGTCGTTGGCCCGCAGGCGATAGAAGTCGGCCACCTCGGGGTGGGGAAGGATCAGGAAGCTGTCGCCCTTCAGGGCCTCGGCCACCACCGAGGCGACGTCGTCCGGCTCCATGGCGGTCTCGGCCAGCAGCGCCGCGCTCGCACTGCCGCGCTCGCCGCCGCGGGTGAGCATGTCGGTGCGTACGCCCTGGGGGCAGAGCGCCTGCACAGTGACCCCGCGGTGGGCGTACGTGGCGCGCAGCCACTCGGCGTACGCCAAGGCCGCGTGCTTGGTCACCGCGTACGGCGCGCTGCCCAGCAACGACAGCAGACCGGCCGCGCTCACGGTGATCACGAGACGCTTCTGTTCGCCCTGGTCGAGCCAGCGGGGCAGCAGGGCCCGGGTGACGTAGACGTGCGACATCACGTTGACATTGAAGTCGCGCAGCCACACCTCGTCCGGTGTGCTCTCGTCACCGGCCGTCAGCACCCCGGCGTTGGCGCAGAACAGGTCGATGCCGCCGAGCTCGGCCCACGCGGTGTCGATCAGGTTGCGCGTGTGGTCCTCGTTCGCCGCGTCGCCCGGCACGGCCAGACCGCCGATCTCGCTCGCCACCGCCTGGGCCGCGTCGGGATCGAGGTCGTTGACGATGACCTCGGCCCCCTCGGCGGCGAACCGCCGGGCCAGGGCGGCCCCGATGCCGCCACCGGCGCCGGTGACCACGACACGCTTCACTGGACCGTCCCCGTCAGGGTCACGCCGCCGTCGATGACGACGGTCTGCCCGGTGATCCAGGCCGAGTCGGGTGAGCAGAGGAACGCGACCGCGCCGGCCACGTCCTCCGGCACGCCGAGCCGGGCCAGCGGGTAGCCCGCCGCGACCTTCTCCTCCCGGCCGTCGTAGAGGGCGCTGGCGAAGCGCGTCTTGACCACGGCCGGGGCGACCGCGTTGACCCGGACCTTGGGCGCGAGCTCGATGGCCAGCTCCTCGGTGAGGTGGATCAGCGCGGCCTTGGTGACCCCGTAGAAGGCGATGCCGGGTGACGGGCGCACGCCGGAGACCGACGAGATGTTGACGATCGCGCCGCCCTCGCCCAGGCCGCCCCGCAGGGCCTCCTGCACCCAGCCCAGCGTCCCGATCACGTTCACCTCGAAGATTTTCCGGGCGGCGTTGAGGTCGATCGTGCCGAGCGGGCCGTACACCGGGTTGATGCCGATGTTGTTGACCAGCGTGGTGACCGGGCCGAACTGCCCGAGCACGGTGTCGATCACCGCGGCCCGGTGGTCGGGATCGTCGCCCTTGCCGGCGACCCCGATCGCCACGTCGGCCCCGCCCAGATCCTTGGCCGCGGTGTCGAGCGCCTCCGCGTCCCGGCCCGTGATGCACACCTTGTAGCCGTCGGCCACGAAGCGTTGCGCGATGGCGAACCCGATCCCTCGACTGGCCCCGGTCACGATCGCCACTTGGTCCGCCATCGCCGCTCCTCATCGTCGCTTTTTGCACTGGTAGTGCGTTGTCCCTGCTGCCCACCTTAGGCAGCGGGGATACCGTTCTGCGGTGGGGTCACCGCCGGCGCCTCATAGACCTCCACCGCTCCGTCCTTGTCGTCCGTGCGGTACGCCTTCCCGAAGTACTGCGCCTTGCCGCCGGCGATCTTGGTGAGCTGCTCGCCCGCGTACCCCGAATGATCCTCGGCCGAATAGCGCACCGGCACCAGCCCGGGGCCGGTGAAGCCGCCCTTCTCCACGGCCGCGGTGATGCCGTCGCGGGTCAGATCCTTGCCCGCGGCCTGCAGCGACTGGACGAACAGGTAGCCCACCGACATGCCGTAGACGACGTTGTTGTCGAACTCGGCGCCGCCGTTGTACTCCTTGTTGACCTTGGTGTAGAGCTGGATCCACGGGTTCGTGTCGTCGTTGGCCAGCGGCAGGTAGTTGGCCGCGATGACGCCCTCCAGCAGCGGCGCGGCGGCGCCGAGGGTCTTGGCCAGGGTGGTCGGGTCGGAGCCGACGTTGCTCACCACGTACTGCGGCTTGAAGCCGAGCTTGGCCCCGGTGCCGATCGACAGCGCGGTGAAGCCGGGCACGGTGGCCAGCATGACGACCTGGCAGCCGGCCGCCTTGAGCGCGCCGATCTGCGGGCCGACGTTCGGGTTGCTCGTCACGTACGACTGCTTGGCCGCGACGGAGCCGAGGACCTTCTCGATGCCGGCCAGGCTGTCTCGGCCGAAGTCGTCGTCCTGGCCGAGGAAGCAGACCTTCTTGCCGGCGTGGTTCTCCTTGACGTACGTGGCCAGGATCTTGCCCTCGACGGTGTAGTCGGGGTTGAAGCCGAACGTGCCCGGATATTTGTCGGGCTGGTTCCAGCTGCGGCTGCCGCTGGCCACGAACAGATCCGGCACCCGGTTGGTCTTCAGGAAGTCGAGCACGCCGCTGTGGGTCGGGGTGCCGAGACCGTTGAGGATCGCGAACACCTTGTCCTGCAGGACCAGCTGGCGTACGACCTGCTGGGTGTTGGCCGGGTTGTAGCCGTCATCCATGATCTTGTAGGTGATCTTGCGGCCGTGCACGCCGCCGTTCGCGTTGACGTAGTCGAAGTAGGCCTTCGTGGCCGGCGCGATCTTGGAATACCCGGCGGCGGCCGGGCCGGTGAGCGGCATGTGCGTGCCCACCACGATCTCCGAGTCGGTCACTCCCGGCGTGTTTCCGCCGCCACTGCTGCCATTGCTGTCGCCCGAGTTGCTGCAACCGGTCGCGGCCAGCAGCACGGAGGCGAGGACGATCGCCGTGGTGCGTTTCATCATCGGCCTTTCTGCGCGCAGATCAGGGTTTCTTGGTGTGTTCAGTGCTTGTTTTTCTGGGGCCTCCGCCAGGAGCGCGGGAGTCTCAGTGATGCCAGGCCGCCCGGGGCGGCGAGCATGACGACGACGAGGACGACGCCGAAGAAGGTGAGCGCGAGGTTGCCCTCGAGCCGTTGAGAACCGGAGGCCTCGCCGATCTCGTGCGCGACCGCGGGCAGCGCCACCAGCAGGACGGCGCCGATCAGGGCCCCGGAGAGCCGGCCGAGCCCGCCGATCACGATCGCCATCAGAAGGAAGAGCGACAGAGTGAGCGGGAAGGCGCCCGGCGACACGCTCTGGGCCATGACGGCGAACAGCGCCCCGGCCAGCCCGGCGCACGCGGCCGAGATCACGAAGGTCCACACCTGCGTACGGGCGATACTGATGCCGGCCAGCTTGGCCGCGGTCTCGTCGTCGCGGACGGCCCGCATGTCCCGCCCGAACCGGCTCCGCGTGACCAGAGCCAGCACCAGCACGGTGACCAGGGCCCCGCCCCAGCAGAGCCAGGCCTGCCACTGCTCGACCGTCATCGACTCGGGCGGCGGGTTCAGCACGACCGACAGCCCCTGATCACTGTTGAACGTCTCGTCGAACGTGCTGGTGACCGAGGGAACGACCACGGCCACGGCGAGCGTGAGACCGGCCAGATAGGGTCCGCGCAGCCGGGCCGCCGCAAGCCCGATGACCAGCCCGGCGACCGTGGTGACCAGGATGGCCACGACGATGCCGACCGCGAGCAGGTTGAACTTGTTCTGCCACAGCGCCAGCGTGTAGGCGCCCGTCGCCATCAGGGCGCCGTGCCCCAGGGAAAGCTGCCCGTTGAGTCCGGTGAGGACGGTCAGGCCGGCGGTGACGCAGAGATAGGCCCCCACGGTCGCCAGCTGGTAGGTCCGGAACGGCGGCAACGTATAGGTCAGCACGACCACCAGCACCGCGCCGACCGCCACCACGAGAAACGGATTGAGCCGCCGCCGCATCACCGGCGCCACCATCCGAGAAGTCACCCGATCCCTCAAAACGGTCATGCTGCGCCTCCCTTGGGCATGCTCTTCTGGCCCTCGCCTGCGACGCCGTCGGTGCAGGCGGTCATGCCGTCCTCGCTTTCGATCGGGCGAACAGACCGTCGGGCCGACCCAGGAGAACGACCACGAGCAGGGCCAGGACGGCCATCGGAGCGACGGTGGCGCCGAGGTAGCCGCTGATGTACGAGAGGACGAGGCCGACGACCAGGCCGCCGATCACCGCGCCGATCGGGCTGTCGAGCCCACCCAGCACGGCCGCGGTGAAGGCCGAGATGAACAGCACGTCCATCGCGGTCGGATGCAACCCGAGCTCGGTCGGGATGACCAGCATTCCCGCGAGCGAGCCGACCGCGGCGGCCAGCGCCCAGCCCAGCGTGAGCATGCCGCCGACCGGCACGCCGAGCAGGCGCGACACGTCCGGTGCGAAGGCCGCGGCCCGCATGCGCAGACCGGTCGGCGTACGGGTGAACAGCAACGTGAGCAGAAGGACGACCGCGCCGACAGCACCGAAGACGAACAGGTCGTACCGCGACAGCAGTGCGACCCCGCCGATGTTGAACGCGTCCCGGCTGAACGGGGCCTCGGCCGGCCGGAACTCGTTGCCGTACAGCATGCCGAGCACGCCCTGAATGATCAGCACCAGGCCGAGCGCCACCACCACCCCGTTGAGCGGCGACGAATGGTCGACGAAGCGCATCACGACGCGCTCGACAGCCGCGCCGAGCAGCAGCCCGGCGACGATCGCCACGGCGAAGCCGACCCAGTACGAGCCGGTCGCGTCGGCCACCGAATAACCCACATAAGCGGTGGCCACCGCCATGGCGCCCTGCGCGAAGTTGACGATCCGGGTGGCCCGCCAGATCAACACCAGGGCCAGCGCGAACGCCGCGTACACGGCGCCCCGGCTGAGCCCGTCGAAGGTGAGGAACAGGAATCTGTCCATGTCAGAACCCCAGGTAGGCGTGCCGGAGATCGGCGTCGCCGGCGAGCGCCGCGGCGTCGTCGCGGGCGGCTATGCGCCCCAGCGACAACACGACACCCTGGTCGGCGATGGAGAGCGCACTGCGCACGTTCTGCTCCACGAGCAGAACCGCGAGACCCGTGCGGTCCCGCAGGTCGCGTAACAACGCCATGATCTGGCCGGTTACCCGCGGCGCCAGCCCGAGCGAAGGCTCGTCGAGCAGCAGCAACCGGGGCTCCGCGGCCAGGGCCCGGCCGATCGCCAGCATCTGGCGCTCCCCGCCGGACAGCTGATGGCCGAGATGGCCGCGGCGCTCGGCCAGCGGCGGGAACAGCTCGTAGATCGGCGCCAGCGACGGCTGCGGCTTACGCCAGAGGCCACCGAGGCGGAGATTCTCGTCGACCGTGAGCTCGGTGACCACGCCCCGCCCCTCGGGCACGTGGGCGATGCCGTGCCGCACCAGCCGCTCGACCTTGATCCCGCGAAGGTCGGCGCCGTCGAACACGACCCGCCCCTTGACCGGCGGCAACAGACCGGACAGGGCCCGCAACAACGTGGTCTTGCCGGCCCCGTTGGCCCCCAGCACCGCGACGATCTGCCCCGGCGCCACGGTGAGGCTGACGTCGTGCAGCACCGGCGCGGCCCCGTAGCCGACCGTGAGACCGTCGACCTCCAGCAGCGCGCTCATGCGGCCGCCCCCAGATAGGCCTCGGCGACCTTGTCGTCGTTGCGGATCTCGCCCGGGGTGCCGAGGGCGATCGGCTTGCCGAAGTCGAGGACGAGGATCTGCTCGCAGACCGACATGACGAGATCCATGTGATGCTCGACCAGCAGGACCGTGCACTCGGCCTCCTGGATCAGCGAGGCCAGCCAGCGGATCTCCTCGGCGTCCAGCCCACCGGCCGGCTCATCGAGCATGAGAATGCGCGGCTTGGCCGCCAGCGCCCGGGCCAGCTCGACCCGCTTGCGTTTGGCATAGGGCAGCGAGGCGGGCAGTGCACCGGCATGCTCGGCGACCCCGCAGCGCTCGAGCGCGGCCCAGGCCTCCTCCTCGGCCCGGCCCGACCGGGCGCCGACCAGCACGTTCTCCAGAACGGTCATGCCGTTGAACTGGCCGACCCCCTGCAGCGTCCGCGCGATGCCGCGCCGGTTGAGGTGGTGCGGCCGGGGCCGGAACGCCCGCCCGTCAAGCGTGATGGCACCGGCCTGCGGTGTCACGAACCCGCAGATCACGTTGAAGAGCGTGGTCTTGCCCGCCCCGTTGGGCCCGATGATCCCGACGACACGCCCCGGCGGCACCCGCAAAGACACGTCATCCAGGGCGAGCAACCCCCCGAAGCGAACGGTTATGTGTTGGAGCGCCAGCCCCTGATCCGCACTCGGATCAGAACCAGCACTGGCGGACGTCGACGAATCCGTTGCCATGGTCACCTCGGCTCGAACCGGCAGAGTGGCCTGTGCAGACGGCACCCGAGGAGGCGCAACCGTCCTCTGTGGAAAGTGAAGGTCAACTATTTACACTAGGAGTGTAACTTTCGCGCCCGACACGTCAACCGTCTGTTTCCATGTTGTTTCAATCCGCATTCCCACCAGGCGGCACCACCCGGGGCGCTTCCACGAGGCGTGGATACCGGCCGGCACCGCCACTGGACGCGCCGGCGCGGAGGGCGGGCACGGGTGGGGGCTGAGCCTGAGAGTGCTCGCGCGGAGGGCGGGCGGCGCGGGTGAGGGCTGAGCCTGAGAGTGCTCGCGCGGAGGGCAGGCGCGGGTGGGGGCTGAGCCTGAGAGTGCTCGCGCGGAGGGCGGGCGCTGGTGGGGGCCGTGTCCGGGCCTCGCGCGGTGCGGTGGGGGCTGTGCCTGGGGCTCTCACGCGGTGCGGTGGGGGCCGTGCCCGGGCACCCGCGCGGCTGGGTGGGCGCTCTGCCTGACGGTGCTCCCGCGGAGGGGCGGGCGCTTGTGGGGCTGTGCCCCGGGGCACTCGCGCGGTGGGGTGGGCGCTTGTTGGGGTTGTGCCGCGGCGCTCGCGCGGTGGGGTGGGGAGGGTGGGTGCCGGTGGTGGGTTGCACCGCCGAGGGTGTTGGCGCGAGGGCCGCTGCTGGCGGCGGCACCGCTCGGGGGTCGTTCGCCCGCGTGGCCGGCTACCGGCGAACGGCACCGGCCGCGAGTGGCCCGCCCGCGGCGGGCGGCACCGCTCGGGGGTTGCTCGTCCGCGGGGTGGGGCGGGGTGGAATCAGGCCACGTTGATCGGGCGGAACTGGACGCTGATGCGTGGGCCGACTGCCTTGGCGGTCTTGAGGATGGCGTGCTCCCAGGTGCGCTGGCACGAGCCGCCCATGACGATCAGGTCGCCGTGGCCGAGGGGGAACCGCAAGGTCTCGTGGCCGCCGGCGCGCGGCCGCAGCGACAGGTTGCGCGGCGAGCCGAGCGAGACGATCGCGACCATGGTGTCGTGGCGGGCCGAGCGGCCGAGCGTGTCGCCGTGCCAGGCGACGCTGTCGCGGCCGTCGCGATAGAGGCACATGCCGGCGGTGACGAACTCCTCGCCCAGCTCGTCGGCGTAATGCCGGTTGAGCTCGGCCTTGGCCTGGGTCAGCGCCGAGTGGGGCAGCTCCTCGTCACCGCCATACCACCGGAGCAGCCGCGGAACGTCGACGACGGAGTCGTACATCTGGCGGCGGTCGGCGCGCCAGTCGATGCCGAGCAGGGTCTCGAAGACCTCGTCGGAACCCTGGAGCCAGCCCGGCAGCACGTCGACCCACGCCCCGGCGGTGAGCTCGTGGCGTTTCAGGCGCCCCGCGAGCGGCCCGGCCTCCGTGGCCGGGCCGCCGCTCTCGCCGGAGAGGTCGAACATCGACGGCTGGTACGTGCTGGTCATGGCCCAAGCTTAGTACGGATGTTCGATGATCGTTTCGGGCCTGTGGATAACTCGCAATGCCAGCTACTCGGCCCAAATTGTCCGTTACGACGCCCCGGCCTCGCGCGACGCCGGGGCCGAAGGGGTTGGCACTGGGATGGAGGGCGCGGCGGAAGGGGGAGACGTCGAGGTGGAGGGGCCGGCCGAGGGGGCGGGGCTGGCCGAGGGGGAGGGGCTGGCCGAGGTGGAGGGGCCGGCCGAGGGGGAGGGGCCGGGCGCGGGGGAAGAGGGAGGTGTCGAGGTGGAGGGGGCGGTCGAAGAAGAAGTAGCCGACGGCTTGGGGCGCAGGACTGCGGCGGCGACCGCCGCGGCCAGGATGCCGCCGGCCACGCCGACCAGGGCGGTGGTCGAGATCGCGTCCACGAAGGAGTCCTGGGCGAGCTTGGCCAGGGCCGTATCCCCCGTCGAGGCCGCGATCCGCAGCGCGTCGCCGATGGAGTTGCGGGCCTCCTCCGCCACGGACGAGGGCATCGCGCTCCGGTAGGCCGCCGTCAGCACACTGCCCAGCACGGCCACGCTCAATGCCGTACCGACCTGCTGCACTGTGTCGTTGACGGCCGACCCCACTCCCACCCGGTCCGGCGGCAGCGCCCCGAGCAGCGTCCCGTACGCGGCCGGGCCCGCCGTGCCGCTGCCGGCGCCGATGACCAGCAGAGCGACCGCGAGGCGGGCGTAAGACGAATCGGGCGTGAGCGATGCGAGCACCGCGAAACCACCCGCCATCAGCAAGAGCCCGGCCGCCAACGCCACCCGCGTACCGAATCTCTTGTCGATGACCACGCCGATCCCGTTGAAGATCACGGCGGTGACCAGTAGCGGAATGAACGCCAGGCCGGCCCGCATCGGCCCGAAGCCCAGGACGAACTGCAGGTACTGGGTCAGCGCGAGCAGCACGCCCCCGGCCGAGAACGACAGCAGCACGATCGACAGGCTGGCGCCACCGAAGTTGCGATCGCGGAACAGTGAGAGTGGCAGCATCGGCTCGTCGACCCGGCGTTCCCACACGGCGAACGCGATCAGCCCGATGGCCGCCACCACGAACCCGCCGATGGTGGTGGCCGCCGACCAGCCGTCCTGGGCGGCCCGGATGATGCCCCAGACCAGCGCTGTCATGCCGATCGTGGAGAACAGCGCGCCCAGCAGGTCGGGTCGTGCGGCCCGGCCGTGCGACTCCGGGATGATGGCCAGCGCGGCCACGATGCCGAGGATGGCGATCGGCACGTTCATCAGGAAGACCGATCCCCACCAGAAGTGCTCGAGCAGCAGGCCGCCGAGGGTGGGCGCGCCCAGCGAGCCGAGCATCAGCACCGAGCTCCAGATCGCGATGGCCTTCTTGCGTTCGGACTCGTCGAAGACCGTGGTCAGGATCGAGAGCGTGCCCGGCATGAGGAAGGCCGCGCCGATGCCCATCACGCCGCGGACGGCGATCAGTTGGCCGGGTGTCTGGCAGAGCGTGGCCAGTACGGAGGCGCTGCCGAAAATGATCAGGCCGGTCACCAGTCCGCGGCGGCGGCCGTGGCGGTCGGACAGGCTGCCCGCGGTGAGCAGGAGACCGGCGAAGACCAGGATGTACGCGTCGATGATCCACTGGATGTCGGCCGACGAGGCGCCCAGATCCCGGATCAGCGACGGGATGGCGATGTTGAGCACCATGTTGTCGATCACGACCACGAGCAGGCTCAGGCAGAGCACGCCGAGGATCAGCCAGCGGCGCGGGTTGCGTTCCATGAGAGGCCCCGTTCTCGAACACTGTGCGATTATCTCGCACACCGTACCAGTCAACTCGAACACTGTGCGAGTGGTTCTAGGATGGGGGCATGACCTCGAAGTTCGCCGACTCGGTGTGGCTGCGGCCGCCGCGCACCCGCAACGGTCAGCCCACCCTGAGCCGGGAGCAGATCCTCCGCGCGGCCATGGAGATCCTCGACGCGGAGGGGCCGGCCGGGCTGAGCATGCGCCGCCTCGGCACGAAGCTGGGTTCGGGCGCGACGTCGCTCTACTGGCACGTGGCGAACAAGGACGAGCTGCTCGAGCTGGCCGTCGACGAGGTGATGGGCGAGATCTACGTGCCCGAGCCAGGCGACACGAGCTGGCGGGTCGGCGTCTCGGTCTGGGCCAACGGCATGCGCTCGGCCCTGCTGCGTCACCCCTGGGTGATCGGGCTGCTCGGTACGCATCCGACGCTGGGCCCGAACGCGATGCGCCTCGGCGAGCGCATCGTGCTGCTGCTGACCCCGGCCGGCTTCACCGGCATGGCCCTCTCCCACGCCAGCTCGCTCGTGAACGCGCACGCCATCGGCGCCGCGACCACCGAGGCGGCCGCCAACACCGCGATCAAGCGCAGCGGCGTCGAGATGGCCGACCTGGCCGATCAAATGCGGCCGTACGTGGAGAGGCTGGCGGCCGAGCATCCCGCCTACGACAAGTGGCGCCAGGACGTCGACATCCTCAACCGTGACCAGCAGCAGCTCCTGGACGAAGGGTTCGCCTTCGGCCTGGAGCGGCTGCTGGACGGCTTGGAACTCTGGTTGACGAAGAGCTAGTGCAGGTTCGGGTCCGAGCCCGAGTCCTTCCTGTCCGCGGGCTGGTGGTAGGTCACCTCGCCCGGCGGCAGCGGGAACGACAGGTCGTCGCCGAACGGTGACGGGCCGCCCTGCGTGGGCAGCGACACCTCGCTGACGTCCAGCTTGCCGTCCGACCGCACCGGCGCGCCCTCGGGCTGACGCGCGCTGGAGAACCGCGTCGTGCCGGAGGCCACGTCGGTCACCCCGGTCGAGGTGCTCGGGGCCATGTTGTCGCCGTCCAGCTGGTCGCGACGGAAGATCTTGCGGCCGAGCCAGACCAGGGGGTCGTATCGACGGTCCACCACGCGCTCCTTCATCGGAATGATCGCGTTGTCGGTGATTTTGATGTGCTCGGGGCAGACCTCGGTGCAGCACTTGGTGATGTTGCAGTAGCCGAGGCCCTGGTGGGCCTGCGCGTATTGCTTGCGGTCCTCCCGGTCGTCGAGCGGGTGCATGTCGAGCTCGGCGGCGCGGATGAAGTAGCGCGGGCCGGAGAACGCGGTCTTGTTCTCCTCGTGGTCACGCACGACGTGACACGTGTTCTGGCAGAGGAAGCACTCGATGCACTTGCGGAACTCCTGGCTCCGCTCGACGTCGACCTGCTGCATGCGGTAGTCACCGGGCGCCACCGCGGGCGGGGGCGCGAAGGCCGGGGTCTCGCGGGCCTTCTCGTAGTTGAAGGACACGTCGGTGACCAGGTCGCGGATGACCGGGAAGGTCCGCAGCGGCGTGATCGTGACCGTCTCGTTCTCCTCGAAGGTGGACATCCGGGTCATGCAGCCGAGCTTGGGCTTGCCGTTGATCTCCATCGAGCAGGAGCCGCACTTGCCCGCCTTGCAGTTCCACCGGCACGCCAGGTCGGGGGTCTGGGTCGCCTGCAGCCGGTGGATGATGTCGAGCACGACCTCGCCGTCGTTGACCTCGACGTCGAAATCCTGGATCTCGCCGCCGGACGAGTCGCCGCGCCAGACGCGGAAGTGACGCTTGGTGCCCATTACTTCGCCTCCGTCTTGCTCTGTGCGTCTGTCCGGGCACCGGGGATGTGGGCCGCGCCGGTCTGGTTCAGTTCCTCGTCGGTCATGTATTTCGCCAGCTCACTGTGCTCGAAGAGCTCGATCAGCTCGTCGCGCATGGTCGGCAGCGCCTTGTGCTCGAGGTGCACGTCGCCCGACTTGTCGAGCGAGCAGACCAGGTTGACCTGGCGCCATTTCGGGTCCATGCCGGGGAAGTCCTCGCGGGTGTGGCCGCCGCGCGACTCCTCGCGCTCGAGGGCCGCCTTGGCCGTGCACTCCGAGACGACCAGCATGTTGCGCAGGTCGAGGGCGAGATGCCAGCCGGGGTTGTAACGCCGGCCGCCGGTCGCGCCCACATTGGCCACCCGCTGCTTGAGGTCCTGCAGGCGCTTGAGCGCGTCGGTCAGCTCGCCCGCGCGGCGGATGATGCCGACGAGGTCGCCCATCACCGCTTGAAGATCTTGCTGCAGGGTGTACGGATTCTCGCCGCTCTGCCGTTCGAGGGGCGCGAGCGCCGTGGTGACCGCGGCCTCGACGTCCGGCGTGTGCACCCGTGGCCGCTTGGCCAGCGCGTCCGCGTACGCCGCGGCGTGCTCACCGGCCCGCTTGCCGAAGACCAGCAGGTCGGACAGCGAGTTGCCGCCGAGCCGGTTGGAGCCGTGCATGCCGCCGGAGACCTCGCCCGCCGCGAACAAGCCGGCCACCGTGCCCAGCGCGGCGCCCGTGTCGGGGTCGACCTCGACCCCGCCCATCACATAGTGACAGGTCGGGCCGACCTCCATCGCCTCCTTGGTGATGTCGACGTCGGCCAGCTCCTTGAACTGGTGGTACATCGACGGGAGGCGCCGGGTGATCGTCTCGGCCGGCATGCGGGTGGAGACGTCGAGGTAGACGCCGCCGGCCGGGGTGCCGCGGCCGGCCTTGACCTCGGAGTTGATCGCGCGGGCGACCTCGTCGCGGGGCAGCAGCTCGGGCGGCCGGCGGTTGTTGTCGGGATCGGTGTACCAGCGGTCGGCCTCCTCCTCGGTGTCCGCGTACTGCTTGCGGAACACGTCGGGGACGTAGTCGAACATGAACCGCTTGCCCTCGGAGTTGCGCAGCACGCCACCGTCACCGCGGACCGACTCGGTGACCAGGATGCCCTTGACGCTGGGAGGCCAGACCATGCCGGTCGGGTGGAACTGCAGGAACTCCATGTTGATCAGCGTCGCGCCCGAGCGCAGGGCGAGCGCGTGCCCGTCGCCCGTGTACTCCCAGGAGTTGGAGGTGACCTTGTAGCTGCGGCCGACACCGCCGGTCGCGAGCACCACGGCCGGGGCCTCGAGCAGGATGAACTCGCCGGACTCGCGGTAGTAGCCGAAGGCGCCGGCCACGCTGTCGCCGTCGAGCAGCAGCTCGGTGATGGTCGTCTCGGCGAAGACCCGGATGCGTGACTCGTAGCTGCCGGTCTCGGCGAAGTCCTCCTGCTGCAGCGAGACGATCTTCTGCTGGAGGGTACGGATCAGCTCGAGGCCGGTCCGGTCGCCGACGTGGGCGAGACGCGGGTACTCATGGCCGCCGAAGTTGCGCTGCGAGATCTTCCCGTCCTTGGTGCGGTCGAACAGCGCGCCGTACGTCTCGAGCTCCCAGATGCGCTCCGGGGCCTCCTTGGCGTGCAGCTCGGCCATCCGGAAGTTGTTGAGGAACTTCCCGCCGCGCATGGTGTCGCGGAAGTGCACCATCCAGTTGTCGCGGCTGTTCGCGTTGCCCATCGCGGCGGCCGCGCCGCCCTCGGCCATCACCGTGTGGGCCTTGCCGAACAGCGATTTCGAGATGATCGCCGTACGCTTGCCGGCCAGCCGGGCCTCAATCGCCGCCCGCAGGCCGGCCCCGCCGGCCCCGATGACGACGACGTCGTAGTGGTGTCGTTCGATGCGAGTGCTCATTGTGCGCGCCGCCCCCTAGCCGACGAACCGCAGGTCGGAGAACCAGTCGGCGGACACGGCCATGACGTAGAAGTCGGTGAGCGCGAGCGTGCCGAGGGTGATCCAGGCCAGTTGCATGTGGCGCGTGTTCAGCTTGGACACGACGGTCCAGAAGCGGTAGCGCACCGGGTGCTTCGAGAAGTGCTTGAGGCGGCCGCCGGCGATGTGCCGGCAGGAGTGGCAGGACAACGTGTACGCCCAGAGCATCACCACGTTGCCGACGAGGATGACGTTGCCGAGCCCGAAGCCGAAGCCGCCGCCGGGGCTGTGGAACGCGATGATCGCGTCCCACGTGTTGATCAACGAGATGATGACGGCGGCGTAGAACGCGTACCGGTGGGCGTTCTGGAAGATCAGCGGGAAGCGGGTCTCACCGGAGTACTTGCTGTGGCCGTCGGGGACGGCGCAGGCCGGCGGCGAGAGCCAGAAGGCGCGGTAGTACGCCTTGCGGTAGTAGTAGCAGGTCAGGCGGAACAGCAGCAGGAAAGGCAGCGTGAAGGCCGCCTCCGGGAGCAGCCAGAAGCTCGGCAGCGGGGTGCCGAACAGGGCCGCCTCGGGCACGCATCGGTCGGTGATGCAGGGCGAGTAGAACGGCGTGAGGTAGTGGAACTCCTCCACGAAATACCACTTGTGCATGAAGACGCGGACGGTCGCGTAAGTGACCCATGCCGCGAGGCCGACGAAGGTGATCAGCGGTGGGAACCACCATCGGTCGGTGCGCAACGTCTTTGCCGCAATGGCCGCGCGCGATCGGCCCGCACCCGGCCTCGTTGCCGTCGTCGTCATTCGATCTCCTGATCGGTGCCTGTCCTAATTGCCCGGCTGCCGACGAGCGCAGCCGCCGTGATGTGGAGCACACGTTACGCCCAGGGGCAGACAGTTTCGCTCTCAGGGATGCGGTCTGGATCACAAAAGTCGACCCCGATCACATCGACAAGATCAAAAGCGTTAATGGATCTTGCGGTACGCCCGTTGATGCGGACAAATAGGACGGACTACAGCTCCGGCGCGGCCAGGCGCCGGATCGAGCCCGCACAGGAGCCCGGCGCCGCGTTCACGAGATCGTCGGCCACCGGGTCGCCGGCATCGTTGCGCGGGGCCACGTAGAACGCCGGAGAGTTGGTCTTGGTCTGCCGGTCGAGAGCGTCGGCGTAGACACCGCGGGCGTCGATCAGCTGCCGCCAGTCGTCCGGGTCGCCGGCCGACGGCGCCGCGCCGACGAAGATCCGTACGGCCTCGTTCTCGTTCCGAATGGCGGTGGCCCGGGCCGCCGGGCTGGTGGTCGCGCCGGGCGGCACCAGCTTGTTGAGGCGGCGCTCCAGCTCGAAGCATCGGTCGTCACGCGACTGCCGC
Organism: Actinoplanes sp. NPDC049598; assembly: GCF_040675435.1. Classification (NCBI taxonomy): domain Bacteria; kingdom Bacillati; phylum Actinomycetota; class Actinomycetes; order Micromonosporales; family Micromonosporaceae; genus Actinoplanes; species Actinoplanes sp. NPDC049598. The sequence goes on along the minus strand of NZ_JBFAOX010000003.1, from coordinate 183,461 downwards.
ACCTCACGCGCGTCGGAGGCCTGATCCCGTACGTCATCGATCGCGTCGATGACGGAGAGCGCACCCACGCACATCGCGATGACGACGAGCGCCGCCCCGATCGAGATCCCCGCCACGAACCACTGCCGCCGGCGCCGCTGCCGCGGATCAATCGGCCCACCGCCGGCGGGGGTGAGCCCGAACATCCGCCGCCTGCTCCGTCCGCTCCCGCCTGGGGCCGGCGAGGGAAAGGGGGTAGAGGCACCGGCCGGGGAAGAGGCGCCGGCGGAGGAAGAGGCGGGAGAGGAGGAGGCCGGGAAAGGGGCGCCGGCGGAGGAAGAGGCGGGAGAGGAGGAGGCCGGGAAAGGGGCGCCGGCGGAGGAAGAGGTGGGAGAGGAAGAGGCGGAAGAGGCGCCGGCCGAGGAAGAGGCGGGGAAGGCGGCCGGAGAAGTGGGCGCGGCAGCGGGGGAGGTGTGGGCGGAAGGGCCCGGCCCCGGCGCATCGCTGTCGACCGGTCGGCGGCCGAAGCCGTCGTCCGGGTCCGGGTCGCGCGGCGAGTCGCTCACCGACTCAGTGAAACACGCCGGTCAATGCGCCGTCCTCCGGTGAATGCCCGGAGCAGGGCGACGGCCCGCGACGAGCGATCACCCTGCCGCGACGAGCCAATGCCCGGCTCGCGACGAGCCAATGCCCGGCCCGCGCTGAGCCAATGTCCGGCCCGCGACGAGCCAATGCCCGGCCCGCGCCGAGCGATTGCCCGGCGCGGGCGGGCGACTGTCCGGGCCGGCCGCGGCATCAGCCCGAGGCGTTGCCGGTCAGGTTCCAGCTGGCCAGGTGCAGGGCGGGAGCCGCGTAGCGGGTGCCGGACCAGCGGTCGGGCAGCAGGACCGACTCGCTGCCGATGCCGAGGACCGCGCCGGCCGCGAGGGCCTGCGGGTAGGACTGGGTGAAGCGCATGTTGCTCACCGGGCCGACGATCTCGCCGTTCTCCACGAGCCAGACGCCGTTGCGGGTCAGGCCGGTGATGATCAGGGCTTTCTGGTCGAGCACCCGCGTGTACCAGAAGTCGGTGATCAGCAGGCCGCGTTTCATCCGGGCGGCCAGCGGGCGGGCCGACTCGGCGATCGGGTCGGCCGGGCCGGCCGGCGGCAGCGACGGTTCGGTCGCGGGCGGGGCCGCCTCGAGGCGCATGTGGCTGGGCATCGGCCCCCACGAGCGGGAGGCCGGGGACGCGTGGCCGGTGGAGCCCGTGCCCGCGTCGGCCGCCGAGGCCCGGTCGTGCGCCACCGCCTTGGTCACCCCGTCGCGGACCAGCACCAGCGACTCGCGCGGGGTGCCCTCGATGTCGAACGGCAGGCCCGGCGCGGGCTCGCCGCGGCTGCCCAGCGGCTCGTCCACGATGGTCACGGCCGGGTCGAACTGCTCGGCCTCGAGCTCGGCGAACGACTGTTTCTGGGCGAACGCCTTGCCGTTGAAACCGAAGACCGCGAAGTTGTCGAGCAGGTCGGCCACCGCCTCGGGCTCCAGCACCACCTCGTAGCGGCCCGGCGGCAGCTCGACCGGGCTCTGCCCGGCCCGGGCCTTGGCCGCCGCCCGGGCGCCGAGAGCGGCGCCGTCGAGGTCGGCCAGCCGCCCACCGGCCAGCCGGGCCACGCCGTCGGCCCCGTCGAGCCGGGCGATGCCGTCCATCGCGGCCTCGGCCGTCCGGCCCTCCACCGACTGACCGGCGCTGTTGGCGAACGCGGCCGACGTGTACGTCGTACGGCAGTAGCCCGCCGTCTCGAGCCCGTCGGCCGCCCGCACGAAGTCGGCCACCCGCAGGGCCCGCTCGGCCGGGGTGGCCCGGGCCGTCGCCTCGTCGAAACCGAAGTCGAGCCCGGACCGCTCGCCCGAGCCGTGGTAGCCGGCCGAGCCGTGCAGCGGCGACGGCGGCGTGAGGCCGGGCCAGGTGATGTCGGGCGGGCTCAGCCGGGCCGCCTCGACCGTGCGCTCGACCAGGCCGCGCAGGCCGGCCGGGGCCACGACCGTGGTCGAGCTGCTGGCCGTACGCCCCTCGAAGTGCAGCCGGAGCCGGACGGTGGTGGTCGCCTCGGCCACGTTCTGGTGGATCGCCGAGTTGGCGAACCGGGTCAGGGCCTCGGCGTCGTGGCGTACCGTCACCTCGGCCTCCGCGGCCGGGCCGGCGACCTCCCGGACCAGCTCGATGACCCGGGCCGCGAGCGCCAGCTCGGCCCCGCTCCGGACGATGTCGGCGGTCATCCCCGCACCCCCACTCGGACGTTGGTGAACCGGGCCGGCGCGGCCGGATGGCCGGTGTGACCCACCTGGCCGGGCTGGCCCTTGCCACAGTTGGGCGTGCCCCAGGCGACGGTCTCCGAGGAGAGCATGTCCATCGACTGCCAGAACCGGGGGCCGATGCCGGTGTAGGTCGGGTTGCGCAGCATGCGGCCGAGCTTGCCGTTCTTGATCTCGTAGCCGATCTCGCAGCCGAACTGGAAGTTGAGCCGCTTGTCGTCGATCGACCAGGACCGGTTGATGTCCATGAAGACGCCGTCGTCGGTCGACGCGATGATCTCGTCCAGCGTGTGCGGGCCGGGCTCGAGGCCCACATTGGTCATCCGGACCATGGGCAGCCGGGACCACCCGTCGGAGCGGACACTGCCCGCGTAGTCGAGGCCGGCCACCGCGGCCGAGTCGCGGCCGGCCAGCACGCCGACCCAGATGCCGTCGCGCACCGCGTCCCGCTTGGTGGCCGGGGTGCCCTCGTCGTCGAAGCCGAAGCTGCCGAGCGCGCCCGGGATGCCGGGGTCGATGGTGATGTTCATCAGCTCCGAGCCGTAGCGCAGCGAGCCCAGCTGCTTGAGGTCGAGCCAGCTGGTGCCGGCGAACGCGGCCTCCCAGCCGAGGATGCGGTCGAGCTCGATGGCGTGCCCGACCGACTCGTGGATCTGCAGCGCGAGCTGCTCGCCGCCGAGCACCAGGGTGGTCTCGCCGGGCGGGCAGAGCGGGGCGGTGAGCAGGGCACGCGCCTCCTCCGCCATGCGCGGCGCGTTGCCCACCAGGTCGAGGCTGTCGACGAGCTCCCAGCCACTCGTGCCGTACTGCCCGCGATGCGACGGCCAGGACCGGCGCTGGATCTCGCCGTCGCCGTAGACGCTGGCCGTGACCCCGGCCCCGCACTCGCGGATGTGCTGGTCGATGCGGTGGCCGTCGCTCGAGACGAACCATTTGCTGGTGTCCCAGATCTGGTAGATGCCCTCGGCCAGATCGGCCCCGGCCTCCTTGGCGGCGGCGGTCGCCCGCACCAGCAGGTCACCCTTGGTGGAGAGGGCCACGCCGAGCGGGTCGACCTCGCACGCGCTGGCCCAGCTCGCCTCGACGGCGCCGTTGGGCACCAGGTCGACCGGCGGCCCCGGAACCGTGGCGCTGGCCGTGGCGATCTGCGCGGCCCGCCGCCCGGCCGCCCGCGCGGCGGCCTCGGACATATCCGGAACAGCGTAGAAACCCCAGCTCGAACCGACCAGGGCCCGCACGCCCAGGCCGGCGCTCTCGCCCGAGTCCAGCTGCTCCACGTCGCCGTCGCGGGAGGTCATCGCCTCGGTGCGCCGCAGCATGACGCGACAGTCGGCGTACCGGGCACCGGCGTCCAGGGCGGCCTGCACCGCCGTGGCCGCCTCATCGAAGTGGCTCATGAGGCGACCCTAGGGGACACGTGCGACAAATTTCAGGACACGAATGCGAGCTCTTCGTCGAGGGTGGCCGACTCGACCGATCGGAAGCCGGGCAGCGACGCGCCGACCAGCAGCAAGGAGTCCGTGGGCTCGGCGCCGACCAGGCTGTGGTGGCCGTAGACGTCGGCCGAGTCGTGCCGGTCGCCCAGGTAGCGTTCGGCGAAGGCGGACGGCAGGTCGTGCCAGTCGAGCACCGGCGAGCGGGCCACGCCGCGGTGGAAGACGTCGGGCCGGCGCAGCACCGCCATCGCGGCCAGCCAGCCACCGAGGCCGGCGCCGCGCACGGCGACCTTCGACAGGTCGAGGTCGGGATGCTTGCCGACCAGCGCGAACAGGGCGTCCACCTGGTCGGCCAGGGCCACGTCGACCAGCCGGCGATGGACGACCTTCTCAAAACTGGGCGCTGTCCCCGGCGTACCCCGGCCGTCGATCGTGACGACGGCGAAGCCGGAGTCGGCCCACCACTGCCGCTCGGGCCAGGCCGCGGGATCGTGGATCACCTGCTGGTGGCCGGGCCCGTCGCCCAGCGTGACCAGTACGGGGAGCCGGGTCCCGGCGACGAAGGTGGCCGGGTAGCGGACGGTCGCGGGCAGCCGCCGGTCGGTGACGCGTTCGATGACGGGCGGGCTGGTGACCGGCAGCGGCTCGGCCAGGTTGCGCAGCGTGGCGACGTGGGCCTCGCCGCGGAAGACCTCGCCGTCGACGACGAGGACGCCGCCGCCGGCCTCGGCCCGATGCCAGCCGGGGCTTGCGGTGATCTTCTTGGCTTCGGCGCCGCCTCCGCCCAGGGAGGTACGCACGCGGAAGACATCCCGGCTCGACGGGTCACCCTCCGTACCCTCGACGATCAGATCGGGAGCGCCCGACGGCCCGCCGGGACGCGGCACCGAGCCGACCACCCGCCGCACGTACAGACCGGGCGGGGTCAGCAGGCTGCCGTCGGCGAACAGGCAGCGCGCGTCGAAGCCGTCGTGCGCCAGCTCGCCGCCGACCAGCACCCGGCCGTCGGGCAGATGCCGCGGCGTGCCCTCGACCGGTTCGACCCAGCGGGCGTCGGCCAGCTCGGCGTGCACCTGCGTCTCCCCGGTCCGCGGATCGATCGCCAGCACCAGGCCGTGCTGTTGCATCCGGCGCAGCACGGTGATCAACGGGCCGCCGCTGTCGGCCCAGCGCACGTTCACCACGTACGGATAGGTCTCCCGGTCCCAGTGCACGTCGACCCAGCCGTAGTCGAGGTCGAGCAGGTGCAGGCTGGTCGAGGCGGCCGTGCGGGCGGCCAGGATCTGCCGGCCGTCCGGGGCCCACCACCAGCCCCGCTTGCGGCCGAACCGGGCCGCCGCCTCGTCGGCCACGCCCCACGAGACCGACCCGCCGTGCTCCCGCCAGGCGCTGCCCGGCTCCCCGGCCAGCAGACGGTCGCCCTCGGGCCCGGCCACGCGCAGCGACGCCGTACCGTTCTCCCAGGTCACATAGCCGATCGAACGCCCCTCGGGATCGGGCCGGGGATCCTCGGCCGGGCCCTCGGTCGGCACCGGCGTCACCGTTGCGGCGATCAGATCGGCCCGGCACAGCCGGCCCTCGTGGGCGAAGGCGGCGATCCGGCAGTCACGGTCGACGGCGTACGCGGTCACGGGCCCCGCCGCCACGAGAGTCTCCGTGGCGGTGGCGAGATTCAGGACCCAGAGCCCGCTGTACGGATCTTCGGGGCCGGCCGAGCGCAGGAAGGCGACCCGGGCGCCGTCCGCCCCGATCGTCACCGCGTGCGGCGCGCCGTAGCGGAAGTGACCGGTGCGCTCCGCGAGTCCCGGGTAGTCCACCTGGACAGCATCGCTGATCAAGCCGCTTCCGCGCGCCCCAAACCCGCAGCCCGGCATGCCGAAAGCTGTCGGAGGTCCCGCGTAGAGTTGCGGCCGTGACTGACGCCCTGCCCGCACGCCGGCTCCTCCTCGTGCACGCCCATCCCGACGACGAGGTCACCGGCACCGGCGCCACCATGGCCCACTACGCCGCCTCCGGCGCCCACGTGACCCTCGTGACCTGCACCCTGGGCGAGGAGGGGGAGATCCACGTCCCGGCCCTGGCGCAGCTCGAGGCGGCCCAGGCCGACCAGCTCGGCGGCTACCGCATCGCCGAGCTCCAGCGCGCCTGCGCCGCGCTCGGCGTGACCGACCACCGCTTTCTCGGCGGCGCCGGCCGTTACCGCGACTCCGGGATGATGGGGCTGCCGACCAACGAGCATCCCCGCGCCTTCTGGCAGGCCGACCTCGACCAGGCGGCCGGGCTGCTGCTCGAGATCATCCGCGAGATCAAGCCCCAGGTCATGATCACGTACGACCCGAACGGCTTCTACGGCCACCCCGACCACATCCAGGCCCACCGCGTGGCCATGCGGGCGGCCGAGCTGGCCGGCGACGAGGGCCCGCAGAAGATCTACTGGACGGCCATGCCGCTCAGCGTCCTGCGCGACGGCATGGAGGCGTTCCGCGAGCTCTCCGACAACCCGTTCGCCGACGTCGAGCGGGTCGAGGACCTCCCGTTCGGCCACCCCGACGACGAGATCGCGGCCCGGATGGACGGCACCGACCACTACCAGCAGAAAGTCGCGGCGATGCGCGCGCACGCCACCCAGATCCCCGACAACTCCTGGCTGTACGGCATCGCCGGCGACTTCGGCGGCGAGTTCATGGGCGTGGAGTACTACACGCTGGCCAAGGGCGAGCGCGGCCCCGGCGAGGGCCCCCACGGCTGGGAGAGCGACCTGTTCGGCGGCCTCGGCCTCGAGCAGCCGGCCGCGGCCGCGGCCGCGGAGGGCACGGCCTGATGAGCCGCGCCGACACGGGCGCCCGCCGGGTGCCGGCGCCCCGCACCGCCGCGGAGCAATCGCCTGGCCCCGCCCGCGCCGCGGCGGAGCCGGGGGCCGGCGCGGCGGCCGATAGCCAGATGGCCGGCCCGGTGGCCGGCAGTGAGACGGCCGGCGTGGCAGCCGGCGGTGGGAAGGGCGGCTCGGTGGCCGGCGGCGAGGAGATCGCGGTGAGCGCACCGCAGACGGACGGCACGGTGGGTGAGCCCGCCGGGTCCGGCCACGAGGACGCCGGCACTGGTCGCTCGGATGCCAGTCCCGATCGCGGGGGTGCTGGTCAGGCAGTCACGGCCGGTGCGGCTTCGGTGAGCGGCGACGAGCGGCCGAGCATCGAGGTGGCGGCGCGGCGGGAGCCGTGGGCCGGGGCCGAGCCGCTGATCCGCTGGGGCGGGCTGGTGGTGGCGATCGTGGCCTCGTTCGTGAGCGGGGTGTTCGAGCTGCTGCTGTCCACGCTGCGGGCCGGTGACGTGGTGTCGGTCTGGGGCGGCGACGCGATCGGATCGGGGGGCGGCCCGCTGCTGGGGCTGTCGGTGGTGCTGGCCGCGGTGCTCAACTACGCCATCGCCTGGTTCGCCGTCACGACCACCCGGCGCAAGTGGGCGCTCGGGCCGCCGTGGGCCCTGTGGACCCTGATGATGCTGCTCGCGGCCGGTGTGCGCACGAGCGAGGGCGACTACCTGCTCGGCGGCGAGAACTGGATCGCCCTGGTGATGATCCTGGTCGGCAGCCTGACGTACGCGGTGTACTCCTATCGCTTGATCTTGAAGCGCACCCTTCCCTGACCACTCCCGCACCCGCCATCCTGATCCCGCCCGGTCCGCCGGGCGGAGCCGGTGAACCGGGAACCGCCCCATGGCGTAAGAACGAATCGAGACCGGCTGATCCCAGCGGCCGGCCCCGATTCGCGGGGCTTCCCGCGCCGAGTGGTGAGGTGAGCCCGCGTGAAGCCCAGCCCGGAGACCCCGTCTGCAACCCCGGACCCGGCCCCGCCCACCCAGCCACCCGCCCCTGAGGCAGCGCCCGCTCAGCCCGCTGCCGAAACCGGGCCTACACAGCCCGTGCCCGTTCAGCCTGCGCCCGCCCACCCCGTGGCCGGGACCGGGTCTGCCCAGCCCGCGCCCACTCGCCCGCCGGCCGGAACCGCGCCTGCCCAGCCCGCCCCCGTCCGGCCCACACCCACTAACCCCGCAGCCGGAACCGCGCCTGCCCAGCCTGCGCCCGTCCAGCCCGCGGCCGAAACCGGGCTCGCCCACCCTGCGCCCGTCCAGCCCGCCGCCGAAACCGGGCCCGCCCACCCTGCGCCCGTCCAGCCCGCCGCCCGAACCGCGCCGGCTCACCCCGCGCCGGCTCACCCCGCGCCGGCTCACCCCGCGCCGGCTCACCTCGCGCCGGCTCACCTCGCGCCGGCTCACCTCGCGCCGGCTCACCTCGCGCCGGCTCACCTCGCGCCGGCTCACCTCGCGCCG
>NZ_JBFAOX010000003.1:0-175327 GCF_040675435.1 Actinoplanes sp. NPDC049598 | reverse complement strand
GCGCCGGCTCACCTCGCGCCGGCTCACCTCGCGCCGGCTCACCTCGCGCCGGCTCACCTCGCGCCGGCTCACCTCGCGCCGGCTCACCTCGCGCCCGCGCAGCCTGCGCCCGCGCAGCCTGCGCCCGCCCAGCCTGCGCCCGCCCAGCCTGCGCCCGCCCAGCCTGCGCCCGCCCAGCCTGCGCCCGCCCGGCCACTCGCCGGGGTCGCCTTTGAGCAGTCGGCAGTTGAGGTCTCGCCGGCCGTGCCGGTGGCGCGGAGGCTGTCGGGGCAGCGGTCGAAGCGGCGCTGGGTGATCGCGGCTGGAGTTGTGGTGGTGCTGGCCGGAGTGGTGGCGGGGGCCGGCGCCTATGCGATGGCGGGAGACGTTCCGCGCGGCACCCAGGTGTTCGGCCTTGACCTTGGGGGCAAGTCCCGAGGCGAGGCTGAGGCGTTGGTGGCCGAGGAGGCGGCGGCGCGGGGTGCACGGCCTCTGCGGGTCCGGGTCGACGGCAAGGACGTGACGTTGCCGGCGGCTGCGGTGGGGCTGGCGATCGATGTGCCGGCGACAGTTGACGCTGCGGTGACGAGCGGCCTGCGATGGTTTGGCGATGAACAGATCGCGCCGGTCGTCCGGTTGGACGAGAAGAAGCTCGAGGTGGCGCTGCGCCGGCAGATCGCGGCCGGTCGGATCACCATGAAGAGGCCGGGCATCAGCTTTGCCGGTGGGGCGCCCGTGGCCGCGTACCCCCGGGTTGGTCTTGACCTTGATCGTGGGGTCGCGGCGGCCCGCGTGCGGGAGGCGTGGCCGGCCGGTGAGGTGGCCGTTGTGGAGCTTGTCGAGCGCGCCCCGGCGACCACGAAAGCGCAGGTGGACGAGCTGATCGCCGGGCTCGCGAGACCGGCGGTGGCGGCGCCGGTGACTGTGACGGTGGGGTCGGTGAGGTTCCAGCTGACGCCGGCGGCCATCGCGAAGGGCCTGGTCTTTCGCGCGGACGCGGACGGCCGGCTGACGCCCGCGATCGACGGCGCGAAGCTGCGGGCGGCGGCGGCCAAGGAGTTCGCCAAGGCGGAGACACCGGCCCAGCAGGCCAAGATCGCGTTGGCCGGCGGCGCTCCGAAGATCGTCGCGAGTGTGCCCGGCAAGGTCGTCGAGCTCGGTCCCGAGCTGCTCACCGTGCTGGCCCGGCCGGCCCCGCGGGCCATCACCGGGACGCTGAAGGCGACGCCGGCCGGCGGCACCGACGCCGAGATGGCCAGGCTCGGGATCAAGGAGCGGGTGTCGACCTTCACGACGTACTTCACCGGCGGCGCGAGATCGCCCCGCAGCCAGAACATCATCACGATCGCGAAGGCGGTCGACGGCGCGATCGTCAAGCCGGGCCAGACCTTCTCGCTCAACGGGCACACCGGCGAGCGGGGCTACCACAACGGCTACAAGGACGCGCCGGTGATCGTCGACGGTGTGCTCGAGCCGGGCGTCGCGGGTGGCGCCTCGCAGTTCACGACGACGCTGTTCAACGCCGCTTACTACGCGGGCCTGGAGGACGTCGAGCACAAGCCGCACTCGTTCTACTTCTCCCGCTATCCGGCCGTCATCGAGTCCACGATCTTCTATCCGACCCTGGATCTGAAGTTCAAGAACACCACGCCGTACGGGATCCTGATCGACACCGCGACCACGGGGAAGTCCGTGACCGTCTCGATGTGGGGCACCAAGGTCTACGACAGCGTCAAGACCGTGTACGGGCCGCGGCGCAACGTGACCAGCCCGCCCACCGTGCACCGGGAGGCCGGGCCCAAGTGTCTAACTAGCAGCGGACTCCCAGGTTTCACCCAGGACGCATGGCGCGTCATCCGCAAAGATGGCCGGGAGATCGAGCGCAGGAAGTTCACCTGGCGCTACGATCCCGAACCACGATTCGTGTGCGGAGGGCAGGAAGAATGAGGCAGCAGCGCTGGTTCCCGGCCGCGGCGCTGGCGGTCGGGCTGTTCGCGATCAACGTGGTGGCCCGCCTGGTCACCCGGTTCGTGTTCGACGGCGACGACACCGCCGAGGGCCGGGCCTCGATCATGATGTTCGCCCTGATCGGTGTGGTTCTGGCGGTCTACACGTTCATCGTGTCGCAGCGCCGGCGGCCCTCCGAGTGGCTCCTGCCCGACCTGGTGTTCGGCGCCGTCGGCGGCATGCTCCTGACCATCCTGGTTGGACCGTTCATCAGCGGCGGCCAGCCCTTCGGCGGCGGCGCCGGCAACTTCTTCGCCCAGGTCTGGCTTTACGCGGGCTTCGCCATCGCCGGCACGCTCGTCGGCTACTGGATCGCGGTGATGCTCGCCAAGGACTACCGCTCCCGCTCGCTCAAGGCCTACACCGAGACCCGGCAGGCCAAGCCACGCCGGGTCGTCCGGCGTTAGAGCGGCGCTTCGCGCGTCAGGTACGTGTGGTGGGTGGTGAAGCCGAGCCGGCCGTACAGCGTGACCGCGGGCGTGTTGCGCTCCTCGACCTGCAGGTAGCCGCGGGTGGCGTGGTGCTTTGTGGCCCACTGGGCCAGGGCACGCATCACGTGCTGGGCGATGCCGCGGCGGCGGGCGGCCGGGGCGGTCTGCACCAGCGAGACGCCCAGCCAGCGGCCCGGGTCGGTGACCGCGCCGCGGGCGACCGCGAGCAGCTTGCCGTCGGCGTCGTGCATCTGGGCGAAGACGACCTCTTCGGGGCCGGTCAGGATGCGTACGGCCGGGTCGGGAAGTTGGCCCTTGTGCTCGGCCACCATCTCGAGCCAGTCGTCGCCGGGGGTGTCGGCCAGCTCGACCGGCGGCAGGTCGGCGCGCTGCGGCAGGCGCGACAGCAGCGGCGCCAGCAGGGCGGTCTGCACCAGGGTGAGCGGCCGCGACGACCAGCCGCGGGCGTCCAGGGCGGCGTTGACCGGCGCGGCCAGCGGCATCGGGGCGTTGATCAGCGGGCGCTGGCCGTGCGCCCCGTACCACTCGATCACGCCGTCGATCGCGGCCTCGAGCGTCCGGTCGGGGTCGCCCACGGCGAGCGCCGAGTTGGCCCGGCCGGTCCAGTTGCCGGCCGCCCGCAGGATCCAGCCGCCCAGCCGGGCCTGCACCGGTGCCGGCCAGGCGGCGTTCGCGGCCAGCTCCAGGTCGATGACGTCGCGGGCCGGCGGGCGGCGCGCGGCCGGCACCCGCTTGGCCCGGTGCACCTCACGCAGGGGCACCTTGACGGTGCCCTTGTCGGTGGCGATGGTGAGATCGGTGTCCGTGAGGTCGACCAGCTCACCCAGGGCATCCGTGTAGAGCGTGCGTTCGGGGGTAACGCCTACAATTCGGCGTACCACCACCCGGTGTCCCACATCCTGCCGACGGAGCACGTGTCACCTCCTCCGGCGGAGATACTAGGCTCTGCAACTGTCGCCGGCGGTGAGCCGTGCGAGGCTTTGGAGGGAAAGACCCGTGACCTACATCATCGCTGAGCCGTGCGTCGATGTGCTCGACAAGGCATGCATCGAGGAGTGCCCCGTCGACTGCATCTACGAGGGCAACCGGATGCTCTACATCCACCCCGATGAGTGTGTCGACTGCGGGGCCTGTGAGCCGGTCTGCCCGGTCGAGGCGATCTTCTACGAGGACGACGTCCCGGAGCAGTGGAAGGACTACACGAACGCGAACTACGAGTTCTTCGAGGACCTCGGCTCGCCCGGCGGCGCGGCCAAGGTCGGCAAGATCGACAAGGACTCGCCGTTCATCGTCGCCCTGCCCGCGAAGGAAGGGTGAGCGCGCTCTCCGCGGCCCTGCCGGATTTTCCCTGGGATCTCCTGGAGCCGGCCAAGGCCAAGGCCGCCGCACACCCCGACGGGATCGTCGACCTCTCGGTCGGCACCCCGGTCGACCCGGTCCCCGAGCTGATCCGGCGCGCCCTGGCGGACGCGTCGGACGCTCCGGGCTACCCGCTGACGGCCGGTACGCCCGGGTTGCGCGCGGCGATCACCGGCTGGCTGGCTCGCGCCGGCAACGCCTCGGGTGAGCTCGGCGTCCTGCCCACGATCGGTTCCAAGGAGCTTGTGGCCTGGCTGCCGACCCTGCTCGGGGTCGGCCCGGGCGACGTCGTGGTGATCCCGTCGGTCTGCTACCCGACGTACGAGGTCGGCGTGCGCCTGGCCGGCGCCACCGTGATCCGCTCCGACTCGCTGACCGCGGTCGGCCCGACCCCTCGCGTCAAGCTGATCTGGGTCAACTCGCCGTCCAACCCGACCGGCAAGGTCCTGCCCGTCGACCATCTGCGCAAGGTCGTCGACTGGGCCCGCGAGCGCGGCGCCGTGGTCGCCAGCGACGAGTGCTACCTCTCCCTCGGCTGGGAGACCCGGCCCGTCTCGGTGCTCGACGACGCGGTCACCGGCGGCGACTACACCGGCGTGCTCGCCGTGCATTCGCTCTCCAAGCGCTCCAACCTCGCGGGCTACCGTGCCGGCTTCGTCGGCGGCGACCCGGCCCTGGTGAAGGAGCTGCTCGCGGTCCGCAAGCACGCCGGCATGATCGTCCCGGCCCCGGTCCAGGCCGCCATGATCGCCGCGCTGGGCGACGAGACCCACGTCGCCGAGCAGCGTGACCGGTACGCGGCGCGGCGCGACACGCTGCGCACGGCCCTGGTCAAGGCGGGCTTCGAGATCAGTCACTCCGAAGCGGGCCTCTACCTGTGGTCGACCCGGGGCGAGGACAGCTGGCAGACCGTCGACTGGCTCGCCGACCGCGGCATCCTCGCCGCGCCGGGCGCCTTCTACGGCCCGGCCGGGGAGAAGCACGTACGGATCGCGCTGACCGCCACCGACGAGCGCGTCGCGGCCGCCGTAACCCGTCTGACCTGATCTTTCCCGCCGCTGGCGTTCGACAGCGGTCGCTACGTTGGGGCCCGTTGCGACACCACGTAGCTACGGGGAGGCGAGGCGTGGGTGACGGCATTCGCGTCGAAAGCGACGGCCTGACGGCATTTTCCGGCCAGGTCCACGACGACACGGCCCGGACGATCGAGCCCGGCTACTCCGACGCCCGGGTCTATCTCGACTCCGGGGTGCGGTTCGGCCGGAACAACGCCGGCGGCGGCGTCCAAGCTGCCAAGCAGAGGTACGCGGAGAGCCTGCGGGCCTCATCCGCGAACATCGTCGAATACATGTACGCGGCCCGGGTGCTCGCCGATGCGGCGACGTCCGTGGCCGCGATGTTCGACCGCACCGACCTGACCGCCGAACAGCGGGTCGACTATGTGAACGGCGCGCTGGCCGCGGCCGCGGTCGAGGTGCAGCAGCAGTTCGACGCCGCCGCTCACGCCGAGGCGATGGACGGCCACCCCTCGACACGACGGGGCGGGCCGGCGCGGTGAGCGGGACGAATTGGGCGGGGTACAACACGCCCCGGCTGTGGTCGATGGTGATGGACGAGGACGACACGCTGGCCCGCGCGCAGGTCGGGGCGTGGCGGCAACTGGCCGGCTCGGTCCGCAGCGAACGGGACGCGCTGGTGGCCGCCCGTACGGATCTGGTGGCGGTCTGGCCGCCGGAGGAGAACGCGTCCGCCGCGGCCTTCGTGGCCCAGCTCGACAACCTGATCACCCAGCTCGAGACGGCGTCGGCCGACGCGGAGACGACGGCGAGCGGGCTCGACGGCATTGTGACCGCGCTGGCCGGGGCCAAGACGCAGATCCGGCCGCTCTGGGAGCAGTACAAGGACAAGAGCAGCGATCTCGTGCCGAACTGGTTCGACCGCGCCGAGAACGAGATCGACGAACAGGCCCGCCAATTCATGATCAATGCGGAGCGGGCGGTGCAGGACGCCGCGACCTTGCTGAAGGTCCCACCGCCGTTCGAGTTCACGATCGAAGACGTGCGGGAGTGGCCGCCCGCCAAGGGCTCGGCCCGCCTCGGCCCGGCCGGGATCGACGTGCCGGTGCCGCACGAGCCGGTGCCGCCCCTGCCCGGGGCCGAGGCGACGGTTCCGGACGGCTCGACCGGCGCGGCGGTGGGCGGCGCGGCGGCTGGAGCAGCCGTGGGGCTCGGCGCTGGTGGGTTCAGCGTTGGTGGCGCCGAAGCCGGAGCGGGAGCCGGCCCCGGCGTAGGCGTCGGCCCAGGTGGCGGCGTCGGTGACAGGGCTGAGACGGTAGGCGGGGCTGGCGCAGGTTCGGGTGCCGGCGGGAGCGCGGGTTCCGGCGGCGATGCCGGTGCCGGAGTCGGCCCCGGCCTTGGAGGTGCCGGCGCGAGCGCTGGGCTCGGCGGCGGCGCCGGAGCAGGTGCCGGAATTGCCGGAGTGAGCACAGCGCCCGCCGGCGGCCCCGACCTCGCCGGTGTAATCACCCCACCGGCACCGAGCGGAGCTGGTGGGGTTAGTCCACTGGCACCGAGCGGAGCGGGTGTGATCAGCCCTTCGGGGCCGAGCGGAGCCGGCGTGCTTCCCGCCGGCGGTGGTGCGCCCCTGCCGGGCGCCGCGGGAACGCTCCCGTCGGGCGGAGCCGCTGCAGTCGGTGGAACGCCCCCGCCCGCAGGCCCCGCCACGGTCGTGCCGGGCTCCGGTGGACTCCCCATCGTCGGAGGCAGCCTCGGCCGCCCACCTGCGTCGATCCCGCCTGCGTCGATCCCGCCTGCTTCCGGCGCTGGGCGTGCGGCCGGCCGCACACCCCTGCCCTCCGGCGCCGTGATCGGTGAGCGAACCGCCGCCGCGGGTGGACGGCCGATCGGCGGAGCAGCGCCGGGCACCGGATTCGCCGGATCCCGAGGTGCCGCGCCGGGTGCTGTCCGTGCCGATGGCCGTGTTCCGCGACCGTCATGGCTACCGAATGATCCGGTCGGCCCGGAGCGCCACCAGGTAATGTCCGGCGGTATGGCGCAAGCGCACAGTGCCTCCCGCCGTCCTGTGAAGACCGATGAACCCGCCGGATACGAGGCCGGCGAATCGTGGCGCGTAGCCGAGGGCGTCGCCCCGGTGATCGCGCCCGGCGAGAACGGAGACACGCATGACCCGGGCCCGACCCTGATCGGCCGCCGCGGGTGATCGGCGCGGCCCGGCGGCCGGTGTGGTCTCTTGCGGACAGACGAGTGTCGTGGACGGGTCGAGCGACGGTTGGGGCTGTGCTGGTCGCGGTCCTGCTCTTGCTGCTGGTGGGTGCGGTGCCGGCGCGGGCTGACGTCTGGCGGGACCGGCAGTGGTATTTCGCCCCCATGAAGCTGGCCCAGGCCCAGAAGCTGGGGCGAGGCGGGGCCGGTGTCACCGTGGCGGTGCTCGACACAGGGATCGACAACCGGCATCCGGATCTCCGAGGGGCGATCGTCAGTGGGCGCCACAGCAATGTGATCACCGGGCCGCACGGGACGGCGATGGCCGCTCTCATTGCCGGGCGCGGGCATGGCGACGGCGACGGCGTTCTCGGGGTCGCGCCGCGGAGCAGAGTCATCCCGATAAGGCCGGTGCGCAACCACGCCTTGGCCGTCGAGGGCATCGATTGGGCGATCACCCACGGCGCCAAGGTGATCAACATGTCGTTCGAGTTGAAGTCGGACGGCTCGTTGCAGCGGGCGCTGGCCAGGGCGGCTGCGGCCGATGTCGTTCTGGTGGCGGCGGCGGGCAATGAGAGCGGTGCGGTCAGTCCGCCGGCGCGCTATCCGGGGGTGATCGCGGTCGGCTCGGTCGGGCGGGACAACAAGGTCACCAGCTTCTCCAACCACGGGCCGGAGCTGGATGTGGTTGCCTACGGCGTCGACATTCCGGTGGTTCGGCCCGGCGGGAAGTACGCGGTCACGAACGGCACCAGTGTCTCGTCGGCGATCGTGGCCGGGGCGGCGGCTCTGATCCGGGCGCGCTTTCCGGACATGCCGGCCGCCGAGGTCGTCGATCGGATCACGGGCACGGCCAAGGACCGAGGGCCCAGGGGCCACGACGACCGGTACGGGTCGGGGCAGCTCGACGTGATGGCCGCGCTGACCGAGAAGCGCGCTCCCCGGAAGGCGGCATCAGTGAAACAGGCAGCACAAAAGACGCAGCAAGAGACGACAACAGCGGTCGGGACACCAACGATCGACAGTCGTCCCCGCCCGTTGCTGATCGTGGTCGCCGGATCACTCCTGCTGGGGGCCGGACTCCTCCTTCTGGGCCTGCTGCGATGGCGCCGAAACTCCTGATCAAGACCCGGATCGAGCGACCGCGGGGGATTCGCGGGGTCGAATGGGCCGGGCCTTCTGCGCTACTCTCGGTGGCAGCCGGAGATCGGGGGAGCGCCGGTGAGTTCATCTGCCCATGCACCGCGCAAAGCGGACGTACCACTCGACAGCGACGCGCGTCTGGCCGATGCGCGGCGGTTCGTGTCCGATGTGGGGTCGTCGCTGGATCACACCCAGCGGATCAGCGGTCCGGACCGGACGGGCACCGCCTACGCGGTGGTCGACTCGGTGGGCCGCTTCGTCGACATCGGACTCCGGCCGGGCTGGTGGCCGGCCCTGGGCCCGGAGGGTGTGGCCGCCGGCCTGCTCGAGGCGCTGGAGTCGGCCCGGATGAAGGCGGCCCTGGTGCCGTTGATCGTCCGGCGGAACGGCCGGCCGCCGCGGAGCCGCAGCGAGCCGCTCGACGAGACGCTCGGCCTGCCGCCGCCCGGCGCGGCCGACTTCCTCGACGCCGCCCGCGGGCGGATCGCCGAGGCGTACCGGCTGATCGACGACGCCGGTCAGCGGATGCGGGAGCAGCAGACGACCCGGGTCATCACCGGCCCGCGCGGCCTGTTCCGACTGTATGTGCGGGGCGGCCGAATCGAGAGCGCGGAAGCCGGCCCGCAGCGACCCACGGCCACCGACACCGACCGGCTCGTCGCCGACGCCCGCGACACCCTCACCCAGTTGGCCCGCGAGAGCGGCGGCGCCCTGGAGGAATGGCGGCGCTGATGAGTGACGGAACGTCCGAGAGCAGCACTGGCGCCTTCCGCGAGGCGATCGACCTGGTGCGGGAGACGGTCGGCCGGCTGGATGACGCGTGGCGGCAGCTCGTGACGTCGGTGCAGGAGCTGATCGGGCGGGCCCGGCTGTTCCTGCGCGAGGACGCCGTCTGGTCGGCCGTCCTGCGGGATCTTCCGGGCGAGGTGGCCGAGGCGATCGCGACCATCGACGGCCTGCTGAGCCGGCTGCGACCCGGCGTCGACCGGATCCTCGAAACCTTGCGTACGGTCGTGGGCCGCACGGCGCCGATGCTCGCCCACGCCTCGCTGGCCGCCGAGCGGCACGCCGCCGTCCGCTGGGCGCTGGCCAAGAGCAGCGCCTGGGCGGGCAACGTGGCGTACGCGGCGAACCTGGGTCATCTCGGAGCCGACCTGACCGGCCAGTTCGTGGAGGCCGCCATCGAGGCCGACCGGACCACGCCGGGCAGCCTGCCCACGTACGCGGGCAGTTTGCGCCGTCTCGCCGACCGCGTCGACCAGTCCGTGCGCCGCACCGCCGACTGGACGGCCGAGCTGCAGCGGCTGCTGAGCGAGGCGGCCCGCGTGGCCGACCTCCGATAACGTTCGACCCATGAGCGAGCAACCGACGATCGTGGTCCGCGGCGAGGCGCTCCGCGAGGTGCCGCCCGAGCAGGCCGTCTTCTCCGTCACCGTGTCGGCGCGGGACCGTGATCGCGAGACGGTGGTCAACCGGCTGCTGGAGCGCGCGGCCGAGATGAAGGAGATTCTGGCCGGCCAGAAGAGCGAGTCCAGCGGGGTGCAGGTCTTCCCGGAGCTCAAGCGCGGCAGTGAGCGCGTCGTCGCGTACAGCGGAAGTGTCGGGACGACCGTCACCGTGACCGATTTCGAGACGCTCGGCCCGCTGATGCTCCGGCTGGCCGGGCTGGAGTTCGCGACCGTGTCCGGGCCGTGGTGGCAGCTGCGGCCGGGGAGCCGGGCCGGCGCCGAGGTCCGCCGGGAGGCCATCGCCGACGCGCTGGCCCGCGCCCGGGAGTACGCGGCGGCGGTCGGCGCCCACGTCGATCGGCTGGTCGAGATCGCCGACGAGGGTCTGGGCGGTGGCGGCCCGGTGATGATGCGGGCGGCGGCCATGAGCTTCGACACGGCGGCCGAGTCGGGCGCCGGCTTCGAGCTCGACCCGCAGCAGCAGACCGTCCAGGCGTCGGTGACGGTGCGGGTGACGATCACGGAGCCCGATCTGTCGGCCGGACCGAGCAAAACGTAGATTTCGCGGACGGGCGTCGGTGTTTCGGCAAGACTCGGCAGCATGCCGAGGGGCCGCAGAGACGTCCTGCTGCGGGTGGCGAACGTCAACCCGGACAGCGTGACCACACACACCGACCGGGTTCTCTACTCCGCGATCGGCGCCTTCATCATCCTCTACTTCGTGTACGCCACGCTCGGCGGCGCCGCGTTCATCGACGCCGGTTCGAATTACGAGCACCCCTGGTACCGCTGGCTGGTCGGCCCGCTGGTGGCGGCGGGCGTGGTCGCGTACGACCGGGCCGTCGTGGGCCGAGTGTCGATCAACTACGAGCGGCTCGACTCGACCGACCCCCGGGAGCTCCTGAAAGGCCCGACCATCGGCCTGTACGCGGGCCGGCTGGGTCTGGCCGTGTTGTTCGCCGTGCTGATCACCGAGCCGCTGATGCTCACCCGCTATCAGGGCGAGATCGACGCCCGGCTCAACGAGGTGCACAACCAGCAGCTCAGCCAGATGGACAAGACCGGTGTGATCGGCACCTACACCGGGCGGCTGGGGGAGCTGAAGCGGGAGACGGCGGCCGACGACGCGGCCGTACGCGACCTGACCGACCGGGCCGCGCAGAAGCGCCAGGACGCCCGGGCCCTCTACGACCAGGCCCTGGCCGACTCGGCCGGCAACGGCGTGTCCCGGGCGGCCGGCTGCCCGAGCGGCGGCTACTGCGACTCGCTGGTCAAGCGTTCACGCACCCTCGACGTGGAGGCGGCCACCCTCGACCGGCAGGCCGGGGAGTTGCTGAAGACGCAGCGTACGGCCCGGGACGCGCGCAGCGCCGAGCAGACGGAGCTGACCCGGCGGATCGGTGAGCAGCGGGCCACCAACACCGAGACGGTCCGGGACAACGCCGGGTTCGGCGCCCGCACGGCCGCCATGTGGCATCTGGTGACCACGGACTTCTGGGGTGTCGGCGTCTTCTACATCGGGATCATGCTGTTGCTGGTGGCGCTGGACTGCGCCGCCGTCGGCCTCAAGTTCGCTTCCAAGGGCAATGCGTACGAACGCAACGAGGCCCGGGTGGCCCGCCGGCACGAGCACGAGGCCCTGCTCCTGCACGAGCGCGGCGTGCAGGACGCGCGGACGTACGGCGAGGCGATGGCCCGGGTCGTGGCCGAGGGCATCGAGGTGGCCAGCCACGACGAGGAGGTCGCGCGCACCTCGGCCGCGCGGGCGGGGGAGGTGCTGCGCAACTCGGTTGTGGTGCCGCCCGAGGTACGCGAGTTGATCGCGCACGACGGCCGGCACCGGTCGCTGCGTTCCGAGTTGTTCCGGCCGGGTGACGAGGACGAGGAGCACAGCGGCCGGCACCGCCGCCTCCGGGCCCTCCCCGGCAACGATCAAGCTATCTAGCGCGGCCCAGGGCCCACGCCGCCGCGCCCGCGGCCACCGCCAGACCCGAGTAGACCAGGCCGTGGTGCTGGGACAGCCAGAGCTGGGCGCTGCGCGACTTGGCCTGGTCGTCGAAGACGCCGTGGGCGCCCGGGTCCGGCTCGCCCGGACCGTCGGCCGGCTCCCACAGGTTGGCCGGCTCGTCGGCCGGGCGCTGCTCGTCGGTCTGCTGGCTGTCGAAGCCGGTCCGGGCCAGGTAGCGGTCGAGGATGCCGGGGGCGACCGCGTTGGCGAGCAGGGTGCCCACGGTCGAGCCGCCCACCCAGTACTCGCGGCGCCGCGGGTGCTCGGCCGCGTACAGGACGGCCTTGGCCGCCACCTCGGGCTGGTAGATCGGCGCCACCGGCTGGGCCTCGCGCGGCAGCCGGGAGAGCACCCAGCGGAACTGCGGCGTGTTCACCGCCGGCATCAGGACCATGGTGGTACGGATGTTGCTCTTGTCGTGCAGCAACTCCACCCGCAGCGACTCGTTGAAGCCCTGGATCGCGTGCTTGGCGCCGCAGTAGGCGCTCTGCAGCGGGATGCCCCGGTACGACAGGGCCGAGCCCACCTGCACGATGGTGCCCCGGTCGCGCGGCTTCATCCGGTTCAGCGCCGCCTTGGTGCCGTAGACGTAGCCGAGATAGGTCACTTCGGTGGTACGAGTGAACTCGTCCATCCCGATGTCGGTGAAGCGGGCGAAGACCGAGCTGAAGGCGTTGTTGACCCACAGGTCGATCGGGCCCAGCTCGCGCTCGATCCGGTCCGCCGCCTCCTCGACCGCCTTGTAGTCGGCCATGTCCACCTCGATCGGCAGCGGGGTGCCACCGGCGCGGCGCACGTCCTCGGCGGCCGCGGCCAGGCCGTCCGATCCACGCGCCAGCAGAGCGACCGCGTCGCCGCGGGCGGCCAGGGAACGGGCCACAGCCCGTCCGATGCCGCCGCTGGCCCCGGTCACAACGGAGATCCTTGTCATGGGCTCAGGGTTCCGCGATCGGAGGCGGTGGAAACCTCAGGCGGAGGTCCGGCGTACGCCCGAGGCCTGCACCGGAACCGTGAAGGTGGCGCCCTCGCAGGCCTTGGCCGCGTTCTGGCGCATGCTCAGCGCCTTGTCCACGGCGAACGCGCGGACCGCGTTCTGCTCCACCTCCCACGACACGTCGAACCGGGGCCGGGTGAACACCACCGCGGCGTCGGTGCAGCCCGCGTCGCGGTGCTCGGGATCGGCCACGATGTTCCCGGCGCCCGGGGCGAGCGCCGTGATCCGGATGGGGAAGCCGGTGTCGTTGGTGACCGTCACGGTCAGGTTGCCGCTCTCGCCGCGGCGCAGCGGCAGGTCCAGGTCGGAGCGGCCGCGCAGGGCCAGCTCGACCGGCCCGGCGTCGGCCGCCGGCCGCGCCTGAGAGCCGGTGATCTGCCAGTACGCCCACGCGGCGCCCGCGTTCACCACGACCGCGGCCACCGCCGCGATGCCCAGGATGATCCGGGTGCGCCGGTTCAGCCTGTGGTTCTTCCGGACGTCACCCGGACTGCGGACCTCCCACGTCGGTTCCTCGTGGTCGGCCCTTTCCAGCTCGATGTGCATATCGCCGATCCCGTTATCGTTCTTGCCACGCTCACCGGGGGTGCCGCTTTCACGCAGTCGCGTGAGAACTTCGCGCCGCTCCATGACGAGGCCTCCAAGGTTTGTGGCAGGCCGCCCGGATCGCGTACACATGCGGCGCGTTCCTCCTTGACGACCGGTGCGGACTGGTTTGTACAACGGTGGCCGACGACGCCGGGTCATGTGATCGGCATTCCGTCCGCGGTTCTGCGCGCTTAAATCGCACAAGCCCGACTGTCCGGCTTAACCCAGTCGGGGGAAAGGACCCGGCCAATGCCTGCCACCGCGCTGACCTGGGTTTTCCGGCTGGACGCGCTTTCTCCGGGCGCATGACGGGCCGACCGCAGAAGAGTAAAATTCAAATTCCAAGGCCCCGAACCTCGTCCGAATGATGGTCGCGTTCGGCGATTCCACCGCGAGAACGCGGCGAACGGACTAATTCGACCGGGCTAAGGCGGAACGCCAAAAAGTGATCGAGCCCCCGGCGTGGGACCCCGCCGAGGGCTCGATCATTTCCCCACCTATTCAGGAATGTCCGCCGCCGGTGAGCCGCTGGCGGACGGCTCGACCGGGCTTGGTGGTGGCTCCGGAACGGCCGCACCGGGAGAGACGGTGGACTCGGGTTCCGGGTTCCGGGCCGGCGGCGGACTGGTCGTCGCCTCCGCCGGCGCGGGCTCACTGACGGTAGGGGGACTGGTGGTAACCGCGGGCGGCGCCGGCACGGGCGCCGCGGGCACCGCCGGTTCCGGGGCGACGACCGCGGCCGCCACCGCGACCGGCGGCACCGCCGTGGCGGCCGGCGTACCAGGGAAGGACAGCTGCTGGCTCTTCTTGCTCTCGGCCCCCGACCAGGTGGCATAGCGCGGAACGATCGTCCACTGCCACTTGCCCCCGGCGACGGCAGCCGCCGCAAAGGTGACCGACTCCGTCGCCGCCCCCGACGCGGCGACGGTGTGAGTG
Source organism: Actinoplanes sp. NPDC049598 (assembly GCF_040675435.1). Lineage (NCBI taxonomy): Bacteria > Bacillati > Actinomycetota > Actinomycetes > Micromonosporales > Micromonosporaceae > Actinoplanes > Actinoplanes sp. NPDC049598. The sequence goes on along the minus strand of NZ_JBFAOX010000003.1, from coordinate 161,192 downwards.
AGGTCCGGCCGCGCCGGGGCGCCGACGCTGTGGGCCGTGACCACGTAGTGATCCATCAGGACGCCCGGCACGAGCTCCTGGGCGCTCCAGCTCACCACCGCCTGCCCGTTCTGCTTGGCCGCGCTCGGCGCGACCCCGCGGGGCATCGCCGCCACCCGGGCGGTCACGGTGAGCCGGCTGGACGGGACCGACCAGTCCGCGTACGCGTAGACCGTGCCCGCCACCCCGAGAGCCGCCACCACCGAGCCGATCAGCAGGACCCGCCTCATCGGCCTTCCTGCCAGCCGGCCCCGGTCAGGGCGATGGTGAAGTGGGCGCCGGCGCACTTGGTGGTGGCCCCGGACGGCATGGTCACCGGAACGGTGCCGGCCAGCGTGGTCCGGCTCCGCGGCTCGACCGCCTGCGGAAGCCGCCCGTTGTACGCCTTGACCAGCAGGCTCGCCGAAGTCGCGGGACAACCGCGCCGGGACGACGAGACCACCCGGCCGTCGATGCGGTGCAGGCGCAGGCGGTACGCGGACGGGTTGACCACGGTGACGCGCATCTGCTTGACCGCGCCGGGGTAGAGGCCCCGGACGCCGCGGCCCTGCAGCTCGAAGGTCATCGCCCCACCGCGCTGCTCCCGCCCGACCAGAACCATCGCCTCGTTCTCCGCGGGATCCGGCGATCCGGGCGACCCCGGAGTAAGCGCCATGACGACCCCACCGATGACCGAAACTGCCGCTACGGGAATCCACCAGCTCTTCAACATCAGACTGCCTCGGGAATCGGTGGGGCAGAGCCCCCACAGCGGAGCGATCAGGCGACGGTGACGGCGGTGAAGCTGTACTGGAAGGTGAACGCCTTCTTGGCGCAGGCCTGCGGCAGGTCGCCGATCTCGATGTTCGAGGTGACCGTCTTCTCCTCACCGGCCAGGAGGGTCGGAGTTCCGGGGAAGCTGGTCTTCGCCACTGCCCCCGCCGTCACTCCGCTGCTGCAGGCGTTGTCCTCCGGAGCGATGGAGAAGCCGGTCGGCGTGATGGGCGCGGTGAGCTGAACCGGGAACGAATTGTCGTTCTTGACTCTCAGAGCCATCGTGGTTTTGAAGCCGGGGTAGACCTTGCCGGCGACCGTCGCCGATGCCGTCAGAGGAATGATGTCCGCCGCCTCGGCCGTCCCGGAGCCCGTACCGCCGATGGTCCAGCCGTTGGCGGCCCAAGCTGCCGCGCCTGCGCCCACCGCCAGCACGGCAGTGGCGGTGATGATCGCGGAACGCTTGGTCATCTTGCGCATGAAAATGTCCTCCTGGGACGGTCATCAAATGGTGTGGCCGGTGCCCTCGGCGTTCCGGCGCTGCGACAAAGATGACCGAACTCCAACGGAGAAACGATAGTGCTTCCGCCTGTCCTGTTCGGAACGCGAAGACAATCGAATGCCGCCGTTCCGATGACCCCGCAAGGCTGACGCAAATGTGAGGGATCAAGCGATTTCCTTGCGTTAGTGATCGCCCGCAAGCCTCTCGCCAGTGCAAATACTCACCTATCAGTCCGCCCGGCCGACATCAACCGAAGTTGAGATCCACTCACCGGAAGCGTCTGACGAATGTGAGAAAAGGGGCCGCAAAATCGCGATACTTGCCGCTCGGCAAGGGCTGCGGGACCCTAATGAGTGATGCGATTTCCGGGCCGCGTCACCTGAAAGAGGCTTTACGCCGACGGTTCTGTTGCGGCGACGGCCTCGATCTCGACCTTGAAGGCCGGATTCACCAGACCCGAGACCTGTACGAGGGAGCTCGCCGGGGGCCGCGCGACGTCGATGAACTCATCTCGCGCCGTACGGAACGCACTTAGATCCCGCAGGTCGGTGAGAAAGACGGTCAGCTTGACCACGTCGGACATCGACGCCCCGGCCCCGGCCAGCACCGCCTGAAGGTTCCGGAAGACCTGCCGGGTCTGCTCGAGCGCGTCGCCCGCCCCCACCAGCCGCCCGTCCGCGTCGAGCGGCACCTGGCCCGAGACCAGCACCAACGCCCCGGTGACGGTGACCGCGTGGCTGTAACCGTTGGTGGGCGGAGTCCCCGCCGGCCGCGAATGGTGCTGCACAGGCGCAACCCTAGCCGCTACGGTCGGCGGATGGCTTTGGTCTTCGGTGAGGTGGCCGGTCTCTACGACGACGTGCGCCCGGGCTATCCGGACGAGCTGCGCCGCGCGATCGACGAGGCGGCCCCCGCGGGTCCGGCCGTGGACATCGGCGCCGGCACCGGCAAGGGTACCGAGGTGCTGGTCGCGATCCGGGAGGACGTCACCGCGATCGAGCCGGACCCGCGCATGGCCGCCGTCCTGCGGGGGAAATTCCCGGCGGTCGAGGTGCTGGTGACGACGTTCGAGGAGTGGGTGCCGCCGGCCGGCGGGACCGGGTTGCTGACCTGCGCGATGGCCTGGCACTGGATGGACGAGTCGACCCGCAATCAACGGGCGGAGAAGGCGCTGGCCCCGGGTGGCGTGCTCGCGGTCTTCGGGCACCGCTTCGGCTACGCCGATCCGGCTCTGTCGGCGGCCATCGGCGAGGTCTTCGACCGGGCCGGGCGGGACGTGAAGCTGCGATCCGGGCACTGGTTCGCCGATGACCTGCGCGCCTCCGGCCTCTGGCCGCGGGTCGACGAGCACGAGTGGCACCAGGACCTGCCGCTGAGCACCGAGCGCTACCTCGACCTCACGCGGACCTTCTCGCCGTTCCGCCGGCACTCGCCCGAGTTGCAACAGCGGCTTCTCGACGGGTTGCGCGAGGCCATCGACGGCTTCGGCGGCACCATCGACATCGACCTGCACACGACCCTGGTTCTGGCCCGGCGGCGATGAGTCCTGGCCCGGCGGCGATGAGTTTCCGCCGCGCCGCCGGTCTGACCCGGTGACGACGACGCGAGAGACGGGAGCGGGCATGCTGCTCGACGACAGAAACGCGATCATCTACGGCGGGGGCGGCTCGGTCGGCGGGGCCATGGCCCGCGCCTTCGCCGCCCAGGGGGCGAAGGTCTTTCTGGCCGGGCGTACGCCGGCGAGCCTGGACAAGGTCGCGGGCGCGATCCGCGAGGCCGGCGGCCGGGCCGAGACCGCGGTGCTCGACGCGATGGACGAGGCGGCGGTCGACGCGCACGCGGCCGCCGTCGGCCGGATCGACATCTCGGTCAACGTGATCTCGACCTACGACGTGCAGGGCACACCGCTGGCCGAGATGAACGTCGACGATTACCTGTCGCCCGTGGCCAAGCCGCTGCGGTCGCAGTTCCTCACCACCCGGGCCGCCGCCCGCCACATGATCCCGCGGAAGAGCGGCGTGATCCTCTTCTTCGGCGGCGAGGGCGACAAGGCGGCCAACCGCATGCACAACCTGGGCGGGCTGCTGGCCGGCTTCGCCGCTGTCGAGGCGCTGCGCCGCCAGCTCGCGGCCGAGCTCGGCGGCCACGGCATCCGGGTGGTCACGCTGGCCACCAGCGGCATCGCCGAGACGCTGCCGGACGACCTGCCCGAGGCCGAGCAGATCCGGGCCGCCATCACCGCGACCACCCTGCTGGGCCGGGCCGCGACCCTGGACGACGTCGGTAACGCGGCCGTCTTCGCCGCGTCGGACTGGGCCCGCACGATCACGGGCGCCAGCATCAACGTCAGCTGCGGTGCTTTCCTGGACTGACTAGATACGGGCCAGCTGCTCGGCGAAGAGCGTGGCGCGGGCCATCTCACCCGGGGCGCGGCCGGCGCGGGCCGCGACCCGTCCGTCCGGCTGCCAGATGCCCGAGCGGCCGGTGGTCGCCGGGAACGGGGGGCCGGACGCGCCGGCGGCCGACGCGAAGGCCGTCCACACGCCGTACGTGGTGCTGATCCGCCGTGCCCGCTCGGCGTGGACGACGTCGTCGGCCGGCTCGTCGACCAGGCCGGCCACGTACGCGTCGATACCGAGGGCCGCGGTCTCGGCCGCCTGCTGCTCGATGCCGGTGTCCCGGCAGATGCCCAGGCCCAGCCGCCAGCCGTCGACCTCGATCACCTCGGGGCCGGGCCCGGCCTGGAACCGCTCCTCGGTGTGGTGCGGGTGCTGCTTGCGGTAGACGACCTGGACGCCGGCGGCGTCGATCCGCAGGGTGGCGATGTACGGGCCCGGCACCGGCGCCCCGACCAGCGCGACGGTGTCGGTGGCGGTACACGACTCGACCAGCGGTCGCAGCCGCGGATCATCGGGCCTGAGCAGGGGCGCGTCCAGGTCGTACCCGGTCAGCGAGAGCTCGGGGAAGATCACCACCCGGGCCGCGGCCGCGCGGACGGCGGAGGCGTGCCGGGTCACGTTGGCGGCGACGTCGAGGGGGTGGACGGGCGGTTGGGCGACGGCGATGACCAGAGAGCGCATGGGGCGATCTTCCTGTGGGGGGATGCGGTCTTAAGGGCGTACGGCTTGGACGAGGAAACGGTGAGCGGTCACGGTCAGCCCGCCGTGCAGGCGGATGAACGTGTCGAGACGGTCGAGCCCCTCGGCGTACCGGCTCGGCGAGAAGTCGCGGATCTGCCAGGGCAGGTCACGCAGCTGGCGGATCACGGCGCCGATGTCGTGGAAGGTGACCTCCGGCCGCTCCTCGCGAACGTCGGTCACCTCGAGACCGGCGGCGCTCAGCGCGCCTGCCGCGACCTCGGCGTTCCAGGGCTGGCGGTGGGCCGGCGGCGCGTCCAGCGCGTGGTTGAGCCCGGCCAGGTCGTCGCTGCCGACCTGCTGGGTGAGGAGGCGGCCGCCGGGCCGCAGCAATCGGACGAGGTCGGACGCGGGGAGCCGCCCATGCCGGCTCAGCACCACGTCGAACTCGTCCTCGCCACCGGGGAGCTCGGTCAGCACCGGCACGCCGAACGGCGCCAGCCTGTCCCGGGCCACGGGGGTGTTGCGGGCCCAGCTCTCCACCGCGACGGTGTGGCGCGGCAGCGGCGCCAGCTCGGCCAGCAGCTCGCCGCTGCCGGTGTCGAGGTCGAGCAGGGAGCGGGCGTCGCGCAGGAGCACGCGGGCGATCGTGGGGTATGACCAGGAGGGCTCGGAGCCGACGTGGCGACCGTCGAGCCAGGCGAACTCCCAGCCGGTCGCGCGCTCGCCGACGGCCGGGCCGGCCGTGTCCTCGAATCGCTGCCCGATGCGCACCCCCCGACGGTAACCACTGTCCCTGTGCCCGAAGCAGGGGGTGTGACGTGGGTCAAAGCGTGATCGAGATTAAGCGGTCGTTAACTCATCTCTCCGTGGCGGCTTCGATACGGCGAAGCAGGCCCGGCCAGCCCCTACCCATTCCGTGCAGCGGCATCGAATCGGGGACGAAACCGTCGTGGACCAGGAAGAGGCGGGTTCCGTTCCCCTCGGACTCCAGCCGCCAGGTGATCGTCGTGTCGAGGACGCCCTCGGCGAACGTGTAGCGCAGCAGCTTCTCGGGCTCGACCTCGAGCACCTCGCACTGTTGCCAGCCCCACGAACCCATGTCGAGGGTGAAGCGATGACCGACGACCGGCTTGATGTCCCCGGCGGCCCACCACTTCTCCAGCAGCTCGGGCTCGGTGAGGGCGCGCCAGACGGCGGCGGGTGGACGGGCGATGAACTGGTCGCACTCGATGCTGCTCACAGGTCTTGTTCTCCCTCGACGAAGTCGCGCAGCGCGGTGAGCCGACCGCGCCAGTACCGTTCGAACGGGTGAAGCCAGTCGCTCACCTCGGCCAGGGGATCGGCCGCCAGGTGGTAGTAGCGGTGCCGGCCGCGCGGCTCCTCGGTGACGAGCCGCGCCTGCCGCAGGACCGCGAGGTGCTCGGAGACGGCCGGTCGGCTCAGTGAGAACCGCCCGGCCAGCTCACCGGCGGGCAGCGGCCCGTCCCGCAACGCTTGAAGCAACTCCCGGCGCACCGGATTGGCCAGCGCCCCGAACACATCCATCTCGGCCACGTCGCCCATAATGCGTCGGAAATCTCCGACACGTCAAGAGCTATGCCGCACCGGCATCAGGATCGAGAAGCGCGAGTCGTCGCCGGGGACGCGGATGGCCAGGGGCTTGATCGGGCCGTCGAGCTCCAGGACCAGCTGGCCGGCGTTGCCGGCGTCCAGCGCCTGCAGGAGGAACTCGCGGTTCACCGCGACATGGGTCTCCGGCGCCCACTCGCTCTCCGAAACGGGCCGCACCAGATCAAGATCCAAGACCGTGACCTCGTACGCCCGTCCGTCGTGTTCCCGGGTCGCCACGGGGGCGGCCGCCACCGCCGAGCGCAGGGTGGCCGTGTCGACGGTGACGCGGCGGGCCGAGTCGAAGAGGCCGTCGAGCAGCCGCCGGTGATCGGGGAAGTGGAGGTCGAGCGGCTTGCCGTCGACCGTGCTCCCGTCCGGCAGCTCCGCCCGGATCGCGTCGGCCGCCAGGTCGAGGACGACGGTGTCGCGGGTGAGCCGGGAGCGCAGGTCGTCGACGAAGCCGAGCGGCAGGACCACCCGGGCCGGCGGGCCCTCGACGGCGGCGGCGACGCCGGCCACGGCCAGCCGGAAGCGGTCGGTGGCGACCAGCATGAGCTCGTCGCCGGTCACGTCGAACAGCACGGTGCCGAGCATCGGCAGGGCCGGATCGGCCGACGCGGCGAAGCGGACGGCGTCGATCGTGGCCGCCAGCGCGGCGCCGGGCAGGGTGAGACGGGTCATCAGGTGCTCCTCCAGATCGAGCAGGGCGTGGATGCGGAGGAGCTCACGCTTCGCGTCGGCCAGTCCGTCCTCGAGCCGGCGACGATGGGCGCGCAGCCGACGGCGTACGGCACCTGGATCTTGAAGCTCTTGAACGGCCGCGGCGATCTCGGCCACCGGCATGCCCACCCGCCGCAAGCCGGCGATCAGCCGCGCCGCCCGCACCTGCTCGCCGGTGTAGCGGCGATAGCCCGTGACCTGGTCCACCTCGGCCGGGACGAGCACGCCCGCACTGTCGTAGAACCGCAACGCGCTGACGCTGAGCCCACTGGCCCGCGCGGTCTCGCCGATGCTCCGCATGTCTCCTCGCACGAACCGAACCTGCTGCCTCGACCTGGATGAGGGTCAAGCACGTTAACCCACCACCAGCGTGCCCGCCACGCCGAGCATGACCACGGCGATGAAGCCGTCGAGGATCCGCCACGAGGCCGGGCGGGCCAGCAGCGGGGCCAGTCGGTGGGCGCCGGCGCCGAGGGCGGTGAACCAGACCACGCTGGCCGCGGCCGCGCCGATGCCGAAGAGCCAGCGGTGCGGGTGCTGCTGGGCGACCGAGCCGAGCAGCAGCACGGTGTCGAGGTAGACGTGCGGGTTCAGGTAGGTCAGGGCCAGGCAGGTGAGCAGGGTCGCGCCGAGGGTGGCGGGGGCGCGCTCGGCCGGGTTGAGGGCGGTGGGCTTCATCGCCCGGCGGGCGGCCAGGACGGCGTACGTCACCAGGAAGGCCGCGCCCACCCAGCGGATGACGGTGACCGTGTCCGGTTGCGCGGTGACCACGGCGCCGAGGCCGCCGATCCCGGCCAGGATCAGCAGGAGATCCGAGAGCGCGCAGACCAGGACGACCGCGAGCACATGTTCGCGGCGCAGCCCCTGGCGCAGGACGAACGCGTTCTGGGCGCCGATGGCGATGATCAGGACCGCGGACGCGGCGAAACCGGCGAGGACGGAGGTGAGCACGCTTCGACGGTAGGGAGTTGTCGGTCAGTACTCAAACTAAAGATTTTGACGTTGCATTAGATTCACTAACGTGGACTTCGCTCAACTCGCGACCTTCCAGGCGGTCATCGACTCGGGCAGCTTCGAGGCGGCGGCCCGGCAGTTGCACGTGACCCCGTCGGCGGTCAGTCAGCGGATCAAGGCACTGGAGCGCTCGGTCGGGCAGGTGCTGGTCCGGCGGGCCAAACCGTGTGTGGCCACGCCGGCCGGGGAGGTCCTCGTGCGGTTCGCCGGGCAGGTGGCGCTGCTCGAGCGGGAGGCGCTGAGCCAGGCCCGCGACGGCACCCGGGTGTCGATCGTGGTGAACGCGGACTCGCTGCTCACGTGGTTCCTGCCGGCGCTGGCCGAGGTGCCGGGGCCGCAGTACGAGCTGCACACCGATGATCAGGACTACACGGCCGACCTGCTGCGGTCGGGGACGGCGATGGCCGCTGTCACGGCCGATCACGTCGCCGTGCAGGGCTGCCGGATCGAGTCGCTGGGCGCCATGCGATATCTGCCGGTGGGACGGCCGGGATCCGAGGCGATGATCGTCTACAACCGCAAGGATCAGTTGCAGCACCGGTTCCTGGCAGCCTCTCAGCTGCCCATGTCGGATCTGTCCATCCATTACGTCCCGGCGGCGTCGGCCTTCGTGGAGGCGATCCGGCTCGGGCTCGGCTGGGGGATGGTGCCTTCATCGGTTGCCCTGCCCGACATCGCCGCCGGACACTATGTCCAATTATTTCCGGGCAAGTTCCTCGACGTGCCGCTGTACTGGCAGTACTGGCGGATCGGCTCGGAAGTGCTGGAAGACCTGACGGCCGCCGTCAAAACGGCGGCCGCCACAGCTCTGATCTAGTCGTTGGCGTGCAGGGCGGCGTTGAGCTCGATACCCGTACCCTTGCGCGGCCGGGCCTCCAGCGCCCCCGTCACCGAATTGCGCCAGAAGAGCAGGTTGTCGACCCCGGAGAGCTCGCGCGCCTTGACCACCCGGCCGTCGGGCAGGGTCAGCTTGGAGCCGGCCGTGATGTAGACGCCCGCCTCGACCACGCAGTCGTCGCCGAGCGAGATGCCGATGCCCGCGTTGGCGCCGATCAGGCTGCGCTCGCCGATGCGTACCTTGTCCTTGCCGCCGCCGGAGAGCGTGCCCATGATGGACGACCCGCCGCCGACGTCCGAGCCGTCGCCGACCACGACGCCCTGCACGATCCGGCCCTCGACCATCGAGGTGCCCAGCGTGCCGGCGTTGAAATTGATGAAGCCCTCGTGCATGACCGTGGTGCCCGGGGCCAGGTGGGCGCCGAGGCGGACCCGGTCGGCGTCGGCGATCCGCACGCCCGGCGGGGTCACGTAGTCGGTCATCCGGGGGAACTTGTCCACCCCGTACACCGCGAGGTGGCGGCCGGCCGCGCGCTCCAGGAAGCGCAGCTCGTCGACCCGGTCCGCCGGGCACGGGCCGGCCGAGGTCCAGGCCACGTTGGCCAGCGCGCCGAAGATGCCGTCGAGGTTGAGCCCGTTCGGCACCACGAGGCGGTGCGAGAGCAGGTGCAGCCGCAGGTACGCGTCGGAGGCGTCCTTGATCGGGTCGGCCAGCGAGCCGATCGTGGTGCGCACCTCGACCGTCGACAGGCCGGGCAGCGCCTTGGGGCCGGTCAGGCCGGCCGGCAGCACCGGCGGCTCGGCCGGCAGCTCGCCCAGGCCGAGGAAGGGGAACCAGGTGTCGAGGACCTGGCCGTCCGCCGTCACGGTGGCGAGGCCGATGCCCCAGGCGGGGGAGGTCGAGATCGCGTTGTCCACGCGCGAAACTCTACTGGGCGTGACGAGGATCGTAAGTCGTCGGGTGATTCACTTCCGGCCGGTATCGTGCGCGCTATGGCCAACCCCCTGACCGCGGACGTGTTGGTCGACCCCGTGCAGCTCACCCGCGCCCTGGTCGACGTCGAGTCCGTTTCTCGCGACGAGCGGCTGATCGCCGGGCACGTCGAAGAAGTCCTCCGCCAGATGCCGCATCTCAGCGTGGACCGCCTCGGCAACACGGTGATGGCCCGCACGGATCTGGGCCGCGAACAGCGGGTGGTGCTCGCCGGCCATCTGGACACGGTGCCGCTGAACGACAACTTCCCGTCGACCGTGGTCGACGATCTGATCTACGGCTGCGGCACCGCGGACATGAAGTCGGGCGTCGCCCTGGCCCTGCACCTGGCGGCCACGCTGCCCGACCCCGGCTACGACATCACGTACCTCTTCTACGAGGCCGAGGAGATCGACTCCCAGTTCAACGGCCTGCGCCTGGTCGCCGAGGAGAAGCCGGAGTGGCTGCGGGCCGACTTCGCCGTGCTGCTCGAGCCCACGTACGGCGTGGTCGAGGCCGGCTGCCAGGGCACCCTGCGGGTCCAGGTGCGTACCACCGGCCGCCGGGCCCACACGGCCCGCGCCTGGCGCGGGGTCAACGCGATCCACGCGGCGGGCGAGGTGCTGCGGCGGCTTGCGGATTACCGGGCCCGCACAGTCACGATCGACGGCTGTACGTTCCGTGAGGGGCTCAATGCCGTACGCATCTCCGGCGGTGTCGCCGGAAACGTCGTGCCGGACGAATGCATCGTCGAGGTCAACATGCGTTTCGCCCCCGACCGCACCGAGAAGCAGGCGCTGGAGCACGTGCAGGAGGTCTTCGAGGGCTTCGACGTCGAGCTGACCGACTCGGCCCCGGGCGCGCTGCCCGGTCTGACCGCGGCCCCGGCGCGGGAGTTCCTGGCCGCCGTGGGCGCCGAGCCGGCGGCAAAGCTGGGCTGGACGGACGTGGCGCGCTTCGCGGCGCTGGGCATCCCGGCCCTCAACTACGGCCCGGGCGACCCGCTGCTGGCCCACGCCCAGGACGAGCACGTCGAGATCGGCAAGATCCGCGACGGCGCGGCGACGCTGCACCGCTGGCTCGCCTCGTCGGACTTCTAAGCGCTCTGGATCCGGACCCGGCCGATGGCCGGGGCCGGCTGCGGCAGCGAGCCGGGCGGGATCTCGACGGTCTCTTCCGGATCCGAGGCGGGCCGGGCGCCGAAGGCCATCCGGCGCTCCTCGACGACCAGTTGGATGCGCCGCTGCATGCGGCGCTGCATCTTCATACGTTCGTATCGGGTCGTCACGGGTGGCTCCTTAAGCCCGAGTGGCCGTGCCGCGAGAAAGATTTCGGTAACTGTACAGACGCATGAGAGCTACCGTCCGTTGCTTCAATCTGGCAAAAAGGTCGGCGGCCCGCAATCCTCTTACCGAAACCCACCCGGTTGTTCACCGGGTTACTGACCGTCCGCACTACCTTTTAGGCATGACGGACAGCACCAACGGGCGACGCCAGGGCGGGGCGGAGCGTCATCGCGGCGCCGTCACCCTGCGCCGCGAGTCGATTCCACCGAGCACGGCCGACGAGAAGCTCCTCGATTCGCACCACCGGCGCGAGTGGAAGACCAAGGACGCGTGGCGGGCGCTGCGCATCCTCTCCGAGTTCGTCGAGGGCTTCGACACGCTGGCCGACCTGCCGCCCGCGGTGAGCGTCTTCGGCTCGGCCCGCAGCACCCCCGAGAGCCCCGAGTGCGAGCTCGCGGCCGACCTCGGGGCGGCGCTGGCCGAGGCCGGCTACGCGGTGATCACCGGGGGCGGGCCGGGCGTGATGGAGGCCGCCAACCGTGGCGCCACCGAGGCCGGCGGCATGTCGATCGGGCTTGGCATCGAGTTGCCGTTCGAGCAGGGCATCAACGACTGGGTCGACATCGGCATCGACTTCCGGTACTTCTTCGTCCGCAAGACCATGTTCGTCAAGTACGCCCAGGCGTTCGTGGTGCTGCCCGGCGGCTTCGGCACCCTGGACGAGCTGTTCGAGGCGATCACGCTGGTGCAGACGAAGAAGGTCACCCGCTTCCCGGTGATCCTGATGGGCACCCAGTACTGGTCCGGCCTGCTCGACTGGATCAAGGGGACGCTGCTGGCCGACGGCAAGGTCAGCGAGAGCGACCTGGAGCTGCTGCAGGTCACCGACGACGTCGACGAGGCGGTCCAGATCATCGTGGACGCCGACGCGGCCCTGGCCGAGTCGAACGGGAAGCGCTGACGTGGCCGCGATCGGCGTCTTCTGCGCCTCCTCCAGCACCCTCGAGCAGAAATGGCTCGACCTCGCCGCCAACACCGGCCGCGAGCTCGGCGCCCGCGGTCACTCGCTGGTCTCCGGCGGCGGCTGCGTCGGCATGATGGGCGCGCTGGCCGACGGCGCCCGGGCCGGCGGGGCACACACCCTCGGCGTGATCCCGCAGTCGCTGGTCGACCTCGAGGTGGCCGACCTGGCCTCCGACGAGCTGATCGTCACCACCGACATGGGCAGCCGGAAAAACCTCATGATCGAGCGGTCGGACGCGTTCATCACGCTGCCCGGCGGGCTCGGCACCCTCGACGAGCTCTTCGAGGTGTGGACGACCGCGACCCTCGACCTGCACGACAAGCCGATCGTGCTGCTCGACCCGGAAGGCTTCTACGACGGGTTGCGGGCCTGGCTCGACCAGCTCGCCGACACCGCTTTCGTCCGTTCGGCCGCCCTCGAACGGGTGATCATCGCGAAGTCGATCGGCGCCGCCCTCGACGCCATCGAGGAACACCTGAGTTAGAGGTGTCCCGCCGGGCGGGTGTCACCACACCTACCCGGCGGGACCAGGGCCCCGGCGAGCCCGCCGAGGGACGGGGGCGCGCCGGGCGCGTTCTCACCGGACGCGCCGGTGCGCTCGCGCCGGCCGACGGCGGCGTCGCGCTCGCCGGGGGCTGAATGCGTTTAGCCCGACCGTGCTCCTGCCGGGCCCCGCCGTCAATAGATGTCGATCAGTGGTTTCGGTTTGGCCGATCGTGGTTGACTTTCGTCATGCCGCCGCAACGGGCGACCCTCCTGCAGGTCGCACAGCGGGCCGGCGTGTCCCGCAGCACCGCCTCCTTCGTCCTGGCTGGACGCCACGTGGACATGAGGATCTCCGAAGACGCCCGGCAACGGGTCCTCCGGGCGGCCCAGGAGCTGGACTACCGGCCCAACCTCATGGCGCGCAGCCTGCGCACCAAGGTCACCCGGACGATCGCGCTGGTCTCGGACACGCTGGCCTCCGACCCGTACGCCGGGCGGGCGATCCAGGGCAGCCTGGCCGCCGCCGTCGGGCGCGGGCACCTGCTGTTCATCGGCGAGACCGAGGGCGACCCGGTGATCGAGGAGAAGCTGATCTCCGACTTCCTCGACCGGCAGGTCGACGCCTTCATCTACGCCAGCATGTTCACCCGCTACGTGCGCGTGCCCAAACTGCTCAAGGACCGGCCGGTGGTCCTGCTCAACTGCCTGACCCGCGGCGCCCAGCCGGCCCACCACCAGATCATTCCGGACGAGCTGACGGCCGGGGCCGACGCCGCCACGACATTGCTCGCGGCCGGGCACCGCCAGCGCATCCACCTGGTCGGCACGCCGGCCCCGAAGGTCTTCGCGGCCCGCGAACGCCTGGCCGGCATCCGGGCCGCGCTGGCCGGCGAGGGCGGCAAGCTGGCCGGGGTCGTCGAGTGCGACTGGTGGCCCGACTCCGCGTACGAGGCGGTGTCCCGGGCCCTCGACGACGGGCTGGCGCCGAGCGCGCTGATCTGCCTCAACGACCGGATCGCCCTCGGCGCCTATCAAGCCCTGCGCGACGCCGGCCGCTCCGTGCCGGGCGACGTCTCGGTCGTCTCGTTCGACGACTCCGAGCTCGCGGCCTGGCTCCGGCCCCAGCTCACCAGCATCGCGCTGCCCCACTACGAGCTCGGCTGGCAGGCCGTCGAGACCCTGCTCGGCCCGCCCCGCGAGCCCGCGGTGACCCGCCTGCCCATGCCGGTGCGCCGCCGGGCCTCCGTCAGCCGGCCGGCCGCTGAATAATCGTCGTACCCTCGTGGTTTCCTTGATGCCGTGAGCACGCCGGCCCCCTCCGCCGCGGTGCGCCGTCCGGCGTACCGCCTGGTCCGGCGTCCCCCCGCCCCCCTGCCGGCCATTCAGGAAGACCCCCTCCAGCGGTACGTGGTCTCGCACGTCGACGGGCCCCTGCTAGTGGTCGGCGGCCCCGGCACGGGCAAGACGACCACGCTCGTCGAGTCGGTGGCCGCCCGCGTCGCCGACGGCGCCGACCCGGAAAGCATCCTGGTCCTCACCTTCGGCCGCCGCGGCTCGGCCGCCCTGCGCGACCGCATCGAGGCCCGGATAGCCGGCGACCCCGGCCGCATCGTCCACGAGCCCCTGGTGCGCACCTTCCACGCGTACGCCTTCGGTCTGCTCCGCCGCGCCGCCGCCGAGCGCGGCGAGCCCTCACCCCGCCTGCTCACCGGCCCCGAGCAAGACCTGATCATCCGCGAGCTGCTCGAGGTGGCCGGCGACCCCGAGGCCACCGACGCGATCGGCTGGCCCGAGGCGCTGCGCCCGGCCCTGCCGACCAAGGCCTTCGCCCAACAACTCCGCGACCTCATGCAGCGCGCCGCCGAGCGCGGCATCGGCCCGGCCGAGCTGGCCCGCCTCGGCGAGCGCCTGGGCCGCGACGACTGGCCCGCCGCCGCCCGCTTCCTCCGCGAGTACGTCGCGGTCCTGGCCCTGCGCGACGTCACCACCCGCGGCTCCACCGCCTACGACCCGGCCGAGCTGGTCCGCGCCGCCGCCGGCCTGCTGCTCGACACCCCCGGCCTGCTCGAGGCCGAACGCCGCCGCCTGGCCTACGTCTACGTCGACGAGCTGGCCGACACGGATCCCGCCCAGATAGAGCTCCTGCACCTGGTCGCCGGCGGCGGCAAGCCCCTGGTCGCCTTCGCCGACCCCGACGCCTCCATCTACGGCTTCCGCGGCGCCGACCCCGGCGTCGTCTCCACCTTCCCGTCCCACTTCCGCACAGCTTCCGGCGCCGTAGCCGAAACCCTCACCCTCCACACGAACTACCGCGCCCAGCTCCCCCTGCTCTCCGCCACCAGCCGAGTCTCCCGCCGCATGCGCGGCCCGATCAGCCACCGCCCCATGCACCCCCCAGCTCCACCCGCGCCGCCCGAGCCCACCACCTCGCCCCCGCAGGCTGAGACCACCACCTCGCCCGTGTCGGCCGAGCCTGTCACCTCGCCCGTGGCGGCCGAGACCACCACCCCTCCCGGGCCGGCTGAGACCCTTCCTGCGCCAGCGGGTCAAGTCGAAACCTCCGCTCTGCCGCCAGTTGGAACCGGGTCCTCCGCCGTCACCCCCACTCCTGGCGAAACGCAGTCCTCAGAGCGCCGTTCGCCTTCGTATAAGTCCGAAATGTCCGCTCAGGGGCGGCCCTCGGCCGAGTCTGACGCCCCCACCCGGCCCGTGCCTCCTGGCAAGTCCGAGACCTCCATCCGCCCGTCACCCACGCATGGCGGATCCGCGCCCGACTTGTCCCATTCAGCCGAAGCCCCGTCCGCACCCGGAGCCCTCTCCGTGGCCGGGGGGTCTTCGGCCGGATCGAGCGGCGAAGGCGACAGCGCGAGCGATCCCAATGGCCCGGCCGGCAGGGCGGGCCGCGGGGGAGGGCTTGAGGCTGGGGCGGTTGTCCGGATTTTTCGGGCGGCTACGGCTGAGGCGGCCTATGTGGCGCATGCCCTGCGGGAGGCTCATCTGCTGCATGGGGTGCCGTGGTCGCGCATGGCAGTGGTGTTGAGGTCGACCTCTTTGCAACTGCCTTCGTTACAGCGGGCGCTGGCGGCGGCGGGGGTGCCTACTGTCACGCATGCGGAGGATCTGCCGCTTCATCTGCAGCCTGCTGTGGCTCCCTTCCTGTTGCTGCTTCGGTGTGCGTTGTCGCCCGAGGTGTTGAACGAAGAGGCGGCGGTGGCGCTGCTGCACTCGCCGCTGGGTGGGGCTGATCCGCTGGCCGAGCGGCGGCTTCGGCAGGGGCTGCGGGCGCTGGCGCTCGCCGCCGGTGATCGGCGGCCGTCGGGGGAGTTGCTGGTCGACGCGGTGCGGGATCCGGCCGGGCTCGACATGGTGGAGCGGCGCTGGGCGCTGCCGGCGCAGAACGTGGCCCGGCTGCTGGCGACCGCGCGGGAGGCCGCGGCGGCGCCGGGCGCGACGGCCGAGCAGGTGCTGTGGACGGTCTGGCGGGCGAGCGGTCTGGCCGACCGGTGGTACGCGATGAGCACCCGCAACGGGCCGGCCCCGGAGAACGCGGACGCGGGCCGGGCCCGGCAGTGGCGGGCCGAGGCGGCCGACCGGGATCTCGACTCGATGGTGGTGCTGTTCGACGCGGCGGCCCGGTTCGTCGACCGGCTGCCGGGGGCGCGGACCGAGGTCTTCCTCGATCACGTGCTCGCGCAGGATCTGCCGGCCGACTCGATCGCGCCCAGCGCCGACCGGGGTGAGGCTGTCCGGCTGCTGACCGCCCATGCCGCCAAGGGCCTCGAGTGGGATGTCGTGGTGCTGGCCGGGGTTCAGGAGGGCATCTGGCCCGACCTGCGCCTGCGGGGAAGCCTGCTCGGCTCCGAACGCCTCGTCGACTTCCTCGCCGGCCGTGCCGCGTCCGGCGAGGCCGCGGTCGTCGGCCAGACCTCGGCCCTGCTCGACGAGGAACGCCGCCTCTTCTACGTGGCCGCCACCCGGGCCCGCCGCAAGCTGATCGCCACCGCCGTCGCCTCCGCCGGCGTCGGCGGCTCCGAGGGCGAGGAGCAACCCAGCCGCTTCCTCAGCGAACTGGCCGAACCCGAAGCCGGCCCCGCCCTGCCCCCACCCGACCCCGACGACCCCGGCCCGACCGAGCCCGACCCCGACCCGTCCGACCCCGGCCCGGACCCCACCGACGCTGACCCCGACGGACACGCCCCCGCTGCGCCCGATTTGTCCGATCAGGAGCCCGACCCATGGGCCGCCGAGCCGTCGGCCGCGGAGGGCGAGACGCCAGCTGCGGCGGAGGATGAGCCGGCCACAGAGGGACAGAAGGCGGCTGCAGGGAACGACAAGCCGGCCGCGGAGGCGGGCAAGTTGGCCACGGAGCGAGAGGAATCGGTCGCGGAGGCGGCCGAGCTGGCCACGGCGGGGGGCAAGCCAGCCGCAGAGCGGGAACAGTCAGGCGCGGGGGCGAAGAATCCGGCCGCGGCGGGAAAGATGTCACCGGCCCCGGCCGACGGCGGGGTCGCGGTCCGGCTGGAGGAGGCGGTTCTGTTCGGGCCGCGTCCCGATGTCGAGCCCGGCTTCGAGACCCCGGCCGACGACCAGCCGAACGTGCTGGACCAGGGCGGGGACGGGGAGCTGACCATGGGGCGGCCCCCGCGGGCGCTCACCTTGGCGGCGTTGGTGGCTGAGCTGCGTACGGTCGTGGTCGGCAGCAACCAGACGCCCAGCCGGCGGCGGGCCGCGGCGGCCGAGCTGGCCAAGCTGGCGCGGGCCGGTGTGCCGGGGGCGCATCCGGACGAGTGGTGGGGGCTGCGGCCGCTCTCCGACGACCGGCCGCTGGTCGACGAGGGGCAGCCGGTCAAGGTGACTCCCTCCTCGATGGAGAGCGCCCTTCGGTGCAGCCTGCGCTGGCTGCTGGAGCGGCATGGCGGGGCCGCGCCGGCCGGGCCCGCGCAGGGGGTCGGCAATCTGGTGCACGCCGCGGCCATGCTGGCCGAGGACGCCAACGCCGACCGGGAGAAGCTGATTGATTATGTGAGCGGGCGCTTCGACGCGATCGAGCTCGCCGCGCGCTGGCTGGCCGGGCCGGAGCAGGAGCGGGCGCAGGGCATGGTGGACAAGCTGTTGCGCTGGCTGGCCTCCAATCCGCGGCGGCTGCTGGCCATCGAGCACGAGTTCACCGTTCGGCTGGAGGACGAGAAGCGGCCGATCGAGTTGACCGGGCGGGTCGACCGGCTGGAGATCGACGACGAGGGGCGTCTGGTCGTCATCGATCTGAAGACCGGCAAGACCACCGCCGTCTCCTCGGCCGACCTGGAGGAGCACGCGCAGCTCGCCGGCTATCAGACCGCGGTGCAGGCGGGCGCCTTCTCCGATTACGGCGACGAGAGCGGTGGCGCCGCCCTGGTGCAGCTGGGCCCGGGTAAGGACGCCCGCGAGCAGATGCAGTTGCCGCTGGCCGACGCCACCGATCCCGAGTGGGCGCATGCGATGGTCAAGCGGACGGCCGAGACGATGGCCGCCGCCACCTTCTCGGCGGTGGCCAACAGTCGTTGCCGGGTCTGCCCGGTCCGTACCAGTTGCCCGATCTCCGGGAAGGGCCGCCAAGTGGTGGAGCAGTGACCCAGCCGAGCCTGTTCGCCGACGAGACGCCGGCTCCGCGGCGGCGCGCCGACGCCGGACCCCGCTACACCCCGGAGGAGCTGGCCCGGCTGCTGCGCCTGCACCGGCCCACCCCGGAACAATCCGAGATCATCTCGGCCCCGGTGGAGCCGCTGCTGGTGGTGGCCGGGGCCGGGTCGGGCAAGACCGAGACCATGGCCTCGCGGGTGGTGTGGCTGGTCGCCAACGGCTACGCCCATCCGGACGAGATTTTGGGCCTCACCTTCACCCGCAAGGCGGCCGGGGAGCTGGCCCATCGGGTCCGGACCCGGCTGGGTCAGCTGGTCCGGCGGCTCGGCCGCGATGACGCGCTGGCCGGCGAGGCCACCATCTCGACCTACCACTCGTACGCGGCCCGGGTCGTCACCGAGCACGGTCTGCGGGCCGGGTTCGAGCCGTCGGCGCGGCTGCTGACCGAGGCGGCCCGCTGGCAGATCGTCGACTCGCTCGTCCGGTCGTACACGGGGGAGATGACCGGCGTGAACCGGGCCCCGGGCACGGTCACCGATGACGTGCTGGCCTTGTCGGGGGAGCTGGCCGAGCATCTGGTCGCCCCGGACGATCTGGCCGCCTGGACCGGCCGGTTCTTCGCCGAGGTGCAGGAGCTGCCCGGCCGGGTCTACAAGGATGTGGCCGACATGCTGGGCCGGCAGCGTCTGCGGCTGACCCTGCTGCCGCTGGTCCGGCTCTACGAGCGGCGCAAGCTCGACCTGGAGGCGATGGACTTCGGCGATCAGATGGCCCGGGCCGCCACGGTGGCCCGTGATCATCCCGAGGTGGGCGCGATCGAGCGCGGCCGCTACAAGATCGTCCTGCTCGACGAGTACCAGGACACCAGCCACGCGCAGGTGACCATGCTGAACAACCTGTTCGGCGGTGGTCATCCGGTCACCGCGGTCGGTGACCCCTGCCAGTCGATCTACGGCTGGCGCGGCGCCTCGGCGGGCACGCTCGAGCGGTTCCCGTCCGAGTTTCCGCGGCGCGACGGCACCCGGGCCCGGATCCGGGCGCTGACCCGCAGCTGGCGCAACCGCCCGGAGATCCTCAAAGTGGCCAATGTGCTCTCGGCGCCGCTGCGCGCGTTCGGGGCCCAGGTCGAGGAGCTGCGGTCGGCGGCCAAGGTGGCCGCGGTAGGTGGGCGGACGGTTTCCTGCGCGCTGCTGCCGACCTTCGCCGACGAGGCCGGCTGGATCGCCGACTCGATGCTGCGGGCCTGGCAGATCGCCGCCGACCTGCCGGGCACGCCGCCCGAGGAGATCCCGCTCGAGAAGCGCCCGACCAGCGCCGTCCTGGTCCGGGTGCGCAGCCAGATCGCCGCCATCGAGGAAGCCCTGCGGGACCGGGGGCTGCCGGTCGAGGTGGTCGGCCTGGGCGGCCTCCTGGACACCCCGGAGGTACGCGACGTCGTGTGCACGATGCGGGTGCTGGCCGATCCCACGGACGGGGCCTCGCTGCTCCGCCTGCTCACCGGCGCCCGGTGGCGGATCGGCCCGCGTGACCTGGTCGCGCTGCACCGCCGGGCCCGGCATCTGGCCGCGGCCCGGGCCGCCGTGGTGGCTTCGGCCGAGCCCGACGACGTGGTCGGGGACCGTCTGGACGACGCCACCCTGGTCGAGGCGATGGCCGATCTGGGCGCCCCGCAGCAGTACTCCGCCGAGGGGTATGCGCGCTTGCACGTGTACAGCCGGGAACTCAGCTCTTTGCGGCAGCGCCTGGACCAGCCGTTGCCCGATCTGGTGGCGGACATCGAGCGTACCGCCGGTCTGGATGTCGAGGTCGCCGTGCGGGGCTGGGCGGCGGGCGATGCCGGTCTGGCCCGCGGCCATCTGGACGCGCTGGGTGACACGGCCGCCCGCTATGCCGCCGAGACCGACGGGGGCACGCTGGCCGGCTTCCTGGCCTTCCTGGCCGCGGCCGAGGAGGAGGAGCGCGGCCTGGAGCCGGGCCAGGTCGACGTGGTGGAGGGTGCGGTGCAGATCCTGACCGCGCACGCCGCGAAGGGTCTGGAGTGGGATGTCGTGTCGGTGGCCGGCCTGAGCCGTGGGGTGTGGCCGGGGCAGAGCCGCAACACCGACCACTACCTGATGGGCGTCGGCGTGCTGCCGTTCCCGCTGCGCGGCGACCGGGACGGCCTGCCCCGGCTCGACCTGTCCGAGGCGCTGGAGCAGAAGGACGTGGTCGGCGCGGTCACCGCGTTCGGCCGGGCCTGGCGCGAGCACGACGAGCGGGAGGAGCGCCGCCTGGCCTACGTCGCGGTGACCCGGCCGCGGCGCCTGCTGCTCTGCTCCGGCTACTGGTGGGGCGACGGGGTGAAGCGCCCGCGCGGCCCGTCGGTCTTCCTCGACGAGATCCGCGCGACCTGCGACGAGGGCGCCGGTGTGGTCGACGTGTGGACGTCCGAGCCCGCGCCCGGCGCCACCAATCCGGCCGATCAGCAGGACAAGACGGTGGAGTGGCCGTCCGACCCGCTGGGCCGGCGCCGCCCGGGCATGGCGGCGGCGGCCGACCTGATCCGCCGGATGATCAGTCAGTCCGATCCGTCGGCGGCCGAGGCGTTCGTGGAGCTGGCCGAGCAGGAGCCGGAGATCCTGGCCCGGGCCGGCCTGGCCGCCGACCTCGTCGCCATCCCGGCCGCCGAGGGCGATCCGGACATCGACCGCTGGCGCAAAGAGGCAGACCTGCTGCTGGCCGAGCGTGACGAGCGGGCCCGGCGCGACGGCCCGATCGAGGTCGCGTTGCCCCCGCATCTGTCCGTCTCGCAGCTGGTGGTGCTGCGCCGCGACCCGCAGGCGCTGGCCCGGTCGCTGCGCCGCCCGCTGCCGCCGCGGCCGATGCCGCACGCCCGGCGCGGCACCGCGTTCCACTCGTGGCTGGAGCAGCGGTTCGGGGCCGAGCGCCTGATCGACATCGACGAGCTGCCGGGCGCGGCCGACGACGACGCGGCGGCCGACGAGGAGCTGGCCGCCCTGCAGGCGGCCTTCCTGGAGAGCGAGTGGGCCGACCGCACCCCGGTCGAGGTGGAGGTCCCGTTCGCCACCACGATCGCCGGGGTGGTCGTGCGGGGCCGGATGGACGCGGTTTTCGCCGAGTCGGCCAACCGCTACGACGTGATCGACTGGAAGACCGGCCGCCGGCCCGAGGGGGCCGACGCCGAGGCGGCCGCGATCCAGCTCGCGGCGTACCGGATCGCCTGGGCCTCGCTGGCCGGCGTGCCGGTCAACCGGGTCCGGGCCGGCTTCCACTACGTCCGTGAGCAGGTCACCGTGCGCCCGGTCGACCTGCTCGACGCCGAGCAGCTGGCGGCCCTGGTCGAGCGGATCCCTACTCCAACGGGTGATTGATCCCGGCGGCGGCCAGCAGATGCAGCAGGGCCGCCGCGTAGGCGCCCTCGGCCGTGTCGGCCGTGAAGACCCGCTCCTCACCGAGCAGGTCGATGCGTGCTTCAAATCCGGAAGAGGAGCGGCTGAGCTGCCGGAACGTCCCGCCGAGAAGCTCCCGGAGCTGATCCTCGCGGGGCAGCCAGACCGTCTCGTCCATCTCGACGTCGTCCAGGGCCCACTCCGTGGTGCCGTTGAAGCCGATCACCTGCCCCTCCGGCATCGTGTGCACCTCGATGGTCATGTTGCTGAGCACGAAGACCTCGTCGTCCAGGTCCCGGTCGGGGATGGCGAAGCGGTCGCCCAGCGCCGGTTTCCAGGTCAGCCCGGCCTCCTTGAGCTGTCCCGCGAGTTGTACGCCGATCACTGGCAGTCCCCTCTGTTCGTGTTAGGCTCTCCGCGTTGTCAGTTTGGTTCCCAAGTACTCAGGAGCGCCTGTGGGGAAGTCTGCCCCAGGCGCTCTTTGTCGTAACCCGGGTTTCTCCGGTACGGGCGATCAGTACGACAGCACGAGACTCGCGAAGTGCGGGTCTTACTACCTCGTTCCCGTCCATAATGGTCGGGAACGATCGACCGTCGAGGAGACGAGCATGGTTACCGGCGTTGTGAAGTGGTTCAACGCGGACAAGGGCTTCGGGTTCATCACCCCGGACGACGGCGGCGCCGACGTCTTCGCCCACTTCTCCGCTATCCAGACTTCCGGCTACCGTTCGCTGGACGAGAACCAGCGGGTGGAGTTCGAGGTCACGCAGGGCCAGAAGGGCCCGCAGGCCGCGAACATCCGCCCGCTCTGATCTCTGTCCTGATCAGTAGCAGGTAGAACGACAAGAACGGCGCCGCATCCCCCGGGGTGCGGCGCCGTTTTCGTTCCTCGCCGGGTCAGACGGCCGCGGCCTCGGGCAGGGGCGCGGTGCCGCCCAGGTGGGCCGGCAGCCACCAGCGGTCGTCCGGGCCCGAGGGCTTCTCCGGGTAGGCCCGCTGGGCGGCGTCGAGCAGGGCGCTGAGCCGCTCTTTCAGGATGGCGGTCAGCGCGTCGGGCGAGACGCCCTTGGTCATCTCGATCGCCTCGCCGATCTTGATGATGACCGGTACGTGGCGCTTGCCCAGCTCCTTCTTGTGCCCCTTGGTCCAGAGCCGCTGCGGGCCCCAGACGACCATCGGGATCAACGGCACCTTGGCCGTACGGGCCAGGCGGACCGCGCCCGACTTGAGCTCTTTCACCGTGAACGACTCGCTGATGGTCGCCTCGGGGAAGACGCCGACCACCTCGCCGTCCTTCAGCGCCTGGGTCGCCGCGCGGAACGAAGCGGCGCCCGCGTCGCGGTCGACCGGGATGTGCCGCATGCCGCGCATCAGCGGGCCGCTGATCTTGTGGTCGAAGACCGACTTCTTGGCCATGAAGCGGACCAGCCGCTTGGCCGGCTGGGCGCCGAGCCCGCAGAAGATGAAGTCGAGATAACTGACGTGGTTGCTCGCCAGCACCGCCCCGCCCGTGGCGGGGATGTGCTCGGCTCCGTCCACCTGGATCTTCAGGTCGAGCGCGCGGAACCATGTCTTCGCAAACGCGACCACCGGGGGATACACGAGTTCCATGGCAAGACGGTAGCGGAACTCGCTGAATTTCTCCTGGGCCGCGTGCAACGGATCGCCCCTACCGAGCGTCTATCAATTATCTGTTCTTTTTTCACCGGTCGAGGGCGGCCGGTTCGACCGGAAGGCGCCGATATGCGGGGTCCCTCGGCCCGCCGGGAGCTGGCGTTCGTGTGCGGGTTCGCCGCCTTGGGCGTCGCGATGGTCATCGTTGTCGCCTTCGCCCCGTGGTATGCGGCTCTTTCCGACCCCACGGGCGTCGCGCCCGCGATGTGGCACCAGATGCTGGGGTTGCTCGGGGCCGTCTAGGGCTCGTTCACGATCGTGGTGTTCACTGGGATTCATGTCCGACCAGACGTGGCAACGACCGGGCGGTGGCTTCGGCTCCGGGCTCGTCACGGGCGTGCCGTTGAAGCCGCCGCCGTCGGACCCCGCGCCCGAGCCGCCGCCGGGCGATGACAAGGACCGGCAGAAGCGGCAGATCAAAATCTTCGCCGCGATCGCCGGCGCGATTCTCGCCATAGGTCTGGCCATTTTGCTGATCGTGGTGTTCTCGGCCGACACCAATCCGTTCCGCGATCAGGCGTCGGCTCCCACGGACGTACGGCCGCCGCTGGCCCAGGCCTGCCCGGCGCCGAGCGAGTCACCGAGCGCGGGCGCGACCCAGGCGCCGACCGCGCCGCCGGCCGAGTCGGGCCGCAGGACCACCGACACCGAGGCCGGCATCTCCTACAAGGCGTACGGCGCGCCCTGGGTGCCGTGGGACACCGTGTGGCGGGCCGGGACGCTCGAGGTTCCGTACAAGGTGGGTCAGCACTTCGTGACCGAGCAGTACAGCGGCGGCAGCTACCACGCGTCGATCCTGTCGGCCGCGGTGCCGGCCGCCGACAACGACGCGGTCACGCTCAACCTGGAGTGCGTGGGCCGTCAGGTCGCGGCGGACGTGCGCGCCGAGTACTACCCGCAGCCCAACACGATGGACGCGATGCGGGACGAGCTGACCACGCTGGGCGGGCGCCCGGCCTGGGTGAGCGAGTTCCGCCTGCACTTCAAGTCGCCCGGGCTGACCGCCACCGACGAGCTGTCGGCGGTGGCGGTCATCGACGTCGGCAAGACCACGGCGGCGGTGCTGTACGTATCGATCCCCGGCACCCACAAGCAGTTCGACTACGTAGTGGACGACGTCCTGAAGTCGGTCAGGCCTCTTTAAGACCCCACCGTTTGCGCAGTTTGTTGTCGGCGGCGTTGAAGAGGACGTCGATCAGGATGCCGATGATCAGGACGACGATGATGTAGCAGATGACCAGGCTGGAGTCGCTGAGGTCGCGGGCCTGCTGCATGCGTACGCCGATCGAGAGCGCCCCCGGCACGATGACCAGCAGCTCACCCGCCATCAGGCTGCGCCAGGAGAACGCCCAGCCCTGCTTGAGCCCCGAGATGAACGACGGCAGCGACGCCGGCAGGATCAGGTGCCGGTATTTCGCGAAGCCGCGCATGCCGAGCACCTGGCCCACCCGCAGCCACGTCCGCGGCACGTAGTCGATGCCGCTGATCAGGCCGTTGGCCACCGAGGGGGCCGCGCCCAGGACCACCACGAACAGGATCGCGCTCTCGCTGAGCTGGAAGAGCAGGATGGCCAGCGGGAACCACATGATCGAGGGCATGGTCTGCAGGCCGGTGATCAGCGAGCCGATCGCCGCCCGCAGCGGGGCGAACTGGGAGACCAGCGCCCCGATCACCGTGCCGATGACCACGGCCAGCAGGAAGCCGGTGAAGGCCCGGGTCATCGTCACCCGTACGCCGTCCCAGAAGTCGGCCGTGGTGATGACCGTGCCCAGGTCGCTGAAGACCGTCTCGGGCGAGGGCAGCACGTAGATCGGCTTCCACTCGGCCCAGACCACGATCTGCCAGACCAGCAGCACGATCGCGATGGCCAGCAGCTTGGGCCAGGCGCTGCGCCAGACCCGTTTGCCGAGCCGGCCCTTGTCCCGCTTGGGCTGCAGCTCGAGCGCGTCCAGGCCGCTGATCTCGACCCCGGCCTTCTCGGTGACGGGCGGCGCCGGGTCCTGCGCGGCGCCCTCGAGGCCGGCCCGGGCCGACGGGTACTTAATGGGCATGGCGGGCCACCTCCGCGCGCAGCCGGTCGGTGATCTCGGCCGCCTGGGCCGAGACCTCGGGGGAGTCGATGCGCCGGGGGCGCTCGTGGGTGACCGCGAAGTCCTCGATCACCCGGCCCGGCCGGCTGCTGAGCAGGATGACCCGGTCGCCGAGCCGTACCGCCTCGCGCACGTTGTGCGTGACGAACAGGACGGTCAGCTCCTGCTCGCGCCAGATCCGTTCGAGCTCGTCGTGCAGGATGTCGCGGGTCATCGCGTCCAGCGCGCCGAACGGCTCGTCCATCAGCAGCACCTCGGCGTTCTGGGCCAGGGCGCGGGCCAGCGCGACGCGCTGGCGCATGCCGCCGGAGAGCTCGTGCGGCCGCTTGTCGCCGAAGCCGCGCAGCCGGACGGTCTCGAGCAGCTCGTCGGCCCGCTTACGCCGCTCGGGCCCGGACGCGCCCTGCAGCCGCAGCGGCAGCTCGACGTTGGCCCGGACCGAGAGCCAGGGGAAGAGCGCGGCCTCCTGGAACATCAGCGACACCTTGCGGCCGCCGATGTCCAGCGTCCCGCCGGTGACCTGGTCGAGCCCGGCCACGAGCGAGAGCAGGGTGCTCTTGCCGCAGCCGGACGCGCCCAGCAGGCAGACGAACTCGCCCTTCTCGACGGTCAGCGAGACCTGGTCCAGGGCCAGCAAGGCGCCGTAGTCCTTGGACACCTTGTCCAGGCTGATGACACTCATGCCGCGGAGTCGCTGACCTCGGGCTTTCCCGCGGCCTTGAGCAGCTCGTTGAGCGGCCCGAGGTCGTAGATGCCCTTGAGGTCGACGGGCTTGAGCAGGCCGACGTCCTCGGCGTGCTTGGCGCTGGTGTAGAGCGACGAGGCGACCGGGTCGGCGGTGAAGGTCAGGTTCTTGAACGCGGCCGCGAGCACCTCGTCCTTGAGCGGCTTGCCGCTGAGCGCCGCGATCTGCGCGTTGGCCGCCTTCTGGGCGCCGGCGTTGTCCTTCTCGATCTCGTCGAGCGCCTGCAGGTGACCCTGCAGCAGCTTCTTCACCGTGCCCGGGTACTTCTTGAGGAAGTCCTGGGTGACGATCAGGTGGGTGGTCACGAACAGCCCGTTGGGCCACAGGTCCTTCTCGTTGACCAGCACCTTGCCCTTGGACTCGAGGACCAGGCGGCTCTGGTTGGGCTCGGGCACCCAGGCCCCGTCGATCGCGCCCTGGGCGAACGCCTGCAGCGCGGTGGCGTTGTCCTGCGGCAGCACGGAGACGTCGCCGCCGCCCTGCGTGTCGGCGTTCAGGCCGTTCTCCTTGAGCCAGGCGCGCAGCGCGACGTCCTGGGTGTTGCCCAGCTGCGGGGTGGCGATCTTCTTGCCCTTGAGGTCGGCCGGGCTGTTGATGCCCTCCCTGACCACGAGGCCGGCGCCGCCGGAGGTGCTGCCCGCGATGATCTTCAGGCCCTTGCCCTGCGACTGGGCCCAGCCGTTGATGGCCGGGTTGGGGCCGATGTACGTGGCGTCGATCGCGCCCGAGAACAGCGCCTCGATGGCGGCCGGGCCGGCGTTGAACGTCTTGGTCTCGAGCTTGGTGCTGCCGAGCGCGCTCTGGAAGTAGCCCTTGTTCACGCCGATCAGGGCGGGGGCGTGGGTGATGTTGGGGAAGTAGCCGAGGCGGATGGCGCTCGCTTCGGCGTTGCCACCGGCGGCCGGCTCGTCGTCATCGCCGCAGGCGGCCATGAGGGACACGGACAGCAGGGCGGTGGCGGCAAGGGCAAGCGCACGGACAGTGCGGGAGCTCATGGCTCACTACTCCTTCGACAGTTCAGCCAGGGTTCTGTGGTCGACGACGCCCTCGATGGCTTCCTCGACGGCGACCCACACGTCGCGCAGCCCGGTGGCCGCGCCGCGGTAGGTCGTGGTGCCGGTGGGCAGGCCGCGCACGGTGGTCAGCGCGCCGCCGACCGCTCGTACGACGTCGCCGACCGTGATCTCGGTCGCGGGGCGGGCCAGCGCGTAGCCGCCGTCGACGCCGCGGTGGCTGTGCAGCAGCCCGGCGCGCCGGAGGTCGAGCAGGATGCCCTGCAGAAAGCTGAGCGGGATGTCCTGGGCGGCGGCCAGCGAAGCGGCCTTGACCAGGCGTGGATGCTCCACCGTGACGGCGAGCATCGCCCGGACGGCGTAGTCGGTTCGTGCGGAGACGTACACGGATCCCCCTGACCGCCCGTGCCAAAGTCTGCTTAATCTATCTAGCGGATAGGAATGATGGTCTAAGTAGACTTTGGCGTCAACCCTCGCCCGGATGACGGGATGCGATCGGGGGATGGCCGCTCGGTGACGGGCGGCGGCCGGAAGGCGCTAATGTCATTTTGTGGCGCGCAGAATCAAGATCCCCGCGACGAAGTATCCGGTCGAGCGATTCACCCTGGACAACGGTTTGCGGGTGGTGCTGACCCCCGATCGCAGCGCGCCGGTGGTCGGTGTCGCGGTCGTCTACGACGTCGGCATCCGTTCCGAGCCCGAGGGCCGGACAGGCTTCGCCCATCTCTTCGAGCACCTGATGTTCCAGGGCTCGGAGAACCTGGAGAAGCTGGCGCACTTCCGGCACGTGCAGGGCGCCGGCGGCACCTTCAACGGCTCCACCCACCTCGACTACACCGACTACTTCGAGGCGCTGCCCGCGGGCGCGCTCGAGCGGGCGCTCTTCCTGGAGGCCGACCGCATGCGCGGGCCCCGGCTGACCGAGGAGAACCTGCTCAACCAGATCGACGTGGTCAAGGAGGAGATCCGGGTCAACGTCATGAACCGGCCGTACGGCGGGTTCCCGTGGCTCAAGCTGCCGCCGGTGATGTTCCGGACCTTCGCCAACGCCCACGACGGGTACGGCTCCTTCGGCGACCTGGACAGCGCCACCGTCGACGACGCGCAGAACTTCTTCGACCGCTACTACGCCTGCGGCAACGCGACCCTGGCGGTGGCCGGCGACTTCGACGT
Source organism: Actinoplanes sp. NPDC049598 (assembly GCF_040675435.1). Classification (NCBI taxonomy): domain Bacteria; kingdom Bacillati; phylum Actinomycetota; class Actinomycetes; order Micromonosporales; family Micromonosporaceae; genus Actinoplanes; species Actinoplanes sp. NPDC049598. The sequence continues at coordinate 133,164 of NZ_JBFAOX010000003.1, read as the reverse complement.
GGCCACGGCGACCGAGATGATCCGGCGCCACTTCGGCGACGTCCCGGCCCGGCCGGCCCCCGAGCGGCCCGACTTCGACGAGCCCGACCTGGACGGCGAGCGCCGCGACACGTACACCGACCGCCTGGCCCCGCTGCCCGGCGTGGCCAGCGCCTGGCGCGTGCCCGACCCGATCAGCTCGTTCCAGGACTACCTGCCGTTCGTGGTGCTGGCCGAGGTGCTCACCGACGGCGACGCCTCCCGCCTGGTCGAGCGGCTGGTCCAGCGCGACCGCACGGTGACCAGCATCGGCGGCTACATCGGCTTCATGGGCGACGAGTTCCAGGTCCGCAACCCGACCGCGCTGCTGCTGCAGGCGCACATGCCGCCCGGCGGCGACGCCGAGAAGGTGCTGCGCACCGTGGACGAGGAGCTCGACCGGCTGGCGGCCGACGGGCTGCGACCCGGCGAGCTCGAGCGGACCCAGGCCCGCATCGCCACCCATCTGCTGCGGGACACCGACGCGGTGCTCGGCCGGGCGCTGCCGATGGCCGTGCTCGAGCTGCAGCGCGGCCGTCCCGAGATGCTCAACGAGTTGCCCAAGCTGGTCGGCGAGGTGACCGAGGCGCAGATCGTCGCCGCCGCGGCCACCCTCCGTCCCGAGCGGCGTGCCACTGTCGAGGTCCTCCCGGGAGCCACTGCATGAGTACGAAGTCCTTGCCCGACCTGATCCCGGACGCCAAGCTCAAGCTCCCGCGCGAGGCCGAGCGCACGATCGCCGGTGGCCTGACCGTGATCGCCATCCGGCGCCCGGCCGTCCCCCTGGTCGAGCTGCGGCTGCGGGTGCCGTTCGGCAAGACGCCGCTGCCCCGGGCCACCCTGCTGTCGCAGGCGCTGTTCACCGGCACCGGCACGATGACCAGCGTCGACATCGCGGCTGAGCTGCAGACGGTCGGCGGCGGCCTGTCGGCCGGCCTCGACCCGGACAAGCTGCTGATCAGCGGCAACTCGCTGGCGTCCGGCCTCGACCGGATGCTGGAGATCCTGGCCGCGGTGCTGACCGACCCGGCCTACCCGAACGACGAGGTCGGCACCGAGCGCGACCGCCTGATCGACCACATCCAGGTCGCCCAGAGCCAGCCGGCCCACCTGGCCCGCACGGCGCTGCTCAAGCGGGTCTACGGCAAGCACCCGTACGCGATCCAGACGCCCGAGCCGGAGCAGGTCCGCGCGGTGCGCCCGGCCCAGTTGCGGGCGCTGCACGCCGACCGGGTCCGCCCCGAGGGGGCCGTGCTCGTGCTGGTCGGCGACATCAACCCGGAGAAGGCCATCGACGCCGCCGAGAAGGCGCTCGGCAGCTGGACCGGCCCGGCCAAGGACGGCCGGATCCCGCCGGCCCCGCCCCTGGAGCCGGGCCCGCTGCTGCTGGTCGACCGGCCCGGCTCGGTCCAGTCGTCGCTGCGGATGGCCCTGCCGGCCCTGGAGCGCACCGATCCCGACTACGCCGCCCTGCAGCTGGCCAACCTGGTCTTCGGCGGCTACTTCTCGTCGCGCTGGGTGGAGAACATCCGCGAGGACAAGGGCTACACGTACGGCCCGCACACCGGCATCGAGCACTTCGCGGCCGGCTCCACGCTGATGGTGGCGGCCGAGGTGGCCACCGAGGTGACCGGCCCGTCGCTGCTGGAGACCCTCTACGAGCTGGGCCGCATCGCCAGCCTGCCGCCCGGCGAGGAGGAGCTCGAGCAGGCCCGGCGCTATGCTCTGGGCACGCTGCGGCTCGGCATGTCGACCCAGGCCGGGCTGGCCGGGCTGGCCAGCATGTACGCCGGCTTCGGCCTGCGCCTGGACCACCTGCGGGAGTACACGGCCGCGCTCTCCTCGGCCACCCGCGAGCAGGTGGCCGAGGTGGCCTCGCGCTTCCTGGCGCCGGCCAAGGCGGTCACCGTCGTGCTGGGCGACGCCGAGAAGGTGCAGGGCCCGCTCTCCGCCCTGACGGCCGTGGAACGCGGCGCCGAGTGAGCGCTCCGGAGCAACCCGACCTGCACGAGCAGCCCGGTTCGCCGCCCCTGGCGCGCACCACCCTCGACCGGGCCGCCCACCACCGTACGGACGAGGCCTGGCTGGCCGCGGCCTGGCAGCGGGGCCTGGTCCTCGTGGTCGACCTCGCCCAGGGCGGCCGGGCCCTGGTCAAGGACGACGCCCTGGTGCTCCTGGGCCCGGCCGAGGCCCCCGAGGGCGACCACTGGTTCCTCGGCGAGGACGGCGACGGCACCCCGCTCTGGACCATCGACGCGCCGCTGCCCGAGATCGAGGGCGCCCGGGCGGCGACCCTGCGCGACGTCGGCCACCTGCTCAGCGACCGGGACGCCGGCGTCTTCACCACGGCCGCCGCCCTCGGCAACTGGCACCGGAGCCACAAGTTCTCGCCGCGCACCGGCCAGCCGACCAAGGCGATCGAGGCCGGCTGGGCCCGGGTCGACACCGACGGCAACACGATGTGGCCGCGTACCGACCCGGCCATGATCGTGCTGGTGCACGACGGCGAGCCCGGCCCGCAGGGCCGCTGCCTGCTCGGGCACAACGCCACCTGGGGGGCGGCGCCCGACGGCGGCCTGCGCTTCTCCTGCCTGGCCGGCTACGTCGAGCCCGGCGAGTCGACCGAGGCGGCCGTCGTGCGCGAGGTGGGTGAGGAGGTCGGGCTCCGGCTGACCTCCCTGCGGTACGCGGGCAGCCAGTCCTGGCCCTACCCGGGCTCGCTGATGCTCGGCTATCACGCGACGGCCGATCCGGGGCAGCCCCTCACGCTCGATCCGGCCGAGATCGACGAGGCCCACTGGTTCACCCGGGACGACATCGCGAAGATGATCGCGGGCGACTATCAGCACCCGGAAACGGGTGTCCGGATGGGCCTGCCGATGCCTTCTTCGATTGCTTTCTATCTCATCGAGAGCTGGCTGCGGATTTGAAACTTTTCTAATCAGAAACTTTTTCTGCTTCGTCGGCAACCTCGGCCCACTGCCAAGCAGTCTTCGCTATACAAAGACTGAAAGGTGGAGAGCCGATGACGCAGGTGGAAGCGCCCGCATGGGCCCCGATGACGATCGACGAGCGCGCTCAATTCGACCGGGACGGGTTTCTTGTCGTTCGCGGGGTGCTGTCGCCGACTGAGATCGACATAGCCCGCACCGCCGTTCTCGGCGCGTTCGAGCGCGCCGGGCAGCCGGGCGGTCACGGCCTCGGGCCGACCGGCGCCCTGCACCAGCTCTCGGCGGTGACTTCGCTGCCCGAGCTGGCCTTCCTGCTCGACCACCCGGTGGCCTTCCGCTACATCTGGTCGCTTCTGGGGTGGAACGTGCACGTCTATCACTCCCACATCGACGTTCATCCGCAAATCCAGAAGAAGCAGAAAGAATGGTGGCACTGGCACCAGGACGGCGGCCGGCAGAACCGGGAGATCGAAACCGATCCACGCCCGATGATGTCGGTCAAGCTGGCCTATTGGCTGTCCGACGTGAGCGAGCCCGGCCGCGGCAATTTCACCGTTCTTCCCGGCAGTCACAAAACGAACTGGCTGCCCGGCCCGCCGACCCGCGGCGTGCCGTGGCCCCAGCCCGAGGGCGCCGTGCAGATCACCGCCAACCCGGGCGATCTCGTCGTGTTCGACCGGCGGTTGTGGCACGCCCGCTCGGACAACTACTCGCCGGTCACCCGCGTCGGCGCGTTCTTCGGCTACACGTACCGCTGGATCGCCGGCCGGGACGAGACCGCGGACCTGCCGAACCGGCCCGAGTGGGCCGGTTTCAACCCCGTGCAGCGCCAGCTGCTCGGGCACGCCGGCGACGGCGGCGGCGATCACGCCTGGGGTCACTTCCCGCAGACCACCCCGCTCTACGGCGCGCTCCGGGAGCAGGGCCTGCTGGACTCCAGCATTCCGGCACTCATTCCGTAGTTGGTGATTACCATCTGTCTGTGGGACAAAACGGGACATTAGTCAGAGCGGCCACCGCGGCGGGCCGGCACGTCCTCGAGGCGCTCGGCGAGGAGCACCCGGCGCGGTCGCTGTCCCGCCTGAGCGACTCGCCGAGCGCCGTCCGGCTGCTGCGCGAGCTGTTCACCGTGGCGGTGCGCCGCAGCTTCGTCGGGCGCGACCCGCGCGACGTCACCGGCTACGTGCGCGACCTGCTGCAGTACCAGTCGCTGCCGACCGACGGCGTGCTCGCGCGCGAGGCCGAGGCGGTGATCCGGTCCGCGGTCGGCGAACCCGACCTCGCGTACCGCATCCCCGACCTGCGCCGTTTCGAGCTGCTCTGTTACGTGGTGGGCGACCTGGTCCGGCCGCCCGGCATCCCCGAGGCCCAGCTGCTCGATCTCGTCGACCAGGCCGAGCGCCGGGCGGAGCGGGCCCGGTGAGCGCCCTGTTCCCCCCGCCGCCGCGGCTGGGTCACCTGCTGCGGGCGGTGGCCCGGCACGACGTCCCGGTCCGGCTGGGCGTGCCGGCGGGCGACACGGAGCGGCGGGTCTGGGAGATCGCTTTCGGTCTCATGGTCCGCCGGCGCTTCACCCCCGAGAGCCCGCTGGCCGAGATCGGGCGCAGTGTGGCCACCGCCGTGAACTACCACGCCGCCGCGGCCCTGCCGGCGCTCGACGCCGAGATGCTGGTGCGCGAGGCGCTGGGCGAGAAGGTCCCGGTGGACGACATCGACGAGACCGTGCGGGCCGGCGTACATCTGCTGTTGTCGGCCTCGCTGGCCGATGAGCTCGCAATGACCGACGGCGAGCTCGACGGCCTGGTCAGACAGGCCGAGGAACTCGCCGTCGCGGTTTCCGCCCCACCCCCGGAGGTCGAGCCGGAGACCGGGGAAGAGGAAAAAGAAGAAGAGGTCAGCTAGCGCTGAGCGCGGCCAGGTGCTCCTTGACCTGGACGATGGACGGGTTGGTCAGCGCCGACCCGTCGTCGAACTTCAAGGTCGGCACCGTCTGGTTGCCGCCGTTGACGCTCATCACGAAGTCGGCCGCCGCCGGCTCACGCTCGATGTCCACCACGTCGTAGGCGATGCCCTCGCGGTCGAGCTGCGACTTGAGGCGGTGGCAATATCCGCACCAGGACGTCGAGTACATGGTCAACATCGGTCAGGGCTCCTTCGGCTGGGTCACATGGCACAGCGCCTTCAGGCACAACGCCCGGCCCGGGTGTCATGATTCCCTGTTGTGCTGACTGATGCGGTGCTGGCCGGGCTCGACCCCGAACAGCGGACGGCGGTGACCGCCCCGGCGGGCCCGGTCTGCATCCTGGCCGGGGCCGGCACCGGCAAGACCCGGGCGATCACCCATCGCATCGCCTACCGGACCCTGGCCGGCGAGGTGAACCCGCGGCACATCCTCGCCGTCACCTTCACCGCCCGCGCCGCCGCCGAGATGCGGTCGCGGCTCACCGAGCTCGGGGCCCGCGGCGTGCAGGCGCGGACGTTCCACGCGGCGGCGCTGCGCCAGGTGCGCTACTTCGCCCCGCGGCTGCTCGAGGGCCGGGCCATGCCCGAGCTGCTGGAGAGCAAGGCCCGCGTGGTCGGCCTGGCGGCGGCCCGAGTCGGCGTACGGGCCGACCGCACCGCCGCCCGCGACCTGGCCAGCGAGATCGAGTGGGCCAAGTCGTCGCTGGTCGAGCCGGGGGAGTACCCGGTGGCGGCGACCAAGGCGCTGCGCGAGCCGCCGTACGAGCCGGCCAAGGTGGCCGAGGTCTTCGCCGCCTACGAGGAGCTCAAACGGCGGCAGGGCGTGATCGACTTCGAGGACATGCTGCGGGCCGCGGTCTGGGGCATCGAGGACCACCCGGACGTGGCCGAGCAGATCCGCGCCCAGTACAGGCATTTCGTCGTCGACGAGTACCAGGACGTCAACCCGCTGCAGCAGCGGCTGCTGGAGGCGTGGCTGGGCGGGCGCGACGACCTGACCGTGGTCGGCGACGCCAGCCAGACGATCTACTCGTTCACCGGCGCCACCTCGTCGTACCTGATCGACTTCCCGCGGCAGCGGCGCGACGCGGTGGTGATCCGGCTGGTCCGCGACTACCGCTCCACCCCGCAAGTGGTCGGCCTGGCCAACGCCGTGATCCGGCAGGCCCGCGGCAATGAGGCCCGGCTGCGGCTGGAGCTGGTCGGCCAGCGGCCGCCCGGCGCCGAGCCCGAGCTGAAGATCTTCCCGGACGAGACGGGCGAGGCGGCCGCGATCGCCAAGAAATGCCGCGACCTGATCGCCGCGGGCACCCCGGCCAGCGAGATCGCCGTGCTCTTCCGGATGAACGCGCAATCCGAGACGTACGAAAAGGCATTGGCCGAGGCCGAGGTGCCGTACGTGGTCCGCGGCGCCGAACGGTTCTTCGAGCGCACCGAGATCCGGCAGGCGATGATCGCGTTGCGCGCGGCCGTCCGTTCCATCCCCGGCGAGACCCCGCTCGTGCAGGCCGTGGTCGAAGGCCTGGCGGCGACCGGTTGGCAGCAGGGTCAGCCGCCCACCGGCGGCGCCGCCCGCGAGCAGTGGGAAGCCCTGGCCGCCCTGGTCACGCTGGCCGAGGAGTACGCCCAGAACCCCGCCCTGGAGGCGATCGGGCAGGCCGGCGCCGTGCAGCGCGACCTCACGCTGGCCGGCTTCAACGAGGAACTGGCCCGCCGGGCCGAGCAGCAGCACGCGCCCACTGTCGCCGGGGTCACCCTGGCCTCGCTGCACTCGGCCAAGGGCCTCGAGTGGGACGCGGTCTTCCTGGCCGGTCTGGCCGACGGGACACTTCCGACGACGTACGCGAAGACGCCCGAGCAGCTCGAAGAGGAGCGCCGCCTGCTCTACGTGGGGGTCACCCGGGCCCGGCAGTACCTGTGGCTGTCGTACGGGCAGATGCGCGCGTCGGGTGGCCGGGCCCGGCGGCCCTGCCGTTTCCTGCCGCAGCTCGAACGCCACTCGACCACCGAGCGGGCCGGCGACCGGAGTCGGAAACCCGACCGACGGCGCCCGCAGGTCTCCTCCTGCCGCATCTGCGGGGCCACCCTCCTGGCCGGCGCCGACCGCAAACTGGGCCGCTGCCCGACCTGCCCGTCGGACCTCGACGAGGATCTCCACGAGCGTCTGAAGACTTGGCGCTCGACTACCGCCGAGGAGCTCAGCGTGCCTGCTTATGTGGTGTTCACCGATGCCTCTCTGGTGGCCATCGCCGAACGCCGCCCGCGAACCCCGGCCGAGCTCCTGGCGATCGCCGGGATCGGGCCCCGCAAGCTCGGTCAGTACGGCGAGGCGGTGTTCGCTCTGGTCGGCGGCGCGGACCCGGTTTGAGCGGCCCCGAAAAAACTTTGAGAATCAACCCGTTAATTCGTTTGCGCCTCGTTGTGGGGCAGGCATAGCCTCAGGACACAGCTCACCGAGCGGCTCCGTTCGGCGAGATCACGACACGAGTGCAAGCACATGGAGGAGGTGGCAGACATGGAGATCTTCGAGATGACGATGACGCGACCGTCGACGCCGCTGACCCTTGCCTGCGCTCCGTTCGCTCTCCAGCTGGTTGCCCCCGTGGCAGCGCCGGCTGCCGAGCGGGCTCCGGTGTCGCGGGTGCACCAGGTCTCCGTTCAGGCCGAGCTGGCGGAACTGGGTCGCGGCGGCGCCAACAGCACCACTGGGTTCAAGGGCAGCAATGTCTCCATCTCCAAGCGCTACACGGATGGTGGCAGCGGTGTCCCGCCTCGAGGAAGGCCGGTCTGACAAACAGACCTCCGGCTCACCTCGAGGCCGCGGAACCCGTAACCGGGATCCGCGGCCTTACTTTTTTGCCGGCTCACCGGCCGGATGCACGACCTGTAGGCGATCCAGAAGATCGACGAGAAGAGAGAGGTGACCGGGCTTTATGAGTCTGGCGCTGGCCCCACTCGACGTGAGCGTCGAGATCGAGGCAAACCTGCCCTGTCGGAAGTTCGACCCGGACATGTGGTTCTCCGACTCCCCGGCCCAGCTGGAACTGGCCAAGTCGCTCTGCGGGGACTGCCCGCTGCGCGTCGAGTGCCTGGCCGGCGCGGTCGAGCGGAACGAGCCCTGGGGTGTCTGGGGTGGAGAGATCTTCGAGCGCGGCGCCGTGGTTCCGCGCAAGCGGCCCCGTGGCCGTCCCCGTAAGGCCGACGTGGCGCGCGACGCCGAGCTGGCCCACGAGGTCGAGGAGCGGCTCGCCGCGAACGGTCTCGACTCCCGCAAGTCCGTCAGCCTGGCGGCCTGAGATGAACACCCTCCCCAACCCCCTGACCCGAAAGCCGAGCATCGAGATGAACCCGAACGGAACGAAGATGAGACTCCTCCAAGAAGCGTTGTCCCGTGCCCGAATGCGTCGGCCTCAGAGTGACTACACACCTGAGGCACACCGTCCCGCCCGTCGAGTAGCCATGGAGGCCCAGCACCGCGCCTCACGCGAACTCGGCGGTGGACGCTTCTGATCCGGCGCCACTAGAACCCACCAGAGATAAGGGCCCGGCCGTTGAACGGCCGGGCCCTTACGTGCCTGCATTCCCACCGCGGGCTTCTTACTCCGCGCGGCCCTCCGCGGCTTCCCCTCCGCCGCGCGGTCCTCCGCGATTTCCCCTCCGCGGGGGCCTCACTCGGGGGCCTTTCTCGGGCAACGGGTCTTGCTGGGGCGGGCCGCCCCCGGGCCGGGACGGCCCTTAGCTGGCGGTCCTTTTGCCGCGGGGTCGGCTTTCCCTCTGCGGGCGGGCCTTCTGGCAGCCTCCCCTTCGCCAGTTATGCGGCGGCGGAGAGGAAGACTGTAACGGCGGCAGCCAGGTAGGCGGGGTCGTCGACGTGGGTGAGCTCGCGGGCCGAGTGCATCGAGAGGAGCGGGACGCCGACGTCGAGGGTGGGGATGCCGAGGCGGGCGGCGGTCATCGGGCCGATGGTCGAACCGCAGGGGACGGCGTTGTTGGAGACGAACTCCTGCCACGGCACGCCGGCCTTGGCGCAGGTGCGGGCCCACAGCGCCGCGCCGGTGGCGTCGGTCGTGTAGCGCTGGACCGCGTTGATCTTGAGTAGGGGGCCGCCGCCGGCGATCGGGCGGTTGACCGGGTCGTGCTTCTCCGGGCGGTTCGGGTGGACCGCGTGGCCGGCGTCGGACGACAGGCACCACGAGCCGGCGATGGCCCGGGCCAGGTCGGCCCGGTCGCCGCCGAGCGCGGACGAGACCCGCTCGAGCACGTCGGAGAGGAACGGCCCGGCGGCGCCGGAGCGGCTCTCGGAGCCGACTTCCTCGTGGTCGAACGCGGCCAGGATCGCGATGGCCCCCGCCGGCTCCGCCGCCAGCAGCGCGGTGACCCCGGCATGCACCGAGGAGAGATTGTCGAGCCGGGCCGAGGCGAAAAGCTTCCCGTCCTGGCCGAAACGGGCCGGGGCGGCGCTGTCGACGGTGACGATGTCGTAGCCCGCGACCGCCTCGCTGTCGATGCCGGCCAGCCCGGCCAGGTGGCCGACCACATCGGCGTCCGGCGCGCCGCCGACACCGAAGACCGGCTGGACCTCGCGCTGCCGGTCGGGGGCGAACCCGTTGTTCAGCTCGCGGTCGAGGTGGATCGCCAGATGCGGGATGCGGGCGAACGGACCCGTCCGGACCAGGTGGGTCGTGCCGTCCCGGTGCACGACCCGTCCGGCCAGCTCCAGCTCACGATCGAACCAGGAGGCGACGATCGGACCTCCGTACACCTCGACGCCGGCCTGCAGCCAGCCGAAGGAGACCGACGAGGGTTTCGGCTTGAGCTTGAAGCCGGGCGAGTCGGTGTGCGCGCCGAGGATCCGGAACGGGGTGCCGGCGTCCGCTCCCTCGGGGATCGCCAGCGCGATCACCGAGCCGTCCCGCACGATGAGCAGCCGCGCCCCCGGCCGGACCTGCTCGCGCCAGTCGGCGGTCTCGTCGAGCGTGACGTACCCGGCCTCGGTCAGCCGGCGGGCCACCTCGGCCGCCGCGTGGTACGAGCTCGGGGACGCGGAGACGAAGGCGGCCAGATCGTCGATGTGGGTCATGGTCTCAGGCTACGGGGGCGAACCCGGGCAGCCACTCCTCCAGGATCCCGCGGTACGGGGCGCTGGCCTCCAGCTGGCACAACACGCCGATCGAGCCCAGCGTCACCCGGTGGATCAACAGGTAGGACGGCGGCAGGTTGAGCTTGCGGCTGAGCTGGTACGCCGGGGAGCGCGGATTGCTGAGCCGGGTCGCCTCGCCGCGCAGCCAGGCCCGGGTGAACCGGAACTCGTCGACCGCCACCGGCTCGATCATCGGCCGCAGGAAGTCGAGCACGGCCCGGGCGTCGATCTCGTCGTCGGGCTTGATGAAGCCCTCCTCGCGCAGCCCGTCGGCCACCCCGTCGGCGTCGTCCTCCAGCGCAAGCCGCACCAGCCGCCCGATCGCCTCCGGATGCCCACCGGGAAGCCGGGCCACCGCGCCGAAGTCGATCACGCCGAGCCGCCCGTCGGCCAGCATCCGGAAGTTGCCCGGATGCGGGTCGGCGTGCAGCAGCCCGGCCCGGGCCGGCGCCGAGAAGTGCAGCAGGGCCATGAGCCGGCCCGCCTCGTCCCGCTCGTCCTCCGTGCCGTCGCTGATCACCTTGGCCAGCGGCGTGCCCTCGACCCACTCGGTGACCAGCACCCGCGGCGCGGACGCGATCACCTTGGGCACGTAGATCTCCGGATCGTCCGCATACGCGGTGGCGAAGGCCCGCTGGGTCTCGGCCTCCATCGCGTAGTCGAGCTCCTCGGTGATCCGCTCCTTGAGCTCGGCCAGCAGCGGCTTGATGTCCATGCCGGGCTGGATGATCTTGAACATGCCGGCCAGCCGGGACAGCTGCTTCAAATCGGCCAGCAGGGCCTCACCGGCACCCGGATATTGCACCTTCACCGCGACCGGCACGGTCTTGGGCTTGGCGTTCTTACGCGCGGGCGGCAGCTTCCACACCGCGCGGTGCACCTGCCCGATGCTGGCCGCCGCGGCCGGGCTGTCGTCGAACTCGGCGAACAGGCCACGCCAATCCGGCCCGAGCTGCTCGGCCAGCGCCTTGTGCAGGCTGGCCACCGGCATCGGGGGCGCCGCCTCCTGCAGCTTGGTCAGCGCCTGCCGGTAGGGGCCGGCCATCTCCTCGGGCATGGCCGCCTCGAAGACCGACAGCGCCTGCCCGAACTTCATGGCCCCGCCCTTGAGCTGCCCCAGCACGCTGAAGAGCTGCTCGGCGGTGCGCTGCTGAATATCGGCCGAGATGACGTCGGTGGCGATCCCGACAGCCCGCTTGCCCAGCCCCAGCGCAGTCCGCCCCGCGAACCCCAGAGGTAGCGAGGCCAGCTTGGCCGTCCGGGCCGCCGCCCGCCGCGGTATATCGCTCACCAGATCATTGTGACCGACGCCGCGCCGTTCAACCGCCTGCCTGGGGCGGCTTTGCCCTGCTCACCCCGAAAAGTCCGTTCCAAGTTTCCCACCCCTCCACAAAACCGCCACAACCTCAACCCTCCTCCCCACCCAACCACGGCGGTGAGCCGGTCGCCTCCGCTGAGCCGGTCGCCTCCGCTGAGCCGGTCACCTCCGTCGAGCCGGTCGCCGGCGCATAGGCGAGCCGGCGTCCCGCCGCAAACTCCGGCTCCGGCTCCGGCTCCGGCTCCGGCTCCGGCTCCGGCTCCGGCTCCGGCCCCGGCCCCGGCTCTGGCTCTGGCCCCGGCTCTGGCTCTGGCTCCGGCCCTGGCTCCGGCCCTGGCCCCGGCTCCGGCCCCGGCCCGGGCTCCTGCCCGGGCCCGGCCCTGGACCGGCCCCGGCTCCTAGACCGGCCCCGGCTCCTGGATCGGCTCCGATCCCGGGCCCGGCGCCGAGCCAGGTTGGGGTGTTGTGCTGAGCCGCGGCGCTGGCGCCGGCTGCGGTGCAGTGGCTAACTGCACAGTGGGGTCGGGCTGAGGTGTTATGACGGACCGTGGTGCTCGGCTGTGTTGCGGCGTTGGGACGGGCCCCCCGGTGCCGGGGCCGAGTGCGGTGCTGTGGCCGGCTGCGCGGCTGGAGCCGGCCGCGGTTCTGGTGCTGACTGCCCTGCTGCGGCCGACCGCCGCGGTGCTGGGGTCGGCCGCGGTGCTGGGGTCGAGCGCGGTGCTGAGACCGAGCGCGGTGCTGGGGTCGGGCGGGGGGTCGTGGCTGGCCGGGATGTGGGCGTCGGGCGTGAGGTTGGGCGTCGGCGGGTGGTGCAGTCGCAGTCGGGGTGGGGTGGCCAGGTGCGGCGGCGGGAGCGGCCCGGGGTGGTGATCTCGACGGAGGCGCCGAGGGTTTCGGGGGCGTCGCCGTCGAGGAAGGTGAGGGCCTCGGCGGTGGCGTAGGCGGTGGCGGCCAACAGGGTGGTCACCGTGCACGGCTCGGGGGTGAGGGAGCGGGCCGGGCCGGGCCAGTCGGCGTCACGGTCCAGACGATGCAGCTCGAGGCAGGCCAGGCAGGGGCCACCGGTGCGCGGGACCAGCGGGCCGATCACGGCGGCGCCCTCCCGGATGGTGACCGACAGGTGCGGCTGCTCGCGGCCGGCGTGGGCCGCGGCCACCAGCGGTGCCGGGCCGTCGTGGTCGAGCTGGATGACCAGCGCCGGTCTCGTCGTCCGCAGCCGCCGGGTGCTGACCTCGGGCATGACTCGGGTCAGGGCTTCGATGACAGCGTCGCGGCGGAGCTTGCCCACGTCGTCCTCGCGCAGAGGGCCACCGGCGAGCTCCTCGGTGCGGACCGTGCCCGAGATGTCGGGCAGCACGTGGCCGACGCCGGCCTCGGCCAGGGCGACAGCGATCGGCGCCCCGAGCCGCCCCCGCCCGGTGATCACCACGGAGGCCGCCTGCCGTCGCCGCAACGTCGTCGCCGGCGTCCGCACCCGCACGCTTGGCGACCGCGCGGCCCGACCGGCTGCTCGCGGGGAGGCCGCGTTCTGCCCAGTGCCGTGCTCGGCAGTCCCGCTCTGACCGTTCGTGCCGTGGGCGGTCGCGTTCTTAGCGGTCGCATTCTGGGTGGCTGCGTTTTGGGTGGCTGCGTTTTGGGTGGCTGCGTTCTGGGTGGCCGCGCTGTGGGCGGTCGCGTTCTGGGTGGCCGTGTTCTGGGTGGCCGCGTTTTGGGTGGCCGCGCTCTGGGCGGGCGCGTTCTGCGTGGCCGCGCTCTGGGAGGCCGTGGTCTGGCCGGACGCGCGATGGGCGGTCGGGCTCTGCGCGGTTGGGCGCCGGGTGGCTGCCTGCTGGGCCGCTGCCTGCTGGGCCGCTGCCTGCTGGGCCGCTGCCTGCTGGGCCGCTGCCTGCTGGGCCGCTGCGTGGTGGGCGGCGGCGCGTTGGGCGGCCGGCCAGGCGATGGGGGCGGTGCGGCGGTCGTGGAAGGCCAGGGCGGCCGCCTCGCTGATCAAGCGCTCGTGGATGGCCCCGGTCGGCTTGCGGGGGATCAGGGCGGTGGCCGGGCGGGCCAGGCCGGCGGCCTGCAGGAAGTCGAGGACGGCCTGTGCCTCGTCGATCGGAATGCCCAGCTCGGCCGCGCGGAGCAGCACCGTGCGCTCGGGGCGGGTGCCGTCCAGCAGGTCGAGGATCTCGGCGGCCCGGTGGTCGGGCAGGCGCAGCAGGACGGCCCGAGCCGGGTCGGCGCCCAGCTGGAGCTCGATGTTGTCTCGCCAGACTCGGGGGAGCCCGGGAATGAGCAAGGGACGGTTCACGAGTAACAGCATGTCACCGCAAGGCTGCGGAGCGAGTTGGTTGTCCACAGGCCCGCATGACCCCTGAAGCGGGTTATCCACAGCCCCGGGCAAGTTATCCACAGGCTATGGAGTTATCCACACCCTCACTCAACGTGCCCGGTTCGATGTGGATATGCGTTGCCGGAGGAATGCACCGGGGAGGGCGACCTGCCCTCCCCGGGTGGGTGAACAGCCTTGCCGGATGCCTCGATCTGGCCTAAGGCTCCGGCGAAGGCGCCCCGATCAGGCCTTGGCCTTGCCCAGGATGCGGTTGACGGTCGTGCCGCAAACCGGGCACTTGCCCTTCGCCATGTTCATGCCCGTCTTCGAGACCTCGACGGTCCCCTGGAAGTCGCGCTTCTCCTTGCACTTCACGCAATAGCCGTTGTACGTGTTGTCGGCCACGGTTCCTCCTCGTCAATGTTGTCGGCCGGGGTCGGCCCGATGCCTGCTGGCAGTGGCAGGCCGCAACCTGGTTCGGCGCTGGACCGCTCCGCGACCACGTGGGTGTGGCCAGCCGTCAGGGCCGTCCACTACCCAGGTCAAGCCGGTTCCATGTCAGCGCGGCACCGGTGGTGTCGGCGCCGACGTGAGTCTGCCGGGAGGAATCGCCCTTTTTGGGCAGTTGTGCCGCAACACGCCGGGGATTGCCTTCAAACGGTCAGAAAACGGACGCCGAGCGCCTCGCCGTCGCGTGCGCTAAGTTGGCTCGCTGTCATCGTTGTTGCGGCTGTGGAAAATTTTTCCGGGTATACCGGGAGGAAGCACTCATATCCGACGGGTGTCATCGGCCGTACTCTTGCGGTGACATGGGTCTCACGGATTAGCGTCTCAACGTGAACCCGAATCTGGGCCGCGCGAGCCGGTAATGGCCCGGACGCGTAAGCCTGTCGTCGAAGTGCGGCGCAGCCAGCGCCGGCGTCGCACGGTGTCCGCGTACAGGGACGGCGAGCGAGTTGTCGTACTCATCCCGGACAGGTTCTCCCGCGCCGAGGAGACCGAGTGGGTCGAGCGCATGCTCGCCCGTCTCGCGGCGCGCGAGGAACGCATCCGGCGTACCGACGACGAGCTCCTCGTCCGGGCCCGGCGCCTGACGAGCCGCTACCTGTCCGACCACGCCGAACAGGTCCGGCCGGCCAGCGTGCGCTGGGTGACCAACCAGAACGGCCGCTGGGGCTCCTGCACCCCCGACGACGGCACGATCCGCATCTCCCACCGCATCCAGGAGATGCCCGACTGGGTGATCGACTACGTGGTCCTGCACGAGCTCTCCCACCTAGTCGTCCCCAGCCACAGCGCCCGCTTCTGGGAGCTGGTCAACCGCTACCCCAAGGCCGAGCGCGCCCGCGGCTACCTCGAGGGCATCTCCGCCGCCACCGGCCTCGTCCTGGCCGACGACTGAGCCTCACCGCGCACACCGCCGAGCGAGTTATCCACAGGCCCTCAACGCCTCTTCGCGATTTACGGAAGAATGCTCTGCGGGGGCGCCCCCTGGGAGGGCGGGTCCTGGGCAGTTACGGGGTTCGGGAGTCGCGCGGCGCTCGTGGATAGGGTGGGGCCGTGGTGAAAAGGCTCGTGGCTGCGCTCCTGGTGCCCGTCGAGTGGAGTCCGCCCGGCGTTGATCGGGGTGCGTGGCGGGCGGCTCTGGCCGAGGACGTGGTCGATCTGCTTGCCCGGCTCGCTCAGGCCGAGGCCGCGATCGCCGCGACGCCTGAGGATCGGGCGCTGGCCGAGGAGATCGCCTGGCCCGGCATGCGGATCTACGAGGTGCCAACGCCGACCTTCCTGCCCGTCCTGGCCGCTGCTGGGGCCGACGGCTTCGACCAGGCGGCCGTGATCGCCGCGGACGCTCCCGATCTGCCCGGGATGATCCTCGGGAAGCTTCTGCGGCCATTGGAGACCAAAGCGGTCGCGGTGGCTGCGGGTGGGGCCGGCAATGGGCTTCTCGGGCTGGCTACGAGCCTGCCGGCGCCGTCCTGGCTGGCCGACCACGATCTCGACTCGGCGACGGCCCAGATCTTGCGGCGTACGGCGCCCGAGCCCGGCGCCGTCTCCTCGACCCCCGAGTGGCGCCGTCTGCGCGGCCCGGCCGAGCTGGCTTCCCTCGATCCGGCGCTGGAGGGCTGGGAGAACACCCGGGCCTTGCTCGGCGGCTGACCGTGAGGTCGAGCTGACCGCTACGGCGCGGGCTGAGCGCGGGGCAAGGGCTGATTGCGAATGAGCTGGCGGCGACGGCGACGGCGGCGTGAGCGCGGGCTGAGCGCGCCAAGGGGCTGAGCGCGGCGGTGCGGCCTGGGCGAGCCATTGGGCTGGGCGAGCCAGTGGGCTGGGCGCGGCGATGCGAGCTGGGCGCCAGTCGGCTGGGCGCGGCGGTGCGGGCTGGGCGCGGCGGTGTGGGCTGGGCGCCAGTGGAGTGAGCGCAGTGGGCTGGGCGCGACGGCGGGCTGAGCTTGAGTTGCAGCTCAGCCCGGAACACGCGGCACGGGCTGGGGACGGCAGCCCGGCCGCGTCGTCGAAGCGGGGCCCGGCTCGATTGCGTACTTCTGTGGCCGAGGGACCCGCTACGGTCAGTTACTTACCGTCGTCACCCTTGTCCTCGGGCTTGTCGAGGTTGTCGAGCTCGCTGATGTCCCAGTCGGAGCTGCCCTGGGCGAAGGCCTGTGGGTTGGCGAAGTCCTCGTCGGTCGGCAGCAGGTCGGGGTGACCCCACAGAGCGTCACGGCCTTGTACGCCTCGCTGCTCGGCCACGGCCGCCCAGAGGGCGCCCGCTTCGCGCAGCCGGCGTGGGCGCAGCTCGAGACCGACCAGGGCGGCGAAGGTCTGCTCGGCCGGGCCGCCCGCGGCTCGGCGGCGGCGGAACGCCTCGCCCAGCTGGACCACCGTCGGGAGGCGGTCGCCGGCCGCGCTGTCGACCACGTGGCCGACCCAGCCCTCGATCAGGGCGAGCGCGGTCTCGAGGCGGGCCAGGCTCGCCTTCTGCTGGGGGGTGTCCTCGGGTGTGAAGATGCCCTCGAGCGCCATGGCCTGCATCGACTCCGGGTCGGAGGGGTCGACGCGGCTCATCGCCTCTTCGATGGCCTCGCGGTTGACGGTGATGCCGTTGGCGTAGGTCTCGACGGCGCTCAGCACGTGCGCCCGCAGCCACGGGACGTGCCCGAAGAGCCGCTGGTGGGCCGCCTCGCGCAACGCCACGTACAGCCGGACCTGGTCCTCGGGGATCTCCAGGCCGTCGCCGTAGGCCTTGATGTTGGCCGGGACGAGGGCGGCGGTGCCGTGGGGGCCGAGCGGCAGGCCGATGTCGCCGGCCGAGAGGACCTCGGCCGCGAGCTGGCCCAGGGCCTGGCCGAGCTGGCCGCCGAACAGGGCGCCGCCGAGCGTGGCCACCATCGACTGCATGGGGCCGAGCTGGGCCTTGGCCTCGTCGGGGACGAGATCGCCCATGGCGCCCACCATGCGGCCCGCGATCGGGTCGCACAGCTTCTTCCAGACGTCGAGCGTGTTGTAGATCCACTCGTTGCGGTTCCAGGCGGCGGCCGAGCGGATGCCGCTGGGCAGCGCCGAGGCCGGGTCGAGCCACAGGTCGGCCAGGCGCAGCGCCTCCTCGACCTGGTTGCGCTCGTACATGTTCACCGCGGGGTCACCGGACGCGGACAGCTGGCTGGCCGCGACCTGCCGGGCCAGGTCCCAGTTGACCGGGCCGCTGCCGGGGCCGGCGAACATCTGCTGCAGCTGCGCCATGAACTGCTGCATCTGCTGCGGGTCGGAGGGGTCGGGCGGCTGGGCGCCCGGCAGGGAGAAGCCGAACGGGATATCAGGCACGTCGTCAACCGTACGCGGGAAATGCCCGCTCCGGACCGATGGCGCTGTCAGCTCAGAGAGAACTCAGGTCAGTTCAGAGAGCACTCAGGGAGGAGCGATAGTCTCACGCGCATGAGACGTCGCGGTGTCACGGTAATCCTCGGCGCCCTGATCACCGCCCTGCTGGCAGTCGGTGTCATGGCCGCACCCCTGCCTTACGTCGTGCTGAAGCCGGGCCCGACGGTCAACACGCTCGGTTCGGACAACGGCGCCGAGGTGATCCAGGTGACGGATGCGTCCAAGACCTCGACGTCGGCCGGGCAGCTCCGGCTCACCACGGTGAACGTGCAGTCGCAGGTCGAGCTGGTGTGGGCGATCAGCAGCTGGTTCAGCAAGTCGGACGCGGTCGTCCCGCGCGAGCTGATCTACCCGCCGGACAAGTCGGAGAAGCAGGTCGAGCAGCAGAACGCCGAGGAGTGGACGGAGTCGCAGGCCAGCGCCGTCACCGTCGCGCTCAAGAAGCTCGGCTACCCCGTCCTTACGTATGTCAAGGCCGTGACCAAGGACGGCGCCGCGACCGGCATCCTCAAGGCCGACGACGTGATCACCGCCGTCGACGGTACGAAGATCACCGACCCCAACAAGCTGACCGGGGTGGTCCGGGCCAAGCCGGCCGGCACCACGTTCACCATCTCTTACACGCGGGCCGGCAAGGCCGCGACGGCTCAGGTCGCCACCAAGGCCAGCGGGGACGACAAGACGCCGCGGCTGGGCATCGAGATCGGCACCAAGCAGGACGCCCCGTTCAAGGTCAAGATCGACCTGAACAAGATCGGCGGCCCGAGCGCCGGCCTGATGTTCACCCTCGGCATCCTCGACAAGCTCCAGCCGCAGGATCTGACCGGCGGCAAGATCATTGCGGGCACCGGCACGATCAACGACGCCGGGGAGGTCGGCCCGATCGGCGGCATCCCGCAGAAACTGGTCGGCGCCAAGAAGGCCGGCGCCCAGATCTTCCTGGTCCCCAAGGACAACTGCGCCGAGGCGCTGAAGAACGCGGTCGACGATCTGCCGATGGCCGAGGTCGCCACCGTGGACGACGCGCTCACCGCCCTCAAGACCTTCACCAGCGGCGGCACCCCCAAGCCGTGCTCGGCTGCGTGACAGATGTCGTACTGTGAGACACCGGCCCGACTGAATTGTGGAGCCTCCGTTGGTAATGCGAAATAGCCCTCTTCCGAGGATGAGCCGGCGCGGTCGCGTCACCGTCGGCGTCCTGGTCGGGGTCTTCCTTCTTTTCACGCTGCTCGGGTGGGGCATCGACGCGTACACCGATTATCTGTGGTTCAACGAAGTCGACTTCGTCAACGTCTTCTCCGGTGTTCTGCTCACCCGGCTCCTGCTGTTCCTGGCCATCGGCATCGCCGTGGCCGTGATCATCGCCGCCAACCTCTATCTCGCCTACAGGCTGCGCCCGCTCCTGCGCCCGCACTCGGCCGAGCAGGCCACGCTCGAGCGCTACCGCATGATCATCGCGCCCCGTCTGGGCACCTGGATCACCGTGATCACGGTGATCATCGGTTTCTTCGCCGGGCTGTCGGCGCAGGGCCGGTGGAAAGACTGGATGCTGTTCCGTAACGGCGGCAACTTCGGCGTCAAGGACCCGCAGTTCAACGTGGACATCGGGTTCTACGTCTTCGACTACCCGATGTGGCGCTACGTGCTCGGCGTGGCCTTCACGGCCGTCGTGCTGTCGGTGCTGGGCGCGCTCGCGGTCCACTACATCTTCGGTGGCGTACGCCTGCAGGGCGTGGGCGACCGCATGACGACCGCGGCCCGGGCCCACCTGACCACTCTGGTCGCCATCTTCGTGCTGCTCAAGGCCGTGGCGTACGTGCTCGACCGCCGCGCCCTGCTGCTCGAGCAGCACGTGTCGCCGGGGCTCTACGGCGCCGGCTACACCGACGTCAACGCGCTGCTGCCGGCCAAGGAGATCCTCGCGTACATCTCCATCGTGGTGGCGATCGCGATCATCGTGTTCTCCAACGCGGGCATGCGCAATCTGGTATGGCCCGGTGTCTCGCTGGCCCTGCTCGCCATCTCGGCCGTGGCCATCGGCGGCATCTACCCGCTCGCCGTGCAGAACTTCTCGGTCAAGCCCAGCCTCGCCGAGAAGGAAGCGCCCTACATCAAGCGCTCGATCGAGGCGACCCGGGCCGCGTTCGGCATTCAGGACACGGTGATAGCCCCCTATCGGGCCAACAACGTCGTCCCGCCGAGCGGGCTGGCCGCCGACACCAGCGCCCAGAACGCCCGGCTGGTCGACCCGCAGCTGGTCTCGCAGGCCTTCACCCAGTCGCAGCAGTCCCGCGGCTTCTACGACTTCGGCAAGAAGCTCGACGTCGACCGATACAAGATCAACAACAAGACCGCCGACTACGTGGTCGGCGCCCGCGAGATCAACGACGACAAGCTGACCGCGCAGCAGCGCAACTGGCTCAACCGGCACACCGTCTACACCCACGGCTACGGCCTGGTGGCGGCCCCGGCCAACCAGGTCGTCTGCGGTGGCCTGCCGTACTTCGTCTCCGGCTTCCTCGGCGACGACCGCCCGCCCGGCTGCTCCTCGGCCAGCGACGAGATCAAGGTCGACCAGCCCCGGATCTACTTCGGCGAGCAGTCCACCGAGTACGCGATCGTCGGCCAGGAGGACAAGAACAAGAAGGTCGAGTTCGACCGGCCGCAGGAAGAGAACAACAACGCCGAGGAGCTGTACACCTACGACGGCAAGGGCGGCGTGCCGATCGGCTCGTTCTTCCGCCGGCTCGTCTTCGCGGTCAAGAACACCGAGAGCAACTTCCTGCTCTCCGACGCGGTGAACAAGGACTCGCGGCTGATGTACATCCGCGACCCGCGCTCGCGCGTCGAGAAGGTCGCGCCGTTCCTCACGATCGACGGCGACCCGTACCCGGCCGTGGTCGACGGGCGGATCACCTGGATCCTCGACGGCTACACGACGGCCGCGACCTACCCGTACAGCCAGAAGATCAACCTGGCCAACGAGACGCGGGACGAGCTCACGGGGCAGGGGCAGTTCGCCCTGGCCCGCGACGATGTCAACTACATGCGCAACTCGGTCAAGGCGACGGTCGACGCCTACGACGGCACGGTCAAGCTGTACGAGTTCGACGACAACGACCCGGTGCTCAAGGCGTGGAACAAGGCGTTCGGCGGTGATCTGATCATCCCGAAGGCGGAGACCCCGCAGTCGCTCGAGGATCACTTCCGCTACCCGCAGGACCTGTTCAAGGTGCAGCGCAACCTGCTCACCAAGTTCCACGTGACCGACCCGCAGGCGTACTTCTCCGGCCAGGACTTCTGGCAGGTGCCGAACGCGCCCGACTCGCCGTCCAGCAACATCAAGCAGCCGCCGTTCTACCTGAACGTGCAGCTGCCGGAGCAGGACGCCACGAGATTCCAGCTGACCGCGGGCGTGACCCCGGCCAACCGGGAAAACCTGGCCGCGCTCGTCTCCGGCTCGTACGTCGACAACAAACCGGTGCTCGAGGTCCTCGAGCTACCCGACCAGACGGTCATTCCCGGCCCGGTCCAGGTCCATCAGAAGATGACCAACAACGCGGCGGTCAGACAGCAGCTCAACCTGCTGTCCAACAACGCGCAGTCCCAGGTGCTCTACGGCAACCTGATCTCGCTGCCGGTCGAGGGCGGTGTCCTCTATGTCGAGCCGGTCTATGTGAAGACCGGCAACCAGGACAACGCGGCCCCGCTGCTGCAGAAGGTCCTGATGTCGTACGGCGACGGCGGCACGTACGTGGTGCTGGCCGACAACCTGAAACAGGGCCTGGAACAGCTGGTCACCCAGGGCAAGAACGCCGCCTCGGGCACCGGCAACAACAACAGCGGCAACACCGGCAACGGGAACAACAACACCAACCCGCCGCCGGCGTCGCTGACCGGCGAGCTGGCCCAGGCCGCCGCGGCCCTCGACACGGCCATCGCCAACGTCAAGACCGCCCAGCAGTCGGGCGACTTCGCCAAGTACGGCGAGGCGCTGCAGGCCCTGGACACCGCGATGACCAACTTCCAGAACGCCCAGAAGTCCGCCAACGGCACCACCGCCAACCCGTCGACCGCGCCATCAACGGCGCCCTCGACGGCACCGTCGGTGGCACCGTCCGCAACACCGGGCGGCTAGACGGTTTCGCTGGTGGCCCACCGTGAGGAGGGCCACCAGCACCCGTTTTGCAGGGGACTACCCGGTTGCGCTAGTGTTAACGAGCCGACGCGGGGTGGAGCAGCTCGGTAGCTCGCTGGGCTCATAACCCAGAGGTCGCAGGTTCAAATCCTGTCCCCGCTACAAAGTAGGAAGCCCCTATCCGCGAAGTGCGCGGATGGGGGCTTTTTCGCATGCCTACCTGGGGCCGAGCCCCCAGACCCCCACGGTGCGGTCGGGTGCGCTGGGTGGGTGGTTGCGGTGGGGCGCCTGCGGCGGAGGGCCTAGAAGCGGGTGCGGGGCGGGCTGCTCGGTCTTGTGGAGCGCTTCGAGGACGGCGTGCGGGGCGGGCCGGGCCGGGTCTTCTGCTTTCTGGAACTTGTTGGTCGGCTGTCGTCGCTTTGTGCGGTGGTCAAGGGGGCTACTGGGCAGCTGGTCGCGGCCCGGGCCTTGGGGCTAGGGCTGGGTGGGGAGGGTGAACCAGAAGCGGGTGCCGCCGCCGGGGTTGGGCTCCACGCCCACGGTGCCGTGGTGGCGTTCGATGATGCGCTGGACGATGGCCAGGCCCAGGCCGGTGCCGGGGTAGGACTCGCTGCCCTCGGCCCGGGTGAAGGCGTTGAAGACCTCGGTGCGCTGGGACTCGGGGATGCCGATGCCGCGGTCGGCCACGTCGATGCGGGACAGACCGTCGGCGGCCGGGGAGGCGCTGATGGTGATCTCGGCGGTGCGGTCCGGCGGGGTGTACTTGATGGCGTTGCCGATCAGGTTGTCGAGCACCTGGCGGATCTGGCTGGGATCGCCGCAGACGGTGGGAAGCGGGCCGCAGTCGATTCTCGTGCCGGCGGGAGCGCCGCCGCCGAGACGTTCGGCGATGATGCTGTCCACCAACTCGGTCAGGTTGACGTCGACGATGCGCAGCGTGGTGTTGTCAGCCATCGCGTAGGCGAGCAGGTCGTCGATCAGGTCGCGCATCCGCGTGGCGCTTTTCTGTACGCGGGTGAGGTAGCCCCGCTGCCGGTCGGACATCCCGCCCTCGTCGAACCCGGCCATCAGATCCGCGTACCCGATCACGTTGGCCAGCGGGCTGCGCAGATCGTGGGCGACCACCCCGGCGAAACCGACCAGTTCCTCCTCGCGGCGGCGCAGCCGCTGCTCGACTGCCTCCCGGCGCTCGATGTCGTCCCGCAACTCGGCCGTGGCCTGATCGACCCGGCGCAGCGCCCGGTCCCGGGAGGTCACCACGATGGCGGTCAGCAGCGCCAACAGCAGCGTGATCACGCTACCTATGGCCGCCGCGGCCCGGGCCAGCCAGGACTCCGACGCCGGCAGCAGCCGGACCGTGGGGCGGACGGTGACCTGCCACTGTTTCTCCGGAAGCGGGATCGCGACCACCCGGGCCGGCATACTCCCGTCGACCTTGGCGTCCGGCTGCCAGGTGGCGATCGTCACCGGCGGCCCGCCCGAAACGTCGGCGAAGTCGATGCTGACCTGATCGCCGCCGACCACCCCCGGCGTCGGGCCGAGAAAATCACGCCCGTTGAAGGTCATCGCGATCCAGCCCCGGAACCGGCCGGCGTCGGCCGCCGGCGCGGACGCGACCACCGGCGCGGTCATGATGAAGAACCGGCCGTCGAAGCCGGGCGCCTCGAAAGTGGGGCTGGTCGACACCCCGCCCATGGTCCGGGCGGATTGCAGCGCCCTGACCGCCTCGGCCGTACCCCGCAGATCGGCCCCTACCGTCGCGGTCCCACCGATCAGTGACCGGTCGAGCACGGCGAAGTAGTGCTCCCCACTGCCGGCCGCCCCAGTGCCCAAGGTCAAACCGGTGCTTCCCCGCCGGCGCCACTCGGCCTGGGTGGCGGCCGTCGTGGCATCCGTGGCGCTGACGATGAAAGACAGTTCGGCCGCGCCCGGAAGCCGCTGCCCGTTGATCGGCGCGGTGATCGCCCCGAACGAGCCGGCCGTGAGCTCGGCCTGCGCCCCGAGCGCAGCCGACAGGTCGGACAGGGCCAGCCCGTACTGGATCAGCTCGGCCGTGACGACCTCGACGACCACGGCCTGGCGCTGCTCGAAAGCGCGCTTGCTCCAGCTCTGCGCCGTGCTGTGCAAGGCGAAGGTCGCCAGGCCGGTACCGAGCACCCCGAGCAACACGACCACGCCGACGACCAGGCCGGAACGCCGCCCCAGCCGGCGGTCGCCAACGGCAGCGGTCATGAACACGACGCTAGCCCGGCGGCGGGAAATACAGGGCGGTTTGCCCGGTGCGTACCCCGGATTGGGCAAGCCGGCCGCCCTCAGGGTAGGGTTAAGGAGCCGACGCGGGGTGGAGCAGCTCGGTAGCTCGCTGGGCTCATAACCCAGAGGTCGCAGGTTCAAATCCTGTCCCCGCTACAAATTGGGAATCCCCTGTCCGCAGAGTGCGCGGACAGGGGATTTTTCGCATGCCTGCCTGGGGGCCGAGCCCCCAGACCCCCACGGTGCGGTCGGTTGCGGTGGGTGGGTGGTTGCGGTGGGTGGGTGGTTGCGGTGGGTGGGTGGGTGCGGTGGGGCTGGAGCCACTCGCCGGACTTCTGGCACTTCGAGCATCTAGGGCTTTGAGGCGGTTGATGCCGCCGGTTCCCGCGGATCAGCCCGGCCGGCCCGGTCGTGCGGCGCGACCGCTTGAGGTTGCGGGGGTTGTCGTCACTGCCGATCACTGTCGCCTGAGCGGCCCGCCCGGGCTCCTGCCTCACGGCGGGACGCCGGCGGAACGGGACATCCCGCATGATGAGGGGATGATCCCGGCCGGCCTGAACCGCCGCGACCTGCTCGTCGCCGCCGCGTGCATCAGCGGCGCGGCGGTCCTGACCGTGCTCGGCGCCAACGACAACCACGACAACTCCGGGTGGCTGCTGTGCACCGGGATCGCCGCCGGGATCGCCGCCGGGCTGACTCGCAGCCGGCCGATCGCCGGTCTCGGGCTGGGCACCGTCGCGGCGATGACCGACGTGGCTCTGGGACCGTCGCTGGCGACCGTGGTGATCTTCAGCCAGATTTTGCACGACGCCGCGGTGCACGGGCCCCGGCGGTTGCCCAAGCTGCTGCTGTGGATCGGCGGCATGCTCACCATCGGCGTGATGATCGCGTCGATGCTGACCTACCAGACGACGGGCGCGGCGGTAACCGGGGTGTTGCTGGCCATCGTGCTGGTACTCCCGGTGTGGAGCGGCATCTCGATCCGTGAGCACCGCGAGGAGTCCGAGGCCGAGCGGCGCAACGCCGAGCAGGTGGCCCGGCTCGCCGAGCTGGACAACCGGCAGGCGGTGGCGTCCGAACGCACCCGGATGGCCCGCGAGTTGCACGACGTGGTCGCCAACCACATGGGCATCATCGCCATTCATTCCACCGGCGCCCTGTCGCTGTCCGAGGAGCGGCACGAGCAGATGCGCCAGGCGCTGACGGTCATCCGGGAGAGTGCGGTGCGCGGGCTGGCTGAGCTGCGCGAGTCGATCAACCTGTTGCGGATGAACGACACCGGCGTGCTGACCGGCGCGCTCGGTATCGACGACGTGCCGGCCCTGGTCCGGCAGGTGGAGCAGACCGGTGTGACGGTACGGATGACGACGTTGGGAGTGCCGCGGCTGTTGCCGGTGGCCGTGGACATGGCGGCGTACCGGATCGCCCAGGAGAGTCTCACCAATGTGATCAAACACGGCGACGGTGAGGTGGACATGCGCATCAAGTACGAGGCGGAGCAATTGGTGATCGCGGTGTCCAATCCGGTACGGACGGCGTCCGGTGGTGGCCTCGAGACCTACGGTGCCAAAGCGGGTCTGATCGGGATGCGCGAACGCGCGTCGCTGCTGGGCGGAACGTTCTCCGCCGAGGCGGCCGGTGGCGTGTTCCGGGTCCGGGTCAGCCTGCCGGTGGAGGAGACGAGTCAGTGACGACGAAGGTCCTGGTAGCCGATGACCACGGGGCGGTCCGGGCCGGACTGGTGCTGGTGCTCAGCGCCGCGCCGGACATCGAGGTGGTCGGCGAGGCCAGCAACGGCGAGGAGGCCATCGCACTGGCCCGCAGCCTGCAACCGGACGTGGTGCTGATGGACATCCGGATGCCCCGGATGGACGGCATCGCGGCCACTCGGCAGCTGGCGGAGTTCACCGACGTGCTGATCCTGACCACCTTCGACCTCGACGAGTACGTGTACGGCGCGCTGCGGGCCGGTGCGGCCGGTTTCCTGCTCAAGGACACTGACGCCGACATGCTGATCGAGGGAGTCCGGGTGATCGCCCGGGGGGAGGGGATGATCTCCCCCGAGGTGACCCGCCGGGTGATCACCGCGTTCGCTCAGCAGCACGTCCCACCAGCTGCCGGCTCGGCGGCCGGGGTGGACGAACTGACCACCCGCGAGCGTGAGGTGCTGGCCCACATCGGGGCCGGACTGTCCAATCGGGAGATCGCCGAAGTGCTCGGGATGGCCAGCACCACCACCAAGACCCACGTGAGCCGGATCCTGACCAAGCTGAACCTGCGCAGCCGGGTGGAGGCGGCGGTGCTGGCCCGGGAACTGCGACTGCACACCGACCAGCCGGAGCCGTGGAACCGTGACTGAACCGGAACGCGGTGGCGGCGCGCCGCTGCCGGCGCCGCGCCGCGGCTTTCCGCGAGGCGACCGGAAACCCCTTCTCGACGGGTACGTCAGCACCGAACTCGGCAACGTCGCCCTGGCCGTCGGTGACCAGCCGGTGGGGTGCGGCCGTCCGCTGCCCCGGGTCGAGGTCCGCATCATCGGTGCGGACGGCACGCCGGTGCCGGACGGCGTGGTCAGGTGAGGTCCTGGTGCGCTCGCCCGGGCAGCCCGACACGCTACTTCCTTTGGAGTACCGGCTGCTGCAACTTCCGCCGGACGCCCCGGCGCGCATTTCTGGATAGCTTCGAGGAAAGGCCCTGGAATGCATCTGAATCCCGCCGATCCAAAGGTGAAAGCAATGGGTGCGATGAGCAAGAACCTCGTGATCGGCTCCGCCACATTCGTGGTCGGACTGCTGTTGTGGATGTTCGCCGGGGACATCGAGATCCCGGTGTTCACGCTGACGAAGGTCGGCGTGGTACTGATGGTGATCGGGGCCCTGGAGTTCTGCTACGGCCTCTACCTGGCGATGCGCGGGCGCGACGCCACGAGACACTGAGGACGGCGTACAGGTGGTGGTGACCTACCGGAAGGACCCGCCACCGCCCGGCCTGCTCGCCGTCACCTGCGACGTCCGCGACTCCGAATCGGTCGACAACTGTTTCACAGCCGCCGAGGAACTGCTCGGCGGACCGGTCGGAATTCTGATCTCCAATGCCGGTGCGGTGGCCGACTCATTGTTGTTGCCAATGACTGAGGAATGTTTTCTCGAGGTCGTCGACGCCAATTTGGCCGGCGCCTACCGGGTGGCCCGGCGGGCGACCTGGGGGATGCTGCGAGCCCGCGGGGACGGTTGGTGTTCGTCTCCTCGGTGGTGGCGATGACCGGCGCGATCGGCCAGTCGAACTCCCGGACTGATCCCGGACAGCGGCCGTGGGCGTGCACCTGCCATCACAGTGCGCCGCCCCGGACCGCCGGGCCCTCAGGCCGCGATCTGCGGGTAGAGGGCGGTCAGGTCGCCGGCGAGGGCCGCCTTGACGTTGCGGCTGATCTCGTCGACGAGGACCTCGGAGGCGTCGGACTCGATGCCGTCGAGGGCGGCGACGGCCACGTCGCGGGGCGCGGTCTTCGGCGCGTCGATCGTGGCCGCCATGTCGGTGTCGACGTAGCCGACGTGCAGGCCGGTGACGCTGATGCCGCGCGGCTTGAGCAGCAGGCGCAGGGAGTTGGACTGCGACCACAGGGCGGCCTTGGAGGCGCTGTACGGGCCGCCGTCGGCGAACCAGGAGAGCGCCGAGTGGACGTTGAGGAGGTGGCCGCCGCCGTTGCGCTCGATGATCGGGACGAAGGCGCGGGTCAGCAGGAGCGGGCCGTAGAAGTTGGCCTCCATGTCGCGGCGGACCTCACTCAGAGGAGAGTCCAGGTACGAGGCGCCGGACGACAGGCCGGCGTTGTTGATCAGGATGGTGACGTCAGGGGCCTGGGCGGCCGCGGCGGCGATCGAGGCCTCGTCGGTGACTTCCAGGGCCAGGGGTACGGCGTGGGGGGTGGTCACGGTGCGCGGATCGCGGGCCGTGGCGTAGACCTTGGCCGCGCCTCGGGCGTACAGCTCCTCGACCAGGGCCTTGCCGATGCCGCGGCTGCCGCCGGTGACTAGCACTACCGAGTTCTTGATGTCGGTCATGTCGTGTCCCCTCGAAGAAAACTGATCGGTTTCCACCACCGTAAACCGATCGGTTTCCGATGGGCAAGGTCGTCGTGTGTGATGTAGGAAACCGATCGGTTTTTAGGCGAGGTACAGTGGCGCCATGACTGGGGAAGCCACGCGGGACAGGTTGCTCGACGCTGCGGCGGATCTCTTCTACCGCGAGGGCGTCGGCGTCGGGGTCGAGGCGCTCAGCCGGGCCGCCGGCGTGTCCAAGCGCTCCATGTACCAGCTGTTCGGCAGCAAGGACGAGATCCTCGCGGCCGGGCTCGAACGCGTCGGGCCGGCCTTCACCGCGTACCTCCTGCCGGAGGACGACGACGGTGAGACGCCCCGCGAGCGGATGTTGCACGTCTTCCGGCGGCTCGAAGAGACGGCGACCGAGCCGGGGTTTCAGGGCTGCCCGTTCGTCGCCGTCTCGGTCGAGGTCAAGAGCCCGGAGCATCCCGCGCGGCTGGTCGCCCGGCGCTACAAGGACATGCTGACCGCGTTCTTCCGCGAGGAGGCCGAGAAGGCCGGCGCCGCCGACCCGGCCAAGCTGGCCCGGCAGCTCACGATGACCTTCGACGGGGCCAGCGCCTGGGCCGTGATGCACGGCGAGGCGCCGGACGCGGTCGACATGGCGGCGGCGCTGATCGGCGCCGCCGGGGTCTGAGAACGCGAAAAGGCCCGGTTCCGTACGGAACCGGGCCCCTCAAGAAGCCGTACAGGTCAGCAGTTGGTCTCGCCCGTGCCGACGATCGCCCACTTGCAGGCGTCGATCGTCAGACCCGTGGGGGTACGCAGCTGGGCCGTGTCCCCGCCGTTGTTCCAGACGTAGCCGTTCTTGCCGGCGCGGCCCCAGAACCGGTGGGTCGCGGTGTTGGTGCCCTTGCCGGTCTGCACGAAGATCGAGGCGCCGGCGTTCAGGTAGATGTTGCCGTTGAACTTGTAGATGATGCTCTGCGCGTCCCGGACGTGCCAGCCGTTCAGGTTCACCCGGGTCTTGGTCTTGTTGGTGAGCTTGACCCACTCCGAGTTCAGGCTCGCGTTGGTGCCGGTGTCGGCGCCCGTCGAGTCGTACCGGATCTTGGTGAACTGCACCGAGCCGACACCGGGTCCGGTCGGCTTGGCCGCCGCCTTCACGGTGACCTTCAGCTCCTTGGAGTAGTTGCCCTGCAGGCCCTGGCTCGTGTCGCCGCCGACGTACGCCCGGAACGTCTGCACGCTGCCCGGAGCGAGCCCGCTGATCTTCGCGTCGAGGAAGGCGCCCTCGTCGTCGCTCGAACCCTTGCCGGTGGCGACGGTCTTCCAGGTGCCGTTCGACTGCTTCAGCTGGAACTGGTACGGCAGTTTGCCCTGCCCGGGAACGTTCCAGGCGGTCAGGTCGGCCCGGCCGGCGACCGTGGACGAGCCGTCGAGACCGACCTCCAGCTTCGAGTAGACGGTCACCTTGTTGGAGACGACGGTGCCCTGGTGCACCTCGAAGTAGAAGCCCGAGTCGATGTACCGGCTGAACTCGTACCGGCCCTGAGCGTCGGCCGTGGCCACGACCGGGCCCTCACCGGCGGTCCAGTCCTTGGCCGGCTGCATGTCGTTCCAGCCGATGGCGGTCTCGTACAGCTGCACCTGCGCGCCCGGGTCGGCCGTGCCCGACAGGGTGACGGGGTTGTAGCCGACGATGACCGAGGCGCTGGCCTTCAGAACGGGGGTGCCGGCCGCGGACGCCGGAGCCGCAACGGCCAACGCCGCGGCGATCCCGACGACGGCGGCCGTGGACGTAAGCCTGGAGATCATTTGCAGCAGTGTAGTGATCAATAGCCACTCCGGCATGGCCCGCCAGGACAATTACCGGCGACCGTCAGGTCACCGGCGACGAGGCCTTCCGACGATGATTCCCGGCCGTTGTGGGCCGATTTTGGTGCTCGATATCCAAAAGCTCCGGTTGACCGATGGGCACGCGATAGCGGTACGTGATTCCTTCGTCACGCACAACGAAGTCGTCCGAGTCCTCACGCCGCCACGTCAGGATCATCTGCCCATACTTTTCGGCCAGTTTGACCAGTGCCGGGAAGTTGTCGACGTTGACGACGGGCTTACCCGGAGGGCTGGGCATCGGCTCGACGTGGACGAGAAGCTGGGGGTATCGGCGCTCGATTTGTGCTCGTGTCCGCAGCGGCATGGCGCGCCGAGACAACAAGAACACAATGGCCGTTATCGCGCCCGCTGCGATCAACGAGAGAATTGCGTAGGACCGGGCTTGTGATGCCGTTAGACCAAGAATTCCGATTTCTCGCGGTACGACGGCCGTGCTCGCCGACCCGGAGCTGCTCGTCGTCAACTTTGAATTTCCGCTGAGCATCATCTGCATCGGGGTCACCTCGAAGGTGAGCGGCGCCGCGATGCTTCCGATGCCGGGAGAGACGACCCGTGCGGTGAGGGCGACGGAGACCGTACCGGTACTCGCCATGCCGATCGCCTTGGACGCGGCGTCGGCTCGTGCTACCAGGGACTTGAGGTCGAACTTCGCCGTCGCTTCATAGACCGAGTCGGTGAAGGCTCGCTTATCAACCAGCTGGAGGGTTGTGTGCCAGCCGGTGCCGTTGGTGAGCCGGGCGCTCAGGTCGAAGATGCCGGCAGGGCCCTTGTACGTGGTGAGCAGATCGACGTTGTCGGCCAGTCGGCGGAAGACGGGCTCGGGCGATGTGACGGTGGTGTCGTCATAGGCTGCCGACTTAGGCACTTTCGCCGAGTACGAGTAGGTGATTGATTGGCTGGGCGGAGCAGCGATCCGTCGATTTTCAACGATCGGCTTCATCCAGCCCAGGATGCCGAGAAGGAGTGCCAGGAGGGTCAGGGCGGCCGCGATGTATGAGGCTCCGCGCAGGAGCGGCGAAAGGCGATGCACTGCTTTGAGGACCGCCGCGGCGGTCTCCAGCGAGCCTCCCTGCCGCGACATCGCCTTCACCTTCTTCTTCCGGCGACCTCGCGGGATCTCCCGCCGGTTTCGCGCCGCGGCGGCTCCGCCGCTGATGACCAGAAAGCTGAGCGTCCCGAGCCCGCTGGGGCTGAGAAGGGGTTTCAACCAGATGCCGCCGTGGGGCACGTGCAGGGCGGCGCGGCCGATCATCTCCTCCGTGGTAGGGGTCGGAGTGTCGACCGACTGGTTGTTATCCCCTTTCAGAACGAATCCGGAGGAACCGTCGCCACCGATGATGCGGTGGAGCACGCGCTGCCCCGGACTGGATCCATGATAAGCGGCAATTTCCCCAACATGGTACGAATCGGCCTTCGTGACGAAGACTAGATCACCCTGGTAGTAGACCGGGTTCATGCTGATGCCTTCGGTAACCACGTAGGTCAATCGCTCAGTGATGACCGCCCAAGCACCGATGGCCGCCATCCCGAGGATGACGGCCACGACGGCGGTGCGAAGAGGCTTCTGGATCGGTGCTCCCGGGGATACGCGACTACAGGTAGCCTCGCACCCCGGATAGCCATGCGGAGCGGATTAGGAGACCGTGACCTCGAGGCTGCTGAGGTTGTTCTGATAACCAGCGGCCAGGTGGCCGGAGTCAGCGGTGATGCATGCGAGCGTTCCGGTGCCGACGCCACCCACAACGGTGATGGTCTTGGCGGTGCCGTCCCACGTCGAGGATCCGACGCCGGTGCCCGTGCAGACCCACTCGACCGCGGTGGTGAGCGTGCCCGGCGTTCCGACGGGCTTGAGCACGATGGTCTTGCTCGCCGCGCCGGTCAGAGTAAGGTTGAAACCGGTCAGCTGCTGCTTGGCGTCGTCCTGGAAGGTGTAGGTGACGGCGTCCAACGACGCGCCGTTCACGGCCTGGACGACCTTACCGCCGATCCACTGGTCAGCGCCGGTGCCGGTCCGGACCAGACCTGCGCCGGTCAGGGCGGTGGCACTGGCAGCGATGACACCAGCAGCGGCGACGCCGCCGACGACCTGAAGCATGTTCCGCATCTATTGACTCCCCTGGTTTCGGTTATCCGTGGCTTCCCGGTTTCGGTCCGGGGTGTCTGTCGTCAGCTGCTTGCTGTCTCGGACACAAGATGTTTCGACTGGGGGAGCGGCCCTCATGAAGAGGAAGGGGTTGCATCTCGGGTGCCGCTGACTCCGGGAAACGGGCGCGCGGGACTGTCTGCGACAGTTAGGGCCGTATGACTGATCGAGAGCTTCACGCCGACTGCGCCAACTGCGCGGGTCTCTGCTGCGTCGCGCCCGCGTTCGTCAAATCCTCAGACTTTGCCGTGACCAAAGCGGCCGGCCAAGCCTGTCTCAACCTCGCCGATGACTTCCGGTGCAAGATTCATGACCGGTTGGAGCCGAGCGGCTTTCACGGGTGTGTGGTCTTCGACTGTTTCGGGGCCGGGCAGCGGATCACGCAGGAGACCTTCGGCGGGCGGACGTGGCGGGACGACCCGGCGCTGTCCGGGCCGATGTTCGCCAGCCTGCCGGTGATGCGGCAGCTGCACGAGATCATGTGGTATCTGAGTGAGGCTCGGAAGCTGGACGAGGCTCGGCGCGTACATCTCAAGCTGGATCAGGCCCTGGCCGAGACCGATCGGCTGGCCGGCGGGACGCCGGCGGAACTGAGGAAGCTGGACCTCGACGCGCATCGGGGCCGGGTCAACCCGCTTCTGCGGAAGGCGAGCGAGCTGGCCCGGGGGCGTAACCGGCCCGATCACAGCGGGGCCGACCTGATCGGGCGGCGGCTGCGTAAGGCCGATCTGCGCGGGGCGAGCTTCCGGGGGGCGCTGCTGATCGGCGCCGATCTGCGGGAGGCCGATCTGCGCCGGGCCGATTTCACCGGGGCCGACCTGCGCGGTACGGATCTTCGGGGGGCCGATCTGACCGGCGTGCTCTTCCTCACCGCCTCGCAACGTCGCGCCGCGGTCACATAGTCGCCCTAGGATGTGCCCATGCAGGATGTGTCGGGTGTGGTGTGGGTGGCGACCGTGCTCGGCATCGTC
This sequence comes from Actinoplanes sp. NPDC049598, assembly GCF_040675435.1. Classification (NCBI taxonomy): domain Bacteria; kingdom Bacillati; phylum Actinomycetota; class Actinomycetes; order Micromonosporales; family Micromonosporaceae; genus Actinoplanes; species Actinoplanes sp. NPDC049598. Next base: position 100,144 of record NZ_JBFAOX010000003.1, on the reverse strand, counting down.
GGGCTGTTGCTCTTCGACTTCTTCTTCCACGTGCGTAAGGCGCACATCCCGACGATCGGCGAGGCGGCCCGCTGGACGTCGATCTACGTGTCGATCGCGATCCTCTTCGGGCTCGGGGTGTGGGTCTTCGGCGGCAGCCAGATGGGCGCGGAGTACTTCGCCGGCTACGTGACCGAGGAGGCGCTGTCGGTCGACAACCTCTTCGTCTTCCTGTTGTTGCTGGGCAGTTTCAAGGTGCCCCGGGCCGACCAGCAGAAGGTGCTGCTCGTCGGCATCGTGGTGTCGCTGATCGCGCGGACCGGGTTCATCTTCCTGGGCTCGGCGCTGATCAACTCGTTCGCCTGGATCTTCTATCTGTTCGGCCTGATCCTGCTGATCACCTCGGGCAACCTGTTGCGGGAGCAGCGCGGCGAGCAGGAGGAGAAGCCGGACAACTTCGTGATCCGCATCGCCCGGCGGGTCCTGCGCACCTCCGACGAGTACGACGGCGACAAGCTGTTCACCGTCCAGGACGGCAAGCGGGTCCTGACGCCGATGGTGCTGGTCATGGTGGCCATCGGCGGCACCGACATCCTGTTCGCGCTCGACTCGATCCCGGCCATCTTCGGCCTGACCCAGAACGTGTACCTGGTCTTCACCGCGACCGCGTTCTCCCTGCTCGGCCTGCGCCAGCTGTACTTCCTGATCGACGGCCTGCTCGACCGGCTCGTCTACCTGTCGTACGGGCTGGCCGCGATCCTGGCCCTGATCGGGGTGAAGCTGATCCTGCACGCCATGCACGAGAACAACGTGCCGTTCATCAACGACGGCGAGTCGATCCACGTCGTGGAGATCTCGACCGCGCTGTCGCTGGCGCTGATCGTCTCGATCCTGCTGATCACCGTGGTGGCGTCGCTGCTGAGCCCCAAGGGCCGGGCCCAGACGTACGTGGCGGCGGCCCGCCGGCACGCGACGGAGTTCCTCGACATCGAGACCGACCCCGCCTACTGCGACGAGATCTTCCACAAGCTGCTCGTCGAGGAGGCCCGGCTCAAGGGGCTGCCCGAGAAGTACCGGGCCCGGATCCGCTCCGAGGACGAGCTGATGGAGCTGCTCCGGCGGGCCCACCGGCTGCACGACGAGCGCGTCGCCGCCGGAACGTGTTACGTCCCGGCGGCGACGCAGGCCGGCCCGGCCCGGAGCTGATCCGGGGGCCGGCTCGGCCCGGCGGGGCCCGGGTGACTCAGCCCTGGCGGTGGCTACCCGGGCTGGGCACGTCGCCGGTGTCCTGACGGGGGATCGAGCCGCGGCTGCGGGCCGCGTTGCCGGCGAAGCGGGCGGCCGTGCGGCGCACCGACTCGGCCCGCTCGGACGTGTCCCACCCGGCGCCCGAGGTCGGGCTGGGGGTCGGGGTGTCCCAGCCGGCGCCCGAGGTCGGGGCGGAGGCGCCACCGTACGGCGGCGGCTCGGGGGAGCGCGGCACCGGCCTCTCGAGGAAGGCCGACAGGTTGGTCTCGCCGGTCGGGCGGGTGCTGCTCGTCTCGGCCCCGCCGGCCACGAGGTCGGCCACCCGCGCGGCCAGGCTGGCGGCGCGGGAGTCGAGGTCGTCGCGGCCGCGCTGGTCGGTGTCGTCGGCCATCGCGGGGCGCCGGCCCTCGGCGGTCGACCGCCCACGGGCGACCGGCACCTGGGGCGGTGTCATGGGCACCGCGGGCGGCCGGGGCGCGGGGGCGGGCACGATCGGCGCCGCCGGGGCGGGGGACGCCGGGCGGATCACGGCCGCCGAGCCGGCCGCGGGCGGGCCGGAGACGACGGGCGGCGTGGACGCATAGCCGTACGAGGAGGAGCGCGCGGGCCGCGCGTAGGTGTCGGCCGCGGGCGGGGCGTAGGCGGCGGCGACCCAGGGGTTCTGCGGGGCCTGGGGCTCGGCCGCCAGCTGCTGCACCGACACCGCGCCGATCAACGTCACCGTCTGGCCGTCGCCGCCCTGGAAGTTGTTGAACTCCGGGCCGATGACCAGGCGCGACAGCATGCGGGTCTGCAGTACCGGGATGCCGAGCTCTCCGGCGTGCTCGACCCGGTAGCGGGCGATGGCCTGGCGCAGCGTGTTGGCCAGGCGGTCGGCGTCGCTGACGGCGGTCAGGTCGCCGCCGGCGAAGACCAGGGCCGGGAACGACCCGTGCGGCCCGGCGCAGACGAGCTGGATCTGGGTGACGGTGGCCGAGCGGCCGGCGTCGCGGTTGCCGGGCTGCACCCGCAGGTGCTGCGGCCAGGGCCAGCGCAGCTCGCCGGTGCTCTGGGTGACCGGGTCGCGGTAGACCACCCGCTCCTCGGTGACCACGACCTCGGTCTCCTCGGGCAGCGTCCAGCGCGGCATCGAGGCCGGCTCGTCGAACGCGTACTCGGCGACGGCGCACTGTCCGCTCCAGAGCACTCGCTCCGTTGCGCTCTGTATCGAGTCACGCAGTGACGATGAGGCGGGGGCCGCGCTTGTCGGCGCGGCGCCCGGCCCTGTATCTGCGGACGCGAAGTACTTGTCCGGCATGCGCGGCTATCCCCCCAGTCGTGCCGCGCCCCCACACGCGGCCGTAACCGATTACAGCGGGGCGCCGAGAGTCAAACAAGTGGGCAAGCGCGAATCACACCGGATTTCCTGACGAGTACACGACAGGCCGGAAAACCTTCAACCCTTTGGCCGGAAAGTGGTTACTTACGGTTACCGAAGAGGCCCGCTGGCGGAAGCGGTGACGCTACGGCGACACCGTCCGTCACGGCCGGCGCTCCACCGGTGAACCGGTCGAGGTCGGTCTCGACCCGGCCGGGGAACCAGTCGCCGGCCGCCCTTCGGGACAGTTCGGCGATCGGGGGCGGAGTCCGGCCGGCCAGCAGCACCAGATTGCCGAAGCGGCGGCCGCGCAGCACGGCCGCGTCGGCCACCAGGCACGCCTCGGGCAGCGCGGCCCGGATCGTGGCGACCTGGGCCTTGGCGTGGCGCAGGGGTGGGCCGTCGGCGATGTTCGCGATCAGCCAGCCGGCCGGGTCGAGCACGCGGGCCACCTCCCGCATGAACTCCAGCGAGGCGAGGTGGGCCGGCGTGCGGGCGCCGGCGAAGACGTCCAGCACGATCAGGTCGTACCCGCCGTCACGCATGCCCTCCAGGGCGGCCCGGGCGTCGGCGACCCGGACCCGGATGTTCGCCTTGGCCGGCAACGGCAGGACCCGGCGGACGAGCTCGACCAGCGGCCCGTCGATCTCGACCACCCGCTGGGCCGAGCCGGGCCGGGTGACCGCGAGGTAGCGGGGCAGGGTCAGCGCCCCGCCGCCGAGGTGCAGCGCGCGTAGCGGCTGACCGGGCGGGGCGATCAGGTCGATCGCCGCGGCCATCCGCCGGATGTACTCGAACTCGAGGTGGGCCGGGTCGGCCAGATCGACGTGTGACTGCGGTGCGCCGTCGAGCACCAGCGTGAAGGCGCTGTCGCGGTCGGGGTCCGGAATCACCTCGGCCACACCGGAGGCGACCGTCTCGACGATCCGCTCCGATTTTCTGCGCTGTGCCACGCAGCAAGTATCCCGATCGGGTCAGCCATTCCGAAATCACGCCCAAAAGCGCCCTTTTATGGCCAGACTTCTCGGCGTCGTCTCTCTTTTTCTGTACGGAGGTGAGCCGTGTCGACTAGCAATGTGCTGGCGCAGATCATCGGCGAGCAAGCGCGCCGCCCCGCGGGCCCGCCCCCGGCCGGCTCCATGCCCGCCATCCTCGCCGCGGCCCAGGAGGAAGCCGGCCCACCGCTGAAGATCCGGCGGTACCCGTCGGACGAGGGGCCCGCGTTCTGGCGCTGGGACTGCGGCAACTGCGGCGAGTACGGCGGCGGGCGGCACCACAGCGACGCGGTGACCCGGGCCATGCGGCATTGTGCCGAGCACCCGGAGCACCGCTCGTCGCTGCTGCCGCCGCTGTTGTGCCGGCAGCGGGACAATTTCGTCCCGCTGCACCCGATGCTGCACGCGGTCGACGACGATCCGCCGCCTCCGCCGCTGGCGGTCTGAGGCTCGCTCAGCCGTTGGTGTCGCCGTCGCCGGTGCGCTTCTGCGCCTCGTCCACGCCCTTGTCGATCTGGGACGAGTACTTGTCACCGGTGCGGCTGTCGACCTGGTCGCCGGCCTTCTCGAGGCCCTGGTCGACCTGCTTGTCGTGGTCGTCCGCGAAGTCCTTGGCCTTGTCCAGGAAGCTCATCGCCTTCTCCTTCTTGCTCGGGGAACGTCTTAGTGCTTCCCGAGCAAGAAGGAGGGAAACGTCAGGGACGGGTGTCGCCGTCGCCGGTGCGCTTCTGGGCCTCGTTGACGCCCTTGTCGATCTGCGACGAGTACTTGCCCTTGGTGCGCTTGTCGACCTGCTCGCCGACCTTCTCGAGGGCCTGGTCGACCTGCTTGTCGTGCTTGTCGAGGAAGTCCTTGGCCTTGTTCAGGAAACTCATCGGCTTGCCTTTCTCTCTCCGAGGATCCGTGCGATCGCGGCGACCCGCGGGTCCTCGGCTATTTTCTCCAGCCCCGTCTTGAGCGGCATCCGCCAGTTCGGGTACTCGTCCATCGTGCCGGGCAGGTTCGGCTGGTCGAGCTCGCCCAGCACGTCGTAGAGCGAGGCCGTCACGAACCGGCACGGCGTCCGGGCCAGGAACTCGTGCATGGCCACGACGACCTCGTCGTCGGTGCTGTCCGCGGTGATCAGACCCTCGGCCCGCAGCGCGGCCAGCAGCTGGCCGCGGTCCTTGTCGGCGTTCTTCCGCTCCTGCTCGACCGGCCCGGCCAGCTGGCCCAGCTCGGCCCGCACCTTCACCTGTTCGCCGGCCAGGAAACCGGCCGCGGTGGGCAGGTCGTGGGTCGAGATGGAGGCCAGGGCGTTGCGCGGGTACTTCGCGGCGGGCAGGTAACCGCCGTCCGGATCGTCGTCGTCGCGGGTGAACCACAGCACGGCCGAGCCGAGCATGTTCATCCGCTCCAGGCCCTCGGTGACCTCGGGCAGCACGGTTCCCAGGTCCTCGCCGATCACCACGGCGCCGGCCCGCTGGGCCTCCAGGGCCAGGATGCCCAGCATCGCGGCCGGGTCGTAGTGCACGTACGTGCCGCCGTCGGCCCCCATGCCCGGCGGCACCCACCAGAGCCGCCAGAGCCCGGCCACGTGGTCGACCCGCAGCCCACCGGCGTACCGGAAGATCCGCCGCAGCATGTCCCGGTAGGCCGCGTAGCCGGTCTCGATGAGCCGGTCGGGCCGCCAGGCGGCCAGGCCCCAGTCCTGGCCGAGCTGGTTGAACGCGTCCGGCGGGGCCCCCGCGTGGACACCGGCCGCGAGCACGTCCTGCAGCAGCCAGCCGTCGGCCCCGCTCGGGTCGATGCCGACCGCGAGGTCGTGCACCACCCCGGCCGGCATGCCCCGGCGCCGGGCCTCGTCGTTGGCCGCCTCCAGCTGCGCCAGCAGCAGCCGTTGGAGCCAGGCGTGGAAGGCGATCCGGTCGCTCTCGAAGGCCTTCACGGCGGGCGCGTCCGGCCGCTGGTACTCCGACGGCCAGGCCTGCCAGTTCGGGCCGTGCACCTCGGCCAGGGCGCAGAACCGGGCGAAGTCGATCAGGCCCTCGTCGGGCTCGTCCACCTTGTCGGCCAGCGGCCAGAGCAGCTCCAGGGCGGCCCGCTTGGCCGTCCAGACGGCGCTGTAGTCGATCAGATCGGTCGTCTCCGGCCGCAGCGCGTCGATCCGCTCGCGCAGCGCGGGCTCGGCCCGCTGGTACTCCGGGATGTCCTCGATGCGCAGGTAGAGCGGGTTGACGAAGCGGCGGCTGGACGGCGAGTACGGCGAGGCCGGCACCGGCAGCGTCGGGGTGATCGCGTGCAGCGGGTTGAGCAGCACCAGACCCGGCGAGCCGGAGACGCCGAGGAACTCCCGCAGGTCGCCCAGGTCGCCCATGCCCCACGAACGGGCCGAGTGCAGCGCGTACAGCTGCAGCATCCAGCCCCAGGTCTGCGGCGGCTCGGGCAGCTCGGTCGGCACCACGACCAGCGTGACGGTCTGCCCGCCGACGGCCAGTCGATGCCAGCCCAGGGGCAGATCGGCCGGCACCTCGCGCACGTCGCGGGTGGCGCCGTCCTCGAGCTCGATCGTGGCCGGGCCGGGCAGCTCGCGGCCCTCGCCCTCCCGGACGACCACGGTGCCGGGCATCCGGCCGAGCCGGTCGCGCTCGCGCACCGCGGCGAGCCCGGCGCTGATCGCGGCCGGTGTGGTGGCGTCCACCCCCAGCAGGCCGAGCACCCCGACGACGGATTCGGCGGAGACGTCCTTGCGCTCGCGGTGCCAGTCCTCGTACCAGGTGGCCACCCCGTGAGCCGTCGCCAATGCCGCCAGGTCGGCGTCCATCCGCACCCCTTTCAGTTCGGTCCTGCTGGTCATACCCTGCCGGATCGGGCGTAGTCCGTCTCCCGCTGTCCCACCTTCTTGCGGATGTGAGTCAAGATGGGTGGCATGTCTGCTGTGGTGAAGTGGTGGTCCCGGATGGCCGCGGCGGTGACCGGCGCGGTGCTGACGCTGGTCGTGCCGGTGCACGCGTGGGCGGCGAGCAACGGGGTGGCCGATCTCGCCATCGAGGCGGCCAAGGCCCGGCGCGGTCGTCGTGGCTTCGGATTCTTCGGCATCTTCGGCGCCCTGTGCTGCCTTTTCGTGGTCGCGGCGATCGTTCTGGTGATTGTTCTGGTGTCCCGGAACCGCAAGCGGAAGTAGTCGTTTTTGGCCGAACCCCAGGGATCATGACGAATCCCGGCCTAGCGTTGAAGGATGCGTTTCCGAGCAGGATCGATCAGATCGGTGGCGCTGGGCTCAGGGGTGGCGGTGGTCGCCTGCGTCCCGTTGGCCATCTCCGTCACGGCCGGCGCCGACAACAACGTGCTCATCTCCCGTGGCCGCCCCGCCACCGCCTCGTCGGTGGAACGGGGCGCGACCGCGGGCCAGGCGACGGACACGAGCACGGTCACGCGGTGGGCCAGCGCCAACGGCCCGGGTAGCCAGTGGCTGCGGATCGACCTCGGCGCGGTCAAGCGGATCGAGCGGGTCTCGCTGCGCTGGGCCGCCACGTACGCCAAGACCTACCGTGTGCAGACGTCGACCGACGGCGCGAACTGGACGTCGGTCTACGCGACGGTGGCCGGCAACGGCGGCACGGACGATTTGAAGCGCCTCAACGGCGTGGGGCGGTTCGTCCGGGTGCTGGCGACGCAGCGGGCGGTGCGGTCCGGCGGCTACTCGCTCGGCGACGTCCGGGTCTACGGGCCGGCGTCGAAGGTGCTGCCGGCGGCCGCCCCGCCGACCGGCTCGCTCGCCTCCGGGCTGGAGGACGGCCGGAAGAAGGAGGCCGCGCTGCAGCTGGTCTCGAGCGCCGAGAACTCGACCGTGAGCTGGCGCAACTCGTTCGCCTACATCGAGGACATCGACGACGGCCGGGGGTACACGGCGGGCATCGTGGGCTTCTGCTCGGGCACGTCCGACATGCTCGAGGTGGTCCGCGAGTACACCAGGCGCAAGCCGGTCAATGTGCTCGCCCGCTACCTGCCGGCGCTGCGCACGGTGGACGGCTCCGACTCGCACGCGGGTCTCGACCCGGGGTTCCCGGCGGCCTGGCGCACGGCGGCCAAGGACCCGATCTTCCAGAAGGTCCAGGAGGACGCCCGCGACTGGATGTACTTCAACCCGTCGGTCCGCATGGCCCGCCTCGACGGTCTACGGGCGCTGGGGCAGTTCGCGTACTTCGACGCTGCCGTCATGCACGGGGTGTCCGGGCTGCAGGGCATCCGGGCGGCCGCGATGCGTACGGTCAAGACCCCGGCCCAGGGCGGCGACGAGCTGGCCTATCTCAACGCATTCCTCAATGCCCGCGTCGCGGAGATGCGCTCCGAGCAGGCGCACAGCGACACGACCCGGATCGATACCGCCCAGCGCCGGTTCCTCGGCCGTAGCAACCTCGACCTGACGGCCCCGCTGAGCTGGAGCGTCTACGGCGACACCTATCAGATCAGCCGCTGACCTTCTGGAACAGGTTGGGCAGGGCCGTCGGCTCCCAGCCGGGCAGGGAGGTGTGCGCCTCCTTGACCCGGTAGGTGGCGCCGCCGTACGTCACCAGGTCACCGGCCTTGTAATCGGTGAACGTCTTCCATGCCGGCGCGGCCGGCGGCTTGCTGGTGGGCGCCTTGCTGGTGGGCGCCTTGCTGGTGGGCGCCGAACTGGCCGGGGCCGAGCTCGGAGGCGCCGAACTGGTCGGAGCGGCGCTCGGCGGCTCGGAAGTGGCGGAGACGGACGGCGTCGGCACGGGCTTCGAGCCGGCTGTCACCGTCACGAAGTCGACGACCATCCGGCCGGGGCGGCGGCCGTCGGTGGCCAGGTTGAGCACCAGCGCGATGGGCAGGCCGGGCTCGTCCGGCACGAGCCGCAGGGCCGGCTTGCCGTCCACGGACCAGACGATCGCCTCCGGCGACCAGTCGATGACGTACGTGTGGAAGTCGTCGCCCGAGGTCGGATCCGCGTCTTCGTCGAGGGTCTCGAGCGTGCCGCGCAGCACCCGGCCGTACTTGTCGACCACGCCGAAGGCCCGCCACGGGCCGCTCTCGCGGTCCACCTTGATCCGCGCCTCGGCGTGCCCGAACGGCTGGGCGAAGGCCTTGCGGGTGCTCATCAGGCGGTCGACGACGAGCTGACCGTCGCGCTGGCGGCCGTTCTCCCGGTCATCGCCGTCGATCAGCCACTTCGCGGCGTCGAGCCGGTGGCCGTCGAAGTTGTCGGAGAAGCTGGAGCGCCGTTCCGAGGCGTCGGCCACGTCGTTGCGGCCGGGCAGGTAGATCGCCGCCGCGAGCCCGACGCCGGCCACCGCGAGGGCCACGACCGCGCGCGGACGGATCGGCCATCTCGACGTGTCAGTACGGTGACGTGCCCCCACCACTAACCCCCGGTCCAACCGCCCCGCCGCCGCCCTTGAGCGGACTGAAGGCCCTCCATAACAGCGAGCACGACATTAAACGTGAGTAGGGCTCACGCAAGCTCAGGGGGCGCGGTTTAAGGTTCTCTTAAGGATGATCGGCTGGATATCCGGACAGTCGTACCGCCCCGGCCGGTCCGGAGATCGAAAGTGTCCGTCAGCTCCTCGGCCAGCCACAGGCCCCATCCGCCGGGCTGATCGGCCGCGGGGCGTACGGCCGGCTCCGCCCGATGGGCCGACAGGCCCCCGCCGGTGTCACTCACCTCGCACACGACCGAGCCGTCGGCATGCCACACGGCGACCCGGCCCAGACCGCCGCCGTGCCGGACCGCGTTGGTGAGCAGCTCGTTGACCGCCACCACGAAGTCGTCCAGGCGGTCGCCGCGCAGACCGGCCTCGGCGGCGCAGGACGCGACGGCGTGCCGCAGCGCGGTGATCGAGCTGTGGTCGAAGGTTTCGGAGAGCAGAATCTCGGTGCTGATCCTTCGACGTTAGGCCACGCCCGATCTTCCCGCATCGCCGCCTGCCGGTCACCGGTGTCATATGGGAGGGTCGGCGCATGCCGGACGGACGCACGAGCGGGTTCGCGGCCCCCCTGTGGCGGGCCATCGCGGTCTACCGGATCGCCGCCCTGACGTACGCGACGATCCTGGTGATCAGCAACGTGGGCGACTACCGGCGGCCGGTGCTGGCCTGGCCGGTGCTGGCCGTGATGGCGGCGTGGACCGTCGTCACCACCTACGCGTACGCCGACCCGGCCCGCCGCCGTCCACCGCTGCTGGCCACCGACCTGGTGATCACCATGGCCGCGCTGGCCGCCAGCATCGTGGTCGTCGGCCGCGGCGGGCTCGAGGCCGGCCTGCCCACGCTGGCCGTCGCCTGGCACGTCGCACCCGTGCTGTGCTGGGCGGTCGCCGGTGGGCGCCGGGCCGGCATCGCGGCCGCCCTCGCCATGGGGGCCACCGACCTGATCGTGCGGGCCCACTACGACCAGGCGGCGCTGACCGGCGCGGTGCTGATGCTGCTGGCCGCGATCGCGGTCGGCTACCTGGTCCGGATCGCCGAGGTGGCCCAGGAACGGCTCGAACGGGCGGTCGAGCTGGAGGCGGCCACCCGTGAGCGGGAGCGGCTGGCCCGGGAGGTGCACGACTCCGTGCTGCAAGTGCTCGCCCTGGTCAAGCGGCGCGGCGTGGGCCTCGACGGGGAGGCCGGTGAGCTGGCCCGGCTGGCCGGGGAGCAGGAGACGGCGCTGCGCAGCCTGATGGCGGGCCGGGCGCTGAGCGACCCGCAGGGGGAGGACCTCGACCTGATGGCGCTGCTGGAGGCGTACGCCTCGCCCGTCGTGACGATCTCCGGACCGGCCGGGCCCGTCCGGCTGCCGGCGGCCACGGCGCGCGAACTGCGGCTGGCCGTGGCGGCGGCGCTGGACAACGTGGCCAAGCACTGTGCCCCCGGCACCAAGGCGTACGTCTTCGTGGAGGACGAGCCGGGCGAGGTCGTCGTCAGCGTCCGCGACGACGGCTGCGGCATCGCCCCCGACCGGTTGGCCCAGGCGCAGGCGCAGGGGCGGCTCGGGGTGGCCCAGTCGATCCGGGGCCGGGTGGAGGACCTGGGCGGCCGGGTCGAGATCGGCTCGGCGGCCCGTCAGGGAACCGAGGTGGAGATGGCCGTGCCACGGGCCCCGATATCGTGAGCCGGTGAGCGCTGCGATCCGGGTGATGGTGGTCGACGACCACCCGATGTGGCGCGAAGGCGTCAGCCGTGACCTGACCACCGCCGGCTACGACGTGGTGGCGGCGAGCGGGGAGGGGCGTCAGGCGGTACGCATCGCCGCCGCGGCCCGCCCCGACGTCGTCGTGCTCGACCTGCAGCTGCCGGACATCTCCGGCGTCGAGGTCATCAACGGCCTGCTGGGTGCGGTCCCGGGCGTACGGATCCTCATGCTCTCGGCCAGCGGCGAGCAGCAGGACGTGCTCGACGCGATGAAGGCCGGCGCCACCGGATATCTGCTCAAGTCGGCCGGCCTGCAAGAGTTCCTCGACGCGGTGAGCCGCACGGCGGCCGGCGACACCGTCTTCACTCCCGGCCTGGCCGGGCTGGTGCTCGGCGAGTTCCGCCGGCTCGCGGTCAGCGGCGAGCCGGCCGGCCCAGGAGAGGGCGCGCCGAAGCTCACCGAGCGCGAGACCGAGGTGCTGCGCCTGGTGGCGAAGGGCCTGTCGTACCGGCAGATCGCCGAGCGGCTGGTGCTGAGCCACCGCACGGTGCAGAACCACGTCCAGAACACGCTCGGCAAGCTCCAGCTGCACAACCGCGTGGAGCTCACCCGTTACGTGATCGAGCAGGGCCTCGATCAGTCGTAGTCGGGGGCGTTGGTCTCGTGCATGGCCAGCTCCTCGGCCGACGCGCCACCGCCCGAGGCGCCCGCGTCGTAGGCCACGCTGTCGGTCTCGTTGTCGAAGCCGTAGCCCTCGTCCGGGGCGACCAGGCGGCCGACCGGCTGCGGGTCGTCGTCGTCGAGCTGACCGTCGTCGTAGAGCGACACCTGCGACTTCGGGTCCGAGGTCGGGCTCGCGCCCCACACGTCGGCGTCGAAGTCACGCTGCTCGGAGCTGTCCACGGTCTCGTCGACCGGGTCGCGGCGCTGCGGGATGGCCTCCTCGGCGCCGAAGTCCGGCTCCTCCTGGCTCAGCCGGTAGTCGAGGGACTCGCCCTCGCGCTGCTCCTCCGCGGTGTCGCCGAAGCGGTTGGAGCCGCCCGGGCCGACACCCGCCAGCGCGGCCGGGTCGGCGCCGTCGGCCCAGCGGCCGCTCTCGACCTCGTCGTACGCGGTCGAATCGTCATCCGCGGTGTCCGGCAGGCCCGAAGCCTCCGGGTCGGACACCTCGGCGGGGTAGTCGTTGTCTCGCATGAGCGCAATCTACCCGCGTGCGGGGTCCGTCATGCTCGCGCCGTTCGGTTTCCGCGGCGTGGCCTTGGCCGCTTCCTCATCACTGAGCAGCGCCCACACGACCTTGCCGGCATCCAGCTGAAGACTGCCCCACCGGCTCGACACCGAATCGATCAAAAGCATTCCCCGCCCGCCGTACGCGGTGACGGGCACCGGGGCGCCGTCGAAGCTCGGAATATGAGCGGAACGATCGCGCACCGCCACACTCATTCCCTCGCTGTGCGTGGCCAGCAGCACGTTCATCGGCGTACGGGCGTGCGCCACCACGTTGTTGACCATCTCGGTGACCACGATGCACGCCGGCCCCGCCAGCTCCGGGCACTCCCAGCGCCCACATGACTCGGTGATCAGCTCCCGCGAGCGCCGGGCCGCCCCCGGGGCCGGCTCCAGCTCCAGGCTCACCCGGTGACCGTGATCGGGCTCGCCCAGCGCGGCGAACGCCTGCGCGCTGTCCGGCCAGACCGGCCAGCCGGCGTCCTGCCAGGCCGCGGCCTCGGAGGCGGAGAGCACCAGATGGGCGCTGGGCCAGTCGGCGGTCTCCCGGCGCAGCTCACGCAGCATGCCGGTGGCCTTCGGCCCCTCCGCCCGCAGCCCCGCCACATCGACGACGACCGCCTCCGGCTGCTCGGCCAGCAGGTCGAGAATCAGGGACCGGACGGTGGGAGCGCTCCCGGCGTCCAGCACCCCGGACAGTTGGACCAGGGGGTAAGCCTGCCCCCGGTCCACAAGGTGCCGCACCTCGCTCGCCATGATCGCTCCATTGTGCCTAACGCAAGCCCGTTTCGCATTTCAGCGCCACCCCGACCCAAGATCCGCCGGCCGGCCACCCCACAAGCCAGGTCAATCGGGACATAAGCCCCGCCGGGTCGATCTGAGCTTTTTACCCGCGCCGCGCTGTCTCATGCACAGCCACCTCACAGACCCTGCCTACCCACCTCGGCCCACCTCGGCCCGCATCGGCCCACGCTGGCCCACCCGGCCAACCCCGACGTGCCACCGCCGTGACCTCCCGCGGCAACCGTTGGCTCCCTATGGCGACCGTTGGCGGGTCCTAGCGGTGACCAGTGGCGTCCCGCGGGAACCGGCAATACCTCTGCGTGGGGACTAGCGGTACCTCTGCGCGGCGAGCAGCGGTACCTCCACGGGCAGCAGCGACACCTCTGTGGGGGGAGCGGCGCGCTACCTCTGTGCGGGGACGGGTGCTACCTCGGCGGGGAGCGGGGATACCTCTGCGCGGGGACGGGCGCTTCCTCGGTGGGGAGCGGCGACATCTCCGTGCGGGGGTAGCGCTACCTCCGCGGGGCCAGCGTCACTTCTGCGCGGCTAACAGCGCCACCCCTTTGCCCAACTGCCGCGACCGGAGGCGTTCCTGCGGAGCCGGCTGATCGCTTGAGCCAACAGAGCCCGCTGAGCGCCTGAGCCAGCGGGACCCCTCGGCGGCTAGCGGCTGGGCGCTGGGGTGCGCAGCGGAGCCTTCTTCGGGCGGGGCGCTTCCGGAGTGCTGTGGTGATGATGCTGGGGCTCGGCGTAGCGGGTCAGGCCGATCACGGCGATCAGGGTGACCACGAAGCCGAGGGCGCCCAGCCAGCCGCGGCCGGGGTGGATCTGGTCGCCCAGCAGGAGGAGGCCGACTACTGCGGCCGGGATGGCGCCGCCGGCGTCCATGGCGGCGACGGCGGCGGTGGTGGAGCCGCGCTGCATGGCCAGGCCCAGCAGCAACTGGCCGACCAGGGAGTGCACGACCAGCAGGTAGAGCAGGGGGTTGGCGAAGAAGCCGGCCACCGAGTGTTCGTTGGCCAGCGGCCGGGCGGCGATCGCGGCGGCCGAGAAGCCCACGCCGGCCAGTGAGCCCAGCACGACGGAGCCGAGCGCCCCTTGCAGGCGTACGGCATAGAAGCCCAACCCTGCGATGACCAGGACCGACAGGGCCAGCATGCAGACGGCGAAAGCGCCCAGGGGGCGCGCCGGCGCCGGTTTGGCCGAGTGCACGAGGCCGGCGATGCCGATCAGCAGGAGGGCGAGCAGGCCGATCTCGGCCACCGGGAGGGACCACTTCAGGACCACCACGCCGAGCAGGGCCGTCACGCCCAGGCCGGCGGCGACGCTGGCCTGCACCAGGAAGAGCGGGAGGTCTTCGCGGGCCAGGAAGGCCAGGACGAAGCCGAGGACCTGGCAGCCGAGGCCGATCAGGTAGGTCCGCTGACCGGCGAGCCGCACGAGCAGGCCCGGGTCGAAGGTGTGGTGCACGGTCGTCTTGGCCGCAGCCGCCGACTGCAGCAGGTTAGCGACCCCGTACGCCAGAATCATGGCGGCGAGGAAGAGCCAGCCCGAGGACACCACCTGACGCACGATAGACCAGGAGCGGGCCGGGTTCAGCGCTTCGGGGAGCATTGTCCGGCTCGGTGCCCGGCCTGTCACGCAGTGCTACAGGTTTACCGCATTTTCGGGGTGAGGGCGGTCAGCACGGTCTCGTGCAGGGGGCCGTTGGTGGCGATCACCGAGGACTTGTCGGCCGGCGGGCGGCCGGCCAGGTCGGTGATCGTGCCGCCGGCCTCGGTGATGATCGGGATGAGGGCGGCCATGTCCCACAGCGACAGCTCGGGCTCGACCATGATGTCGAGTGCGCCCTCGGCCAGCAGCATGTATCCGTAGAAGTCGCCGTAGGCCCGGCTGCGCCACGAGGCCAGGCTCAGATCGACGACGTTCTGCAGCAGGCCGACGTCGGACCAGCCGGAGAGGCTCGCGAAGCAGAAGCTGGCGTCGGCCACCCGGCGCACCCCCGAGACTTTGATCGGGGTGGCCGCGTGCTGGTGCTTGCCGGCGTACGCCCCGAGGCCGCGCCCGCCCCACCAGCGGCGGCCGAGCGCCGGGGCCGAGACGAGCCCGGCGACCGGCGTGTCGCCCTCGAGCAGTGCGATCAGCGTGCCCCAGATGGGCACGCCGCGCACGAAGTTCTTGGTGCCGTCGATCGGGTCGATCACCCAGCGGCGGGTGCCGGGGCCGGCGGCCGCCTCCGTACGCCCGAACTCCTCACCCAGCACCGAGTCGCGCGGCCGGGCCCGGGCCAGCGTGGATCGGATCGCCTGCTCGACCGCGGTGTCGGCGTCGGACACCGGGGTCAGGTCGGGCTTCGACTCGACCCGCAGATCGAGGGCCCGGAAGCGGCCCATCGAGATCGAGTCGGCGGTGTCCGCCAGCATGTGGGCGAGGGAGAGGTCGTCGGCGTAGCCAGCCATGCTGGCACGCTAGCCGATCCCCGGTTCTTCGTCCGGCGGGGCGTCACGGGAGTCGGTGTCGCCGGCCCGGGAGGCCAGCAGGCGGCGGTAGGAGGCCAGCCGGCGGGGGTCGGCCTTGCCCTCGGCGACCCACGCGTCCAGCCGGCAGTCGACGTCGTTCGCCGTGTGGCCGCAGTTGGGCTGGTCGTCGAGGGTGCCCTCGACCAGGTCGGGGAAGCCGTGCAGGAGGCTCTCGGCGCTGACGTGGGCCAGCCCGAAGCTGCGGATGCCGGGGGTGTCGATGATCCAGCCCGGGTCCTGGCGTGACTTGCCGACCGGGGGGAGGCGCAGCGCGACGGCGCTGGTCGAGGTGTGCCGGCCCTTGCCGATGGCGCTGACCACCCCGACGGCGCGCAACGCCTCCGGGACGAGGCGGTTGACCAGGGTGGATTTGCCCACCCCGGAGTGGCCGACCAGGACCGAGATGGTCCCGGCGAGCCGCTGGCGGACCTCGGTGAGGTCGCTGTCCGGGCGGACCAGGACGTACGGGAGGTCGAGCTCGGCGTAGTAGTCGAGCACCGCCTCCGGCCCGGCCAGGTCGGCCTTGGTCAGGCAGAGCAGCGGCTCGATGTCGGCGTCGTACGCGGCCACCAGGCACCGGTCGATGAAGCCGGTCCGCGGCGGCGGGTCGGACAGCGCGCTGACGATCACGAGTTGATCGGCGTTGGCCACCACGACCCGTTCCAGACGGCCCTCGGGCGTGGTGTCGTCGTCGTCCGCGGTGCGGCGCAGCACGGAGGTGCGCTCCTCGATGCGGACGATGCGGGCCAGCGCGCCCGCCGCCCCGGTGACGTCGCCGACCAGGGCCACCCGGTCGCCGACGACCACGGATTTGCGGCCCAGCTCGCGGGCGCGCATCGCGGTGATGACGGGGCTTTCCGGGGTGGCGTCGGTGAGCACGCAGCCGTAGCGGCCACGGTCCACCGTGATCACCAGCGCCTCGATGGCGTCGTCGTGTTTGGGCCGGGTCCGGGTACGCGGGCGCGACGAACGGCCCGGACGGATCCGGACGTCGTCCTCGTCGTACTCCCGCTTGCGCGCAGGCAGATTCAGCTCCTCGCCACGAGTCCCGCCCAGAGTTCGGGGAACTCGGGCAACGTCTTCGACGTACACGCTACGTCGGTGAGGGCTATGCCCGGCACAGCGAGACCCATAACCGCCGCGGCGTGCGCCATTCGGTGATCCGCGTAGGTTTCGAAGCTCGCGGAGCGCGGCGCGCCGGGCACGATGCGCAGACCGTCGGGGAACTCGGTGACCTCGGCCCCGGTCTTGCCCAGCTCGGTGGCGAGCGCGGCCAGGCGGTCGGTCTCGTGGCCGCGGATGTGGGCCACCCCGCGCAGCTCGGACGGGCTGCCGGCCAGCGTGGCCAGGGCCGCGACGACCGGGGTGAGCTCGCTGACCTCGGACAGGTCGGCCGTGATGCCGTGCAGCGAGCCGGTGCCACGCACGGTCAGGCCCTCGGCCGACTGGGTCACCTCGGCCCCGAGCGAGACGAGCAGCGCGGTCACGGCGCCGACGGGCTGCCAGCTCTCGGCCGGCCAGCCGGCCAGCGTGACCTCGCCGCCGGTGACCATGGCGGCGGCGAAGAACGGCGCCGCGCCGGACAGGTCGGGCTCGATCACCCAGGTACGCCCGTGGAGCGGGCCGGGCTCGACCGTCCACACGTCGGCCACGCTCTCGTCGACCACGGCCCCGGCCGCGCGCAGCATGTGGGTCGTCATGCGCAGGTGGGGCGCGGACGGCACCGGCGGGCCCTCGTGGCGCAGCCGCAGGCCCTTGGTGAAGCGCGGCGCGGAGAGCAACAGGCCGGAGACGAACTGACTGGAGGCGGACGCGTCGATCACGGCCTCGCCGCCCTCGACCAGGCCGGCCCCGTGCACGGTCAGCGGCAGCCCGCCCGCCGGGGACGCGTCGATCGACGCGCCGAGCGCCCGCAGCGCCTCGATGATCGGCCGCAGCGGCCGGTTGCGCGCGTGCGGGTCGCCGTCGAACTCGACCGTCCCCTCGGCCAGCGCGGCCGCCGGCGGCAGGAACCGCATGATCGTGCCGGCCAGGCCGACGTCGACCCGGGCCGGACCGCGCAGCGGCCCCGGCTCGACCACCCACCGCTCGTCGGCGCTCGTGTCGACCCCCACGCCGAGCGCGCGCAGGCCCGCGGCCATCAGCTCGGTGTCGCGGGCGCGCAACGGCCGCTCGATCACCGACGGCTCGCCGGCCAGCGCGGCCAGCACCAGCGCCCGGGCCGTCATCGACTTGGAACCGGGCAGGCGGACGACACCGCGGACCGGGCCGGACGCGGTCGGGGCGAGCCAGGGGCGAGCTTCTGCTGTCACACCCGCCATTCTGCCCGGCGCCACTGGCATTCCCCGGGAGGCTTCCCGCCCGCCGGGACACATCTGGACGGCCGACGGGCGTACCGTTGCCCCTCATGTGCGGGCGGTACGCGACGACGCGGAGCGAGGCCGACCTCAGCGATCTCTTCGAGGCCGTCACCGTGGCCGAGACGCCGGGGCCGAGCTGGAACGTCGCCCCGACCGACCCGGTGCCGGTCGTCCGGGTCTCGCAGAGTCACGCGGCCCGGGTGGTCGACACGGCGCGCTGGGGCTTCGTGCCGCCCTGGGCGCCCGACCTGCGGGCCGGCTCGCGGATGATCAACGCTCGGTCCGAGACGGTGGCCACCTCCCCCGCCTTCGCCTCGTCGTTCGCCAAGCGGCGGTGTCTGGTGCCGGCCGACGGCTGGTTCGAGTGGGTCCGCGACGGCAAGCAGCGCCGGGCTTTCTACATGACCCCGGCCGACTCCTCGCCGCTCGCCTTCGCCGGCATCTGGACCGCGTGGGGCCCGGAGTCGATCGTGACCTGCAGCGTTCTGACGACGGCGGCGCTCGGTGGCCTGGCTCAGGTGCATGACCGGATGCCGCTGATCCTGCCCCGTGAGCGCTGGGGCGACTGGCTGGCCGGTGGTGGTGACGCGGCCGCGCTTCTGACGCCGCTGCCGCTGAGCGAGCTGGACGCGATCGACGTCCGGCCGGTGCGCCCAGATGTCGGGAATGTCCGCAACAACGGCCCCCATCTGCTCGAGCCGCCGGCGGAGACGACGCTCTTCTGACGGCGGCGGCAGGACCGTGGGAGCGCTCCCGAATCAGATAACGATTGCCTGAGAGCAAGCAAGATCAACAGAGTGTTTGATCAGGGATTGTCAGCATTTTTTACTGGCAACTTTGTTTCAAGATAGATAAGCCCCTTGTTCTGATCTCTTCCGCTGCGATACAAAACTGCGCCGGAGTGGTGCTGGTTCGCACGGTGCGGACGAGTTCGCCACATGCACGACCGGTCCCACGGGGGAGGTGGGCTCATGACACGGGCACGTATGCCGCGTCCACATGAGGTAGCCATCGCGCGCCGCGATCCGCGGCTGCTCGAAGCTATCCAGGAGCGACGCACCGACGAAGCCTGGCGGACACGCGGCGCATGCCGTTCCGTCGATCCGGAGACGTTTTTTCCAGCGCCGAACGAACCGTCGGAGGGCGCCGTCTCGCTCTGCGGCACCTGCACGGTCCAGGGCCCTTGCCTGGCCTGGGCGCTGCAGGTCGGCGACTGTCACGGCGTCTGGGGCGGCACCACGCCGCGCGAGCGCCGGGCCATGCTGGTGGCCTGGCGGGAGCGGGTCGGGCCGAACGGCGAGACCGTCGACGACGAGACGGATGAGGAAGACCGCCGGTTGCTCACCCTCTTACCGGTGAGCCGCTGATTTCATAGGAGCCGTGACCAGCTCCGAGACACAGATCGAGACACCGCGCGGGCCGGCCGGCCTTCGGATCACCGAACCGGCCGGTCCGCCGGTCAGTCTGCTCGTCCTGGGCCATGGCGCGGGCGGCGGCGTCGACGCGCCCGACCTGCGGGCCGTGCACGATGCGGCTGTCACTTCGGGCGTACGGGTGGCGCTCGTCACCCAGCCCTACCGGGTGGCCGGCCGTCGCGCGCCCGCACCCGCCGGCCACCTCGACGAGGCGTGGACGGCCGTCGTGCGGAAGCTGCGCGCTGACGAAGGCGTACCTCTGGTGGTCGGCGGTCGTTCCAGCGGAGCGCGAGTCGCCTGCCGCACCGCAACCGACCTCGGCGCCGCGGCCGTACTGTGCCTGGCCTTTCCCCTGCACCCACCCGGCAAGCCCGAGAAGACCCGCGCCGACGAACTGCCCATCGGCCTGCCCACTCTGATCCTCAACGGCGACCGCGACCCCTTCGGCGTTCCCCGGCCCACCGCCGACGTCGAGGTCATCGTCCGCTCCGGCGCCACCCACGACCTCCGCAAAGACGTCCAAACTACAGCCGCCCTGGCCGTCGCCTGGCTAAGGGCCCACGGCTGGTGCCACTAACCGCGACCAAAGTCGCGTTGCGCCCGTCGGTGTCGAGGGCGCCGAAAACGGCAAGGCGCAGCCGAGGGCGTTTTCGGTGACCTCGACACGGACCCCTTGGGGCGCATCGCCCGCCGAGCGGAGCGAGGCCATCAGGCAGGGAATGCAAGTTGCGGGTTGGTGGTTGTACCGGCCGGAGCTTGTACGTCGGAAGGGGTAAATGAGGTGCGAGCCGGGACCGACTTCCTCGAGCGCGAGGGCCCGGAGGTCACGAGGGTGCGGGATCTTCTCGATTCCCCCGAGTGGCCGGCCGTGGAGTCCGCGCCACCATCGGTGAGTGTCAGCACACCGGCGGTTTTCGAAGCCGCTAGTGGGGCACTACCCGTATCCTCGGCGGGGCGGTCGAGGGGAGAGCAAAGGGTGGCCCAGACAGAACGGACAGAGGAGCGCCGTGCGCGCTTCGAGCGGGATGCGTTGCCTTTCGTGGACCAGCTGTACGCAGCCGGTCTGCGGATGACGCGTAACCCCGCGGACGCCGAGGACCTCGTTCAGGAAACGTACCTGAAGGCGTTCTCCGCGTTCCACCAGTTCGAGGAGGGGACCAACCTCAAGGCTTGGCTGTACCGCATCCTCACGAACACGTATATCAACTCGTATCGGCGCAAGCAGCGTCAGCCTGTGCAGGCGCCGACCGAGGAGATCACCGACTGGCAGCTCGCCTCGTCGGAGTCGCACACGTCGGCGGGCCTGCGGTCGGCCGAGACCGAGGCGCTGGACCGGCTGCCGGACAGCGACATCAAGGAGGCCCTCCAGGCGCTGCCGGAGGATTTCCGACTGGCCGTCTACCTCGCTGATGTCGAGGGTTTCTCGTACAAGGAGATCGCCGACATCATGGGCACGCCGATCGGCACCGTCATGTCGCGTCTGCACCGTGGGCGCCGCAACCTGCGCAAGACCCTGGAGTCGTACGCCGTCGACCGTGGCATCACCCGGTCCGCTTCGGAACCGCAGGAGGCGTGAGGCGATGAGCGGCCACGACGACGAGCACGAGCACGACACCGATTGCGGGATCGTTCTGTCCGAGGTGTACCTCTACCTCGACCTGGAGTGCAGCGAGGACCGGCGGACGCTGATCCAGAAGCACCTGGACGACTGCGACGGCTGCCTGCGTGAGTACGGCATCGAGCACGAGGTGAAGGCCCTGGTCTCGCGCTGCTGCGGCGACGAGAAGGCGCCGCGCGAGCTGCGCGACCGCCTGCGGGTCAAGCTCGACCAGCTCGAGGTGCAGGTGGAGACCCGGGAGTACCTTCCGTAGAGCCCCACGAAAAGCCCGGCGGATTTCCGCCGGGCTTTTTGCGTTTCAGCTGTTGGGGCGCTTGCCGTGGTTCGCGCTGCTCTTCTTGCGGGCCTTCTTCTTACGGGCCTTCTTCGCCATGATCGACTCCTGTTCGTGCGGTGTTTCCCGCGTCGATCGTAGTCGGGCCGCATCCGTGGTTTGATGACGGCACCTAAGCCCACGAAGCGAGGAGGATTACCGATGGCCGACGAGATCCGGGCCGAGATGGTGGCGAACGTGTGGAAGGTCGTGGCCTCCGCCGGTGACACCGTGGCCGAGGGTGACACCCTGGTGATCCTCGAGTCGATGAAGATGGAGATCCCGGTCGTGGCCGAGTCCGAGGGCACGGTGGCGGAGCTCGCCGTCCACGAGGGTGACGTCGTTCAGGAAGGCGATCTGATCGCGGTTATCGCTGCCTGAACGACCATCGGAGAAGCAGGCGGTTGCGGCCGCGGGGGCGCGGCACCACCGGTACGCGGGTCATCGCGGCCGCCAGCTGACGCGTCGGCCGGTCGAGGGCCGGCGTGGCCAGGGCCAGCTCGGCCACCGAGCGCGCGCCGGGCCGGGAGGCGACCTCGCTGAGCCGGGCGGTGACGATCTCGGCCACGTCTTCGCGCGCGGCCGGGTCGACCCAGGCCGCCACGATCATCGCGAACAAAGCGGCCTCGGTCACCCGGTCGAGGCCGCCGTCGAGCAGCTCGAGCAGCCGCCGGCGGCGGGCCGAGTCGAGCCAGGGCTCCTCGGTGCCGTGGTGCAGCAGGCCGAGGCAGGCCCAGATCTCGGCCGCGGCGACGTCGGCCGGCGGGTGGGCCAGCAGCGCGGTCAGGTCGGCCGGGGTCAGCATGATCAGCGGGACGGCCGCGTCGTAGGCCGCCGACGGGTGGCTCCAGGAGAGGGTGGCCACCTGGCGCAGGCGGCGGACCGCCTCGGCCGAGGGTTCGCCGGCCGACGGCGCGTGCCCCCGCGGCAGCGGGGCGGTGGCCGGGGCGCCGCCCAGCCATGGGGTGTCGCGGCAGCAGTCGCCGAGGTCGGTGTGCTCGTGCGACTCGTCGGGGTGGTCGCGGATGTAGTCGGCCAGCCGGACCAGGTGCATCAGGTCGCCGTCGGCGCGGTAGCGCAGCCGGTGAGCAGTGTGCACCGCGCAGTCGTACTCGGGGTCGCGTTCGAGGGCCCGGTCGACCCAGCTCAGCGCGTCCTCCAGGCGGCCGTTGTCGGCCAGGGTGCCGGCGATGTCGGCGTAGATCGAGAGGTCGTCGGGGTCGTGGGCGACCGCGCGGCGCAGGGCGGCCAGCGCCTCGGGCAGGCGGCCGGCGCTGCGGTGGGCGTACCCGAGCCAGATCTCGCCGAGCTTGGACGGGCGCACCCGGGCCCCGCGGGCGGCCCAGTCGACGGCCAGCTCGTGCTCGCCGACCCGGCGGGCCAGGGCGGAGCCCGCGCCGAGCAGCATCGCGTGCTCGGGGTGGGCGGCGATGGCGTGCCGGACGACGGTCAGGTAGGGGCGCAGGGTGGGCGGGGCCGGTTCGCCCACCCGGGTGCAGAGACGCATGAGAATCTGGGCGAGCAGGCCGGGCTCGATGCGCACGCCGAGGGCGGGCTCGGCCACCCACGGCACACCGGCCCAGTCGGCCGCGGGCGCGTGCCCGCTCGCGGCGGTCAGCAGGGGCAGGCCGTCCTCGGGGCGGCCGGCGGCGGCGAGCAGGTGGGCGCGGGCGGCGAGCCGGCCGGCGGACGCGTGCGGCCCGACCTGGAAGAGGTCCAGTCCGCCGCCGGGCCGGGCGGCCAGCTTGCTGAGTAGCTCGTGCGCCTCGGGGAGGACCGGCGCGTGGGCCAGCGCCCCGGCGAGGTGATCGGCGGCTTTCTCTGGCTCCTCGCGCGCTAGAGCGGATCTTGCCTGCTCAAGTGCGCGGTCGGCGGCGCGGCGTACATCCACGGTGCAGAACAGTAGGCGATATGGGCGAGGATGTCAGCAGGCGTTTGCTGCGCATTAGTGCTCGAAACCTTGACTATCTAAGCTGTTTCTTGCAAAACTGCGCAGCAAATGCGCGAAGATGGGGAGGAACACGTGACACAGCGAGGCCAGGGCATGGCGGCGGACATCGCGGAACAACCGGGCGGATTCGCTCGGCTGCTCGACGCCGGCCACGCCGACGGGATCGCCGCGGTCGCCGCCGAGGTGGCCCGCCGCAAGCCGCGCAACGTGGTGTTCGTGGGCCGCGGCACCTCCGACCACGCGGCGCTCTACGGGGCGTACCTCACCGAGATCCGCCTCGGCCTGCCCGTGGCGAGCGCCTCACCGAGCGCGATCACTCTCTACGGCGCCCGGCCCGACTTCGCCGGCACGCTCGTGATCGGCGTGAGCCAGAGCGGTGGGTCGCCCGACCTCACCGGCGTGCTGAAGACCGCCCGCGAAACCGGTGGGCTGACCCTCGCGGTGACCAACAACCCGGAGTCGCCGCTGGCCCAGGCGGCCGAGCTGTCGATCGACGTCGCGGCCGGGCACGAGCGGGCGGTCGCGGCCACCAAGACCTACACGGCCGAGCTGCTGGCCCTGCTGATGCTGATCGAGGGGATCCGGGCCGGTGACGGCCGGCTGCCCGACGAGGAGCGGGCCGCCCTGGACAAGCTGCCCCAGCTGGCCGAGGACGCGCTGAGCGACCCGGCCGCGGACGACCTGGCCCAGCGCTACCGGTTCGCGTCCCGGATGGTCACGACCGCGCGGGGGTACGCGTACCCGACCGCCCGCGAGGCCGCGCTGAAGCTGATGGAGACGTCGTACCTGCCGGCGCTCGCGTTCTCGGGGGCCGACCTGCTGCACGGCCCACTGGCCATGACCGACCCCGACGTGCCGGTGCTGGCCGTGGTCGGCGACGGCCCGGGCGGCCGGTCGATGCGTGACGTGGTCACCCGGCTGGCCGAGCGCCGGGCCGACGTGGTGACGGTCGGCGCGACCGACGTGACCGGCGCCGCGGGGCGGCTGGCGGTACCGGCGGTGGCCGACGAGCGCTACAGCGCCCTGCTCGACATCCTGCCGCTGCAGAAGCTCGCTCTCGCTCTGGCCCTGGCCCGCGGCGAGGACCCGGACGCGCCCCGCGGCTTAAAGAAGGTCACCACCACTCTTTAGGCGGGAGGAAACACGAACGTGGAAAGCTTGCTGCGTGTCCACGTTGCGTGAACTGGCCGAAGAGCACACCTCTCTCGGCGCGGCCGACATCGACCACCTGCACCGGCTGGCCGGCGACTGGCAGCTGCTGTCCGACCTCTCCTTCGCCGACCTGCTCCTCTGGGTGCCGGTGAAGCGGGAGGACGGGCAGCCGCGGGAGTACCTGTGCGTGGCCCAGGTGCGGCCGAACAGCGCGCCCACCGCGTACCAGGACGACCAGGTCGGCAAGATCGTCGGCGGGCCCGAGGTGGCCCACCTGGACATCGCCTTCACCCAGGAGCGGATCTGGCGCGAGGGCGATCCGGTCTGGTACGGCGACACCCCGGCCCGGCACGAGGCGATTCCCGTCCGGCTGCGTGACGAGGACGGCCGGGAGGAGGGCTGGAGCCAGGTCATCGCGGTGATCGGCCGGGACACCAACCTCTCCACCGCCCGCACGCCCAGCCAGCTCGAGCTCAACTACCTGACCACCGCCGACGACCTGGCCCAGATGGTGGCCGACGGCACGTTCCCGCCGCCGCGGCACCCGGGGGAGACCACTTCGGCTCCGCGCGTCGGTGACGGCTTGGCGCGGCTCGACGCCGGGGGCAAGGTGACGTACGCGTCGCCCAACGCGCAGTCGGCCTTCCGGCGCCTCGGCTTCAACGCCCACCTGGTCGGCGAGGAGCTCTCGATGCTGATCAGCCGGCTCGCGGCCGATCCGCTGGAGGGCAACGACGTGGCCGAGCGGATCCTGTCCGCCCTGCGCGGCGAGTTCCCGCCCCGGCAGGAGGTGGAGGCGCGCGGCGCGACCGTGCTCACCCGGGCCCTGCCGCTGCTGCCGGCCGGCGTGCCGATCGGCGCGCTGGTGCTGGTGCGCGACGTGACCGAGGTGCGCCGCCGGGACCGGGCGCTGATGACCAAGGACGCGACCATCCGCGAGATCCACCACCGGGTCAAGAACAACCTGCAGACGGTGGCCGCCCTGCTGCGCCTGCAGGCCCGCCGGGTGGACGCGCCGGAGGCCAAGATGGCGCTGCAGGAGTCGGTGCGCCGGGTCGCCTCGATCGCCCTGGTACACGAGACGCTGTCGATGTCGAGCGACGAGGCGGTCGAGTTCGACGGCATCGTCGACCGGGTGGCGACCGCCGCGGCCGAGGTGGCGGCGACCAGCATCCAGGTCAAGATGCGCCGCGAGGGCACGTTCGGCGTGCTCCCCGCCGAGATCGCCACGTCGCTGGTCATGGTGCTCAACGAGTTGCTGATCAACGCGGTCGAGCACGGCTTCCCGGCCGACGAGGACGAGAACGGCGAGCCCGAGCCGCCCTCGCCGAGCGAGGTCGGCGAGGTGGTTGTGTCGGCCCACCGCTTCCGCAAGCAGCTGCATGTCACGGTGGCCGACAACGGGCAGGGCCTGCCCGAGGGCTTCGACGCCGGGGGCCGGCTCGGCCTGCAGATCGTCCGGGCGCTGGCCACGGGCGAGCTACGCGGCAGCATTGAGCTGCGCAATCGGGCCGGCGGGGGCACCGAGGCGGTGCTCGTGGTGCCGCTCGGCAAGAGGTGATCTATGCGGCGTGACACATTCTCGAAATCTGGACCACACTGGCCGAGAATGGTCGGGCGTGAGAGGCTAACCCACATGACCGCTGCAGTTGACCGCCGCTTCGTGGCTCGCCGCCACGTTGATTACGGGCGTGTCCGCAGCGCGATGTGTCCGGGTTCCTGACGCCGCCCGATTCTGTGTACCGGGTGCGCGAGACGCCCGGCCACTCCTGACACTGAAGTCGCGAGTCCGCTAAACGGCCGAAGCGTCCTCCCGCGCCCACCCTAGCCCGGAGGACCGCCGACATGGCGCCCAGCAGCACACCCGCAGGCCCGGCCGCTCGCCCCCGCAAGGCGCGTGGCGAGGGCCAGTGGGCGCTCGGACACCGTGAGCCGCTCAACCCCAACGAGCGGATCAAGAAGGACGACAACCCGCTCAACGTTCGCGCCCGCATCGAGAACATCTACGCCCACAGCGGCTTCGCCTCGATCGACCCGCAGGACCTGCGCGGCCGTTTTCGCTGGTGGGGGCTGTACACCCAGCGCAAGGCGGGCATCGACGGCGGCCGTACGGCCGTGCTCGAGCCGCACGAGCTGGAGGACGAGTTCTTCATGCTCCGGGTCCGGGTCGACGGCGGCGCGCTGAGCCTGGCCCAGCTGCGGGTCATCGCCGACATCTCCCGCGAGTTCGGCCGCGACAGCGCCGACATCACCGACCGGCAGAACATCCAGCTGCACTGGATCCGGGTCGAGGACGTGCCGGAGATCTGGCGCCGGCTCGAGGCGGTCGGCCTGCAGACCACCGAGGCCTGCGGCGACTGCCCGCGCGTGGTGCTCGGCTCGCCGGTCGCCGGCATCGCCCGCGACGAGGTCATCGACGGCACGCCGGCGATCGACGAGATCCTCGAGCGCTACATCGGCGACCCGCAATACTCCAACCTGCCGCGCAAGTTCAAGTCGCAGATCTCGTGGCTGGCCGACGGGCCGTACGAGACCAACGACATCTCCTTCGTCGGCGTCGTCCACCCGCAGCACGGCCCCGGCTTCGACCTCTGGGTCGGCGGCGGCCTGTCCACCAACCCGCGGCTGGCCGAGCGCCTCGGCGTCTGGGTCCCGCTGGCTGAGATCCCGGACGTCTGGGAGGGCGTGGTCGGCATCTTCCGCGACTACGGCTACCGGCGGCTGCGCAACCGCGCCCGGCTGAAGTTCCTGCTGGCCGACTGGGGTGTGGCCAAGTTCCGCGAGATCCTCGAGAAGGAATACCTGGGCCGGGCCCTGATCGACGGCCCGCCGCCGGAGCTGCCGGCCAAGCCGATCGACCACATCGGCGTGCACAAGCAGAACGACGGGCTCAACTACATCGGCGCCGCCCCCGTGGTGGGCCGTACGTCCGGGACTCAGCTCGCCCGGCTGGCCGACGCCGCCGAGGAGCACGGCTCGGACCGGGTGCGCCTCACCGCGTACCAGAAGCTTCTGGTCCTTGACGTGGCCGACGACAAGGTCGAGTCGCTGATCGAGAAGCTGCGCGCGATCGGGCTGGAAGCCCGCCCCTCGGCCTGGCGGCGCGGCACGATGGCCTGCACCGGCATCGAGTACTGCAAGCTCGCCATCGTCGAGACCAAGGCCCGCGGCGAGGAGCTGGTGGCCCGGCTCGAGGAGCGGCTCAAGGACTTCGACGCCGACATCTCGATCCACATCAACGGCTGCCCCAACGCCTGCGCCCGTACCCAGGTGGCCGACATCGGCCTCAAGGGCCAGCTCGTCATGAACGCCCACGGCGAGCAGGTCGAGGGCTTCCAGGTGCACCTCGGCGGCGGCCTCGGCATGGCCCAGGGCCAGACCTCCGGTTTCGGCCGCAAGCTGCGCGGCCTCAAGGCCACGGCCGAGGAGCTCCCGCTGTACGTGGAGAAGCTCGCCCGCAACTACCTCGGTGACCGGTCGTCGTCCGACGAGACGTTCGCCCACTGGGTGCTCCGCGCCGACGAGGAGCTCCTGAAATGAGTGACGCCCGATCCACCCCGCTGTACTGCCCCTACTGCGGCGATGAGGACCTTTACCCCAACGAGGCTTCGCACGGCGCCTGGGAGTGCCACTCCTGCGCCCGAGTTTTCACGGTGAAGTTCAACGGCTTGCTATCCCGGGGAGTCAAGAAATGACCATCGTGGCCGCCACCTCTCTCAACCTGGTCACCCTCGGCGCGCCCGCCGCGCCCCAGGACCCGACCCGCCACACCCGCGACGAGCTCGAGGCGCTCGCCCGCGACGCCGGCCGCGAGCTCGAGGGCGCGCCGGCCGAGGTGATCGCCAAGTGGGCGACCGACACCTTCGGCGACCGCTTCTGCGTGACCAGCTCGATGGCCGACGCGGTGGTGGCGAGCCTCTTCTCCCGGGTCTCGCCCGGCGTCGACGTGGTCTTCCTCGACACCGGCCTGCACTTCCCGGAGACGCTCAAGGTGCGCGACATCGTCGCCGCCACCATGAACGTCAACGTCCGCTCGATCCGCCCGCGGATGACGGTCGGCCAGCAGGACGGCGAGTACGGTCCGCGGCTGTTCGCCCGCAGCCCCGACGAGTGCTGCTTCCTGCGCAAGGTCGAGCCGCTGGAGCGCGCCCTGTCCGACTACGACGCCTGGGCCACCGGGCTGCGCCGCGACGAGTCGCCGACCCGGGCCAACACGCCGGTGGTGGCCTTCGACGCCAAGAAGGGCAAGGTCAAGGTCAACCCGATCGCGGCCTGGACCCAGGCCGACGTGGACCGCTACATCAGCCGGTGGAACGTGCCGGTGAACGAGCTCTTCAAGAAGGGCTACGGCTCGATCGGCTGCTGGCCCTGCACCCGGCGCACCAAGGCCGGCGAGGACCCGCGCGCGGGCCGCTGGGCGATGTTCGAGAAGACCGAATGCGGTCTGCACGTCTGACCGTCCTGCTGGTCGCGCACGGCAGCCGGGACCCACGGGCCGCCGCCTCGACCGAGGCGCTGGCCCGGGCCGTGGGCCGGGCCCGCCCCGGCTGGAGCGTGCGCGCGTCCTATCTGGACCACGCCGGGCCGCGGCCGCTGGACGTCCTCGCCTCCCTCCCGGCCGGCTCCGACGTCGTCGTGGTGCCGCTGCTGCTCACCGCGGCCTACCACGGCCGCGTCGACCTGCCGGCGGTCATCTCGGCGGCGGCCGCCCTCCCGATCCGGGTGTCGCTGGCCGACGTCCTGGGCCCGGCCTCGCGAGCGGATCTCGGCCTTCCCGCCCGCGCCGATCTCAGCCCCGCCCGCGCCGATCTCAGCCCTGCGCGCGCTGACCTCAGCCCTGCGCGCGCCGATCTCAGCCCTGCGCGCGCCGATCTCAGCCCTGCGCGCGCTGACCCCAGCCCTGCGCGCGCCGATCTTGGCCCTTCCGCGTTCGGAGGCTTCAGCCGCCTCTCTCGCGCGGACATTTCGGGCGGGTTGCTGGATGGGCTCGTCCGGCGGCTGCCGACGCTGGACCTCGACGGGGTCGTGCTGGCCGCGGCGGGCACGCGGGACGCGGCCGCGCGGGAAACGATCACGTGGGTCGGCGAGGCCCTCAGCGCCCGCCTGAGCCTGCCGTGCGCCGTCGCCTATGCCTCGGGTGCCCTGCCGCGTCCCGGCGACGCTGTGAGCGGTCTGCGGGGCAAGGTCGGGATGTCGGCCTACTTCCTGGCGCCCGGTTTCCTCTACGACCTCGCGGTGCGCTCGGCGCTCGACGCGGGGGCGGTGGCGATCGCCGAACCGCTGGGCGACGCATCGGATCTTGTACGCGTCGTGACCGCCCGTGTCGCCCTGACGCAGAGTCACTATCCCGTTGCGGCATAAGGCCGTCACGCGCCGGATGGAGAATGTGGACCATTGGTGATCGCGGCCCGCAATTTCGAGATCATTTCGTGGATTCTCGATGGAACCCAACGTGATCGAATTAGCGCGGTGGGCGAACCCCCAAGGAACCTCTCAGGAATCGACGCGGTGAGTAATCGACCGGAAACAGCAAGACGCCCCGGTGCCGATAGGCCCGGGGCGCAAATGCTGTGGGGGATTGGTTCAGGCGGTGGGAGCGCCGACCCGCAGGCCGCCGCGACGCTTCACGGCGCGCCGCTCGTCTTCGCTCATCCCGCCCCAAACGCCGGCATCCTGACCGGACTCGAGGGCCCACGCGAGGCAGCTCTCGGTCACCGGACACCGCCGGCACACGGCCTTGGCCTGCTCGACCTGCAGGAGCGCGGGGCCGGACGTCCCGATCGGGAAGAACAGCTCCGGGTCCTCGTCGCGGCAGATCGCATCGTGACGCCAGTCCATGGCGGCAACACTCCTTGTTTCGGATGGGGTAATGAATCGCGTTACTGGTTTACCTATGCATGCGCGTCGGCGGCCGGTGGGGCAGAGCCCTCCGCTCGCCATGCGTAGCAAGCTTTTGTGTTTCTGGCGGGCTGTTCGGCGCTTCTGAATTAGGAACGCGCACAAGCAGCAGCCGGTTACTTCATATCGCTTGTGAATGCTTTCACGAACTCTGGCGATGTCAAGGGTAGCGCCAGAAGTTTCTCCCGGCGGGTGAGCTGGCTCACGACCCCTTTGTCCGGTTCTGGGGTGACTGCCAGGACCCGGTGACGAACGCTCCCATCAATGTAGTACGGTCACGGCCCTTCTGCCGACCTTTTGACCGAGTTTCTGTAACGGATCGTGAGGTTCACTACCCCGTGATCAGCAGATCACACGTAGTGCCTCGGGAACGGACACGAAGTGCACCTTCTGACGTTCCCCTAAGTAATCGCCGTCCAGCTGGAAAGGCTGCGGACGGGAGGCCACCACGGTGAACTCGTCCTGATCGTGCAGCTGCAGCACCTGCTTGCCGCTGGGGTCGCTTTTACGGGTGGCGAGCTGGGCCATGGTCCGGGTCGTGCTGGTGATCGCGAGACCACGCAGCGCCAGCACATCGAGGCCGCGGTCGAAGGAGGCGTTCGGGTTCGGGTTGATGGCGCGGTCACCCAGATAGGTCCAGGGCGCAGTGTTCTGCACGATCACCGTGCCGAGGTCGGCCTCGGCCGGCTCGCCGGGGCGCTCGATGCTCAGCGGCGGGGTCTTGCGGTCATCGCCGAAGAACTGGCCGACGATCGAGCGGAAGTAGAGACCGGGAGTGGAGGTACGCCCGCGCAGGCGGGCCTGCTCGACACGGCGTACCACCGCGGCGTCGAAGCCCACGCCGGCCGCGAAGGTGAAGTAGCGGTCGTCGGCCCGGCCGAGCCCGATCACCCGGTGCCGGCCGTCGCGCAGTCCGTCGAGGATGACGCTGGTGCCCTCGGCCCAGTCGCGGGGCAGGCCGAGCGCGCGGGCGAAGACGTTGGTCGAGCCGCCGGGCACCACCGCGAGGGCGGGCAGCGCGTCGCAGCGCGAACCGGTCACGCCGCTCAGCGCGGCCTCGGCGGTCATCAGCCCGTTGACCGCCTCGTTCACCGTCCCGTCGCCGCCGAGCGTGACCACCACATCGACGCCGCTCTCGGCGGCGGTGCGCGCCAGCGCCGAGGCGTGCCCGCGGCGGGTCGTGTACTCCACCGTCAGGTCAACCGCGCTGCGCAGAGCGCGGACAAGCACATCTCGGCTGCGCTCGCTGGTGGTCGTAGCCTTGGGGTTGACCAGCAGTAACGCTCGCATGCGCGGCACTGTACCCAACAACGGCCCGAAACACTGTCGGTATGGTGCTGCTGTGACCGGTGAGAAGTCAGTCGTTGACAACCCCGCGACGCTGGTTTGGGCGGTGCGGCTGCTCTACCTGGAGAGCGCGGCGCTGGCCGCGCTCACGGTGTGGCTGCTCGTCCTCGATCTGACCAGTGATGAGGTGAACGTCGGCGTGGCCGCCGCGCTCACCGTCCTCGCCCTGATCGGCGTCGTCCTCATCTTCTTCGTGGCCCGCTTCCTGGGTCAGCGCCGGCGCGGCAGCCGGGGCCCGGCGATCGGCGTCCAGCTGTTCGTCATCGCCACCGGCGGCTTCCTCATCCAGGTGAATCCACTCTGGCTGGGTGTTGTGCTGATGGCCCTCGGTGTGCTGGTGGGGCTGCTGATCGTCCTTCCGGCCAGCACGAAAGCTCTCGGCATCGATTAACCGGACTTATTCCGAGCAAGAGGGCCTACCCTGTGGGAGTGACCGGATCAACGGTGCGGCCGCCCGCATACCAACTGCTGGCGGACGAGTTACGGGCTGACATCACTTCGGGGCGCCTGCAACCCGGCGAGCGGCTGCCTCCCGAACCGGAGCTGTGCGTCAAGACCGGCGTCAGCCGTAGCACGGTCCGCGAGGCCTTACGCCTGCTGGCCAGCCAGCATCTGATCGTGACGACCCGCGGGGTGACCGGCGGCAGCTTCGTCGCCCACCCCGACGCCGAGCAGTTGGCCGACGGCCTGGCCACCGGCTTCACGCTGCTGACCAACTCGGCCGACGTCGGGCTGGCCGACCTGCTCGAGCTGCGGCGGGCGCTGGAGGTGCCGGCGGCCGGGCTGGCCGCGGTGCGCCGCGACGACGAGCACCTCATCGAGATCCACGGCGCGCTCTTCGACCCGGCGGTCGACGACCTCGACACCATGCTGGCCGCGCACGCGGCGTTCCACATGGCGGTGGCCAAGGCGACCGGCAATCCGCTGTTCGAGCTGGTGGTGCGGCCGCTTTACCACGCGTCGTTCGGTGAGGACGTCACCGCCGACCTGCCGCCCAACTACTGGCGCCAGATCGACGCGGACCACCGCCTGCTGCTGGACTGCCTGACCATGCGGGACGCGGAGTCGGCGACCAAGGCCGCGGCGCGCCACCTCGATTACATCGCGGCGGTCGTGCGCTAGAAATTGACGCGGCGCGTCACGAGGCGGATCGTGGCGCGCTGACCAGTCGCCTCGGCGGTGGCCGACGTGGTCAGGGCGGTCAGCACCTTCCACGCGAAGGACGACTCGGCCGGCAGCTTGGCGCCGCGCACGGTCGTCACGGTGACCTCGACAGTCAGCGCATCCTCGGTGACGGCGAAGCGGCAGTCGAGCTCGGCGCCGCGGGTCGCGATGGCCAGCAGCATCGCGCACGCCTCGTCGACGGCGATGCGCAGATCCTCGATCTCGTCGAGGGCGAAATGGAGCCGGGCGGCCAGGCCGGCCGTCGCCGTGCGGAGCACACCGAGGTAGCCGCCGTCGGCGGGCACGGTGAGCATGACGACGTCGTCGCCGATCGCCGGGTCCGGGTGCATGTCCGTCAGAGTCACCGTGTCATCCTCCCAACGCCAGGCACTCTAGCCGCCGGCCGGTGGTAACGCGACGACGGCAGGCCCCGTCCGATGGACGCCGCCTGCCGTCGAACGCGGAACTCATGCCTGCTTGGTCTCCCAGAAGATCTTCGAGATCTCCTCGATCTTGCCGAGCAGCTGGTCGGCCACGGCCGGGTCGACCGAGCCCTTGGCGCCGGAGGCGCCGGCCAGCTTGGTGGCCTCGTTGAACAGGCCGTGCAGCTGCGGGTACTTCTCGAAGTGCGGGGCCTTGAAGTAGTCGGTCCACAGCACCCACAGGTGGTGCTTGACCAGCTCGGCCCGCTGCTCCTTGATCAGGATGGCGCGGGTGCGGAACTCCGGGTCGGTGTTCGCCTGGTACTTCTCGGCGATGGCCTTGACCGACTCGGCCTCGATCCGGGCCTGGGCCGGGTCGTAGACGCCACAAGGCAGGTCGCAGTGGGCGCTGACCTCGGTCTTAGGCATGAGGAAACGCGGAAGTCGCATCAGGACTCCTCCATACGGGTTTGCGATGATCCGTGGTTGACACTACCCCTTACACCTGGCCGGTAACGCGACGGAGGACGGATGCCTTCACCACTGTTCGCAGTTCTGGTCCGTGGGCCCTCGATGGCGCCGACTCTGCGCTCCGGTGACGCGCTGATCGTGCGGCGTGGAGCCCGGGGCGTACGGCCGGGCCGGATCGTCGTCGCCCGCTTCCGCTCCCGCCCCGACCTGCTCGTGATCAAGCGGGCGGTCCGTGAGCAGGACGGCGGCTGGTGGATCGAGGGGGACAACTCCCTGGTGGAGGACGATTCACGAGCGTACGGGGTGGCGGATGTCATCGGCCGTGCCTTAATTCGCTACTACCCGCGCCCAGGTCGGCTACGTTAGGGTCCTCGGTGTGGCAGCGCACACTCGCGCTGCCTCATTCTGTTACGGGTGATCCCCGCATCGCGTCCCGGTCCGGCGCACAACTCGCCGTGCGATCGGTGAGCGCCACGACAACGTCCTGATGCCGGTTGGAGTCACCGTGTCCTACTTCAGTTTCGAGCTCGATCCCGCCCTCGCCGCCGACCCCGTCTTCGACCTGCATCAGCGGGGCAAGATGGAGATCAAGGCGACGGTCCCCCTGACGAGCCGGGACCATCTCTCGCTCGCGTACACCCCCGGGGTGGCCCGGGTCTGCGAGGCCATCGCCGACGACGAGTCGCTCTACTCCGACTACACATGGACGGCCAACACGGTCGCCGTCGTCACCGACGGCTCGGCCGTGCTCGGCCTCGGCAACATCGGGCCCAAGGCCGCGATGCCGGTCATGGAGGGCAAGGCGATCCTGTTCAAGCAGTTCGGCGGGGTCGACTCGATCCCGATCTGCCTGGACACGCAGGACGTCGAGGGCATCATCACGGCGGTCAAGGCGATCGCCCCGTCCTTCGGCGGCATCAACCTCGAGGACATCAGCGCCCCGCGCTGCTTCGAGATCGAGCGCCGCCTCGACGCCGAGCTCGACATCCCGGTCTTCCACGACGACCAGCACGGCACCGCGGTCGTCACGCTGGCCGCCCTGCGCAACGCCACCAAGCTGCTCGGCCGCCGCTTCGCGGACCTGCGCGTCGTGATCAGCGGCGCCGGCGCGGCCGGGGTCGCGATCACCCAGACCCTGATCGCGGCCGGCGTCACCGGGGCCAACGTCATCGTCTGCGACTCGCGCGGCATCATCCACGCCGAGCGCGGCGACCTCACCCCGGTCAAGGCCGAGCTGGCCGCCACCACCAACCAGTCGGGCCGTACGGGCGGGATCAAAGAGGCCCTGATCGGGGCCGACGTGCTGATCGGGGTCTCCGGCGGGGCGATCGCCGAGAGCGCGCTCGAGGGCATGGCGCCCGGCGGCATCATCTTCGCCCTGGCCAACCCGACGCCCGAGGTGGCGCCGGAGATCGCCCACAAGTACGCGGCGATCGTGGCCACCGGCCGCAGCGACTTCCCCAACCAGATCAACAACGTGCTGGCCTTCCCGGGCATCTTCCGCGGCACGCTCGACGTGCGGGCGTCCACGGTCACCGAGCGGATGAAGGTGGCCGCGGCCGACGCGATCGCCGAGGTGGTCTCGGACGACCTGCGACCCGAGGCGATCGTGCCGTCGCCGCTCGACCCGCGGGTCGCCCCCGCCGTCGCGTCAGCGGTGGCCGCCGCCGCGATCGCCGACGGCGTGGCCCGTCGTACCGCGCCGGTCCCGGCCCCGGAAGCCCGCCCGATCGCCGCTTCCTGACGGTCTGCAGCTCTCGCCTCCTGGCGTCCTACACGGTGGCCCGCTGTGCTCGACAAAGCGCCGCGGGCCACTACTGTTTTCGGCTATGCGCGCCGCCTACGCCATCGCCGCCGATCCCGACGACCCCCGCTCCGCGCTCCGCGTGGGCGACCGGCCCGAGCCGACCCCGCCCGACGGCTGGGTGACGGTCGACGTGCGGGCCGCCTCGCTCAACCAGCACGACCTCTGGTCGTTGCGCGGGGTGGGGCTGCCCGCCGACCGCCTCCCGATGATCCTGGGCTGCGACGCGGCCGGCGTCGACCCGGACGGCAACGAGGTCGTCATCTACCCGGTCGTGGCCGACGAGCGCGATCCGCGCGGTCTGTCGCTGCTCTCCGAGCGGCACCCGGGCACGCTGGCCGAGCGGGTCGCCGTGCCGCCGGAGAGCCTGGTCGCCAAGCCCGCCGGGCTGTCCTTCGTGGACGCGGCCTGCCTGCCCACGGCCTGGCTGACCGCCTACCACATGCTGACCACGCGGGGCCGGGTCGAGGAAGCTTCCTCCGTCCTTGTCCAGGGCGCCGGCGGTGGGGTGGCCACGGCCGCGGTCGCCCTGGCGGTGGCGATGGGCAAGCGGGTGTACGCGACCAGCCGCGACCCGGAGAAACGGGCCCGCATCGCCGAGCTCGGGGCGACGGCGGTCGAGCCCGGCGCGCGGCTGCCCGAGCGGGTCGAGGTGGTGATCGAGTCGGTCGGCGCGCCCACCTTCGACCACTCGATGAAATGCTGCAGCCCCGGCGCCCGGATCGTCGTCTGCGGGGCCACCGGCGGCCATCTGGCCACCGTGGACCTGCGACGCCTGTTCGCCATGCGGCTCGACGTGCTGGGCAGCACCATGGGCACCCGGGACGACCTCGAGTCGCTGCTGGAACTGTTGGTGACCACGGGGGTACGGCCGGTGGTCGACTCCACGTACGGCTTCAGCGCGGTCGGCGACGCCTTCGCCCGCCTCGAGTCGGGCGAGATCTTCGGCAAGGTCGTGGTCGACCTCCTGCACTAACTCTTGCTGATCGTCTGCCGGGCCAGGACGTACGCGGGAAGCATGGCCTTGTGCTCGCCGGTGTCCACGCCGGCGAGCGTGAGGATGACGATGCCGTCCCCGGCCGCGACGGCCAGGACGCGCTCGGGGCGCTCGTTCTCGGTGTCGAGGTAGGTCGTCTCCACGGCCGGCAGGTCACCGAGCCGGGTCGTCCGGGTGCGGCGGTCGGTGATCGGCGCCGTACCGGCCTCGGCCTTGACGAAGGTCTCCAGGGCGGCCGCCGGGTCGGTGCCCGGACCGGTCCAGACCCGCAGGAAGCCGAGGTGGCCGGCCGGCTTGGCGTCGATCTCGCAGCGCAGGTCGAAGCCACCCTGGTCGAACAGGCCGTCCTCGACACCCTCGGGCGCCCACTCGCCGGCCAGGTCGAAGGTGACCGGCAGCGGGCAGGCGGCCCCGATCTTCCCGGCCGACGCCGCCGCCGGCGGATCACCCCAGGCGTCGGCCTCGGCGGCCTGCTGGGCGCCCTTCGAGTCGTCCGCGTCCTTCGCCGCCGAACATCCGCCGGTCAGCGCCGCGAGGACGACCGCGACGGTCACTACGTGCTTCCCCGTTCTCACGCGGCATATTGGATCTTCCACAGCCACGCCTGTCAATG
This sequence comes from Actinoplanes sp. NPDC049598, assembly GCF_040675435.1. Lineage (NCBI taxonomy): Bacteria > Bacillati > Actinomycetota > Actinomycetes > Micromonosporales > Micromonosporaceae > Actinoplanes > Actinoplanes sp. NPDC049598. The sequence goes on along the minus strand of NZ_JBFAOX010000003.1, from coordinate 63,392 downwards.
CGCATCCGGTCGGGCCACGCGCGCCCTGCCGGTTCCGGCCGGGCATGGCGCTTGCCCCGGTCCCCTTCTGGCAAGCATGCCGGTCAGCACTGGTCCCCTGTTGGAAGGCATGCCGGTCAGCGCCGGTCCCGTCTTGGGAGGCACGTCGATCAGCGCCGGTCCCCATTTCAGCAGCCGCGCCGCTCAGCGCAGTTTGTCGTCCAAAGTGGCCACGCCGCCCCGCTTGGCGTCCGCGGCCAGCCGCCGGCGGGCGGTGGGGTCGCCGTACAGGCTCCACCGCCAGAAGTCGGTGGTCGTCGCCGCCACCACGTCGAACGCCGGGCCGGTGGCGATGTGCCCGCCCCGGGTGACGCTGAGGAACGCCTTGGGCCACGGCACCGCGTCGTAGGCCGCGCGCCCGTCGCTGTAGCCCACCACCCGGTCCTGCCGCCCGTGCACGAACAGCAGCGGCGCCTCGGCCCCACCGAACGGCGAGGCGAGCACCTGCCGCCCGGCCAGCACCACGCCGGAGATCAGCCGCTCGTCCCGGGCCGAGCTGAACATCCCGATCGTGGTGATCCCACCCGCCGAATGCCCCGCCGCAGCCACCCGCCCGGCGTCCACGCGACCCTTGAGCCGGCTCAGAACCTCGGTGACGACGTACGAGGCGTCGGCCGGCTGATTGAGCACGTCGAGCACGTTCACCTGCCCCGACTCGGCCGACGTGTGCGGATAGGCCGGCGCCGCCACCACAAACCCGGCCCGCGCCCAGGAACTCAGCAGGTCGGCATAAGTGTTCGGGCTCGCCGTCAGCCCATGACTGAACAGAATGAGGGGAAAGACGCCATCCCCTTCAGGAACCCACACCGTCGTCGGCAGTGGCCGATCCGCCCCGCGTTCGAGCGCCAGCCGCCGAGTCACCACCCGAAACCGCTGACCCGGCGCACTTTTCGCCACCGGCTTGCTCGCCGCCGGCGCCGGACTGCTCGCGCTGGGCGCCCGCGTAGCACTCGGCAGGCTGCCCACCGGCCCCGGCTCGGCTTGATCGGCCCCCGGAGAGCACCCCGCAAGCACCGCAGACCCGAGACCCAGAAGAACAGTTCGCCGACGCATCCCACCCATTGTGACGCGCCGTCTCGCCCCACCGATCAACCCGCACCCGCAGCGGCGGTCCGGGCGTTGTGGGGCGGGGGCCACCGGGACGGGGGTTCAGCGCCGCGGCCGGCGTGGGGGTTCGGGACGCTCGGGCTCGGGGCGCGACCCGGTCGGCCGGAATCCCGCCGCGTCGCGCTACCCCGATGGGGTGAACCCGATGTAACCCTGCCCGTGCTGCGCCCCTGCCTGTTCGACCTGCCGATCGGGCACCCCGAGCGCAGGTGTTTGTCCTGCTGGGTACGCCGCGCGACGGGCGGGTGACTCGGCGGGCGTGCGTTGTTTCGCTAAGGTCTTCCGCATGTCTGACAACAGAGTCGACCCGAGCGGCAACACCGAGGCGTTCCGCGCCTTCACCAAGGACACTCCGCAGGAGCAGCCGGCCGCGGCGTCCAAGACCCCGCTGATCATCGGCGGCGTCGCCGTCGCCGTGGTCCTCATCGCCCTGATCGTCTGGCTCGTGGCCTGACATCCGGCCCGGCGCGGGGGCATCCCCGCGCCACCGCCGGCCCGGCCTCGCGCCGCCGGCCCGGCCTCGCGCCGCCAGCCCGACCTCGCGCCGCCGGACTGAGTGCGCGGGTGCCGGTCAGCGGGGCAGGGACAGGGCCGTGCGGGACTGGTCGGCGATTTCGAGCTCCTCGTCGGTGGGGACTACGCAGACCGGGATGCGGGTGCCGTCGGGGGAGATGAGCTGGTCGTTGGCCTGGTTGCGGGTGGGGTCGATCTCGATGCCGAGGGGCTCCAGGCCGGAGAGTGAGGCGGCCCGGACGGGGGCCGAGTTCTCGCCGACGCCGGCGGTGAAGGTGATGGCGTCGACGCGGCCCAGGACGGCCAGGTAGGCGCCCACGTACTCGCGGATGCGGCGGCAGTAGACGTCGAAGGCGAGGGTGGCCGCCTCGTCGCCGGCGTCGCGTTTCTTGATGACCGAGCGCAGGTCGTTCTCGCCGGTCAGGCCGAGCAGGCCGGCGTGGCGGGTCAGCGAGTTCTCGATCTCGTCGAGGGGCAGGCCGGCCTCGCGGTGCAGGTGGAAGACCACGGTGGGGTCGATGTCGCCGCTGCGGGTGCCCATCACCAGGCCGCCCTGCGGTGACATGCCCATCGAGGTGGCCACGCTCCGGCCGCCGCGGACCGCGCAGGCGCTGGCGCCGTTGCCGAGATGCAGCGTGATCACGTTGGTGTCCTCGGGGGCGCGGCCCAGCAGCGACGCCGTCCGGCGGGCCACATAGGCGTGTGAGGTGCCGTGGAACCCGTACCGCCGGATCTGCCACCGCGAAGCCAGGGACGCGTCGATGGCCCAGGTGACGCCCTCGGGCGGGATGGTGGCGTGGAAGGCCGTGTCGAAGACCGCCACCTGGGGCACGTCGGGCAGCAGCTTGCGGGCCACCTCGATTCCGGTCAGGGCGGCCGGGTTGTGCAGCGGCGCGAGCGGCACCAAGGCGTCGATGCGGGCGACGACCTCGTCGTCGACGACCGTGGGCTCGCTGAACTCGGGGCCGCCGTGCACCACCCGGTGGCCGACCGCGGCCAGGCCGGACAGGTCGACCGAATCCATGATGTGCTGCAGCGCCGCCCGATGGTCGGCGGTGTCGCCGCCGGCCTCGCCGATCCGCTCGATCAGGCCCTTGGCCACGGTGTCGGGGCCGTCGAAGAGCCGGTACTTCACCGAGGAGGAGCCGGAGTTGAGAACGAGAACCCGGGTCATGGAGTCACCGCCGCCTGGATCGCTGTGATCGCCACCGTGTTGACGATGTCTTTGACGGTCGCGCCGCGGGACAGGTCGTTGACCGGGCGCCGCAGGCCCTGCATGACCGGGCCGACCGCGACCGCGCCGGCCGAGCGCTGAACCGCTTTGTACGTGTTGTTGCCGGTGTTGAGGTCGGGGAAGATGAAGACCGTCGCCTTGCCCGCGACCGTGCTGTCGGGCAGCTTGGTCGCCGCCACGGCCGGGTCGATGGCCGCGTCGTACTGGATCGGGCCCTCGACCGGCAGCTCGGGTGAGCGTTCCCGCACGAGCGCGGTGGCCGCCGCGACCTTCTCCACGTCGGCGCCGGCCCCGGAGCTGCCGGTGGAGTACGACAGCATGGCCACCCGCGGCTCGATGCCGAACGCGGCCGCCGTCCGGGCCGAGGAGAGCGCGATGTCGGCCAGCTGGGGCGCGTCGGGGTCGGGGTTGACCGCGCAGTCGCCGTAGACCAGCACCCGGTCGGCCAGCAGCATGAAGAAGACGCTGGAGGCGACCGACACGTCCGGCACCGTCTTGATGATCTCGAAGGCGGGCCGGATGGTGGCCGCCGTCGTGTGGTTGGCCCCGGAGACCATGCCGTCGGCCTTGCCGGTCTGCACCATCAGGGTGCCGAAGTAGTTGACGTCGCGCACCACGTCATACGCCAGGTCGAGCGGGACGTTCTTGTGTTTGCGCAGCTCCGCATAGGTCGCGGCGAACTCGTCGCGCCACTCGCTGGTTTCCGGGTCGACCAGCTGGGCCCCGCCGATCTCGAGCCCCAGCTCGCGGGCCCGGCGGGTGATCTCGCCGGGGTCGCCGAGCAGGGTCAGGTCGGCCACGCCGCGGCGCAGCAGCGTCTCGGTGGCCCGCAGGATGCGCTCCTCGGCGCCCTCGGGCAGCACGAGGTGGCGGCGCTCGGCCCGGGCCCGGTCGATCAGATCGTTCTCGAACATCAGCGGGGTGACCCGGCTGGAGCGGGCCACGTCGAGCAGCCGGGTCAGCTCGGCGGTGTCGACGCTCTCCTCGAAGGCGCCCAGGGCGGCCTCGATCTTGCGGGGCGTGCCCGTGCCGAGGCGGGCCTCGATCCGGCCGGCGGCCGAGATCGTGTGGTAGCTGTCGGAGTCGACCACCAGCATGGCCAGGCCGGTGTTGAGCCGCTCGATGACCCGGACCGCGCGCTCGTCGGGCCGCTCGCCCAGGGTCAGCACCAGGCCGGAGAGGGTCACGTTGCCCGCGGCGTGGGCGGCGCTGGCCGCCACCAGCAGGTCGGCCCGGTCGCCGGGGGTGATCAGCAGCGCCCCGTCGGTCAGGTGGTCGAGCAGGGCCGGCACGTGGGCGGCGCCGACCACATAGTCGAGCACGTCCCGGTCGAGCGCGCCGCTCGAGCCGGAGATGACCGTCGCTTCGAGCGCCGCGGCCACCTCGGCCACTGTCGGCGCGGCCACCGCGGCCACCTCGGGGATGGCCCAGAACGGCACCGGCAGCCCGCTGTCGGGCACGCTGCCGGAGGTGGCAACCGTAGCTGTCGTCGTGCGGGCTTCGGCCGGCACGCGGTTGGCGATCACGGCGAGAACGGTCGCGTCGAGGTCGGTCAACGAGTGATAGGCGCTGCGGGCGGCGGCAGTCAGCGACTCCGCCCCACGCCCGGCGCCGCTGATCACCGGGATCACGACGCTGCCGAACTCGGTGGCCAGCCGGGCGTTGAAGCCGAGCTCCCGCGGGATCTCGTCGCGCTCCTTGGCGGGGCCGGCGAAGTCGCTGCCGATCACCACCACCGAGCCGGCCAGCCGCTCGACCTCGCGGTAGCGCTCGACGATGCGGGAGATGAGCTCCTCCCACTTGCCGTCGGCGACCAGCGCGCTCGCCTCGGCGGTGGTCACGCCGTAGGACTCGGCATAAGGAGCGACGACCGGGTAGCGCTTGGTCAGCAGGGTGAGCAGCGGATCGTCCTCGGGGCCGGCGACCAGCGGCCGGAACACCCCGATCCGCGCGACCTGCCGGGAGAGCAGCTCGACCAGCCCGAGCGCGACGGTGCCCTTGCCGACGCTCGGCCCCAGACCGGTCACATAAACGCTTCTTGCCACGGGCCAAACCTACCGGCCGGGCCGTCCGGTCGCCGGGCCGAAAGTCCTAACTGTGGATGACGAGAGTCTCTGTGGATAACTGTCACGTTCTCAGGTGACGGAGGTATGCGGCGGGGGAGGACAGGAAGCCCCGCCAGTTCGCCACGATCTCCAGGTCGTCCCACTTGATCTTGCGCAGGCCAAAGGGCCCGAGTTCGAGAATGGTCGCCCCCGGTAGCGCCGTCAGCAGCGGCGAATGCGTGGCGATCACGACCTGGCCCCCGTCCGCCCGCAGGTCCTCCAGCTTGGCCAGCAGCCCCAGCGTCGACGTGAAGGAGAGCGGCGCCTCCGGCTCGTCCATCAGATAGAACCCGTACCCCCGGAACTTGCGGGTCAGGAGCTCGAGGAACCCCTCGCCGTGGGACTGCTCGTGGAGCCTGGTGTCGGGGTTGCCCGACAGATCCGGCAGCGATTCGAGATACGTGTACAGGCCGTGGGTGGTCTCGGCCCGCAGGAAGTACGAGTTCACCCGCTTGCCCGGCGTGCGAATCAGGCGAAGCGCCGCCCCGAGCGGCGATTCCGTCTCCCGGGTCGAGTGGCGGGCCGAGCGCGACCCGCCCTCCGGGTTGAGCCCGGTCGCCACGGCCAGCGCCTCGATCAGCGTGGACTTGCCCGACCCGTTCTCGCCGACCAGGAACGTCACCCCGGCCGGGATGTTCAGCCCATGCTCGAGCACGGCGCGGACCGCCGGGATCCGCGCCCACCACTGCGTACGGTCGATCTCGGCGTCGGCGGCCAGCTCCACCCGCCGGATCGGCGGATTATTCGTCGTCTTCCTCGTCGTCACGGGCCAGCCAGGTGGCCAGGCGCTCGATCGGGGTCTCGAACTCCGGGTTCAGGTCGACGAAGGTCCGCAGCTGCTCGCCCAGCCACTCCAGCGTGACGGTCTCCTGGCCACGCCGTTCGACCAGCTCCTCGATGCCGCGATCAGTGAAGTACATGCCCGGATAGTAAGAGGGGGCGCCCCGCCGCAGCGGAGCGCCCCCTCTCAAGCAACCGTCACGGGCGAGGCAGCGAGGCCTCGATCAGCGCCGTCTGCTCGGCGTCGTGCATCTTGGCCGAGCCGACCGCGGGGGCGGCGGCGGCCGGGCGGGAGATCCGCCGCAGCCGGACGCCCTCGAGGTGCTCGAGCAGGTTGAGCGCGACGAACGACCAGGCGCCCTGGTTGGCCGGCTCCTCCTGCACCCAGGCGTAGTCCTCGGCGTTGGGGAACTGGGCCAGGATCGCCTTGAGCTCGGCCACCGGCAGCGGGTAGATCTGCTCCATCCGGATGATCGCCGTGTCGGTGATCCCGCGCTCGGCCCGGGCCTGGAACAGGTCGTAGTAGACCTTGCCCGAGCAGAGCAGCACGCGCTTGACCGAGCCCGCGTCGAGCGGCGTGCCGTTGACGCCGGCGTCGCCGATGACCGGCTGGAACGTGCCCTGGGTGAAGTCGGCGACCGACGACACCGCGAGCTTGTGGCGCAGCAGCGATTTCGGCGAGAAGACCACCAGCGGCTTGCGCTTGCTGGACAGGGCCTGCCGGCGCAGCAGGTGGAAGTAGTTGGCCGGGGTGGTCGGGTTGGCCACCCGCATGTTGTCCTGCGCGCACAGCTGCAGGAACCGCTCGGGACGGCCGGACGAGTGGTCCGGGCCCTGGCCCTCCTGGCCGTGTGGCAGCAGCAGCACCAGCGACGACTTCTGGCCCCACTTCACCTCGCCGGACGAGATGAACTCGTCGACGATCGACTGGGCGCCGTTGACGAAGTCACCGAACTGGGCCTCCCAGAGGACCAGCGCCTCCGGGTTCTCCACCGAGTAGCCGTACTCGAAGCCCATCGCCGCGTACTCGCTGAGCAGCGAGTCGTGCACGAAGAAGCGGGCGTTGCCGGTGGCCAGCGTGGACAGCGGCAGGAAGTCCTTGCCGGTCTTGGCGTCGACGACCGAGGCGTGCCGGGAGACGAACGTGCCACGGCGCGAGTCCTGACCGGCCAGCCGAACGGTGACGCCCTGGCTGAGCAGCGAGCCGAACGCGACCAGCTCGCCGAAGCCCCAGTCGATGCCGCCGTCGTTGCCCATCTTGGCCCGGCGCTCCAGCAGCTGCTGGACCCGCTTGTGCGGGGTGAAGCCCTCGGGCAGCTCGATGTGGGCCTGGCCGACCGAGCGGACCACGGCCGCGTCGACCGCGGTCTCGACCTCGGGCTCGGCCTCCTCGGAGATCACCCGGGGCCGCGGCGGCGAGCCGGCCGAGTCGCGGGTGGCCTTGAAGACCTGCTCGAGCTGGGACTGGTAGTCGCGCAGCTGCTCCTGGGCGCCGTCCACGGTGATGTCACCCCGGCCGATCAGCTCCTCGGTGTACAGCTTGCGCACCGAGCGCTTGGTGTCGATGATCTCGTACATCCGGGGGTTGGTCATCGACGGGTCGTCGCCCTCGTTGTGACCGCGGCGGCGGTAGCAGACCAGGTCGATCACGACGTCCTTGTTGAACGCCTGGCGGTACTCGAAGGCCAGCTTGGCCACCCGGACGACGGCCTCGGGGTCGTCGCCGTTCACGTGGAAGATCGGAGCCTGGATCATCCGGGCGACGTCGGTCGAGTAGAGCGACGAGCGGCTGTACTCCGGCGCGGTGGTGAAGCCGACCTGGTTGTTGACGACCACGTGGACCGTGCCACCGGTGCGGTAGCCGCGCAGCTGGGAGAGGTTGAGCGTCTCGGCCACCACGCCCTGGCCGGCGAACGCGGCGTCGCCGTGCACCAGCACCGGCAGCACCGTATAGCCGTGCAGGCCGAGGTCGAGCCGGTCCTGCTTGGCCCGGACGATGCCCTCCAGCACCGGGTCGACCGCCTCCAGGTGGGAGGGGTTGGCGACCACGCTGACGGTGGTCGCGTGCTCGCCGTCGGGCGTGGAGTACTTGCCGGTCTGGCCCAGGTGGTACTTGACGTCACCGGAGCCGTGGGCCGACTTCGGGTCCATCTGACCCTCGAACTCGTTGAAGATCTTCTCGTACGGCTTGCCGACGATGTTGGCCAGCACGTTCAGCCGGCCGCGGTGGGCCATGCCGATGACCATCTCGTCCAGGCCGGCCTCGGCCGACGACTCGAGCACGGCGTCGAGCAGCGGGATCAGCGACTCGCCGCCCTCGAGGGAGAACCGCTTCTGCCCGACGAACTTGGTCTGCAGGAAGGTCTCGAAGGCCTCGGCCGCGTTCAGCCGGTTGAGGATGTGCTTCTGCTCGTCCGCGTCGGGCTTGGTGTACTTGATCTCGATGCGGTCCTGGATCCAGCGCCGCTCCTCGGGCCCCTGGATGTGCATGTACTCGATGCCGACCCGGCGGCAGTAGGTGTCACGCAGGACGCCGAGGACGTCGCGCAGCTTCATCTTCTGCTTGCCGGCGAAGCCGCCGACCGGGAAGGTCCGGTCGAGGTCCCACAGGGTCAGGCCGTGCTGCAGCACGTCGAGGTCGGGGTGGCGGCGGATCTCGAACTCGAGCGGGTCGGTGTCGGCCATCAGGTGGCCGCGCACGCGGTACGCGTGGATCAGCTCGACGACCCGGGCCGCCTTGTCGATCTGGCCCTCGGAGGTGTGCGCGACGTCGCGGACCCAGCGGACCGGCTCGTACGGGATGCGCAGCGAGGTGAAGATCTCGTCGTAGAAGCCGTGCTCGCCGAGCAGGAACTCGTGCATGGCCTTGAGGAACTCGCCGGACTGTGCGCCCTGGATCACCCGGTGGTCGTACGTGCTGGTCAGCGTGGTGACCTTGCTGACGCCGAGGTCGGTCAGGGTCTCGTCGCTCATGCCGGAGTAGGGCGCGGGGTACTCCATGGCGCCGACGCCGATGATCGCGCTCTGGCCGGTCATCAGGCGGGGGATGGAGTGCACCGTGCCGATGCCGCCCGGGTTGGTCAGCGAGATCGTCGTGCCGGCGTAGTCGTCCATGGTCAGCTCGTTGCGGCGGGCGCGCCGGACCACGTCCTCGTACGCCTGCCAGAACTTGCGGAAGTCCATCTGCTCGCAGTTCTTGATGGACGGCACGACCAGCGTGCGGGAGCCGTCCTTCTTCGCGAGGTCGATGGCGATGCCGAGGTTGATGTGCTCCGGCTGCACCAGGGCGGGCTTGCCGTCGACCTCGGCGAACGAGTTGTTCATCTCCGGGTGCTTCACGACCGCCTGGACCAGCGCCCAGCCGATCAGATGGGTGAAGCTGACCTTGCCGCCCCGGCCGCGCTGGAGGTGGTTGTTGACGACGATGCGGTTGTCGACCATGAGCTTGGCCGGGACCGTACGCACGGATGTGGCGGTCGGCACCTCCAGGGAGGCCGACATGTTCTGTACGATCTTGGCAGCGACACCGCGCAGCGGAGTGGTCTTGGGACCCTCGGAGGCCTTGCCGTTGGTCTCCGGCTTGGGCGCGGGCTTCGGGGCCGGCTTGGGGGCCGGCTTCTCCTGAGCCGGAGCGGCGGCGGGAACAGTCGGCTTGACAGGCGCCACGGTGGTCGCGGCGGGCGCATCCGTGCCGGCGCGCTTCGCGCTGGCGGTGGCGTTCGCCGCGGTCGCCTCGTCGGGCGTCACGATCGAACCGGTCGCCATCGCCGGCTTGTAGTCGGCGAAGAAGTCGTGCCAGGCGGGGTCGACGCTGGTGGGGTCGGCCAGGTATCGCTGGTACATCTCGTCGACGATCCACTCGTTGGGACCGAAGTCCGCGAGTGGGTTCTCATGCGAAGTCTGCTGGGTCGACACTTTCGTGTTCGCCTCTTTCACCATGTTGTCAGCACGCGACTGTTTCCGTCACATGGGACGGGACGGATTCGGCATCCAGGTTACGCCGTCCAATGGGGCGAACTCTCCGCACGTCGGTTGTGTGACGCCCGGGGATCAGGAGATGTCGCGGCGCTTGGTGATCAATGTGCCGAGGATGCCGCAGATCGCCGCGTAGCCGATCAGCACGGCGGCGCCGACCCATCGCGGAGGGTTACCGGGGAGTTCGGTGCCCGAGACCATCAGCTGCGACGCGGTGGTCGGCACGATGACCTGGAGCTTGTTGAACCACTCGGCCACCCACTGGCTGAGCAGGAAGAAGATCAGCCCGATGGCCTGGGTGCCGACCACGTAGGTGATCGCCAGGACCAGCGTCGCCGCGATCTGGCTGCGGATCAGCACGCCCACGCCGACGCCGAGGATCGCCCACAGCACGAAGGCCAGCGCGTTGAGCGCGATCGCCCGCCACACGTGGCCCGTGCCGAGCTGCACCGCCACGTCGAGCTGATTCATGATCAGCGGCACCACGATCAGGTTGATCAGCGTGGTCAGCAGCCAGACGATCAGGCTGATGACGATGGCGGCGCCGAACTTGGCCAGGATGACCGATTCCCGCCGTGGCGTGGTCAGGAATGTGGTAGTGGCCGTCAGGTGGAAGAACTCGCTGGTCACGATGATCGCGCTGAGCAGCACCACGATCAGGACGCCGAAGTACTGACCGCTGGTGTACATCGTGGTGGCCACGTTGACCGGATCCAGCGCGGCCTGGATCTGCTGGGTCTGCGTGTCGGTCGCGCCCTCGGTGGTGCCCGGGTCGGTGACCGCGAACTGGGCCCAGTTGGCCAGCACGCTCGCCGCGTACAGCGGGACCAGGACGATCCCGAGGATCCACCAGATCGAGGTGGTACGGACCTTGAACAGCTCCGCGTTGACCAGGCTCAGACTCATCGGATGCCCGCCTTTCCGGCCGTCAGCTGCAGGAAGACCTGTTCGAGATCGCCGCGCTCGGTGGTCAGCTCGTGCAGCTCGACCGAGGCGGTGAAGGCGGCGTGGCCGATCGCCGCGGCCTCCACCCCGATGATCAGCAGCGAGCCGTCGCTCTGCTCGGTCGCGGTCGCCTCCAGCTCCGACAGCGCGGCCTTGAGCTCGGCCGGCTGCGGGGTGCGGACCCGGACGTGGGCGCCGGTGCCCATCGAGCCCAGCACCTCGTCGACCGGGCCCTGCCGGATCAGTTTGCCGGCCGCCACGATCACGACGTCGTCGGCCAGCAGCTGCATCTCGCCCAGCAGGTGGCTGGAGACCAGCACCGTGCGCCCCTCGGCGGCGAGCGCCTTGAGCAGATCGCGCATCCAGCGGATGCCCTCGGGGTCGAGGCCGTTGGCCGGCTCGTCCAGGATCAGCACCCGCGGGTCGCCCAGCAGCGCCGCCGCGATGCCGAGCCGCTGCCGCATGCCGAGCGAGTAGCCCTTGAACTTGCGGTTGGCGGCCGGGGTGAGCCCGACGATGTTGAGCACCTCGTCGGCCCGGGTGTCCGGCAGGCCGGCCGCGCGGCAGATCATCCGCAGGTGGTTGCGGCCGGTGCGGCCCCGGTGGGCGCTGGACGCCTCGAGCACGGCGCCCACCTGGCGGATCGGGTCGGGCAGGTCGACGTACTTCGTACCGCCGAAGGTGGCCTGACCCCCGGTGGGCGTGACCAGGCCGAGCAGCATCCGCAGGGTGGTGGTCTTGCCGGCGCCGTTGGGGCCGAGGAATCCGGTCACCGCTCCAGTGCGCACGCTGAACGACAGGTCGTCCACCGCCCGCAGACGTTTGTATTGCTTCGTGAGGTGCTCGACGACGATCTCGTCGGTGCTCATCGAAGATCCTTTCCGAGGCCTGGGAGGTCAACCTACTAAACGGCGGCTATCCATGTGGCCCGTGCCGTCGCGAGCCGCTCCCCACCCGGGGCGTACACCGTGGAGTTGACCTTGGCCTTGCGGCCGCTGAACTCCACCGCCTCACCCATGACCACGCAGGTGGTGCCGGGTTCGGGCAGGTGGGCGACGTCCGCCGCGATCCGGCCGAGCACGTACGTACGCCCGTTGATCAGAGCCGCCCATCCGCCGGGACAGTCGAGCGCGGCCCACACCACGGCCAGATCCACCCCTTCGGGCACAACCCAGGGAGCGGCCGTACGCCCGTCCGGCAGCGGCCCGGAGAAGATGCGCAACCCGTCCGGCCGTTCCGGACCGCATACGTAACAGGTGGGGAAGGGGTGCGCCGTGAAACCGGGGTACGCCCGCGCGGCCTCCACCGCTTTCCCGATCCCGACTCCCTCCACCGCCGGCAGCGCCTCCTCCACCCCGGTCAGGGTGGCGACCAGCGTGTCACCGTCGAGCACCGAGCCGCCGTCGAGCCGCAGCTCCGTCTCCAGGGGCGGGGGCACCCGCAGGGTCACCTCGTACGCCGGGCCGCCCGGCCGCGCACCCGCCTCGACGGCGAACGCGCCCGCCGACCAACCGCCGTTCCCCGTGCCCGGAGGACCGTTGAAACGCGCATGAACAAACATGGGAGGAAGGCTCGCACAAGCCGTTCATTTTGCGGCCATGAATCGCCTCCTGCGGCGACATTCCATCGGCAGCTGTCACCCTTACACAAGTGCCATGGCCGTATTACTGACCGCCGCCGCCCCCACCGGGACCAGCGGCTACTCCCTGCTCATCGCCGATGATCCCGAGCAGGTCGCCGCCGCCCAGCGGCTGCGACGCGATGTTTTCGCGGGCGAGCTCGGCGCCCGTCTCCCCGAGTCGCCCGACGGGCGCGACGTCGACGAGTTCGACGAGTTCTGCGACCACCTGATCGTGCGCGACGACGCGACCGGCGCGGTGGTCGGGACGTACCGGATGCTTCCGCCCAAGGCCGCCGAGCGCGCCGGTCGCCGGTACGGCGACAGCGAGTTCAACCTGGCCGGCCTGGCGCCCCTCCGGGACCAGCTGGTCGAGACGGGCCGCTCGTGTGTGCACCCCGATCACCGCAGCGGCGCGGTGGTGAACCTGATGTGGGCCGGTCTCGCCCGCTACCTGCACCTGAACAACCTGCGCTGGCTGGGCGGCTGCGCCTCGGTCCCGCTCGGCGACGGCGGCGTCACGGCGGCCGGTGTCTGGGCCCGCGTCCAGGGCAGGCATCTCTCCCCGCCGGCGATGCGGGTGACCCCGCGTCGCAGCTGGCTGGCCGGGAACGACGTCCCCGGCGATCCCAAGGTGCAGCCGCCGGCCCTGCTCAAGGGCTATCTGCGGCTCGGCAGCTGGGTGTGCGGGGAGCCGGCCTACGACCCCGATTTCGACTGCGCCGACTTCTACGTGCTGTTCTCCCTGGACCGGATGGACCCGCGGTACCGCCGCCACTTCCTCGGGGCGACCCGATGATCGCGCTCTGGCAGCCGGTGTCCGGGTGCTCCGCGGTGTGCCGTGACGGGCTCGACCGGCGGGTGCGGCCCGGGGCCGGATTCCTGCGGATGGTGTCGCTCGCGGGCGTACTGCTCGGTGGTCTTCTCCTGGTGCCGCTCCTGCGGGGAGTCGCCCTGCGGACCCTGGCCCGCACCATGCTCGCGGTCCTGGGCATCAAGGTCCGCCGGCAGGGCCCGCTCGTGCGGCCGGGCAGCCTGCTGGTGGCCAACCACGTCTCCTGGCTGGACATCCTGGTGCTGACGGCGTTCGCGCCGGTCCGCCTGGTGGCCAAGGGCGAGGTGGGCTCGTGGCCGGGGATCGGCGTGCTGGCCGGCCTCTCCGGGGCGATCTTCATCGACCGCTCGCGGCCCAAGGCGCTGCCGGGCACGGTGGCCGAGGTGGCGGCGGCGCTGCGTGCGGGCCGGACGGTCGCGGCGTTCCCCGAGGGCACCACCTACTGCGGGGCCAACCAGGGAACGTTCCGGCCGGCGCTGTTCCAGGCGGCGATCGACGCGGGCGCGCCGGTGGTCCCGGCCTCGATCGTCTACGACTCGACCGCGGCGGCCTTCATCGGCGATGACACCCTCTGGGACTCGGTACGCCGAGTGGCGGCGCTCCGGAGGCTGAGCGTTACCCTCGTGACCGCGCCCGCGCTGCGACCGGCGGACGGCGCCGACCGCAGGACGCTGGCCCGGGCCGCGCAGTCCTCGCTCCGCGTCACCGGCTACCGCCTGGCGGCCTAAGCCGTCTTTCAGAAAACTTTCAGCCACCGTGCAGGCCAGTCGCAGCGGACTGATAAATACTGGCTGTCATGGCCGTCCAGACCCAGCCCAAGCAGGCCGAGGCGAAACTCCTAGTCGTCGAGGACGACGCGAACATCCTCGAGCTGCTTTCCGCCAGCCTTCGATTCGCCGGCTTCGACGTGAGCACCGCGACGAGCGGCAGCGCGGCGGTCTCCGCGGCGAAGAACTCCACCCCCGACCTCGTCGTGCTCGACGTGATGCTGCCCGACCTCGACGGCTTCGAGGTCATCCGGCTCATGCGCGAGGGCGGCCAGCGCACCCCCGTGGTCTTCCTGACCGCCCGGGACGGCACGGATGACAAGATCCGCGGCCTCACCCTGGGCGGCGACGACTACGTGACCAAGCCGTTCAGCCTCGAGGAGCTCACCGCCCGCATCCGGGCGGTGCTGCGCCGCACCACGCAGGGCGACGAGGAGCCGTCGCGCCTGGTCTTCGCCGATCTCGAGCTCGACGAGGAGACCCACGAGGTCTACCGGGCCGGCCAGCGCGTGCAGCTGTCGCCGACCGAGTTCAAGCTGCTGCGCTACCTGATGCTCAACGCGAACCGCGTGCTCTCCAAGGCGCAGATCCTCGACCACGTCTGGAAATACGACTTCCGCGGCGACGACAACATCGTGGAGTCCTACATCTCGTACCTCCGCCGCAAGGTCGACAACGTGCAGCCGCGGCTGATCCACACCCTGCGCGGCGTGGGTTACGTGCTTCGCAAACCCGCCGTCTGAGTCGCGCCGTGACCCTCACCGAGCGGGTGCGCACGACGCTTCCTCTGCAGGGAAGCCTGCGCACGGTGCCGCTACGGGTCAAGCTCGTGGCCTCCGTGCTGACACTGGTGTTCGCCGCGCTCGTCGCGATAAGCGCCGCGAGCACTTATGCGCTGCACAACTATCTGCTCAAGCGCGTCGACGCGTCGATCGGTGTCTACGCGGACACCATCTTGAAGCTCCGGTACACCACCAAGATCCCGCTGCCGGAGGACTTCTTCGTCGCGTTCAGCTCGGTCAGCGGCGTGCGCGCCCCCGACGAGGTCGTGGCCGGCGATCAGGACCTGAGCGATCAGGACTTCCCGCCCGCACCCCAGGGCGTCGACAACATCAACGCTGTGCTCGGCCGGCCGTACACGGTGAAGTCGCCGAATGGCAAGGTGGCGTGGCGGTCGCTCGTAGTGGTCGACAACAGCGGCGCGGTGCTCCAGGTGGCCGAGAAGCTGTCGGTGATCGAGCAGGCCGTCGGCCAGCTGCTCTGGGTCGACCTGCTGGTCGGCGTGGGTGTTCTCATCGCGCTCGCCTCGGTCGGCGCCGCCCTCGTGCGGCAGAGCCTGATCCCGCTGCATCAGATCGAGCGCACTGCGGCCGCGATCGGCGCCGGCGATCTCACCCAGCGGGTGCCCGACCCGGAGGGGCACGGCGGCCCGCCCACGACCGAGCTGGGGAGGCTCTCCCGCGCCCTGAACGCGATGCTGGCCCAGATCGAGGCGGCCTTCACCGCCCGCGCCGAGTCCGAGGGGGCGGCCCGGGCCGCCGAGGCGGTCGCGCGCGAGGCGGCCGAGGCGGCCCAGCACTCCGAGGCCCGAGCCGTGCGCTCCGAGGGCAAGATGCGGCAGTTCGTGGCGGACGCGTCGCACGAGCTGCGGACGCCGTTGACCACCATCCGCGGCTTCGCCGAGCTCTACCGCCAGGGCGCCGTGACCGACCCCGAGGACGTCGCCAAACTGGTCCGCCGGATCGAGGACGAGGCGGCCCGGATGGGCCTGCTCGTCGAGGACCTGCTGCTGCTGGCCCGCCTCGACCGGGAACGGCCGCTCAACCTGGCCCCGGTCGAGCTGCCCGTGCTGGCGCTCGACGCGGTCGAAGCGGCCCAGGCGACCGCCCCCGACCGCACGATCGAGCTCGAGGTGCGCGACAGCGCGGAGAGCCTCGTGGTCAACGGCGACGACGCCCGGCTGCGCCAGGTGATCGGCAACCTGATGACCAACGCCCTGGTGCACACGCCGCCGGAGGCCACGGTGACCCTGCGGGTGTACGCCGAGCCGGGCGACCGGGCCGTCTTCGAGGTGGCCGACACCGGGCCGGGGCTGTCCGACGCGCAGAAATCCCATATCTTCGAGCGGTTCTACCGGGTGGACGAGGCCCGCACCCGCAACACGCAACGGGCGGCCACCGGCACCGGTCTGGGGCTCGCAATCGTGGCGGCGATCGTCCGGTCGCACCAAGGAACCGTCGAGGTGATCTCGGAACCGGGGCAGGGGGCGACGTTCCGCGTGTCTTTGCCTACCCTAAATCCGGATAAAGGCTTCACAGAAAACATCCAGGGCTAACACAGGTCAGTACGAGCGCGACGGGGCAAGGTTGTGGGCATGAACGAGAACGAGACCGACCCGCGACCCGCGGACGCCTCCTCTGAGAGCAGCAGCCCGGAGCGGGGACAGTCTGAGGAGCCGACGGCCGCGCAGCCCGTCGTTCCCCCGGCCGCGCCGCACGCCCCGCAGTGGGGCCCGCCGGCTTCCACGGCTGCCCCGCAGTCGGGCGTTCCCCAGTCCGGCGTTCCCCAGTCCGGTGCGCCGCAGTCCGCCGCTCCCCATTCCGGTGCTCCCCAGTGGCAGCAGCCTTCGCCCTGGCAGCAGCACGCCGGCCACCCCGGCTACCACCAGCCGCAGTACCCGTACGGGCCGCCGCAGCAGCCCCAGTCGCCGTACGCGCCGCAGCAGCCCGCCTATGCCGCGGGCTGGGCGCCCGCCGGCAGCACCACCCAGACGCAGCCCCAGATCGGCGCCGCCGAGGGTCAGACCTGGGGCGAGGGCCAGGCCTGGGCCACCGACGGCCAGCCCGCCTGGGCCGCCCCGGTCGAGGGGCAGCAGCCGCCGCGCAACCCGCGGGGTCGCAAGATCCTGATCGCCGGGGCCGCGGCCGTGCTGATCGCGCTCGGCGCCGGCGGCGTCGGGGCCGCGACCGCGCTGGCCTTCGACGACGACAATTCGTCGCCGTCCGTGCAGACGGCCAACTCGTCGGTCACCCGCGTGGTCGACCGGTCGTCGCTGGCCTCGATCGCCTCCGCCGTGCAGGACAGCGTCGTCTCGATCACCACCGGGACCGGCGAGGGCTCCGGCGTGGTGCTCAACAAGGACGGCTACATCGTCACGAACAACCACGTGGTCGCCACCGCCCAGGGCGACACGGTCACCGTGATCTTCCGGGACGGCAACAAGGCGTCGGCCTCGATCGTCGGCACCGACGAGCGCACCGACCTGGCCGTGATCAAGGTGTCCGGCGTGTCCGACCTCAAGCCGGCCACCTTCGGCAGCAGCGCCAAGATGCAGGTCGGCGACACCGTGCTGGCCATCGGCAGCCCGCTCGGCCTGGAGGGCTCGGTCACCGCCGGCATCATCAGCGCCAAGGACCGCACCATCCAGTCCAGCAGCGAGGACGACCAGCAGCAGCAGAGCCCGTTCGGCAGCAACCCGCAGCAACAGCAGTCCGGCTCCAGCACCACGATGTCGGGCCTGCTGCAGACCGACGCGCCGATCAACCCCGGCAACTCCGGCGGCGCCCTGGTCAACACCAACGGCGAGATCATCGGCATCAACTCGGCGATCGCCACCCAGGGCAGCAGCAGCGGCAACATCGGCCTGGGCTTCGCCATCCCGAGCGACAAGGCCAACCAGGTCGCCCAGGACCTGATGGCCGGCAAGAAGGTCAGCCACCCGGCGCTCGGCGTCAGCGTGGCCGACGCCGAGAACGGCGGCGCGCTGGTCAACCAGGTCACCGCGGACAGCGCGGCGGCCAAGGCCGGCCTCCAGCAGGGCGACGTGATCACCTCGGCCGACGGCAAGAACATCGGCGACTCCGACGACCTGGTGGCCGCGGTGCAGGGCGGCGCGGTCGGCCAGCAGATGACGATCGAGTACACCCGGGACGGCGCCAAGAAGACGGTCACGGTCACCTTGACCGAGTCCAAGTAAGGCCGGCAGTCCCTCCCCGCTGCGGCGGGCGGTGCGACGAGGGGGTCGTCGCACCGCCCGCCGTACGTTTGTACGGCGTCATTCTCCGAAATCGGGGGAACCGGCACAAAAGGGCACGGTGCTCTCGCCATCGGCCACGTCGACGGCCTAATCTGCCATTCGCCATCGCCCATGGGCGACACCGAGGCAGTGAGAGGCGCGCCCTTCCGTGACGTCCTACGTCGAAAGCCGGACCAATGTCTGGGAGGCCGTGGCCGGTCGCGCTCCGGGCGAGTCCGGCGACCCGGGCCTCTGGGGCGCCGTCGTCGACCGCCTCAACCCGGCCCGGGCCCGCCCGGTGCTCCGGGCCGGCATCGAGGCAGTGCAGCTCGCCAACGCCCGCGGCGCCGAGTACATCCTGCTCCGCTCGCCCGACGACGGCGCCCGCGCCGGCTACCTGCGGCTGACCGTCGAGGAGTGGCAGCTCGCCCTGCTCATGGACGGCGAGAACACGGTCACCCGGCTCGTCGCCGAGTTCGCCCGCATCGCCGGGCGGCTCGCCCCCGACCAGGTCCGCCGGGTCGTGGCCGACCTGGCCGCCCACCGCATGCTCGACGAGCTGCCGATGGACGCCTTCCGGCCGCTCGAGGAGATCGGGCGCAAGCCGCTGCCGTCGCCGGCCGCCACCGGGCCCCGGCGGCTCGCCTTCGACGCCGACGGCCTGTTCCTCACCCTCTACCGGGCCGGCGGCCGCTTCTTCTTCGGCCGGGGCGCCGGGATCGCCATCGGTGTGCTGGCCGCGATCGGCCTGATCCTGTTCGGCGTCACCTGGGCCCGCGGCAGCCGGTCGCTGTTCCTGGCCGGCGACTCGTACCTGCTCGGCGCGATCGTGCTCCTGCTGCTTCACCTGGTCGTCGCCGGTTTCCGCGAGCTCGCCCGGGCCATGGCGGTCAAGGCCACCGGGCGCGAGGTGCCGGCCGCCGGCCTGCTCGTCGCGCCGGGCCTGCCCTCGTTCTTCGTCGAGACCAGCGACGTGTGGATGGCCGGGCGCCGCGCCCGTCTGCTGGTCGCCGTGGCCGGCCCGGCCGGCACGCTGCTGCTGGCCGCGGTGGCCCAGCTGGCCGGCCTGGCCGCGCCCCCGCTGGCCGGTCTCGCCTTCAAGCTGGCCTTCCTCTGCTACCTGAGCCTGTTCTTCCAGCTCAGCCCGCTGCTGCGGCTCGACGGCCAGCAACTGCTGACCGACTGGACCGAGATCCCGCAGCTGCGCGACCGGGCCCTGGCCTGGCTCGGCAGCCGGCTGCGCGGGCGCGCGCCGGGGTGGAAGACGCTCGACCGGGAAGGCCGGCTGATCGCCCTCTACGGGTACCTCGCCGCCGCGTGGATCCTGCTCGCGCTCGTCCTGGCGTACCGCCTCTGGATCGACCGGATCTCCGGGGCCGCCACCGGGCTGTGGCACTCGGGGCCGCTCGGCCCCGTCCTGCTCCTGCTGATCATGCTGGGCGTCGCCGCGCCGGTCGTGCTTCCCCTGGCCGGCAGGGCGGCCCGATGGCTGGCCGATTCCCGGCTGCGCCGGGCCGAGAACGACCGCGAGGCCGACAGCCCGCGCCGGCTGGCCGCCCTGCGCGCCTCCGAGCTCGGCGGCCTGCCCGAGCCGGCGCTGCAGGGCCTGGCCGCCCGCGCCCGCTGGATCCACCCGCCGAAGGGGCGCCAGGTGGTGCTCTCCGGCGGCTCCCAGCAAGCCGTGCTCGTCGTGGTCGAGGGCGCCCTGGAAGCCCGCATGCCCGGCGACCCGCCCGGCACCATCCGCCACCACGTCGGCCCCGGCGCCGTCGTCGGCCTGGTCAACGCGTTGACCGGCCGCTCCACCCAGCTCGACTGGCACACCGCCGGCACCACCCTGCTGTCCATCCCGACCGCCACCGTGGCCACCGTCGTCGGGCCGCTGCCGGGCCCGCCGCCGCAGGACCGCGGCGAGGCCGAGGCGCTGTTCGCCGACACCCCGGCCCTGGCCGGCCTCGCCGTCGACCAGCGGCTCGCCCTGATCGCCTCGGCCCACCCGGTCGACCTCGACCCCGGGGCGCCGGTCATCCTGCCCGGGCCGACCCACGCGGTGGTCGTCGACTCCGGCGTGATCGCCCTGCCCGACGGCGTCGAGCTGCGCCGCGGCACCCTGGTCGGCCCGGTCGGCGAGGGCAGCCCCGGCATGGTGGCCCAGGCCCGGACCCCGGTCCGGCTCTGGGTGCTGCCCGACGCGTCCGACCTGCCGCCCCTGGTCGGGGCCACCCACCGGCCCGGCTCGGAGATGCCGGTGGTGGCGGTGAAGGGCTTGTTCGGCGCCCGCGGCCGCGGCTCGTACCCGCCGCTCGCTGTTCCGCCCGGCCCGCCCGAGGACGCCGAGAACCCGGCGGCCGACCACCGCTTCGAGCGCGGGCTGCGCTGGGCCGGCGTGCTCGTGCTGACCGGCGCCCTGTTCTTCGCCGGGCTCAACTTCAAGGCCGGCCCGGCCTGGGCCGAGATGCCCGCCGACCGGGTGCTGCTCACGGTCCGGACCGGGCCGGTGGCGGCCACCTTCGACGGCGAGCCGGCCACCCTCGCGGCCGGTGCGTCCCGCTACATCGACCAGGGCGAGGTGCTCGACGTGCCGGCCGGCGCGTCGGCCGAGCTCGTCTTCCCCGGCGGGGCGTCCGCCCGGATCTGCGGCGGCAGCAAGGTCGGCCTCGGCGGCCTGCACGTCGACGGCGGCCGGCACCGTGGGCCGGTGGCCATGCTCTCCCTCCAGAGCGGGAAGCTGCTGGCCGGCACCGGCAGCACCAGCGGGGCGTTCAAGCCGCTCGCCCTCACCGTCGACCGCAGCGCGGGCCGGGTCACCAACCAGGGTGTCGCCTGGTTCTCGGTCGAACCGGTGGCCGTCACGGTCTCCTCCGGCCGGGTCGCGCTGGACGGCGCGGCCGCGGCCCCGACCGGCGCCCAGCTGGCCTGCGCCGGCGGCGCGCCGGTGGCGCCACCGGAGGAGAGCACCCCGGAACCCTCCCTTTCGGAGGAGCCGCCGCCGTCCGTCGTCCCGAGCGCCACCACGCCGTCGAGCGCTACTGTAGTCACACCGTCACAGACGGATGATCCGGTCGAGACCACCGAGCCCGAGACCCCCGGCGAGCCGACGTCGACGGGCACCACCGCGCCCACGACGACCCCGCCGCGGACCACCACCGCGCCCCCACCGACCCGGCCCACGACCACGCCGCCGACCACACGGCCGACGGCCACCCTGCCCACGACGACCCGGACACCCACCGTCGCGCCGACCCCCACTCCGACGCCCACGCCCACGCCCGAGGTGACCGAGAGCACCGGGTCGTCCGGCGCGGCCGACTGAGCCTGTGGGGGCGTACGTCCCCCACAGGAGGCTTGATGCTCTGCTGGTTCTGTGCCGAGCCCGCCCGCGCCACCTGCCGCTTCTGCGGCCGCGGCGTCTGCGCGGAGCACGCCCGGTTCGGGCCGTACATCCTGCAGGTCAGCCGCTCGGAGAACCGGCGCCGGGTCGAGGCGCTGGTGGTCGACGACGCCGTGCAGTGCGGCTCCTGCCGGCCACGACCACACGCGGTGGCGATGCCGGAACTCGACTGATGGCCCTATGGTGCAGTCATGGCGAAGTTCGGCGGTGACGACCTGGGCGTGTGGTCCGAGTTCGGCACGGTGGCGGGCATGGTCACCACCAAGAGCGGCGAGGACCTGTCGGTCACGACCGGTCTGGGCGACAATCCGGACCTGGACGGGCTGCCCGCGGTCACCGGGTTCGGGCCGGCCCCGCTTTCGCTGAGCGACGATCTCGGCGAGGCCGTCCGGGAGACAGCCGCGGCGGTACGCGAACTGACGCCCCCCGACGGCTACGACAACCAGGTCGACGCGGACGGCGACGGCACCCTCGACGACGCCACCTACCGCGGCCGCGCCGACGGCGGCGCCGACATCCTGGTCGACCTCAACCATGACGGCCACACCGACTTCATCGGCGTCGACCTCGACCTCGACAACCGCGTCGACTTCGCCGGCTACGACAACGACCACGACGGCCACTTCGAAAAGCGGATGTACGACGACAACGGCGACGGCTTCCTCGACCGCACCGTCTGGACCGACGAGGGCAGCTGACGCTGGGGCACGCCCAGGTGGAGTGTCATCGCTGGAGAAGCTCACGAATCGCGGCGAACAGGGCCGCCGCGGTGCCCACGCCGACCGCCCAGGCTGGACTGTGCGCGGCCAGTACCCCGGCCACCGCGGCTCCGCCGGCCGCCGCGATCGTGGTCCACCGTCGTGATGCCCGCAGATCCGGGGTCGAAGAACTGTTTCCGCTGGTCATGAATCGTTCGCTCCTTCGTGGTCGAGGGGCCTGTCGCCTCCTGCCACACCAGCAGACCAGCGGGCCACCGTCCGGTTCCCGACAAGCTCGCGGGGTTCCAAACTCGCCGCCGGTTGGTACGGTCGCAGCTCGTGGTCCGCACACAGCCCAGCCCCGCCGACACCGCCCTGCTCGAGGCCGCCGGCGAACGAGGAGCCAAAGCCACCGTCACCCAGCTTGAACGGTGGCGGACAGCGGGATTGCTGGTTCGCAACGACCAGCGCGGTGCCGGACAGGGACGAGGCAGCGTTTCGATCGCCCCGGCCGAGGCAGTCGACCTGGTGGTGTGGCTCAGCGCCCACGCCCGTCCCGGCCGCCGCCCCGAGAATTTGGCTCTGCAAGCATTCGGCGCCGGCTTGCCGATCCCGGAACCAACCGTGCGCAGGGCTTGGCTTACCGCCGCCACCGACTTGCAGCAAGACGTGTTCCTCGGGCCAAACGGAGACGGCGATCGCAGCGCCTGGATAGGCGAAGTCGCGGACGAACTGGCCGGCAAGCACGGCGGCAAGATCGTGCTGCTGCCCCGGCGCCTGCGCGACATCGATGCTCGCATTGCCGCGTCCGGCATCTCTTTCACGATGCCGGAATTGGCCGCGTTCGACAAAGGCCCCACCGAGACCGAGCCGTACACCACTCGGGACTTTCTCACCACGGCCGTTTCCGCGGTGCTGGGTGGTACCAGTGAGTTCGTGGACGCCGACCTCGCCGCGGTCTCCCGGGCCCTGGCCCCTCCCGGCGCGGCAGTCCCGGTCGCCTCCATGCTCGAGTACCCAGACGGTGGGCCCGCCTTGGCCGACATCAACGACGGCAGCGGTCTGAACCTGCTCCCGGCCGGCGACGCTCGCGACGAATTGACTCGGATTGTCACTGATGCTTCTCTCGCTCAACTGAGATCGGCTTGGCAGGCCGTCGACGAGATGCACCGCTGGGCGGCGTCGCTGTGCGACACCGTGGAAGCCGAACTGGACGCGATGGCGGCCGGCGATCCCCCGGCCGAATGCCCGGGCCTGATGCAGTGGTTTTACGGCGTCGCCTTCGGGCTCAACCGGCTGCTGTTACGCCAGGCCCTGCTCGAGCCGGCCCCGCCGCCCAAGGCCCAAGCGAGTACCGCGGTGATGTTGTTGTTTCTGGCCACCGGCGTGAGCCGGCTTCGGGTGTTGGTGCCCGACGGGCAGTTCGAGCTCCTGCCGGTGCTCCTACCGCCATTCCTTTACCAACTGGTCGCCGTCGACCTGCCGGCAGGTCCGCGCCGCGACGACCCGGTCTGACCGCGGAGACCGGCCAAGGCTGCATTTCAGCGCTGCGAGCGGGTGGGCCGCCTTCCCGGGTTGGGGTCGGCGACGTCCGGGTTGCGGGGGAGGGCTGAGCGGCGTGTTGTTGTGGCCGAGTGGCCGAATGGTCGTTGTGGCTTGGGCTCGTTGGGCAGGGCAGCATCGGCTGGCTCCGTTCTTCGAGGGAAGGCACACAGGGTGAAGAAGAAGTTCTTCGTCGCGGCGGCGGCCGCGGCGTCCATGCTGGGGTTCGCGGTGGCCACGCCGGCCCAGGCGGCTGAGGCGCCGGTCTACTTCAGCCGGATCTACTACGACTCGCCGGGCAGCGACACCCGCAGCAACGCCAGCCTGAACGCGGAATGGTTCCGGCTGACCAACAGCACCAAGAAGACGATCCAGCTGCAGAACTTCACCGTCCGCGACGCCTCGAACCACGTCTACAAGTTCGGCGCCTACGCGCTGCTCCCGGGTAATTCGGTGACCGTCCACACCGGTAAGGGCACGGCGGGCAAGCCGGCCAAGAACGACCGCTACTGGGGCTCCGGCAACTACATCTGGAACAACACCGGCGACACCGCGACTCTGCGCAACCCCGCCGGCAAAACCATCAACACCTGCAAGTTCGGCAAGGGCGTAGCCACGAACTGCTGATCGTCGTGACAGACCCGGACCGCGTGGTCCGGGTCTGTTGTTGATTACGGTCAGCGGCCGATGAGGCCTACATCGGCCAGGGCGGACACCGAGGTGACGACCAAGCCGATGATCGGAACCCAGAAGAGGACGCGCTGACGCCAGCGTTCGCGCTGCTTCTTACGGGTGGCGAGCGATTCCGGAGACGACGACTCGACTGATGTCCGAAACGGACACCGTCGAGTCGTCATCCACCGAAACAGGATGACCGCGATGGCGATGACACGCCCGAACATGACCCCACACCCCTGACCGACTCGCGCCGGGCCGCGCATCAATAGGCATGTGACAACTACTGGGCAAATTCTCATGTGGGGCAGATCAGGTTGGACAAGCCCGCTCCCGGGAGCCTGCTGCCTAATGGCGCAACCTGCGCAGTGGTCGAGCCGCTGCGGGAATCGGCGGCCGAGCCGCTCAGTCCTCAAGAGGGCTTCAAGCCCCGGGCTGTAGGTCATCAATTGTTCGAGCATCGCAAAGACGCTCGAGGTAGCCCAAGGTTCTTCCATTGCAGGCGCGAGCGCAAGAGAAGCAGTGTGTCACCTTCCGGCCGAAGTCGACGGGCAGAGACGCTGATGGATTCTTCTGGCAGGCTCGCGCGGTATGACGGAGCAGATCACGGCCGCGGAGTTCCATGGCTCGGAGGGTGTTGAGGACTGGCGGGTGCTCTACCACGTGGTGGCGGCGCATTTTCGGACCGCGTCGTTCGGGGAGGGTGTGGCGCTGGTCGAGGAGATCGGGCGGATTGTCGAGGCCGGCCGGGCGCCGCGGGTTGATCTGCGCGGGGATGGTGTGACGGTCACGTTGACGGCGCGGGATGTGGGGTTGGCGCGGCGGATTTCGGAGGCGGCCCGGGGGCTGGGTCTTACGGCTGATCCGTCGGTGGTGCAGCTGGTCAATGTCACGATCGACGCGCTGGTGGGGGCCGAGGTGCTGCCGTTCTGGCGGGCGGTGCTCGGTTATCAAGCTGTCGGCGACGACTACCTGGGTGATCCGCGCGGGCGTGGGCCGGGGGTCGGGTTCCAGGTCATGGAGGTGGCTCGGCCGCAGCGTAACCGGGTTCATCTGGATGTGGCGGTGCCGCACGATCAGGCCGAGGCGCGGGTGGCCGCGGCGCTGGCGGCCGGTGGTCGTCTCGTCTCGGCGGCGGATGCGCCGAAGTGGTGGGTCCTGGCCGACGCCGAGGGGAACGAGGCGTGCGTGGCCACGTGGCGCGGGCGCTGACAAACTATTTACAAACAAAGTTAACAGTATTCATACTGAGCCATGCGCCGATCGATGATCTTCGCCATGACGGCCGCGTTGGCGGCCACGGGTGGCACTGTCTACCTGGCCTCGTCGGCCGGGACAGCCAGTGCCGCGGCCGCGTGTGCGCCGGCCTGGAGCGCCACCGCCGTCTATGTGAAGGACAATTCCGCCTCGCAGAACGGCCACAACTACACCGCCAAGTGGTGGACGCAGAACGAGGCGCCCGCCACGCACAGCAGCCAATGGGACGTCTGGGTCGACAACGGGGTGTGTGGTGGCACGACACCGCCGACAACCGCCCCGCCCACTACGGCGCCACCCACAACGACACCGCCACCCACAACGACACCGCCGACCACCCCGCCGCCGACCACGCCACCCCCGACCACTCAGCCGCCGGTCACGGGAATCCCCAAGCGCGCCCTCATCGGCTACCTGCACGCGAGTTTCGCGAACGGCTCCGGTTATCTGCGGATGGCCGACGTCCCCGGCAACTGGGACATCATCAATCTCGCTTTCGGCGAGCCGACCAGCGCCACCTCCGGCGACATCCGGTTCACGCTCTGCCCGGCCACCGAATGCCCGGGGGTCGAGTCCGAGGCCGATTTCATCACCGCCATCCGGAACAAGCGGGCGGCCGGCAAGAAGGTGCTCCTGTCCATCGGCGGCGCCAACGGCCAGGTGCAGCTCACCACGACCGCGGCCCGGGACAAGTTCGTCAGCTCGGTCAGCGCGATCATCGACAAATACGGACTGGACGGCGTCGATGTCGATTTCGAGGGGCATTCGCTCTCGCTGAACACCGGCGACACCGATTTCAAGAACCCGACGACCCCGGTCATCGTCAACCTGATCTCGGCCCTGAAGAGCCTGAAGGCCCGGTACGGGGCGAACTTCGTGCTCACCATGGCCCCCGAGACCTTCTTCGTGCAGCTCGGCTACCAGTACTACGGATCGGGCCCGTGGGGCGGGCAGGACCCGCGCGCCGGCTCGTACCTCCCGGTCATTTACGCGCTGCGCAATGATTTGACGATCCTGCACGTCCAGGACTACAACTCGGGCTCCATCATGGGCCTGGACAACCAGTACCACTCGATGGGCGGCGCCGATTTCCACATCGCCATGACCGACATGCTGCTGGCCGGATTCCCGGTGGCCGGGAACACCGCCAACGTCTTCCCGGCGCTGCGTGAGGACCAGGTCGGTTTCGGCGCCCCGGCGTCCGTCAACGCCGGCAACGGATATGTCGCCCCGGCCGCCGTCCAGCAGGCCGTCGGCTGTCTCGTCAAGGGCACGAACTGTGGCTCGTACACCCCGCGCAGCAGCACCAATCCGAATCTCCGCGGCCTGATGACGTGGTCCATCAACTGGGACAAGTTCGCGGGCTACGAATTCCAGAACCAGAACGGCGCCTACTTCAAAAACCAATGAGGTACGCAATCTAGAGGCGCAACCCGGTGCCGTCGGCTCCGGGTTGCGCCGCAACTCGGGCTTGCGGCAGAGCCCGGCGGGCCGCGTGCCACCATGAACGCATGGTCGACGGTCCGGTGGCGTTCGTGCTCGGTGGCGGTGGCGTGCTCGGCGCGGTCGAGGTGGGCATGCTGCGCGCGCTGTTCCGGGCCGGGTTCCGGCCCGACACGGTGATCGGCACGTCGATCGGCGCGGTCAACGGCGCCCTGGTCGCCTCCGACCCGAGCGAGGCCGTGACCGACCGGCTGGTCCGGCTCTGGACGTCGCCCGAGGCGGCCACCGTCTACGGCGACTCGATCGGGCGGCAGCTGCGCCGGTTCGCCGCCCGCACCCACCTGCACTCGCCGCTGCCGCTGCGCCGGCTGCTGGAGAGCGAGCTCGGTGACACCGCGAGCTTCGGCGACCTCAAGGTGCCGTTCCGGTGCTGCGCGGCCAGCATCGAGCGGGCGGCCGAGCACTGGTTCGACAGCGGCCCGCTGGTCGACGCGGTGCTCGCCTCCTCGGCCGTACCGGGCCTGCTGCCCCCGATGGAGATCGCGGGGGAGCACTATGTGGACGGTGGGATCGTCAATTCGATCCCGATCAGCGAGGCGGTCCGGGTCGGGGCCAAACTGATCTTCGTACTGCAGGTCGGCCGGGTCGAGCGCCCGCTCACCGTGCCCCGCCGGCCGTGGGAGGTGGCCCAGGTGGCTTTTGAGATCGCCCGGCGGCATCGGTTCGCCCGGGACCTTGCCTTCCTGCCGGACGATGTACGGGTGCACGTCTTACCCAGCGGCGGCGGCGAGGGCCGGGACGACAGCCCGTGGGCGTACCGGGACATGGCCGCGGTCGGCCGCCGGATCAGCCGCGCCTACACCGCCTCCCGGCGTTACCTGGCCGCAAACGTCCATCCCCATCCCCATCCCACCGCCCCGCCCGCCACCCCTGACGAGGCCTGATGCCACCCGTCTGGATCCGCCGTCTGGTCTTCGCCCCCGCCGTCATCCTGCTGGCCCTCGCGCTGGTCACCACCCTGCCGCTCTGGCTCTTCCTCGGCCTGGTGGCGTCGCCGCTGGTTCCGGGTCATCTGCGGGTGCCCCGCCTGGTGCTGCTCGGCATCCTCTATCTGTGCTGGGACGCGGCGGCGCTGATCGTGCTGGCCGTGCTCTGGGTGTGGTCCGGGTTCGGCCGCAACATCCGTACGCCCGAATTTCAGCTCCGCCACTACCAGGTGACCGGGACCTTCCTGCGGGTGCTGTTCTGGATCGCGCGCTGGGCGCTGCATCTCACTGTCGACGTCGTCGGCACCGACCCCGACACGGCCGTCCCCGGCCGCCCCGAGGTCGTGGTGAGCCGGCACGCCGGACCGGGCGACTCCTTCATCCTGATCCACGCGCTGGTCAACTGGTTCGACCGTGAGCCCCGGATCGTGCTCAAGGCCACCCTGCAGTGGGACCCGGCGGTCGACGTGCTGCTCAACCGCCTGCCCAACCGCTTCATCTCGCCCGGCCGCACCGGCACGGACACGCTGGAGTCGCAGATCAGCGACCTGGCCACCGGTCTCGACGAGAACGACGCCTTCGTGATCTTCCCGGAGGGCGGCAACTTCACCCCGCGCCGGCGCACCAGCGCGATCGCCCGGCTCCGGGCCCGTGGCCTGGCCGAGGTGGCCGACCGGGCCGAGCATCTGCGGCACGTGCTGCCGCCCAAGCCGGGCGGTCTGTTCGCGGCGATCGACGCCGCGCCGGACGCCGGGGTCATCTTCGTGGCCCACACCGGCCTGGACCGGATGGTGACGATCTCCGACGTGTGGCGCGAACTGCCCATGGACAAGCGGCTCGTGATGCGTTTCTGGAGCGTCCCGCCCGAGGAGGTCCCGACGGGCGAGGAAGAGCGGGTGGCCTGGCTGTACGACTGGTGGGAGAAGATCGACGCCTGGATCGACGAGAACCGCCCCGCGTTCCGCCCGTTGAGCACGGACTGGAGCGCGAGGCGGGCCCCGGCGTCGTCAGCTCCCGAGTGACTTGTACAGGCTGTCCGGCGCCTCGGTGATCTCCGAGGCCGCGGGCCGGGCCGCCGTCACCGGAACGCCGTAATCGGTGTAGAGCACCTCGAGCGGCTGCGCGTTCGGGATCTGGATGGTCAGCACCGACAGGCGGCCCTGGGCGTCCAGGCCCGCGGTGAACGGCACGTTCTGGGCCTGCGTGCTGTCCACGGTCACCTGGGAGACGCCGGCCAGGCCGGCCGCCTTGGTCAGGTCGAGCGTGCCGGCGTAGCTGTTGGAGCCGGTCGCGTGCACGTCGGTGGCCGAGCCGAGCAGGTTCGACGTGTTCACCGGGTCGATCTCGCCGGGCCGCAGGCCGACGTTGGCCCCCTCGGGCAGCCGGGCCACGTCGACGTGGGTCCACGTGCCGGCCTTGGTGAAGCCGGGAACCTGCAGGTACAGGTCCTTCTCGATCAGCAGGGTCTTGAGGCTGACGTCGGCGTTGGTGCCGGTGGCCTTGAGGTCGGCCGTGCCGACGCCCTTGCCCGGGTCGATGGCGCCGGTCAGCTTGAAGCCGCTGCCCGAGGTTGCGGTGATCTTGAAGCTGGTCGTGCCGAGCTGCGACGTCGCCTTGGTCAGCGCGTCGACGGCGGCGGGGTCGGCCGCGCCCACGCTCGCCGACGCGGTTGCACTGGCGGTGGGCGCCGGTGCGCTCGCGGCGGGTGTCGCGTCGCCGTTCGCGCAACCGGCGAGCGCGAGCGCCGCCGTGGCCGTCGTCGCGAGCCCCAGCCCGGCGAGCCGTGGTGTCCGCATGTCCGTCCCTCCTGCCCGTCCCGGCCTCCGAGTGACGCCGGCAACACCGACATCAATGCCCGAAGGCCGTGGCGGGCCAAACCCTTTCTACGCACCCATGGCTTTGCGGAACTTCTGCGGCATTTCGGTGACCTCGCCCGCGGCGGGCTGGACGATGTCGACCGGGACGCCCCAGCCGGAGTAGGTGGCGACCATCTTCCCGGCCCCCTTCATGAGCGACTCCAGGTCGACCGAGAGCTCGGTCAACCGGCCCTCGGCGTCGGTCTGGGCGGTGAAGGGCACGGCCGCCGCCTTATCGCCCAGGGACTTCAGCATGGCCGCGTTGGCCGTGGCCGCCTTGGTCATGTCGAGCGTGCCCTTGAACGCGTGGTCGCCGGTCCTCGTCACCTCGGTCGCCGTGGTGATCAGCTTGGCCGTGTTGGCCGGGTCGGTGTTCTTGATGCTGATGGGGCTGCTCTCCGGCACCTGCGACACGTCGATGTGCATCCACTTGCCCTCGGTCGCGCCGGTTGCCGTACCGACCTGGCCCTTGGTCTTGACGTAGAGGTCCTTGCCGATCTGGCGGGTGATCATGGAGCCGGCCGGGCCGAGGTCGGTGCTCATCTCGGACGCCTTGGCCTTGGCGTCGATCGCGCCGGTGCCACCCACGCCACCCGAGGCGGTCAGCTTGAACTTGACCGGGGTGTCGCTGAATTTCGCGTACGCCGCCGTCAGCTCCTCCGACGCCGAAGCGGGAGCCGTAGTGGGCGCGGTAGTGGGCGCGGTGGTTTCCGGCGCGGCCGGGTCCGGCTTGTCGGAGCTGCCGCAACCGCCTGCAACCAAGGCCGCGGCCAGGGCGAGACCGGCGATGGCCGGGCGTCGAAGACTCTTCATCGAGCTCCCCCGTCAATGTGTCAATATCATCTTTTGTCGATGTCCGGGTGGACGGCCCACACGGTAGCTCAGGGGGTGTGACGCCCGCCTCCGAAGCGCACGCGGCATGATTGCCGTGGCAGAAACCGTGTACCCCTGGGGAGGACCCGTGAGATTCGAGATCAGCAAGGTCCTCGACGCCATCGAGGCCCGGCTCACCACCGACCCCGCGCTGGCCCGCGCCGTGGTCGACATGTCGGAGATCATCCGATATGCGGACCTGGATGGCGGCCGTCCGGCCAGCTCGGTGCGGCTGGGCCTGGTCCTCGACGCGCTCGGCGTGCGCTTCGCCGAGGAGAACGTCCCGGTCTACGTGGTGGTGCCCCGCGGTCTGCTATCCGACACCGATCTGACCTCGAACGAGCGAATGGTCATCCGCCGTTGGGCGGACGACGGCAAGGTCGAGGTCGTCCCCCAGCTCGACGGCCGCGTCTTCGAGGCGGCCGACCTGCTCGGCGTGCCGGTGCTGACCCGCAGCCGGGCCGACCGGGAGCGCGAGCGCTACCCCTGGGTCGACGAGCCGGGCCGCCTGCTGGCCGCGGTGGCCGGCGAGGGCGGCACCACCGTGCTGGTGCCCCGCGTGGGCCGCAACGACCCGCCGCGGCCGCCCGAGCGCTCGGCGATGGGCGAGCGTCTGCTGGCCCGCGTCTGGAGCTGCCCCGAGCCCAACTGCGCGAGCTACGGCAGCGGCGGCGACGCGGACAGCTTCTTCGCCGACATGCGCACCTTCACCAGCCCGGTCTCCCAGCCGCCACCGGCGCTGCGGGGCGGGGTGCCGACCTGTCCCCGGCACGGCGAGCGGCTGAAGGACGCGGGCCAGCGGGCGGCGGTCGAGGTTCTTTCGGTACGCATCGACGGCGTCATCCGCCGCCGGTTCGTGGTCTCGACCGACGAGCCCGTGGTCGTCGGCCGCGCCCCCGAGGGCACCGGGATCATGCTCGGCCAGTGGCTCACCGACGACGCCCGCAAGTGGATCAGCCGTGGCCACGTCAAGTTCACGCTGCGCCCCGACGGCACGCTGACCGTGCAGGACGTGAGCACCAACGGCAGCGGCGTGCGCCCGGCCGGCTCGGCCGACGACGACGCCCGGCTCACCCTGCGCCGCGGCGAGACCCGCACGCTGGGCCCGGAGGACGTGGTCGAGCTCTACGCCAACGTCAACGTGGGCCGGGCCAGCATGTGGGCCACCGGCGGCGTCGCCCAGCCCCAGTCGGTGATGGCCGAGGCGCCGACGATGGCCCTGCGCAAGTTCGAGCGCTAGCTCGCCTCGGTAAGGATCGCCGCCAGCTGGTCCACCGCGTGGTCGATCTCGTCCGCGGTGACGACCAGCGGCGGCGCCAGCCGGATCGTCGAGCCGTGCGTGTCCTTGGCCAGCACGCCCCGCTCGGCCAGCAGCTCGCAGGCCCGGCGGCCGGTCATCAGGGCCGGGTCGATGTCGACCCCGGCCCACAGGCCCCGGCCGCGCACGGCGATCAGGCCCCGGCCGACCAGCTCACCCAGCCGCGCGTGCAGCCGCGCGCCCAGCTCGGCCGAGCGCCGCTGGAATTCGCCGGTCGCCAGCAGGCGTACCACCTCGGCCCCGACCGCGCAGGCCAGCGGGTTGCCGCCGAAGGTCGAGCCGTGCTCGCCCGGCTTGAGCACGCCGAGCACGTCCCGGTCGGCGGCCACGGCCGAGACGGGCACGATGCCACCGCCGAGGGCCTTGCCCAGCACGTACATGTCCGGGACGACGCCCTCGTGCTCGATGGCGAAGGTGCGGCCGGTACGCCCGAGACCCGACTGGATCTCGTCGGCGATCATCAGCACGTTGGTGGCCGTGCAGAGCTCACGCACACCGGCGAAGTAGCCGGTCGGCGGCACCAGCACGCCGGCTTCACCCTGGATCGGCTCCAGGAGCACGCCCACCGTGTTCGGGGTGACGGCGGCGGCGAGCGCCGCCAGATCCCCGTACGGCACCACGACGAAGCCCGGGGTGTAGGGCCCGAAGTCGGCCCGCGCGTCCGGGTCGGTGGAGAAGCTGACAATCGTGGTCGTACGGCCATGGAAGTTGTCCGCGGCGACGATGATCTCCGCCCGCTCGTCCTCGACGCCCTTGACCCGGTAACCCCACTTGCGGGCCACCTTGATCGCGGTCTCCACGGCCTCGGCGCCGGTGTTCATCGGCAGCACGAGCTCCTTGCCGCACAGCTCGGCCAGCGACCGGCAGAAGACGGCGAACTGGTCGTGCACGAACGCCCGGCTGGTCAGCGTGACCCGGTCGAGCTGCGCGTGCGCGGCGGCGATCAGCTCCGGGTGCCGGTGGCCGAAGTTCAGCGCCGAGTAGCCGGCCAGGAAGTCCAGATAGCGACGGCCGTCGACGTCGGTCACCCAGGCGCCCTCGGCCTCGGCGACCACCACGGGCAGCGGGTGGTAGTTGTGCGCGGTGTAGCGCTCGGCCTCGGCGAGCTCGCCGGGCGTGCGCTGGTCAACGGTCGTCACGAACGGTGCCTTCCTTTGCTTCGGCTGCTCACTGCGGTGCGGGCGGTCATGACCTGACCTCCAGGGTGCAGCACTTCGGGCCGCCGCCGGCCTTGCGGAGCTCGGAGACGTCGACCCCGACGGTCCGGTAGCCCGCGGCGCGCAACTCGGCGGCGAGGTGGGTGGCTTGTTCCGGCAGGACCACCGTACGGCCGTCGCTGACCGCGTTGAGGCCGAGAACGGCGGCGTCCTCCGCGTTGGCGATCACCGCGTTCGGGTAGAGCTGCCGCAGCACGGCCTGCGAGCCGGGCGAGAAGGCCGACGGCAGGTACGCGACGTTGGTCTCGTCGAGCACGCAGAGCGCGGTGTCGAGGTGGTAGTACGCCGGGTCGACGAGCTGGAGCGTGATCACCGGGCGGTGCAGCGCCTCCTGCGTCTCGGCGTGCGAGGCGTGCGACGTGCGGAAACCGGTGCCGGCCAGCAGCACGTCCCCGGCGAGCAGGATGTCGCCCTCGCCCTCGTTGGTGAACTTGGGCTCGACGACGGTGAAGCCGCGCTCGCGGAACCAGGCCGCGTAGGCCGGCGCCTCGTCGGCCCGCTCGGCGTCGCGGAACTGCACGGCCAGCACCCGGCCGTCGACCACGGTGGCGCCGTTGGCCGAGAACACCATGTCGGGCAGGCCGGGCAGCGGGTCGATCAGCTCGACGGTGTGACCCAGGTCGAGGTACGTCTGCCGGAGGGTCTCCCACTGGCGGACGGCGAGAGCGTTGTCGTAGGGCGCCGTGGGATCCATCCACGGATTGATCCGGTACGTGACGGCGAAGTGGGTGGGCCGGCACATGAGGTAGCGACGCGGCGAGGCCGTGGTGGTCATGGCAGAAACGCTAGAGCCGCCAAGCCGTACGAAGCCCCTGCTCAACCATGCGAGTGGCTTTCGATCATTGCGTCATCCGGCCGTTCGGCGGTGATTCATTGCGCGGGGCGGAAAACACCTCGGGGGCGGCCTGAACCAGGCCGCCCCCGGAGGGTGAATTGAGTGCCGGCGAACCGCCGGGTTTTTCGGGGCGGGATCGGTGGTGACCGATCCCGGTTCCGAGAGGTGCGCCCGACTCCGTCGTCGTCCGCTGAACTGTTACTACCCGTCAGAACCGGTCGACAAACTGTGCATCAAGCCACTCGCGAAGATTGTTCACGGGCTGCACGTCGGTGCCGAGCCAGTTGAGCGAGCCGGTGAGGGCCAGCACGCCGAGCACGATGGCGGCCAGGGAAAGGATCATGCCGAGCAGGGCGTCGGTCTTGCCCGCCACGTGGCGCTTGCCGGTGGCGTGGATGCCGCTCAGCGACAGGATCAGGGCCACCGCGGCGACGCCGATGCCGTAGCCGAGCAGCGGGCCCGAGAGGACCAGCAGCACCGACGCGACACCGAGGATGAGGCCGAGGGTGGCCAGCAGGCTCGCCCGCGGCTTGGGGCCGGCCGGGGCTTTCTCGGCCTCGACGACGGGCTGGGCCACCGTCTTCTGCTCGAGGGTGGGCGGCTCATCACGATCGACGCGGCGCGGCTGCTCGTCACGCTCGACGCGACGTGGGGGCGTCTTGTCGACGACGGCGCTGCCGGTCGGGCGGCCGACCGAAGGCGGGGGCGGCGGCGGGGCGAGCTTGCGCTCCGGCTTGGTCGCGGACGCCGGCGCGGCCGGAAGATCGGCCGTGGCGTCCGGGTCACGCCGCGCCCGCACCGGGGAGGTGTCGGTCGTGGCCGCCGGGGTGGGGTTCTCCGTGGTATCGGTTTCGGTCTGGCGGGAGAACGTCGGGATCCTCACGTCAGCACCTCCTTGACGGTTTGGGGGATGACAGTCCTCTACCCCGAACCCTCAGAAAACACACAACGGGCACGCGGCGAGACGCCGCGTGCCCGTGTTTCAGCAGGTCAGCTGATCGGAGCGCCGCTCGCGTTGACCTGGTTGGCCTTGGTGATCACGTGGTCGATCAGGCCGTACTCCCGGGCCTGCTCGGCGGTGAACCAGCGGTCACGGTCCGAGTCGCGCTCGATCTCCTCCGGGGTGTGGCCCGAGTGGAAGGCGATGCGCTCGTTCATGACCTGCTTGATGTGCAGCATGCTCTCGGCCTGGATGGCGATGTCGGCCGCGGTGCCGCCGATGCCGCCGGAGAGCTGGTGCATCATGATCCGGGCGTGGGGCAGCGCGTACCGCTTGCCGGGGGTGCCGGCCGCGAGCAGGAACTGGCCCATCGAGGCCGCCATGCCCATCGCGATCGTGGCCACGTCGTTCTTGATGTACTGCATCGTGTCGTACACCGCCATGCCGGCGCTGATGGAACCGCCCGGCGAGTTGATGTAGAGCGCGATGTCCCGCTCACTGTCGGCCGAGGCCAGCAGGAGCAGCTGGGCGCAGATGCGGTTGGTCACCTCGTCGTTGACCTCGCTGCCCAGGAAGATGATCCGCTCGCGCAGGAGCCGCTCGAACACCTGGTCGTCGAAGGATGCGCCGCCGCCCCGCATAGTCAACTCGTCAACACTCATGACAACACCCTCTCGCATCCGTCTGGGGGCCCGTCACTCGACCGGCCGTTCGACGCCTTAAAGCTTTACCCAGGACAGCCCGGCCGCCCAGCGATTCCCCTGTCGGCGAATCCGCTCTCGGCATAACCTCGCCGTCTCCCCGGCACCCGGCATCCCGGCTGGCCCGCGCCCTTCATCGAAGCATGACCACTCCCCACCGCCGCCGCACCGTCACCCTCGTCACGTCCGCCACCCTTGCCGCAAGCCCGCGTCCCCAACAGGAGCGCGAACTGGCACGCTGACAGGTATGCGATCGAGCGCCTGGCTGAAGAACGACAACGAGTTTCCGCCCGGCGGGAAGCTGTTCCGATCGGAGCGGCGCTTCTCGGTCTGGGCGTACAGCGTGAGCCACAGCCAGCTGCTGCTGCGGGCCACGCGGTCCGGAGACGAGCGGCGGATCGATCTTCTGTTCAAGCCCGTCGAGGCGGTGAAGACGCGGATGGACTACGACGGGCTGGTCGTGCGGTGTGCCACCGCCGGCGAGCGTGAATTCGTCCTGCGGGAGACCGGCGCCGCCGCGCACAACCGGGTCTTCTTCCTGGAGACAGACGACGCGTGCGACTACGTGGTCGCGTCGGCGATGGGCTGGCAGGCGGACGATCTGGGGGACCGCGATCCCAGTGCCTTGGCTTCTTTCCCGCCGGCTAGCGATCCGGCTCGGCTTTTGTCCTGAGCATGTCGCCGTCGGAGGCGGGGGCTTCCATGCGCTGGTCCTGGATGGTCAGTTGCTGGCGGGACCGGTGGGCGCCCGGGTTGTAGAGCTCGTCGATCGGGCCCATCAGGCCGGTGCCGGCGCCGCTGCGGCGGACGCGGCGGGTGAGCCAGGTCAGCGCGAGCAGGACGGCGACGAGGGCGCCGAGGAAGATGAGCGGGGCCACGAGGGTCAGCATAGGGACGTCAGGTGGGGGCGGTCAGGTCCTGGCGGCCGACGACCTTCAGGAGGGCCAGCTGGCCGGGGGCGTCGGTGCCGGGGCGGGGGGTGAAGACGAGCAGGTGCTGGTCCTGGCGGGCGGTGGCGAGGACCTCGCAGTCGATGTCGATGAGGCCGACGGTGGGGTGGACGATGCGTTTGCGGTCGCTGCGGCGTACGGCCACGTCGTGGCGGTCCCAGAGCTCGGCGAATTCGGGGCTTTGGGTGTGCAGGGTGCGGACGAGCCGGACCGCGAGCGGGTCGTGGGGGCGCATGGCGACGGCGGCGCGCAGGTCGGCGACCTGGATCTCGGCCTGGCGTTGCTGGTCCTCCGGCGGGTAGAGCTCGCGGGTGCGGGGGTCGGTGAACCAGCGGTAAACGAAGCTGCGGGCCAGGCCGGCGAACGTGGTCTGCTCGCCGAGCAGGGCGACGGCCAGCGGGTTCTGCACGAGGATGACGCCGAGGTCGGAGATGACCATGGCCGGGAGGTCGGTCAGGGCGTCGAGGAGCCGGAGCAGGCCGGGGCTGACGTGCTCGTCGATGCCGTACGAGGGCGGTGCGGGGTGACCGGCCAGGTGGAACAGGTGGTTGCGTTCGTCGACGGTCAGGCGCAGGGCGCGGGCCAGGGCGGCGAGCATCTGCGGCGAGGGCTGCGGGCCGCGGGCCTGTTCGAGCCGGATGTAGTAGTCGGGTGACATGCCGGCGAGCTGGGCGACCTCGTGCCGGCGCAGGCCGGGGGTGCGGCGGCGGGCGCCCGCGGGCAGGCCGACCTCGGTGGGCTGGAGCAGCTCCCGGCGCCGGCGGAGGAAGCCGGCGAGCTCCTTCTGGTCCATGCCTGCAGCATGGCGCGCCGCCGGGGTGGTCAGGGAGGGACCGCCGATACCAGTCTCGACGGGTCTCTCCCGGCCGGCGGCGGCCCGGCGGAGGGTAGGAGCCATGAAGATTCTTGTCACCGGGGCCACCGGCACCGTCGGCGGCCACGTCGCCCGTCAGCTTTCCGGTCGCGGCCACGAGGTGGTCGCCCTGGTCCGCGACCCGGCCAAGGCGGATCTGCCGGCCGAGGTCACGCTCGTCCAGGGCGATCTGACCGACGCCGAGGCCGTCCGCCGGGCCCTGGACGGCGTCGACCGGGCCTACCTGACCATGGCCGACGACAACGGCGCGGTGTTCGCCGAAGAAGCCGGCCGGAAGGGCCTGGAACACGTCGTACTGCTGTCCTCGTTCACCGCGGTCACCGAGCTGCCCTCCGGCGCGGCCAACTTCGTCACCGCCCGGCACCGGGCCGGCGAGCGCGCCCTGACCGGGGCCGGGGTGCCGTCGACGTTTCTGCGGGCGGCCGGCTTCGACTACAACATCCTGCTGTGGCTGGGCGACGACGATGTGGTCCGGGCCCCGTACGCCGACGTGAAGCTCCCGATCGTCGATCCCGCCGACATCGCCGCGTCGGCCGTCGCCCAGCTGACCGCCGACCACCCGAAGCCCGGCGCCTACCTGATCACGGGCCCGGCCGTGCTGTCGGTCCGTGACCAGATCGACGTCATCAACAAGACCTTGACCAGGATGTACGCCGTACAGCAGATCCCCGAGGCGGAGACCGGTCTCCCCGCCTCGATCCTGGAGACCATGGGCCCGGCCGCCGCGGTCGTCGCCCCCACCGGCGACGTGGAGCTGCTGACCGGCCGCCCGCCTCGCCCCTTCGAGGCCTGGGTGGTCGACAACCGGTTGGCCTTCAAATAGCCGGGTACCGTTGCGGCCGTGCCAGAGGGACACACCATTCATCGGCTCGCAAGCCGGCATCGGGAGCTCTTCGCGGGGCAGGTTCTGCGGGTCGCCAGCCCGCAGGGGCGGTTCGCGGGTGGGGCTCAGGCCGTCGACGGGCGGCGGCTGACCGACACCGAGGCGTACGGGAAGCATCTGTTCCACCACTACGAGGGCGACCTGAGCGTGCATGTGCATCTCGGGCTGTACGGGAAGTTCGCCGACGGTGCGGCGCCCGTGCCGGAGCCGGTGGGGCAGGTACGGATGCGGGTGGTGGGGGAGTCGCACTGGCTCGAGCTGCGCGGGCCGACCGCGTGTGAGGTGTTCGACCCGGGGCAGGCGCAGCAGTTGCGGGACCGGCTGGGCGCCGACCCGTTGCGCGACGACGCCGATCCGCGGGCCGCGTTCGCCCGGGTGCGGTCCAGCACCAAGCCGCTGTTCGCCCTGCTGCTGGACCAGTCGGTCGTCGCCGGGTGCGGGCTGATCTACGCCAACGAGGTGCTTTTCCGGGCCGGGCTGGCCCCGACCACGCCGGGGCGGCTGATCGGGGCCGAGTTGTGGGACGAGATCTGGACCGATCTGCGCGCCCTGATGAAGGAGGGCGTGGCCCGGGGCCGGATCGACACGGTGCACACCGAGCACACGCCGGAGGCGATGCAGCGGGCGCCACGCGTGGACCGGCACGGCGGTGAGGTCTACGTCTACCGCCGTCCCGGTCAGGCGTGCCTAGTCTGCGGCACCGCGATCGCGCGGGGTCCGCTGGCCGGGCGCAACCTTTACTGGTGTCCTACTTGCCAGCCGGCGGGGTCGCCGTAGGGGTGGCGGCCGGGGCCGACGGGGTCTCGGTGGGCAGCGCCGACGGCGGCGGGCCCGGGATCTGCGGCAGGCCGAGGGTGAACTTCGCCTTGAGCCAGGGGATCAGCTTCTCGTAGGCGGCGATCGTGTCGGGCTGGCCGAAGTCGTGGGAGAGCACGATCGAGCCGGGCTTGACGTGCTTCTGCACCGCGGCGATCACCCGGTCGACGTGCTGAGCGTCGGTCTCGCCCTCGGGGTGGTCCCAGTCGCGCGGGTCGACCTGCCAGTAGATCGAGGTCATCCCGGCCCCGCCGGCGACCGCGACCAGCCGGTCGGTGAAGTTGCCGCCGGGGGCCCGGAAGAACGGGATCTCGGCCCCCGGGACGGCGGTGCGGATCTCCACGTTGGTCCGCTCGAGGTCCGCCTTGATCTGCTCGGGCTTGTCCTTGCCGATCTTCAGGCTGTGGTCCCACGTGTGGTTGCACAGGGTGTGACCGGCGTCGACGATCTGCCGCACGATCTCGGGGTGCTTCTTGACCTGCGACCCGACGAGGCAGAAGACGGCCTTGACGTCGTTCTGCTTCAGCAGGGCGAGGATCTTCGGCGTCTGCACCGGGTCGGGGCCGTCGTCGAAGGTCAGCGCGACCGCCTGGGTGCCGGTGGTGAGCAGCGAGGCGCCCGGGCCGGTGACCGGCGCCTTGGGTGCGCTCTCGCCGGTCTGCTGGGCCGACGGCGTGGCGCTCGGAGCCGCCGTGGGCGCCGTCGCGGCGGGCGGGGGCGCCGCCGCATTGTCGTCAGTGGACGATCGGTCGTCATCTTTGCCGGTTTTGTCGCCGCTGTCGGCCGGCTTGGACTTGGCCGGCTCGTCATCCTCAGCCGGCTGGGGCGCCGGGGCCGGCTTCTTGACCGACTGAACCCCCACCACGGCCTGGGCGGCGGCGTTGACCGCGTCGACGCTCTCGCGGCGTTGCTCGGCCGGCATGGCCAGCAGCAGGATGCCGATCGCGACCAGCGAGGCCAGTAGAGCCTGTTGCCGCGCCTTGCCCATCAGCAGCCAGGACTCGATCGGCAGGGTGCCGGGGGCGCGGTGGCTGCCCGTCGTCGGCGGGCGCTGCGCGGACGGTTTGGCCACGGCGTGGCGGCCGCCGCGGGTAGGCCGCTGGCCGCGGGTCGCGTTACGCGGGCGCGGCACGTAAGCCTCGTCGCCGACGAAGCTTACAACCGGCTTGCCCCGGCGGTACCGCGTCTCGGGCTGATCGACGGCGAGGGCAGGGTCGAGGCCGGCGACGGCACGATCGAGGCCGGCGGCAGAAGGATCGAGGACGGCGACGGAACCTTGATCCCGGACGGCCACGGAGGCGTCCGAAGTGGGCACGAACACGTCGGCCAGGGACTCCGGTCGTTGATGATGCCGCCCGCCGATCGCTTGTCCGGCCGGGGTCGGATAACGAGGAGATTGCGGCGACATGCTGCATGCCTACCGTGCCGCATGATCAAGCGCGAGACCGGATCGGTGGTTGTCACGCTACCGAGCGCGATATCACCTGGTAGTCGCCTGTGAGCCGAATCCGGTTAAATCAGCCCGCGTGCACCGCGTCCGTCGCCTTTCGGGCAGCGATCAGCACCGGGTCCCACACCGGCGCGAACGGCGGCGCGTAGCTGAGATCGAGCGCCGTCATCTCCTCCACCGTCATCTTGTTCCACAGCGCGACGGCGAGGGCATCGATCCGCTTCGCGGCCTCGGAACGGCCGACGATCTGGGCGCCCAGGAGCAGGCCGGTACGCCGCTCGGCGATCAGCTTGACCGTCATCGGGGACGCGCCGGGGTAGTAGCCGGCCCGGCTGGTCGACTCCACGGTCGCCGTCACGAACTCGTACCCCGCCTGCTCGGCCTCGTGGGAGGTCAGGCCGGTGCGGGCCACCTCGAGGTCGCAGACCTTGGTGACCGCGGTGCCGATCACCCCGGGGAACGTGGCGTAGCCGCCGCCGATGTTGATGCCGGCGACCCGGCCCTGCTTGTTGGCGTGGGTGCCGAGCGGGACGTGGACCGGCCGCCCGGTGATCAGGTGGCGGGTCTCCACGCAGTCGCCGGCGGCCCAGATGTTCTCGGCGCCCTCGACGCGCATCCGCAGATCGGTGAGCAGCCCACCGGTCGCGCCGACGGGCAGGCCGGCGTCGCGGGCGATCGCGGTGTTCGGGCGTACGCCCAGGCCCATGACCACGACGTCGGCCGGCAGCGAGCCGCCCGGGGTGACCACCGCGGTGACCCGGCCGCCCTCGGTCTCGAGGCCTTCCACGTGGGCGTCGGTGACGATGTCGATGCCGAGCCCGCGGATCGCGTCCTGGACCATCCGGCCGATCTCGGGGTCGGCGGTCTTGGCCATGGGCTGCGGCGATTTCTCGAGCAGGGTCACCTCGAGGCCGCGCTGGATCATCGCCTCGGCCATCTCGACCCCGATGTAGCCGCCGCCGATCACCACCGCGCGCCGGGGTTTCTCCGTGCTGTCGAGCCAGGCATGGATGGCGTCCGCGTCTTCCAGGGTCTGAACGCCGAACACCCCGGCCTCGCGCACGCGGGCCCACTCGGGCACGACCGGGGAGGCGCCGGTCGCGTAGACGAGGTGGTCGAAGCTCTCGCGGACCTCGCCGGACGCGGAGTGGGCGACGACCTGCTGACGGGCCAGATCAACGGCGACGACGTCGTGCTGGAGGCGGACGTCGATGCCGTTGGCCCGGTGCTCGTCCGGGCTGCGCGCGATCAGCGCGTCCCGCGAGGAGACCGCGCCACCGATCCAGTACGGGATGCCGCAGGCCGAGTAGGACGTGAAGCGCCCGCGCTCGAAGACGACGATCTCCAGCTCGGCCGGGCCCAGGCGCTTGCGGGCCTGGGACGCGGCCGACATGCCGGCCGCGTCCCCGCCGATCACGACGAGCTTCATCAGGCCAGCCTACTGACCTCCGCGATCGCCCCGGGTCGCCTTGGCTATCTGGTCCACCACATCGGCCACCGTGCCCTGCTGGGCCAGGATCGCGCGCTGGCGGGCGGCGCCGGTGCCGTGCGAGCGCAACTGTCCGAGTAGGACGGTGACCCGCTCCAGGTCGCCGTGGCGCTCCAGCTCGGGGCGTACGTAGTCGAACAACTGCCGCATCAGCTTCCACGCGGGCCGGGGCTCGCGGGTGGCCATGTCGATGTTGACGCCCTCGAGCCCGTCGTGCGCGGCCCGCCAGTGTGCGGCCACGAGCAGCGTGTCCGGCACCTCGGGGGCCGGCTTGCCGTCGCGGACCTCGTTGAGCAGCGTGGCGACCAGGGCCCGGGCCAGCGCGGCGAGCAGCACCGCGTCGTCGGTGGTGGGCATCACGTCGCCCATCCGCAGCTCGACGGTCGGGTAGTTCGCCGCGAGCCGGGCGTACCAGTAGAGCATGCCCTCGTCGAGCATGGCGCCGCTCGCCTCGAGATCCGAGATCAGCGTCAGGTAGTGGTCGTGGGAGTGCAGGTAGGGCGCCGGGCCGACGGTGGGCCAGCGCTCCCACATCATGTAGCGCCAGCTCGCGTACGTCGTGTCGCGCCCCTTGAACAGCGGCGAGTTGACGGTCGCGGCCTGGAAGATCGGCAACCACGGGCGGAGGTGGTTGAGGATCTGCACGCCGGTCTCCGGGTCCGGGATGCTGACGTGCACGTGGGTGCCGCACATGCCGGCGCCGGGGGAGAGGTCGCCGAAGCGCTCGCGCATGCGGTGGTACCGGGGGTTGTCGACCACCCGGACGTGCGGGCCGGCGACCGGGCCGGTGCCCATGGCCAGCAGGCGGGCGCCGGCCTTGTCGGCGGCCTGGGCGACCTCGGCCCGCAGCCGGACCAGGGACTCGCCGAGGGCGCTCAGCTCGAGCTGGGGCGGGCTGGCGATCTCGATCTGGCTGCGCATGTACTCGTGCTGCACCGAGCCGCGGATGCCCTCACCGAGGTGGTCGAAGACCTCCTCGACCGCCTCCACGGGCCGGGGCTCGACCGCGTCGACCAGGAGGAACTCCTCCTCGACGCC
This sequence comes from Actinoplanes sp. NPDC049598, assembly GCF_040675435.1. Classification (NCBI taxonomy): domain Bacteria; kingdom Bacillati; phylum Actinomycetota; class Actinomycetes; order Micromonosporales; family Micromonosporaceae; genus Actinoplanes; species Actinoplanes sp. NPDC049598. Next base: position 20,227 of record NZ_JBFAOX010000003.1, on the reverse strand, counting down.
GAGCGTGTGCAGATCGTGGGCCTCGGCCTGCTCGGCCAGTTCGGGGTCGAGGATCGTGCCGCCCGTGTCCATGACCTCGGATTACCCGATCTTTCCGGAAGAGAAACGGTATCAACGGGCAATCGACGTCAGTCCATATTGACAGCACGTTCGTAACAAGCGTGAAATCCGCTGAGAGCGCTCTCACACCCCCAACGGAAGGCGCGTCCCATGAGATTTCGCGTTGCGACCGCGGCGGTAGCGGCGGTACTGGCAGTGAGCTCGAGTGCGATCTTCGCGATGAACGCCGAGGCGGCCGTGCCCGCTGCCCCGTCCGGCATGACCACCGTCTTCAGCGACGACTTCACCGGGGCCGCGGGCACCGGGCTCAACCGGTCCAACTGGCTCTACGCGACCGGCACGGGCTACCCGGGCGGCGCCGCCAACTGGGGCACCGGCGAGGTCGAGACGATGACCGACTCGACCAGCAACGTCTATCAGGACGGCAACGGCAACCTGGTGATCAAGCCGCTGCGGGACTCGTCCGGCCGCTGGACGTCGGGCCGGGTCGAAACGCAGCGCACCGACTTCGCGGCGCCGGCCGGCGGCAAGCTCCGCATCGAGGCGCGGCTGCAGCAGCCCAACGTCAGCGGGGCCGCCGCGGCCGGCTACTGGCCGGCGTTCTGGGCCCTCGGCGGGGCGGCCCGCCCGGTCGGCGCCACGAACTGGCCCGGCATCGGCGAGTGGGACATCATGGAGAACATCAACGGGCGCGAGTCCGTCTTCGCGGCGCTGCACTGCGGCACCAACCCGGGCGGGCCGTGCAACGAGACCACCGGCATCACCAGCGGTGAGCGGGCCTGCAGCGGCTGCAAGACCGGCTTCCACACGTACGCCATCGAGTACGACCGGACGACGTCGAACGAGCAGCTGCGCTGGTACCTCGACGGCAACAACTACTTCACCTTCAGCAAGAACCAGCTCGACGCGACCACCTGGAACAACGCCACCCAGCACGGCTTCTTCGTCATCCTGAACGTGGCCATGGGCGGCGGCTTCCCGGCCGCGTTCGGCGGTGGCCCGACCGCCTCGACCCAGCCCGGCGTCCCGATGATCGTCGACTACGTCGCGGTGTACCAGTCGTCCGGCGGTGGCTCGACCACGCCGCCGCCCACCACCACGCCGCCGCCGAGCGGCACCCGGGACGCCTTCTCCCGCATCGAGGCCGAGTCGTTCAACGCGAGCGCGGGCGTGCAGGTCGAGACGTGCTCCGAGGGCGGGCAGGACGTCGGCTACATCGCCAACGGCGACTGGCTGCAGTTCAACAACGTCAACTTCGGCTCGGGCGGGGTGCGCGACTTCGTCGCCCGGGTGGCTTCCGGCGCCGGCTCGGGGGTCAGCGGTCTGGTCGAGGTACGCCTCGACAGCCGCTCCAACGCGCCGATCGGCAGCTTCGCGCTCGGCAGCACGGGCGGCTGGCAGACCTGGCAGTCGATCCCCGGCAACGTCTCCGGCGTGACCGGCACGCACACCGTCTACGTGACCTTCACCAGCGGCCAGCCGGCCGACTTCGTGAACCTGAACTGGATCCAGTTCCGCAAGTAGGCGATCGACAGATTTAAGAATATTTAAGGCGCTCTCCCTCTGGACTGTTCTGTTAACAAGCCTTAATGATTAACGGACATGAAGGAGGGAGGGCCATGAAGCGCTCCAGGTCTGTCGTCATGGCTACCGTCGCCGCGCTGGTCGCGGGCGGGGCGGCCACGTATTTCACCAGTTCCGCCTCGGCCGCCACGGCCTGCGCGCCGGCGTGGTCGTCGTCGGCCGTCTATGTCGGCGGCAACGCGGCCTCGCAGAACGGGCACAACTACTCGGCCAAGTGGTGGACGCAGAACGAGTCCCCGGCCACGCACAGCGGCCAGTGGGACGTGTGGGCCGACCAGGGGGCCTGTGGAGGCACGACGCCTCCGACAACGCCGCCCACCACGCCGCCGACGACACCGCCCACGACGCCTCCGACAACTACCCCGCCGCCGAGCAACGGCGTGCTTCCGGCGCACTTCCTCACCGGCTACTGGCAGAACTTCGACAACGGCGCGGCCCCGCTCAAGCTGGCCGCCGTCCCCACCACGTACGACCTGATCGCGGTGGCCTTCGCGGACGCCACCTCGACCCCCGGCGCGGTCTCGTTCACCCTTGACCCGGGCCTGGCGAGCGCGGTCGGCGGTTACACCGACGCCCAGTTCAAGGCGGACATCGCGACCCTGCACGCGCGGGGCAAGAAGGTCATCATCTCGGTCGGCGGCGAGAAGGGCACGGTCAGCGTGGCCAGCGCGACCGCGGCCACCAACTTCGCCAACTCCGTCTACTCGCTGATGACGACCTACGGCTTCGACGGCGTCGACATCGACCTGGAGAACGGGCTCAACCCGACCTACATGGCGCAGGCGCTGCGCAGCCTGCGGGCCAAGGCCGGCAGCAACCTGATCATCACGATGGCCCCGCAGACCATCGACATGCAGAGCACCGGCTCGTCGTACTTCGCCCTGGCGCTGTCCATCAAGGACATCCTCACCGTCGTCTACACCCAGTTCTACAACTCGGGCGCGATGCTCGGCTGCGACCAGAACGCCGCCTACAGCCAGGGCACGGTGAACTTCCTGACCGCGCTGGCCTGCATCCAGACCCAGAACGGCCTGCGCCCCGACCAGGTCGCGCTCGGCCTGCCGGCCAGCACCCGGGCCGCCGGTGGCGGCTACGTCGCGCCCTCGGTGGTCAACGCCGCCCTCGACTGCCTGGCCCGCGGCACCAACTGCGGCAGCTTCAAGCCGCCGGCGACCTACCCCGGTATCCGCGGCGCGATGACCTGGTCCATCAACTGGGACGTCACCAACGGCAACGGCTTCGCCAACACCGTCAAGCCGCACCTCTCCACCCTCCCCTGACCCCCTCAGGAGCACCCACCCCCATGAAGAAGATCCTCATCCTGGGCTCGGTCGCCGTGGCCGCCACGGCCGCCGCGATCCTGCCCATGGCGACCTCGAACGCGGCCGCGGCCTGCGCCCCCGCGTGGTCCTCCTCGGCCGTCTACGTCGGCGGCAACACCGCCTCGCAGAACGGGCACAACTACTCGGCCAAGTGGTGGACGCAGAACGAATCCCCCGCCACCCACAGCGGCCAGTGGGACGTCTGGGCCGACCAGGGCACCTGCGGCGGCACGACGCCACCGACCACCCCGCCCACGACGCCGCCGACCACCCCGCCCACCACTCCGCCGCCGTCGACCGGCACCAAGATGGCCTCGGCGCCCTACATCTACCCCGGCTGGGGCAACCCGCCCGCGCCGGCCACCGTGGTCAACGCGACCGGCATCAAGGCCTTCACGATGGCCTTCGTCCTCGCCAACAACGGCTGCAACCCGGCCTGGGACGGCGAGAGCGGCCTGACCGGCGGCGTGCACGCCAGCACCATCGCGGCCATCCGGGCCGCCGGGGCCGACGTGGTCCCGTCGATCGGCGGCTGGAGCGGCAACAAGCTCGGCCCGAACTGCTCGACGCCGGAGGCGCTGGCCGGCGCGTACCAGAAGGTGATCGACGCCTTCCAGCTCAAGTCGATCGACATCGACATTGAGAACAGCGACGAGTTCGAGAACACGGTCGTGCAGGACCGCATCCTGGGCGCCCTGAAGATCGTCAAGCAGAAGAACCCGTCGGTGAAGACGATCCTCACCTTCGGCACCACCACGACCGGCCCGAACTACTACGGCACGCGGCTGGTGCAGCAGGCCAAGGCGCTCGGCGCCAACATCGACATCTTCACCCAGATGCCGTTCGACTTCGGCGCCGGCGACATCTACACCGCGACGGTGAACACCTCCGAGGGTCTGAAGAACCTGCTCAAGACGACGTTCGGCTACACCGACGCGCAGGCGTACTCGCACCTGGGCATCTCCGGCATGAACGGGCTCTCCGACCAGCAGGAGCTGACCACCACCGAGACGTGGACGAAGATCCGCGATTACGCCCGCAACAACAACCTTGCCCGCTTCACCTTCTGGGCGGTCAACCGGGACCGCGGCTGCGCCGGTGGCGGCGTGGTCTCCGACTGCTCCGGCATCGCGCAGGCCGACTGGGCCTTCACGAAGATCAGCGCCGGGTTCTAGAGAGGCGCAGCTAGTCGCGACTGGAAACGGACGCGCGGTCGCTCTGACGAGCGGCCGCGCGTCGCCGTTTGCGCACCTTCTTGACGACCCAGCTGCCGATCGCGATGACGATCGCGGCCCAGATGGCGTAGTCGAGCCAGTGCGAGTACTTCTCGATGTCCTGGTATTGCGAGCCGAGCGCGTAGCCGCCGCCGATGAAGATCGCGTTCCAGACGCCGCTGCCGATCGCGGTGAAGAGCGTGAACAGCCCGACGTGCATCTTGTTGGCGCCGGCCGGGATCGAGACCAGACTGCGGACGACCGGGGCGCAGCGGCCGAACAGCACGGCCGCCTTCTCGTGCTTCTCGAACCACCGGTCGGCGGTGTCGAGATCGTCCGCGTCGACCAGCGGGATCTTGTCGAGCCAGCGGCGCAACCTGTCCTCACCGAGGGCGTAGCCGAGCCAGTAGAGGGCCAGGGCGCCGAGCACCGAACCGGCCGTGGCGGCCAGGAACACCAGGACGAGGTTGACCCGGCTCTCACTGGCGAGGTAACCCGCCAGGGACAGCACGATCTCGCTCGGGATCGGCGGAATCAGATTTTCCAGGGCCACCAACAGGCCCACGCCGAGCTCACCGAGTGATTCGATGACAGAGGTCACCCACGCTGTCAGTCCGCCGCCCATTCGTAGTTTGTACCCAACGAACCTGCGCCCAACCTGAGTGCTGTTTCGGGCGGCGTGACGACGGTGAAGTAAAGGGACATGACCGACCGGTGGTACCAGAAGGCCGTCATCTACTGCTGTGACATCGACACTTTCGCCGACTCGAACGGCGACGGCTGCGGGGACATCCGCGGCCTGATCGGGCGTCTCGACTATCTGGCCCGGCTCGGGGTCACCTGTCTGTGGCTCAACCCGATCCACCCGTCGCCGGACAAGGACGACGGCTACGACGTGTCCGACTTCTACAACGTCGACCCGCGCTTCGGCAATCTGGGCGACTTCGCCGAGCTGTTGCATCAGGCGGGCAACCTCGGCATCAAGGTGATCATCGATCTGGTCGTGAACCACACCTCGGACAAGCACCCGTGGTTCCAGTCGGCCCGATCGTCACCCGATTCTCCGTACCGCGACTGGTATGTCTGGTCCGACACCGAGCCGGCGGACCGCAAGCAGGGCATGGTCTTTCCCGGGGAACAGGACGAGACCTGGACGTACGACCGGACGGCGAAGCGCTGGTACTACCACCGCTTCTACAAGTTCCAGCCGGACCTCAACATCAACAATCCCGAGGTCCGCGAGGAGATCAAGAAGATCTGCGCGTTCTGGCTGCAGCTGGGCGTGGCCGGGTTCCGGATGGACGCGGTGCCGTTCATCATCGAGGAGACCCAGCCCGGCAACCCGAACTCGCCCAAGGACATGGACTTCATCACCGAGCTGCGGCAGTACGTGCAGTGGCGCAAGGGCGACGCGGTCCTGCTGGCCGAGGCCAACGTGGAGCCCGACGAGCTCAAGCGCTACTTCGGTGACACCGGCGGCTCGGCCAACCGCATCCACATGCTGTTCGACTTCATGCTCAACACCCGGATGATCCTGGCCCTGGCCCGGGAGAGCGCCGAGCCGATCATCGACGGCCTGCGGGACACCCCGCAGCTGCCGGAGGGCGGCCAGTGGGCCACCTTCCTGCGCAACCACGACGAGATCGACCTGTCGCGGCTCACCGCCGAGCAGCGCAACGAGGTGTTCGAGCGGTTCGGGCCGGACGAGAGCATGCAGCTCTACGGCCGGGGCATCCGGCGGCGGCTGGCCCCGATGCTCGGCAACGACCGGCGGCGCCTGGAGCTCGCCTACGCCCTGCAGTTCAGCCTGCGCGGCACCCCGGTGCTGCGCTACGGCGAGGAGATCGGCATGGGCGAGGACCTCACGCTCGAGGGCCGCGACTCGATCCGTACCCCGATGCAGTGGTCCGGCCTGCCCAACGGCGGGTTCTCCAAGGCCGCCCCGAAGGATCTGCTGCGCCCGGTCATCTCGGGCGGCGACTTCGGCTACGAGAAGGTCAACGTCACCCTCCAGCGGCACAACCCGAACTCGCTGCTGTCCTGGTTCGAGCGGATGATCCGGACGCTGCGCGAGGCCCCCGAGGTCGGCGCCGGCTCCTCCAAGCACGTCGACGTCCCCGTGCCCACCAATGTGCTGGTGCACCGGGCCGACGACGGCACCGGCACGATGGTCTTCGTGCACAACCTCGGCCCGGAGGCGGCGACCGTGGACCTCAGCACGCTGTACCCGGAGGCCGAGATGCCGAACGACGTGCTGGCCGATCAGGAATACCCGGACCTGGGCGAGTGTGACAAGGTCGACGTGGCCGGGTACGGATACCGCTGGATCCGACTCCGCCGAACCGTCTGACGGGCGTTAAAGTGCACTCTTAGTGCAAATAGAGGAGGCCGTATGTCGCAGTCCGCTCCCACCCGTACCGCCATCGTCACCGGCGCCGCCCGCGGCATCGGCGAGGCGACCGCCCGCCGGCTCGCCGCCGACGGCCTGGCCGTGGCCGTGGTCGACCTCGACGAGGGCGCCTGTGCCAACACGGTGACCGCCATCCACGACGCCGGCGGCACCGCCCTCGCGGTGGGGGCCGACGTCAGCGACCCGGCCCAGGTCACGGCGGCCGTCGAGAAGGTCTCGGCCGAGCTCGGCGCGCCGACCGTGCTGGTCAACAACGCCGGCGTGCTGCGCGACAACCTGCTGTTCAAGATGACCGACGACGACTGGGAGACCGTGATGGCGGTCCACCTGCGCGGCGCCTTCCTGTTCAGCCGGGCCGTGCAGAAGCACATGGTCGACGCCGGCTGGGGCCGCATCGTCAGCCTCTCCAGCACCTCCGCCCTCGGCAACCGCGGCCAGGCCAACTACGCCGCGGCCAAGGCCGGCCTGCAGGGCTTCACCAAGACCCTGGCCATCGAGCTGGGCCGGTTCGGCATCACCGCCAACGCGGTGGCGCCGGGCTTCATCGTCACCGACATGACCGCGGCCACCGCGGCCCGGGTCGGCGTCGATTTCGCCCAGTTCGAGAAGGCCGCGGTCGCTCAGATCCCGGTGGGCCGGGCCGGACGCCCCGAAGACGTCGCGAACACCGTATCCTTCCTCGTCAGTGAGGGCGCGGGGTTCGTCTCGGGCCAGGTCATCTACGTCGCCGGTGGGCCGCGCGCGTAGAGATCATTGCTGAGAGGCGTTACAAAGGAACTATGAAACGGCGCATGGCTTCCCGCAGCGTCTCGCTGACGAGCACCTTCCTGCTTCTGGCGGCGGGCGGCGCGGCGGCGTGCGACAACGACGACGACTACCAGGACGCGGGCTTCTACTGCGCCGACGCCAACGGTGTCGTCGTCGACGAGGACAACTGCGACGACGACGTCAACCGTTCGTACAGCGGCGGCAGCGCGTTGCCCTTCTTCATCTGGTACTCGTCGGGGTACCGGTCCGGCTACCCGGTCGGTTACCGGCTGCCCGCGGGCGGCAACAAGTTCGCCTACAACGACCGGGCGGCCCGGCAGTCGTTCGGACTACCGGCCACCGGCAAGATCGGCAACGGCACCGTGAAGACCAGCGTGGTCGGCAAGGGCGGCGCGGCCCGGGGCTCCTCGTCCGGCAAGTCGGGCGGCTGAGCGTGCGCCGAGTTCCGTACGGCCCGGTCCGCGAGGGCTGGCAGCTCACCAACTTCAGCCTCGGTCTGACGTACAACGACACCGAGCTGCCGGACGGGACGATGATCTCGTACTGGCAGGAGGGTCCGTACTACGACTTCACGGCGGCCGAGATCGAGGAGCTCGAGGCGGCCACCACGACCCTGCACGCGATGTGCCTGGAAGCCGGCGACTGGATCGTCCGGCAGTGCCCGCGGCACACCGTGCAGGGCCGCAAAGAGGGCTACTTCACCTCGGTCTGCAACCCCGAGACCTGCTTCATGGCCAAGATCGGCGTGCCCGAGTTCGCCCACGAGCAGATCATCCGGACCTGGTTCGACGGCGACGCCGAGACGTGGACGCACTACGACAAAGACCCGGACATGCGCCTGCCGATGGAGACGCCGGACTACTCGCCGAGCGTCTACGGCCGTTTCGACCTCTGGTACAACGGCGCCGGCAGCACGCCCAAGCTGCTCGAGTTCAACGCGCAGACGCCGACCGCGCTGGTCGAGAGCTCGGTCATCCAGTGGCACTGGATGGACCAGACCGGCGTCACCCAGCACGAGTGGCGGCAGTGGAACTCGATCCACGACCGCCTGGTCGGCTGGCCCGCCACCCCGGGCGAGGCGGGCGACCCGGGCGCCTGGCGCCGCAACATCAACAAGCTCCGCGAGGCCCGGACGTGGCTGCCGGAGAAGCCGAAGATCTTCTTCGCCTACGAGACGTCCGAGACCTCGGGCGAGGACCGGATGAACGTCGCCTACCTGATGGCGACGGCCGAGGAGGCCGGCTATCCGGTCGAGCTGATCGCGATGAGCCAGATCGGCTGGGACGTGGCCGGCGACCGGGTGGTCTTCGTGCCCTCACCGGGCCAGGAGCACAAAGCCGAGCCGATCGACATCATCTTCATGCTCTACCCGTGGGAGTGGTTCTGGACCGAGGAGGGCGGCAAGGCCTTCTTCCGGAACATGGCCGACCCCACCAAGCACGGCACGGTCTGGATCGAGCCGCCCTACACGGCCGCCCTGCTCGGCAACAAGGCGATCCTGCCGGTGCTGTGGAAGCTGTTCGGCGACGACCCCGAGCGGAGCAAGTACCTGCTCCCGGCGTACTTCGCCGACTCCTCGAAGGCGAAGACGCTGACCAGCTACGCCAAGAAACCGGTCTGGGGCCGCGAGGGGGGGTCGGTCACGCTGGTCCGCGACGGGGTCACCATCAGCGAGAACCCGTCGGAGTACGGCGTGGACGGGCGCTACGTCGTCCAGCAACTGTGCGAGCTGCCGTCCTTCGACGGGCTGGAGGGCACGGTCCACCCGGTGATCGGCTCGTGGCTGATCGACGGGGAACCGGCCGGCATGGGCATCCGCGAGGGGCTCGGCGACGACGGGCTCGTGACGAAGGACCGGTGTTATTTCGTCCCGCACGTCATCGAGGCGTCGTCGTAGGCCGGTGCCGCCAGATCCACCAGAGGCCGACGAACGGCAGCACCAGCGGGACGTAGCCGTAGCCGCTGCCGTAGTGCGACCACACGGTGTCGTCCGGGAACGCGACGGCGTCGGCGATGCTCAGCGTGCCCACCACGAGCACGCCGACCAGCTCGATGCTGCAGCTGACGAGCGCGATCAGCCGGCCCCGGGCGCCCCCGATCGCCAGGCCCACGGTGGCCGAGATGTAGACCAGGCCGGCGAAGGCCGACAGCAGGTAGGCCAGCGGGGCCTCCTTGAAGTGCGTGGAGATCTGCACCAGGGCGCGGGCGCTGGCCGAGAGCGCGAAGATGCCGTACACCAGCAGCAGCACCCGGCCGAGGCCGGTGCCGAGGGCGGCATCCTGGGGGCGGGTGGACGTTTTCTCAGGCACCGACGGTCACCTCCGCGATCTGCTGCAGGCGCAGCACGAGAACAGGCAGCACCAGGCAGGCGACGCCGAGGATGAGGCTGCCCCACCGCGTCGGCTCCAGCCGGGCCAGATAGAACGCGACCGGCCCGAAGGCGATCGTGGTGATCAGGTAGCCGGCGAAGGTGGGCGTGTCGCTCGGCCGGGAGCCGTCGAAAAGGCTCACCACCGCGACGATCACGAGCACCGCGACCAGCGCGCTGAGGGCCAGCGTGGCCCAGAGGTCGACGTTGCTGGGCGCGCGGTTGAGCGCCGCGCGGAGCAGGAACCATGCCGCCAGCACCAGAGCGGCGATGATCGTCGCCACCGAAAGGGGACCGTTCACCGGCACAGCGTACTGATCGAAGGTCGCCTGATAGCTTGCGGCTGGGCCACGAGAGAGGCAGGCAACTTCCGATGCGCTTCGGACTTTTCGGTACGGGACCATGGGCACACCTGGCGCACGCACCCGCGCTCGCCGCACACACTGATGTCGAGTTTGTCGGGGTCTGGGGGCGCAATTCCGACAAGGCAAGTGAGCTGGCGGCCGAACACGGCGCGAAGGCGTACGCCGAAGTGGACGATCTGCTGGCCGACGTCGACGCCGTGGCCATCGCGCTGCCGCCGGACGTGCAGGCGCCGCTGGCGCTGCGCGCCGCCCAGGCCGGCAAGCACCTGGTGCTCGACAAGCCGGTCGCGTTCACCTCCTCGGAGGCGACGGCCATCGCCGACGAGGTCGCCGCGCGCGGGCTGGCGTCGCTGGTCTTCTTCACCCGCCGGCTCTTCCCGGAGATCGAGGAATTCGTGGCCGGCGCGGTGGCCGACGGCGGCTGGGTCGAGGGCCGGGTCGTCCACCTCGGCCGCATCTTCACCGAGGACAACCCGTTCGGCGCGTCGCCGTGGCGCAAGGAGAGCGGCGGCCTGTGGGACGTCGGCCCGCACGCGCTGGCGCTGGCCCTGCCCATTCTGGGCCCGGTGACCGAGGTGGCCGCGATGACCGGTGACCCCGACATGACCCACCTGCTGCTGCGCCACGCGGGCGGGCCGATCAGCTCGCTCGTCCTCTCGCTGGACGCGCCCGGGGCGGCCGAGCGCGAGGAGGCCGTCTTCTCCGGCTCGGCCGGGGTCCGCGTCGTGCCCTCGGCCCCGTGGTCGCCGGTCGACGCCCTGAAGCGGGGCCTCGGCAAGCTGATCGCCGCGGCCGGCGGCGGCCCCGCGGTCGACCTCGACGTCCGCTTCGGCGCCGAGGTGACCGCCGTCCTGGCCGCGGCTCAGGAGGCGGCCGCCACGGGCCGGACGGTCGCTATCGACAGCGCCAGATGACCGGCCTGTCCCGGTGACTCGGATCGGCCCGGCCGCTGATCATGCTGCCGCCGACCGTCCGCGCGTCGTCGCCGATGCTGGTGAGGCTCATCCAGTTCTCGCCTTCCTTCGGCGACGCCGCCTCGGGCGGCAGAGGTAGCGTGAGCAGCGCCCGCCCCACGTAGGCGGCCGTCCGGTCGCCCGCGAACATCCCGTTGCCGCTGAGGTCCGCCTGCGTCGAGGCGTCGCCGAGCCGCTGCCAGGTGTCGCTGCGCGGGTCGTACCGGTAGGGGAGCGTGATCGACGACTCCGAGAGCAGGTGACCGTAGATCCAGCCGCGGGCGAAGGTCAGCGGCGTGAACTGGGGGTCGACGCCCGCCGAGGACGTGTCCGGGAAGGGCAGACGGGCCTCGACCGACGGCATTCCCGAGGGCAGGGGGATCGGGCTCATCGACGGCGCCGGGTAATGCCCCTTCGGCGGCTTGAGGAATCGACCGGTGCCGTCGGGCGACCACAGATATCCGCCCCGGCCGATCTCGGCGACGATGCTCCCGTCCTCGGCGATGTCACGGACCCTGACCTCGCCCGGCCGCACGCCGGCCGGGAGCGGCAGGGGTTCGGCCGGCGCCGTGAGTGAACGCCAGCGCACGGGACGGGTCTCGTTCTCGGTCGGGCCGACGTTCCCCACGATCACCCCGGCGTCGTTGATCGCGACCGGCTCACCGGCGCCGCCGGCCAGCTTGTGGAACGAGCCGTTCCGGTACGCGAAGGGCTGGTTGGCCCCGGTGTCGCTGAAACCGACGGCCACACCGGCGCCGTTGATGTCGCGGACGCCGAAGCTCGAGGCCGGCGCCTTGGCGTCGGTCACCAGCTGCCCGCCCCGCCAGATCAGCAGCGAGTTGAACACCGGCGGCTCGTGGTAGTTGGGCTCCGAGACCCCGGCGTGCCAGGTGCCGCTCGGGTCGCCGGCGGTCAGGTTGGCGTCGGGGTGGCCGCCGATCGGCAGCATGGCGGGCACGCAGGCGCCGGGCATCGGCGGATCGGGCGGCAGCACCTTCGGCTTCGGTGGGGTGCCCCCGCCGGTGGCCAGCACCCCGCCGACGGACGCCGCGGCGACGGCCGCGACCAGGGCGGACCCGCCGGCCCACCACCGGCGGCCGCGGCGGTGCCGCCCGTCGCGCATGGCCTTGGCCACGTCGATCTTCGACGGCGCGTCCGGTTCGCCGTCCAGCGGCCGCAGCAGCAGGGCGCCGTACTCTTCGTCCCTCACAGGGCACCTCCCACGCGATCGCCGAGGATCCGGCGCAGGGCGTTGAGCCCGTGCGACGTCTGGCTCTTGACGGTTCCCTCGGAGCATCCGAGGATCTGCGCCACGTCGGCGACCGATTGATCGCAGAGGAAGCGCAGCACCAGCACGGCCTGCTGGCGGGCGGGCACCCGGCGCAGGGCGGCCCGCAGCACGGTCCGTTCCTCGCTCGTCCCGGGCGGCGCGGCCGGTGGCTCCGGGGGCGCGCCGCGCAGGTTGACCCGCCACCACCCGCGGCGCTTCTCGTCGAGAAAGGCGCGCACGAGCATGGTGTGCACGTACGAGTCGACGTGCTCCACCCGCGAGATGCGCGACCACTGGGCGTACAGCTTGGTGATGGTCTCTTGCACCAGATCGTCGGCCTCGTCCGAGCTCCCGCTCAGCAGGAAGGCGACCCGGCGCAGGGCGGGTATCCGCCCGTGCACGTAATCCAGGTAACCGGCGTCCGATTCGTCAGTCATCCCCGCTCCCTTGTCCATCCATAGACGGGGACCGCCGCCCGGAGGTTGTAGGGAAATTCTCGCCGCGATGGCCCATCCGGCGGCCCGTCCGCTCCGAATGAGCGTTGAATGGCCGTACAGCGGAAGGCGGATCCCATGGCGGAGCGCGGCGTCGGGCGCCGGTCCGAGCATCTCTCGGCGGTGCCCGATCCTCAGGCCCCGGTCGACGTGGGCGAGCTGCTGCGGGTCGTGGCCCGCGGTGACGAGCGGGCCTTCGGGCAGCTGTACGACATCGTCTCGCCCCGGGTCTACGGTCTGATCCGGCGCGTGGTGCGTGATCCGGCGCAGGCCGAGGAGGTGGCGCAGGAGGTGCTGGTCGAGGTCTGGCGGACGGCCGCGCGGTTCGACGCCGGGCGCGGGTCGGCGACGTCGTGGATCTTCACGATCGCCCACCGCCGGGCGGTCGACCGGGTCCGGTCCGAGCAGGCGGCCACCGAGCGGAACGCCCGGATCGGCGCGGCGTCGGTCGACACGCCGTACGACGTGGTGGCCGACGAGGTCTCCGGGCGGCTCGAGCGCCAGCAGGTGCGACGTTGCCTGGAGGGTCTGACCACCCTGCAGCGGCAGGCGGTCACCCTCGCGTACTACCAGGGCCATTCCTATCCGCAGGTGGCCGAGCTGCTGGACGCGCCGCTGCCGACCATCAAGACCCGGATGCGGGACGGGCTGATCCGCCTCCGCGACTGCATCGCGACGGGGGCCACGGCATGACCACGGAGATTCACACCTTGCTCGGCCCGTACGTGCTGGACGCGGTCGACGACCTCGAGCGGGCGGCCTTCGACCGGCATCTGCGGGAGTGCGCCGAGTGCCGGGCCGAGGTCGACGAGCTGCGTGAGGCGACGGCCCGCCTGGGCGGCGCGACTTGGTCGGTTCCGCCGCCGCGGCTGCGGGAGAACGTCCTGGCCGAGATCGGGCGTACGCGTCAGCTGCCGCCGGTCGCCGAGAAACCGCCCACCGCTTTCCGCTGGCGGCGCCTGACTGCCGCGGCCGCCGTCGTGGTCGCCGTGGCCGGGGCCGGCGCGGTGGCCTACGAGGTCCAGGACCAGCGCGTACGTACGGAGCGCGCGACGGCCGAGGCCGCGCGGGCCGGCGAGGCCCGGGTGCGGGCCATCCTGACCGCGCCCGACCTCACCGTCCGGGAGGAGGCGCTGACCACCGGCGGCCGGCTCACGGTGGCGTCGTCCGGGATGTACGGCGCCGGCGTGGTGATGCTGGCCGCCGACGGCTCGGCCCCGGACGGCAAGGTCTACCAGCTGTGGACGCTGCGGCCGAACACCGCGCCGGCTTCGGCGGGCGTGCTGGAGCCCGGCCAGGCGGCCACGGTGCAGCTGGTCGAGGGCCTGGCCGGGGTGACCGGGGTCGCGGTCACGGTCGAGCCGCCGAAGGGCTCGACCGCGCCGACCACGACGCCGATCGGCGACGTCACGCTCTAGCCGGACAGCTTTACGGGACGGTGCGCTCGATGGCGGCGGCGCCGTCCCGCTCCAGCTCCTCGCGGGCCTTCTCGACGTTCTCGGGCGTCGGGTCCTTGCCCTCGGCCACGGCCAGGTCCTCCGGGTCCCAGGGCTGGTCGGCCCCGGTGCGCACGTTCGGCTCCTGGCCGGGCTCGAGGAACTCGGGGGTGTCGCTGTCGGCGCCGCCGCCGGTGATGAACGCGTCGACCGCGACGTCGTCCTCGACGGCGTCCGCGACCTCCTGCGTCTCCTCCAGCGGCTGGCGGATCTCGTCGGTCATGGTGTCCTCCCAGGGATGCTCAATCGGTTCTTACCCCGTCGGATGGCTTCTCGACCATGGGGTGGAATCGGACGATCATGCCGACGGCGGTCAAACTGAGCGCTAACTGGACAGGGCCTGCGCGTTACGGATGGACGCTTAGTAGCGGGCCGAATACATTTTCGCCTTGGCGCCCGTTAACGGACCGCCGGTGTGGGCATGCGCCGGTCGGTGGTGATCCGACGGGTGCGGTAAGGGGGAGCGCGACGTGACCAGCCTGTCCGATGCCGAGCGGGACGCGTGTGACGTGATGCAGGCCCTGGCCGGCCTGGTGGCGCTGCTGCGCCGCTCGGCGGCCGACATACCCGGCCTCGACGCGGACGATCCGGCGGCGGACGACGCTCGCCGCCTGCTGCTCGGCCTGGCCGAGGACGGCGGCCAGGCGGCGGCCCGGGTGGTGGCCTATCTGCGCGAGCAGCGCGGCGCGGGCGACGGCGAGCTGGCCTCGGTGCCGCCGCGGCTGGGCCCGTGGCGCGAGTGGGCGCCCCCGCGCGGTCACCTGTTCGGGGTTGCTCCGAGCACCCGGCGCGCGCCCAATGAGGTGCCCCAGCCCCGGCGCTGCGACCCGGGGGAGTAACCCTTACGACCGCAGGGTCTCCGAGGGCGACTCGCCGAACTTGCCGCGGTAGGCCGAGGCGAACCGGCCCAGGTGCGCGAAGCCCCAGCGGTGGGCGACCGCGGCCACCGTCACCCGCAGCGGATCGGCCCGCCGCAGCGCCTCACGCGCCCGGTCGAGCCGGACCTGCTGGAGGTAGCTCATCGGGGCCACCCCGACGTGGCGCCGGAAGCCGTCCTGCAGCGAGCGCACGCTCATCCCCGCTATCCGGGCCAGGTCGGTCACCGTGAACGCGCGCTCGGGCTCGCCCTGGATCGCCTCCACCACCCGCCGGATGGCGCGCGGCGGTCCCGGTGTGGCCGGGCCGGTCAGTTCCCGGTGGTAGCGGTGCGGCATGCTCAGCAGCAGGCCGCTGAGCACCGCGCTGCGCAGCTGCTCGGCGATGATCGGCTGGTAGAACAGGCTCTGGCCGAACTCGAGCTCGTCCCGCAGCAGGCGCACCAGCCGGCTCCAGCTGTGCCCGGGCCCGCTCGACAGGTCGATCTCCGGCGGCAGGTCGATCGGTCCCTCGATCGGGCGACCCAGCAGACCGGCCAGCTCCTCCTCCAGCGCCTTGCGCTCGATCTTGACCGCGAGCTCGGCCGAGTTGGCCTCGCGGGAGGTGTAGACCGGGCTGCCGGGACCGAAGACCACGCCGGTCGACGGGGTGGCCACGATCTCCCGGCCGGCGTGCCGGGCGTGCAGCCGCCCGCTGGTCGGCATGCTGACGTGGTACGCGTCGAGCTCGGCCACGAGCAGGGTCACGGCGGTCGCGAAACTGAGCTGGCCGACCGTCAGCGGTCCGAGTTGGATCAGTTCCATCCCGAGACCGAAAGTGCCCGCACCCTCGGGCATGCCGACGGCCACGGGGTAGTAGAACCGATTTAGCACCGTACGGGCTTGATCGATATCCACGCTGGTGAGATGGACGACGTCCGCCGCCCCCGAAGATGCCTGGGCGGACCCCGGAAAGACGTCAGCCATACCGAGACGCGCTCCATCGCATACGGTGAGTATTCGGCCCCCGCACGTGGAACGTCAACGTTCCCGCCACGCGCTGACCGTTCCAGCACATTCAGGCCATATGAACTACTCTGGCGTTCCGCGCCTACGTGGCGTAACTTGCAGACCAGCGGATTGTTGTAGGAACGCGGTCGGAGAGCGGCACCGGGCGAGGTGCCCGACGACACCGAGACAGTTATTTTCAACGGGTCGAGCGTGTGCGTCCTTCGTGCGGCAAGTCGGCGTCGGCCCCGCTCGACGCCAGGAAGAGGGCAGCCGTGTATCTGCCGATCACCACCCGTCAGCTGGCCGACGGCACCGTCGAGATCGCGCCCAGCGGGGAGATCGACCTGGACAACGCCCACGTGATGCGGGACGCCGTCAACGACGTGCTGACCAGCTCCACGCCGGGCAAGATCTGTCTCGACCTGCAGCGGGTCATGTTGATCGACAGCATCGGCATCGGCATCCTGGTCGCCTGCTTCCACACGGCCGCCGCCAGCGGGGTCAAGCTGGTCGTGAGCCACCCCAGCCCCACGGTGTACCGCCAGCTCTGGGTGTCCGGGCTGGTCGGGCTCCTGGGCTGCGCGGAGCCGCCGTCGCCGCGGACGTCGGTGGGTCTCCGGCCGTCCTGATCTTCTTTGCTTAGATCGAGCGCATGATTGTCCTGCGCTCGATCGCCCTGTTCCTGCTGGCCGCGGTGGCCGAGATCGGCGGCGCCTGGCTCGTCTGGCAGGGCATCCGCGAGCACCGGGGTCTGCTCTTCGTGGGCGCCGGTGTGGTCGCGCTCGGGGCGTACGGCTTCGTGGCCACCCTGCAGCCCGACGCGAACTTCGGGCGCATCCTCGCCGCGTACGGCGGGGTCTTCGTGGCCGGCTCGCTGGCCTGGGGAATGCTGGTCGACGGCTTCCGGCCCGACCGGTACGACCTGATCGGCGCCGCCGTGTGCCTGGCCGGGGTGGGCATCATCATGTACCCACCCCGGTGAGACGTCAGTGGATCGACAGTGCGGCCGCTTCCTCCTGAGCGCGGCGCTCGTCACCGCTCAGCGTGGACAGCGGCTTCTCCTTGATGAAGACCACCGCGACGATCGCCAGGAAGGCGATCGGGGCCGCGACCAGGAACAGGTCGGAGGTGGCGGTGCCGTAGATGTCCTTGACCACGGACAGGACCTGCGGCGGCAGCGTGCTCACGTCCGGCACCTCGGCCGACCCGCCGGCGGTGGCGGCCGCGCCCAACTTCTCGGTGAACAGCGACGTCACCCGGCTCGCCAGCACCGCGCCGAGGGCGCTGACACCGATCGCGCCGCCCATGCTGCGGAAGAACGTCAGGGCCGAGGTGGCCGCGCCCAGCTCGGCCGCGGGCACGTCGTTCTGGGCGGCCAGCACCAGGTTCTGCATGAGCATGCCGACCCCGATGCCGAGCACCGCCATGTAGACCGAGAGCATCAGCACGCTGGTGTGCGCGTCGATCGTGCTCAGCAGCAGCATGCCCACCGTCATCACGATCGCGCCGACGACCAGGTACATCTTCCACTTGCCGAATTTCGTGATGAGCGCTCCGGCCACCGTCGAGGAGACCAGCAGACCGAAAATCATCGGGAGGCTCATCAGGCCGGCCACCGTCGGGGACTTACCGAGCGCGACCTGGAAGTACTGCGACAGGAAGACCGTGCCGCCGAACATGGCCACGCCGACGAGCACGCTGGCCACGATGGTCAGGGTGACCGTGCGGTTCCGGAAGATCTTCAGCGGCACCACCGGCTCCGGCGCCTTCGACTCGGCCCACACGGCCAAAGCCAGCAGGACGACGCCGCCGGCGACGAAGACCGCGGTCTCCCACGAGGCCCAGTCGAAGTGCTGACCGGCCAGCGTGGACCAGATCAGCAGGGTGCTCACACCGGCCGTGATCAGCCCGGCGCCCAGCCAGTCGATCTTCACCTCGCGGCGCGACGTCGGCAGGTGCAGCGTCTTCTGCAGCAGGAAGATGGCGGCGATCGAGAACGGCACGCCGATGAAGAAGCACCAGCGCCAGCCCAGCCAGGACGTGTCCACCATGACCCCGCCGATCAGCGGCCCGGCGATGGTGGCGACACCGAACACGGCGCCGAAGATGCCCGAGTACCGGCCCAGCTCCCGCGGCGGGATGATCGAGGCCATCACGATCGTGGCCAGCGCGGTCATGCCGCCGGCGCCGATGCCCTGCACGGCCCGGCTGACGATCAGGACACCCACGTCGGGGGTGAAGCCGGCGATCAGCGAACCGGCCACGAAGAGCAGCAGCGAGAGCTGCACCAGCAGCTTCTTGCTGTAGAGGTCGGCCAGCTTGCCCCAGAGCGGGACGGTGGCGGTCATCGCCAGCAGCTCGGTGGTGACGATCCACGTGTAGACGGACTGGCTGCCGCCGAGGTCGGCGATGATCCGGGGGAGCGCGTTGGAGACGACGGTCGAGGCCAGGATGGCCACGAACATGCCGAGCATCAGGCCGGACAGCGCCTGCACGACCTCGCCGCGCGACATCCGGCCGTTGACCTCGGCCGGGGTGGTGACTGTCATCAGTCGCCTTTCTTGATGGGGGTGTTCAGGCCTTCGGCCAGCACACCGAAGGCCTCGCGGACGAGCTCGAGGAGGTTCTGGTCGCCGGGGTTGTCATCGCTCCGGTCGGCCCAGCGCATCATCGCGGCGCGGACGGCCGTGCCGGTCAGCGTCGCCGCGAGCAGCGGGAAGTAGCCGCCCGCGGGCAGGCCGAGCCGGGTCGCGATCGCGCCCGCCCACTCCTGCTCGGCGATGGCGCCCTTGGCGACGAGGATCGGCAGCAGCGCGGAGTTGTCCTTGATGACGCGCATCCGGAGCAGCCAGATGTCGCGGTCGGCCTGGATCTGCTCGATCTCCGGGACCAGCGCCGTCAGCACCGCCGCGACCAGCGGCACCTCGGCCGGCACGGCGAGCAGCCGATCGCACACCGACGGCCCGTCGGCCACCGGCTCCCCGATGATCGCGTCATCCTTGGTCGCGAAGTAGTTGAAGAACGTCCGCGGCGACACGTCCGCCGCCTCGCTGATCTCCTCCACGGTCACGTGGTCGAGCCCGCGCTCCTCGGCCAGCCGCAGGGCCGCGCTCATCAGCGCCGCCCTGGTCTGCAGCTTCTTACGGTCCCGGCGATTGAGCACAGCCGAAGGCTAGGGCCGAACTTGCAGCCTCTGCAAACTTTTAGTTTGTGCAGTGACGCGGGTCTCCCTCAGGACAGCCGAAGGAACTCCGCACACCGCTGCCACATCCGGTCCGCCGCCGGACAGTCGTAGTCCGCGAGCCCCTCATCGACCCAGAGATGCCCCACCCCCGGATACCGGTAGACCTCGAAGACCGCCCCCGCCCGGGCCATCCCGTCGATCCACCGCCCCACCGCCGCCGCCGGCACGAACTCCGGATCCGGATCCGCCACGTGCAGCTGAGCCCGCAGCCCCTCCCGCGCGTGATCGACACCGCCCGCCGCCGCGACCATCACCACCCCATTGGTGTGCGGCCGCTCCGGCAGCAGCGCCTCCACCACCCCCGCCCCCATGGAGAACCCCATCAGAACCGCCTCCGGCGGCAGAGCCCGTACGGCCTCCCGCCCCCGCCCGACAACGGCCTCCCATCCCACCTTGCCGGCCAGCGCGAACCCTTCCTCCACGGTCCCCACCGCCGGCAGCCCATAGAGGTCCGGCGCGACCACCTCGTGCCCCAGCGTCCGCAGCCGCTCCGCCGCCCCCAGGACCGCCGGCCGAAGCCCATAAACCGAATGAAACAACGCAACCGACCCCATACGGCCAATGGTGCCCGACCCTGCCGAACCGAACCTCCGCAATAAAGCGAGTCAAGGGCTTACCCGCGTTGCTCTTCGTCGCCAAGGCGAGCAAGGATCCACCCGTGACTGAGGGCCTGTTGGGCGGATGGGACTGTGCCACGAGAGGTGTTTCCGGCCCGACACGCCAGGCTGAAGACCTGGCGGGATGGGCACCGTGAGTGATGACATCGAACGTTATGAGTCCACGGAAGAAGACCGAGGGTGACGGGCGGCAGCTG